>JBDGWG010000030.1:0-50100 GCA_039585235.1 Gemmatimonadota bacterium | reverse complement strand
CGACTCCGCGCCGATCTCGAGCCGCGGCTCGGGCTGCTCGCCCATGTAAACCACGGCGTTCTCGACCAGGATGCGGAGAAGCTGGAGTAGGCGGATCCGGTCTCCGAACACGTGCGGCAGCTCCCCGATCTCCACCTTGACGTCGCCGGACCGTATTCGGGTGCGGCACAGGTCCACCGCCTCGGCCGCGAGCTCGCCCAGCAAGATCGTCTCCAGGGTCTCGGGCAGGTGTCCAATGCGAGCCAGCTCCTCCAGGCTTTCCAGCATGTCCCGCAGGTGCAGCACGGCCCGGTGCGCCCTCTGCACGTCTGCGTCGAGACCGGGATCGCTGTCCTCGAGACGGGCGTCCAGTCGCATGAGTCCCGCCGCCACGGCGGCGAGCGGGTCTTCTAGCTCCTGGGAGACGGACGCGGCCATTCTCTCGAGCTCCTCGTTCGTCGCTTCGAGTTCCGAGATCAATCGCGCGCGGTCGAGTTCCGCCTGCCGACGGGCGGTGATATCACGAACGCCTCCCACGGCGTTGATCGAGCCGTTGCCCGACTCCAGAGGACGCCCGTAGTCGCGCACCCAACGCACTTCGCCACTCCGTGTGACGACGCGGTACTCGGCGATGTCCGTTCGGCCCTTCAGCAGGGCCGCTATGTGCGATCGGAGCCTGGTCTTGTCATCCTGGTGCACGAGACCGAGCCACCCGAGTCGCTCGTCGAGATCGGACGGCCCGTACCCGACGACCCTGACCGGATCCATGTTGGTCCACAGAAGTTCAGCCTCGCCGTCCGGCTGGATCCGCAGCGAGTACGCCCAGTCGGCGACCACTTCCGCGATCGCTCGATAGCGCTCTTCCGCCGCGCGGAGTTCCTCGATCGCGGCAGTGGGATCGAAACCCGCAACCGGCGTATCGTCGGACCCTGTCGTCTGTATCGGCGGCTGCTTCATGGCACGGCACCCGGGCTGGAAAGTCCGGTCTCGTCGCGCTGCCGGTCTCGGAGGGCGGTACCGGCGCGCGTCCATCAGCATGCCAGCCGAGCAAGATTGAAACCGAAACGGACACCGCGCGGTGCAGGAGCGACTTCACCGTCGATATCGGCGCTCGCGCGAACGGTCGACCAGGCTCACAGCACAGTACTAACGTATTGCTGCAATGGCAGATACAGTGAGAGAGTTGAAGTTGTCGGGTTCACGCAAACGAGGGTCCGCCGTCGGGCCGCAGGGGTTGAACGACGCCGCCTCCAGCACTCGGTGTGAGCCGGCAGCATCGTCATTTTGGCCCAAAAACGGACACTGAAACGCCCCTGGTGCGCCCCAAGGGCGCTTGTGAGATCCAGTGACCGGGACTACGGTCCGGTTCATGTCAGACCGTCCCGTCGCCGCTGGTCGTCTTTGTCTGCTGGTCGTGATGACCGGCTTCACTCTCGCCATCGGCCCACGGGAGGGCAGCACGCAGGAATCAGTGCGGCTCGAGCTGGGCGGCGCCCCCGGTGAATGGCTTCAGTACACGCACCGCAGCGACCTCGTAGTGAGCCTGCCCACGGATCTCGGTGGACCTGCGACTACGCGCACGACGATCCGGCTGCATCACCTGTTTGACACCGTGTCGGACGATGCGATCGGCTATATTTCCACTCTCGAGGAGATCTCTCTCGACGTGCGCCCGACTCAGGACGAGCTCCCGGATCTGAGCGGGCTGCGAGGCCTCGAGTTCTACCACACGGCGACCCGGGCCGGACGGACGGTGAGCCTGCGCTTGCCGGGTCAGGCGTCCGAAGCGGACCCGGGACTGCTCGAGCAGGTGGAGAACTGGCTGAGCCAGCTGGGATTTCCGCCGCTGCCTGGCGGAGTCGCCAGGGTCGGAGAGGAGTGGTCCGAGACGATGCCGGTCCCGGCGGCGGCGCTCGGCCTGGCCGTGGACTACGACGTCGTCCAGACGCGCGAAGTTCGCCTGACCGAAATCAGGTCAGCAGGCAGCTCCACTGTCGCGCTCCTGGCCGTGACGACGACCTGGGAACCGGCACCCGACGCGAGCGGAGCTGGCGGCAGCGTGGTCTCGCTTCGGGGCAGTTCCGAGCAGACCGTGCGGTTCGACGTGAGGCGTGGACGTTTCCTCGGGAGCACAGGCGTCAGAGAGCTGGAGCTCGTGCTGATGCCCGAAGGCAGGGCTCAGTACGTGGCCGTAAACGCAACAGGCCGCCAGGTCACGGGCCTGACGGCCTCGAGCGATGTCGACACTCAACTCAGGGAATAATCAGGGAATCGTCCTGCCGCGCAGCTCCAGGAGCTTCTCGCCACGGATGAACGCGGCTTCCGCTTCTTCCGACCTGCCGAGATGTTCCAACGCCGATCCCAGGGCGACGTGGGCGATGTAATACTGCGCCGGAATGCTCGCCCTCGTGGAGGGCTCGGGCCACAGGTCCCACTCGAACAGATAATCCAGACGAAAGACGTCCCACAGCAGATGGTTGGTCCGCTCGACGTCGATCCACCGGATGACGAACTGCGGATCGAGCTGCACAATGTTGTCCGTCGGCTCGAGGTTCTCCGCCAGCTTGTGCGCCATTCCCTGCCGGACCAGGTCCGCTCCGAGGTTCCATTGCTCATACACCGGTGGCGCCGTGGCCGCGAAGTAGATCGGACGGTCCCCCAGCGCCTCCTGAACGATGTAGTAGACCAGGAAGTCGGGGTGCATGAGGAACCGTTCCTCGTCGAAACGAACTTCGATGTTGGGCGTGAACTGCACGACCGTTCCCGCCGGCGCCGGTTGGTACAGGGGTAGCGCATCCACCTCCTCGTCCGTCAGGGAGTGGATGGCCCGGGCGGGCGGCGAGACGTCCATCTCCCGGTACACGTCGATCGCCGCGTCCCGGTCGAATGGTCTCTGGCACACGATCACGGTCGGCGTGAGGAGAGGATCGACTCCGTCCGGACAAGGTGTTGTCAGCTCCCGAAGCTGTTTCGGATACCACTTCGTGCCGAGGTACGAATGCACGATGACGGTCACATCGCGTCGGATTCCCTCGACTTCCTGCAGGTACCACAGCGGGAACGTGTCGTTGTCGCCGTTCGTGAACAGAATCCCGTACGGCTCGACCGACTGGAGTAGATTCCAGGCCCAATCGCGCGCCGAGAAGTCGCCTCGTCGGTCTGCCAGGGCGAAGTTGAAGATCAGCGGCAGCAACGCGATTCCGAGCAGCGGAGACGCCAGACGGAGGCCCCGGGTGCGGTCGCCGCCGGCCGTGACGCGGTCCCCGATCCACTTCCACGCGGTCGCGATGCCCATTCCCGCGTACAGCCCCCACACATTGAAGCTGAAGACGTAGAAATAGTCGCGCTCTCTAACCTCCCGCCGATCCAACGGGATCTCCGCGTACGTGCTGTACCCGTACTTGAAGTTGAGGTAGAAGATCAGGAGCACCGTGATCGTGCCGAGGAACGTGATGAAGTAGACGAAGCTGTCCAGGTCGCCGCGCGCGTGGCGCACCAGGCCGACGATCCCAAAGGCGAGAAACAGCATCGTGGCCATGCCTCGGACTCCGAGAGGGAGAGTGCGCGCCCACTGCCAATCGAAGTACTGCCAGAACATCGCGAACTGGGCTTTCCTCGGAGACTGCGCCTCGGACCAGGGCGGCTTCTGGTACTGCTCGCGCGCGATCGAGGCGGCCAGCTTGTCGCACCGCACGGCCAGCTTCTTCTCACCGAACCCGGTCTCGTACTGCTTCGGGATCACAGCGTCGATGATTCGATTGTACCGCGTTCCATCTTCTCCGATCACCACGCACTCCGGGTCCGCCTCGTCGATGATCGGATTCTGGGCCGAGCGAATGGGCACGAACAGCAGCTGCACCGAGAAGCCGACGATCAGGAACAGCGTGCCCGCTACCGCCACCCGAGGCGACAGGACCACCCATACGACGGCGATGGCGCCCGCGTACATCCATAGGCCGGGCAGGGGCCACCCGAGTCCCTCCAGGGCAGCTGCCGCGACGTATCCGGCGGCCAATCCGGCGGCCAGGATCGCCAGCGACTTCCAGCTCCGAAGGCGGCCGTGATTGTGCCACAATACGAACACCGCCAGAGCGGGAAGCGGAAGAAGCGACATCTGGTGATTCGTGGCGCCGAGACCGAGAAGGAACGCGATCAGGACCATGATGCGGTCGCCCCGGTACGTGTCGCTGTGGTCCTCCCAGACCATCGCCAGGTACGAGATGGCAGCCACGAACAGGAGCGAGACCGTGTACACCTTCTCGTTCACGTTCGACTGGGCCCACACCGTGTACGCCGTACCGCCCACCAGGACGGCGCAGAAGGCGGCCATGAGAGCGACGGCCCGGTTCTCGGTGAAGTGGGCCCAGATCCGCATTACGGCGAGAAACCAGAACACGGCGGCGGCGGCGGAGACGGTGGCGCTCAGAAGGTTGATCCGGGTGGCGATCTCGAGGCCGGTCCAGCCGGTGAGAAGCAGCCAGACCTTCCCGACCAGCACGAACAGCGGGTTCCCGGGCGGGTGCGGCATTCCCAGGATGTGGGCCGTCGCGATGTACTCGGAGGTGTCCCAGAAGGCCGTCGTCGGCCCGAGCGTGAGCACGTACAGCAGCCAGATCGCGAAACCCGAAAGCGCGGCCCACGCCCAGACGGGAAGCGATCCGACCTTTTCCCTCTCTATGCCTGTCATTCGCCTTCAGCAATCCGTATTCGGCAGGGTGACGCGCGGCGGAGATTCCTCCCGCACGCCGCCTTCGCTGTGTCGTGAAGGCCGGGAAGCTAACCCGGAGAGGCGCTCAGGGCCAAACTCGGGCGGACAGCACCTGTACACTCCCGTCCCACACCACCACCTCGCCGAGATCGATCAGCCGCGTGCCCTCACCGCGGCCAGTCTCGACCTCCAGCGACAGGGGATGGATGCCGGCGGGCAGGCGGAGCCGCACAACCGATACCTCGTCGGGCAGCAGGTGCCAGGAGCGAGTGTCCGCTCGCTCGAACAGGGCCGCGGCCGCATTAGCCGTGAAGAACGCGATGTCCCCCAGGGTCTCGTCCTTCTTGTCCAGTTCCTTTTCGATGCCCCTGGCCAACTCGTACTTGAGCGCCGTGCGCGCCACCATCTTGATCATGATGCCACCGAGCTGGTCTTCGAATTCCTCAGTGACCGCTCCGGACACGGATCCGCGCATGGCCGGTCGGGCCAGGATGAGTGGTGGGCCTTGAGGTCCGTCAGCCGCACCGTCCGCGGCAGGAAGAAGCCCTGCCTCCGGATCGCCCGGTGCTCCCATCGGCGCGGCGCCAGGGGTCGCGTCGAGTGACGCTACCTGGAGCGGCCGCGCGTCCGCCGCGATCGACAGCCCGAGCACTGGCAGATCGGTCGGGAGCCCCGACGAGATCATCTCCGGCCACGCCACACGCATCAGGTATAGTTGGCGTTCCAGGTCTTCCAAGTCGTCCGAAGCGCGCCCGGACTGGTTGGCACCGGACGCGTCGCACTGCCCGCCCAGGTCGTTGCGCCAGTCGGTACCCGACTCGGAGAGGATCGCGGTGAAGTCGTAGCGGTCCTTTAAGGCCCTGGATGCGACGCAGGATGCCGCCGCAAAGCGGACGTCGGAGTTCGAATCGTGCAGGGCGTCGGCCTCCTTCGGGAACACCGGGACGTTCAGCGAGCGTTCCACCCGATGCGCCACGAATCCGTGTTCGAGCAGGATCACGACGTCACCGCCACTTCCCGCAACCTGGCCCGGCGGCTCGAACAGACTGTCCGAAACGGAAAGGACATCTGGAGTGGCCAGACCATCTGGTGCGGCCAGGCCATCGGGTAGGTTCAGACTATCCGAAACGACCAGGCTGTCCGGGCCGACAGGCCGGATACTGTCCGCGCTGATGGCCGCCATGAGGGAGTCGACGACAGTATCGAAGTCTCGAGCGGCCTCGGGGGGCTCTTGGTCCGGTATGTCTACACCGTACAGGTCGATGAACCTCGGCCGGAGAGGCGTGTCCGTGATCGCATCGGCTGGTGACCACACGTGCCGGTACGCCACCGCCGCGTTGTTGTGATCTCCCGATGCTTCGAACACCGAGGCGGCGAAATAGCGCAACGTCTTCCGCATCTCGATCTCCGCCGCATCGAGCTCGTCGTCCTCTCCGAGCTCGAGGAGCCTGCTGAGACGGCGGGCTTCGACGGCGGCCTCCTCCGGATTCGCGAGGGCGAGGTAGTTGAGTGCCCCGTAGTAGTTGACCATCATCCGCTCGGTGTCGCCCGGAATCCACGCCAGCGCCCGGTCGTTGGTGACGAGCGAGAGCAGAGCGACCGACACGCTTTTCGTATAGCGGTCGTCGATGATCTCTTCGGCCCGCTGCAACACTTCGTTGCTCTCCGCGTAGCGCCCGGCATAGTGGAGCAGGAGGCCGCGGTGCATGAGACGCAGGAGTTCGTCGCCGATTTCTCCCCGATCGTCCGGATCCGTGAGATCGAGCGCCTCGATGAAAGCCTCTTCCCGGATCAGTCGCTGCAGATCGGTGTCGTGCATCGAGCGGCCTTCCGGCCCGGTCCTCGGCACACCCATGAGATGGCAGGAGGCAAGCAGAAGCGCCGCCGCCACCGCCAACCCGGGCGGCAGCTGGCGGCGCCGGAAGATCCGAGGCCCGCGTCGGGGCCGATCGAGATCTCCGTCGATACGCATTACTGCGGAACCTGGCGCTCCAGAATCAGGATGCGCTGCTGAGCCAGGGCGATCGCCTCGGCCATGCGGGCCGCCGCTTCACCGCGCGCCTCGATGGTCTCGAGCCTCAAGCGGTGCAGGAACAACTGGTACTGAATCAAGGCCGCGTAAGGCCGGAGGGCCTTGTCCAGCGACTCGGCGATCTTGAAGTCGACCATCGGATCGCCCGGCGTCAGGATGCTTGCGCGATCGTACCGGTTCAGCGCCGCCTCGAAGTCTCCGCGCGCCGCGTAGTCATCACCCTCGCGGGTCAACGCGTCCGCCAGCGCCTGCGCCCGACCCTCGGTGGTGGCGTCGTACGGCGACTCCACGACCCGCACGCCCTGTGCCTCGCGATAGGCGTACCGGCTGACCGTGTTGCTGGCCAACTGCACGACCACGATGTCCCCCACTACGTCCGTCGGCGGGCTGAGCGAGGTCGCCGGCATCATCACCGTGGCATCGCCGGCGTACCGAATCGACCACGCGTCGTCCGTCGTACCGGTGGCAGCCAGTACCTGGGTCTCGTTCATACCCATGGCGACCTCACCGCGGACGAGAGCCTCGCACACATCGGGCGAGCAGTCAGACATCGCCTGGGCGGTGAGAGCCTCCCGCTCCTGCGCCTTCGCCTTCGCGTCAGCGGCCTGCGCGGTCGCCGAGGCTACCGCGGCCGAGGAATCGCCGACGCGCTGGTCGTTCTCCATGATGGGCTCCTCGTGCACCTTCTTCGGTACACATGCCGCCAGGGCGGCCAGAGCCAGCAACAGGAACGTCCGTTTCATCGTTCTCTCCCGTATGGTGGGCCCGCGCGGGCGGGACCCGGTGTCGAGCTCGATCGCGTGATCAGAGCCCGAACGGCTGCCGCTCGATGTACTTCTTGATCTCGTGCTGCCCGGCCCACACGACGGCGTTCGTCTCGAGGTCGATCAGGCGGGCGTCCACCTGATAGAAGACGATCGCCTCCTTGCGGCTCACGCCGAGCCGGGTGGTCTCCTCTTCGTCCTGGATCGAGGTCAGATCGCCCTGCAGGATGTAGTTCGCGCCGAGCTCCTGACCCAGGCGGGCCCGGGTGTCGGCGCGCGAGAATTCCTGCTGGTCGTCCCGCTCGCCGCGGATCTCCTCGCGCTCCTCCGAGCTCGCGACGACGGTCACGAGGCCGGAGTTGATGTAGGCGAACTCTACGTCCCGCACGAATACGGTGACTTCGATGTGCTCGGAAGTGCGGTTCCGGAAATCGCCGACGATCACGGCCGGGGCCAAACCCGCATTGTTATTGTAGTATCGCTCGAGCCACGGCCCGGTGACGCTCTGCGAGATGAGCGCGTTGGCCACAAGCCGCGAATCGGTGTCGTTCCACGCACCGGAGAGGTCGGTGACCGTATCCGGCTCGACCCGAGTGACGTGCTTGTTGCTGCACGCCGTCGCCGTGAGCGCAAGCAGGAGGAAGGCGATCGGTGCTCCGACCAGACGGCGCGGCTTCCAAAGTTTCCAGGCAGACATGGCTCCTCCGCGGTGAACCTCTCGTTAGTCTGACGTAGCGTTCCTACCCTGAGTCTCGTGCACAGTTTCCATGTTCCAAGGTTCCATTTGAGTCGTCATTGACAGCGCATGGGCCATGCCGTGATCGTTCGCTCCATGACACGCGATCCGATGGTCACCCGGATTCAGGGGCAGATCGACGCCCCGGCCACCAAGCGACAGTACGTTCGCTCGCTTTTTGGCCGGATTGCCGGGCGTTACGACCTGACGAACGACCTCATGTCGATGGGTCGGCACCGTGCCTGGAAGCGCCTCGCTCTGGGTCTTGCGGAGATTCGAGCCGGCGACGTCGTACTCGACCTCGCGGCAGGGACGGGGGATTTCGCCATACGGACGGCGAAAAATGCCGACGCCGAGACCGTAATCGCTGCCGATTTGACATGGGAGATGATGGCGGTCGGAAAGGCCAGGCCGGAATCCTCGGGGGTGCACTGGGTTCAGTGTGATGCCACGTATCTTCCGTTTCCAGATGGAAGCGTCGATCGCGTGCTCGTTGGCTACGGATTGCGCAACTTCCCGGACTTGAGCCGGTGCATCGGGGAGGTCCGGCGGTGCCTGACGCCGGGAGGGCGCCTCGTCTCACTGGACTTTGGAAGGGCCGAGCCGGATTGGCTCGACCGGTGGTACCTCAAGTATCTCGATTTCTCGACGTCGGTCGCGGGGTGGGTGCTGCACCGAGACGTGGAGTCTTACCGGTACATACCAGAATCGCTCCGGCAATACCCCGCGCAGAGGGGAGTGACGGAACTCATGCAGCGACACGGGTTCGTACGCTGCGGACACATCGACCTCGTGTTCGGCGCGATGGCGATCAACTTCGGGCAGGCGCCCGGCTGACCGCCGGAATGCGTCAGCCTTCTCGCTGTTTCCAGATCGTGAGTTGTTTTTGACCGGTTTCACTGCCCTCCATGCGGGCGGTGAGGGTGTCGCCGTCCTGCAGATCCAGATCGTCTCGCATGTCTTGCGGGATCGTGATTCGGCCACCACTGCCAACGGTGACAGTGGAATAATACAGGACGCGGTAGATTCCCATGCTCGCTCCTCCGAAGGCGGGTGCGGGTCCGGCGGCGGGTGCGTCGCCTGACGGGAGCCCGGCGGCCGACACTCGCTGCAGTCTAAGAGTATATCACACCTATCGCCTAGAGAGAAACGGCCTGAGTCGAATGAGGATACGGCACAATGCGAAATGCGGGACGTTGTCCGGCCGGACCGTTGCGGTCACGCTCGGGCTAGTTGTCGGCCTGGCCGCGTGCGGCGGTCGCCCGGACACCGGCACCGTGGTCCTGGGTTCCACCACTTCCCTGTACGACACAGGGCTTCTGGATACGCTCGTCGCCGCCTTCGAGGTGGAGCACCCGGATCTGAACGTGAGAGTGCTGTCCGTGGGCACCGGCCAGGCGCTCGCCCTCGGGAGACGCGGCGATGCGGACCTTCTGCTGGTTCACGCCCCTCCGGCCGAGCGCGAGTTCATGCGAGCCGGCCATGGGCGTAGCCGGGTCACTTTCATGACGAACGATTTCGTGATCGCCGGCCCCGACGAGGACCCGGCCGACCTTCGAGCTCTGGGGAATCCGGACCGTGGGCCGGCAGCGCTTCGGACCGTCGCCGAAGCCGGCGCTCCGTTCGTGTCCCGCGGAGACGACTCGGGCACGCACATGCGCGAGCGCTCGATTTGGTTGGCGACCGGAGTGACTCCCGTCGGTGAGTGGTACGTGGAGACGGGTCAGGGAATGGGGGCGACCCTCACGCTGGCGTCTCAACGCCGCTCGTACGTCTTGACCGACCGCTCGACTCTGACCGTTCTGGCCGACGTGCTGGATCTCGAGGTCCTGGCGGAGGGCGGCCCGGCGTTGGAGAACTTCTACTCGGTGATCGAGACGACGGCGGGCGTAAACCCCCACGGAGCCGCACGCTTTCGCGATTGGCTGCTCGGCGAACGGGCTCTGGGATTGATCCGGCTACACGGGAAGGAGCGCTACGGAAGACCGTTGTTCACCCTGGTGCCGTTCGACATGGACAGCGCCACGGCTCGCGTTCGGTCCCGCCTCACGATCAACCCGTTCTCTGAGGCGTGGGCCCTGCTCACCTCGGCCGATACCTACGTGTGGGAGGTCGTCCTCCGGTCCCTGTCGATCTCCGGCGCGGCGCTCCTGCTGGCCACCATCATCGGACTCCCGCTCGGAGCCATGCTTGCCCTGTCACGCTTTCGGCTGCGCACTCCCGTCGTGGCGCTGGTCAACACGGGGCTGGCGTTCCCGCCGGTTGTCGTCGGACTGGCCGTGTACCTGTTGCTCTCCCGCTCCGGTCCACTGGGTCCAGTGGGATTCCTGTACACGCCGTCCGCAGTCATCCTGGCGCAGGTGATCCTGGCCGGACCGTATATCGCAGCCGTCACACTGGCGGCGCTGGAAGGCGTTCCACCGGATGTCCGGCAGCAGGCTCGCGGGCTGGGCGCCAACCAGTGGCAGGCGGTTCTCCTTCACCTCCGGGAGGCCCGGGCCTCGTTGGTGGCCGCGGTCGCTGCGGGCTTCGGCGCGGTGATCAGCGAGGTCGGGGCCGTCATGATCGTCGGCGGAAATCTGCTCGGTGAGACGCGGGTGATGACGACAGCCATAGTACTCGAGACCCGTCGCGGGAATTTCGGGGTCGCAATCGCGCTCGGCATCGTGCTTCTCGCGATCGCTTTCGTGATCAACCTCGGGCTGACGCTGTTTTACGGGCGCGGTCTGCGCAGGCCGGCCCTGGTATGACCTCTCGGGAGGCGGCGCCCGCTGCTCGGATCCTCGTCGGACAGGACCTCCGAGTGTGTGCGGGTGAGAAGATCCTGCTGGATGTGGACGGCGTCGAGGTGCGCGGCGGCGAGGTCCTGTCTATCCTCGGACCGAACGGGGCCGGCAAGTCCACGCTCCTTCGGGTGCTGGCCATGCTTCAGAAGCCCGACGGCGGCGTGGTGCGCTATCAGGGAGCCGAGGGCACGGTCGCTGATCACCTGCTGCGGCGCACATCGGCGTTCGTGTTTCAGCGTCCGCATCTATGGGCCGGGACCGTACGTGAGAACATCGAACTCGGGCTTCGACTTCGGCGCAATCCGCCCGATTCGACCCATCGCGCGGCGGAAGAAGCGGCGGCTCAGCTGGGCATCGAGAAGCTCCTGGATCGCGATGCACGCTCTCTCTCGGGTGGAGAGGCCCAGAGGGTAGCCATCGCGCGCGCCATGGCCCTCGAGCCGGAAGTCCTGTTTCTGGACGAGCCCGCCGCCAACCTGGACGTCATGGCCCGCGCCGCGCTCATCGAGGACCTCGAGCACGTGGCGCGCGACGGCCGCCACGCCACCGTGCTCGCCACACACGATCGGGCGGACGCCTTCAGCCTCGCCGACAGGGTGATCGTGCTGCGGGACGGAAGGGTGGTTCAGTCGGGCCGACCCGAGGACTTGTTCGAAAACCCCGCCGATCCGTTTATCGCAGCGGTCACCGGAGCCGAGTTATCGTTTCGCGCCACCGTGATGCAGGCCCGTGACGGATTGCTCATCGTACGCGCCGGAGAGTCAGAGTTCACCGTTGTCGGGGCAGCCGAACAGGGCGCGGAAGTGAAGGTGGCCTACCGTCCGGAGGACTTGTTTCTATCACGCGTCGAGATCCATGCGAGCCCGCGAAACAGGTTCGAGGCGCAGGTCGTGGAAGTAAGACCGGCGGGAAGCCTGCTGCGTGTGCGTCTGGAAGGGGCCGGACATTGGGTCGCGGTGATTACGCGGGCCGCGGGGGACGAGCTGTCGCTCGGGGTAGGCTCGCGGATCTGGGTGCAGGTCAAGGCGACGGCGCTGCACGCGTTTCCCGTCTAAGAAGCTCCACCTTTTCTCTCGGAGATCAGCGGCATCTGGTCGTCGAGACTCGACGGCACGATGTGGTGCGCCCTGCACCGGGCCTCGTAGCTCTCCAGTCCGCCCACTTGGATCGTCGGACCTTCCGCTGGTGCTGGACGACCGTCGATCAGCCGCTGGTTCCGGGTCGCGAGGTCACCGCATATCACGCAGATGGCGTGCAGCTTGTCGATCTTCTCCGCGACCGCGAGCAGGGATCCCAGCGGGCCGAACGGAAGTCCCCTGAAATCCATGTCCGTCCCAGAGACGATGACCCTCACGCCTTGGTCCGCCAGTTCGTTCGCCACTTCCACGATACCGGGGTCCATGAACTGAACCTCATCCACGGCGACCACCTCGGTGTCGGAAGCAACGAACTCCGCCACATCGCGCGAATTCGAAACCGGTCTGGCTTCGATCTCCCGGCCGTCGTGGGAGCTGATCAGTTGAATCCCCCCATACCGGTCGTCGAGTTGCGACTTGAAGACCTGCACCGTCCGGCGGGCGATCATGGCGCGCCGGACCCTTCGGAGAAGTTCCTCGGACTTGCCCGAGAACATCACGCCCGTGATGACCTCGATCGAGCCCTCGCGGCCTTCGCGCGTCATTCCGCGACCGTCCCTACTCGTTGACGATCGCGTCGCCGAGCAACTCCCTGAGCTGCTCGTCCGACATTTCCAGCAACGCGGCTTCGGTCTTCGCGACGTTCCGGCTCTCGTGCCGGACGAATCGCGCCGGATTCATCGGCGCATCCAGGCAGTAGAAGAAGATCCGCGCCGCCTCGACGGAGTCGGGCTGGCCTCCGGATACGTAGACCTCCCACTCGAGGAGATTGTCGTCGGTGATCGTGCGTGACATGCCGGTCCTCACACTTCTACGGACGACGCCAGCAGTTGCTGCAGGTCGTCCTCGCTGAGCTGTTTCGCGGCCTCGGACGGGACCTTCGAATAGCCGGGCGGCACTAGCGTGTAGCGCTGTCGGTCGCGAGGCCGAGACCGGTTGCGGAACATTACCATGAGACGCGGAGACTGTGGGTTCGTGCCGGAATGCAGGCAGAGCTCTGCCTGCCACTTCTGTCCGCGTGCGCTGGTGAACTCCACCTTCTCGCTGTCCGCGGTTCCGTCGACTCGGAAGAGGAGCTTCTTGAGAAGACTGGGCTCCTGAGTGGCCATGAATCGCCTTCGCCGTTACAGGTGTCGTTCGGACGGCCGGACGGCCGCCCGACAAGCTACTTGCAGGCCTGGGGTTCTGCCAACCGGTGCGGTAAGCGCTCGTCAATCACGTTGCCTCAGCGCCACAGGACGCGTAAGTCGCGAGCAGGGCGGGTCGTGCCGGTTTCGTGTGGCAGATTGCCGTGTTGGTCCATAACACGTTCGCACATATAGACTTCACAAGACGATACAGTCCGGACGATGTTCGCCTTATGCCACGATCGGCGTACTTTGTCGGGGTATGCTTCTTGTAGGCCTGCAACCCATTGCGGCGAGGGCGAGTACCGGCTGTTCAGCGTGACTTCCGGTGGGGTCACGAACGGACCAGGAGTGACGTGAGTCTCAGGTTCTCGATCAACGAGAAATGCACGTCGTGCATGGCGTGCGTGCGGGTCTGCCCGGTCGAGGCGATTGCCGTGGCCGGGAACCAGATCCGCATCCACCCGGCTTCGTGCATCGAATGCGGGTTGTGCGTTCCCTCGTGCTACCACGACGCGATCGACGTGGTGGGAGACATCGAACAGTGCGTCGAGTCCATCGAGTCGGGCCGCGCTCTCCTCATTCTCCCCAACGAGATCAGCGTGTACTTCTTCCCCGCCACGCCGGAGCAGATTCTCAATGCCTGCTTCGAAGCGGGCTTCCGAACCGTCTACTTCGAGGCGATAGGCGACGAGCTGGTCGCCGCTGAGTACCTGCGCATGTGGAACGCGGGCGGCCAACAATCCTGGCTGCGCTCCACCAGTCCCGTGGTGGTCAACTACTGTCGGGCGCGCATACCCGAACTTCTCCCGTTCCTCGCCCCCGTGGTCACGCCAGCGGTCGCACTCGCCAGGTACATCCGGAGCATCGAAGGCGAAGACAAGGACATCGTCTACTCGGGCTTCGGCGCCCCCGGCGCGAACGGGACGACTAACGAGTTGGGCATCTGCATTTCGTTCGAAGAACTCGAGGCGCTGCTAACCGACCGGGGAGCCAGACCGCTGGACCAGCCGCAGACCCTGTTTCGGTTGACACCGGACCGACGGCGTCACCTGTCGCTGTCCGGCGGATTGCCCCGCCAGATCCTGGAGGAACAGCGCCAGACCTCGCGCACGTTTCGAAAGGAGCGTGACCTCAGGGCGCTCCCCGCACTCGCTCGGGCCCTTATCGAGGAGGGCAGCCCGCTGGGTTTCGTCGACCTTCTCCCGTTCGATGGCAACCTGGGCCACCCTGCCTTTGGACCGGCGGACGATCTCTTCTGGCGCAAGGAGATCGCCGAACTGTCGGAGCCGCCGCGATCGGAGAACCCCGTCGTGGAGCCAGTCGGGGACCTGGACCTGCGGACGTTCTTCGAGCCGAAGATCGTGGACTTCGAGGCTCCTGACCCCACCGAAGTCGAGCAGATCCTGGAGAAGATCGGTACCACCCCCGATGGAAGGTACTGGAACACCGGCTCTTGCGGTCACGCCACGTGCATCGAGTTCGCGCAGGCGGTGGCGCGAGGCAGGTCCACCCTGTCGCTGTGCCCGATCTATCTGGCCCGCCAGTACGAGCAGGCATCACGCGACGCGATGCACGACGCGCTGACCGGCGTTTACACGTTCCGGGTGTTGAGCGAGCGACTTGAGGAAGAGCTCTCGCGCGCCAGCCGTACCGGGACCTCCATCGCCGTGTTGTTCATCGACCTGGACAAGTTCAAACCGGTGAACGACGTGCATGGCCATGCCGCCGGAAACCTCATTCTCCGAAACGTCGCCCGCATCCTCACCGACGCCACTCGTAGCACAGACATCGTGTGCCGGTACGGAGGCGACGAATTCGTCGTCATCCTGGTCAACCCGGATCGGGATGGCGCCGGGCAGGTGGGTGAGCAGATCCGGGAGCGCGTAGCCGATATGAGAATCGCCACGAATGAGGGCTATGCGGGGGTTACGTTAAGCATAGGCGTGGCGTATCATTCGGGAGTGACGCAGGCTCAGGTATCGGCTGAAGATCTCATGGCCGAAGCCGATGCGGCCCTGTACGTCGCCAAGGCTCAGGGAGGAAACACGATTCACCCCGCCATCGGAGGCAAGCTCGTCACATGACAGCCGAGGAACACCAGGCTCGGGACATGATGGGCCTCGACCCGTGGGGCCTCCGCCGGATCGAGAAACTCCTCCTGGGTCTCGAGGGGGTCGGCTCCCTCAAGATCGTACCCGACGGCCACGGTGGCATCGAGGAGATCCACGTCCTCTCGAGTTCCTCGCTGGGCCCGAAACAGATCGTTCGCAACATCGAGTCTGCTCTCCTGGCGGAGTTCGGTCTCCAGATCGATCACCGCAAGATTTCGATCGCTCGCGTGCAAAGCCCGGAGATCGCAGCCGCGCCCGCCGAGGCGCCCGACTCTAGCGCCGCAGCCGCGCCGGTCCTCTCATCCGACCACCGCCTGGTGCTCGGGAACGTCCACATCGAACGCGCCGCCGGGCAGAAAGTCACGTGCCGCGTCGACCTGGCCCGTGAGGACTCCGTCTTCACAGGCGAGGCAGAGGGACCCGACTTCGAGAGAGCCCGCATGGAGGTAGCCGCGACCGCCGCCCTCGAGGCCGCGCAGCAGGGCGCCGGAGACGACGTCTCCCTGGCTTTACAGGGTATCGACTCGGTCGGCGCCTTTGGCAGCACCTTCGTCCTCGTCGCGGTGAGCGGATCCGTGCGGCGCGACTCCGAGTCCCTCGCGGGCATCGTCCGTGTCCGGGATTCGGTCGAGGAGGCAGCCGTCCTCGCCTGCCTCAAGGCGATCAATCGGTGGATTGGGGGTCGCTGAAGATCTCTCGGAGTTGCGCGCAGGCGCCCCTACCCTTCTATTTTTCAGTCGGTCTGCACCCCATAGGCAATGTCGCAGAGCAGTATCGACAGGACCGTGATACGGTCCGCTGAACAGGGAGATGCCCCCGACCTCACCGAACCGCCATAGCTGAGCGGAGCGATACCTCCGAGCGGAGATGAAGCATACCCATTAGCGGCACGGGTATGACTTCCATGCGAAAGGAGGTGTGCTCTATGAATTGGTTTTTTGCAATTTTTGCTTGGACCAAAGGCGGTACTCTTAGGTGGTAACCGGTAGAGGTTTGGGGGCTATCCAAATGTGACCCAGAGGGTATGGACCCAAGAGTCAAGAGAACGATCTTCGCGACCACACTGGCGGCTGTCGCGCTTGTCGTCGCGCTCTACGTCAAGTTTCCTCCCGCGCTCACCGTCGATTCCCTCGTAGCCTTCGGGACACTGCTCGCCCTCAGCACTCTGGCTATGATGCTGTACCTCCGCTTCACGGAGGCTGGCTCCACGACATCCATGGACTTCGTGCCGGAACTCGGTGCGATTCTCCTGTTGGGCCCCACCGGTGCCGTCACCGTAACGCTGCTTTCCGAGCTCGTCTCGGGCTTCTTCCTGTATCGGGAGAAGTCGGTGTTGAAGAAGCTGTTCAACATCTCGCAGCTCGTGCTCGCCGTCGGTGTGGCCGGACTGATGTTCCGGTGGTCTGGCGGTGTCGAGAGCCTAGATACTTTCCGGTTCCAGAACTCGCTGGCGCCATTCCTGGTGGCGGTGCTGGCATACTTCGCGGTCAACACAGGCACCGTCGCGTTTATCGTCAGCGTCTCCGAGAGAGCACCTTTCTTCGAGACTTGGCGACGGATGACGGGCGGGTTGATCGTCTTTGACATCGCCATGAGTACGCTGGCGTTCCTGGTCGCGTTCCTCTACACGCAATACGGGGTCGTGGCAGTCTTCCTGGCGATGATTCCGCTCATCGGGCTGCGGTATAGCTACGGGGTCAATTTCGAGCTGCAGCAGTTGAACACGGATTTGCTGCGGCTGATGGTAAAGACGATCGAGGCGCAGGATCCCTACACTTCAGGCCACTCCATCCGTGTCTCGGAGGCAGCCAAGAAGATAGCGCGTGCCCTCGGCGTACCGGCACGCCAGCTGAAGACCATCGAGACCGCGGCACTGCTGCATGATATAGGCAAGATCGATTCAGTGTACGGTGAGATCCTGCGTCAAAAAGGACCTCTGACGCCCGAACAGAGGGAGCTGATCCGAGCCCATCCGGATCGAGGCGTAGACATCATCAAGTCGATCAGGAGTATCCACCCCGAGGTCCTGGCCTGCGTGCGGCACCATCATGAGCGATGGGATGGAGACGGGTATCCAACCGGACTGGCGGCCGAGGAAATCCCGCTGGGCGCGCGGATCATCATGGTCTGCGACACCTGGAAACGCTGGACAATCCGGAACCGGAGAAGGCTACGCCCGTTACCCGCCTGGCGGGCGTCAATCCGGCCTTGCGTGCTGACGCCGGCTGAACGAGGACTCCGCGGTCACGATGCGGAACCAAGTGCTACGCGAATCTCGGCGACAACACTCCAAGCAATCGTCTTCGGCCCTCAATCCGCCAGATAAGCGTGTAGCGCCCCTAATCTAGATACGGCACCCGTCAGCCAGTCGGCGCCATCGATCTGAAAAATGAACAAACCAGCCTAGGCCTGCGTCAAAAAGTTCTCGCCGTATTTCAGCTGTTGCCGCGGTCTCTGTTCGCGCGTTCGCGTTGGGCAGAAGGATCCTTGTTAGCCACCTCAGCTTGAGGGAGCCGACCCTGTCTACAGCCTCTTGGCTGTTAGCAATGCGGCCCAGCCGCTCGTATACCTTCGCCGGATCATCACGCCGGTGACAGTATGCCCAGAACCACTCGACCTTGAATCGTTCCTGCATTCCGTGCAGTGATGCCTCGCTCGTGTCACACTCCGCCATCCAACACCTCACCGCGGTAGCGTCCCGCATCTGCAGCGCTGCCAGGCCTAAGCAGGCCTCGACCTCCGTCTTGAACTCCGTGTAATCATCGCCCGCGGCTCTCTGATGGACTTCGAGATAGAGCGAGTATGCCTTGCGGACGCTCCCTTGATAGAAAGCCAAGTTCGCTGCGTTCAGGCGGAGCGGTATCAGTACGTCAAGAGCAGTGCTCAGGGCCTCATGTAGCTTGCCCGCTGCATTGCTGTGTTCCTGTGCCTCGTCCCAAGATCCTCGTTCGACGGAAGTACATGCCAAGTTTGTCAGAACCGTTGCGACCTGAAGCGTATCGTTCGTGTTCTTGGCCAGAGTATATGCCTGCCTCAATTCATGGTCAGATGCGTCCCAGGAACCCATTCTCTGGTTCCCAAGGCCGCGAAGCATTCTGATCCGATGGACCAAGTGCTCGGGCCATGTTTCCTGTATCTTGATAGCGTCCAGTAGCTTAAGACCCTTGCGTGCTGATCCATAGAAGAGCTCGAAGGCCGCGAGGCTGCAGCTCGCTGTGACAGTCGCTGTTTCACTTAGCTTGCTCGTTCGTTCCGCAGCTGCACGCAGTCGTTCGATCCTGTCTTTGATGCAGCTCGCCCGGCGAACGTCGTTCAGTCTTCCGGCTGCCTTGAGGCGCCAGTTGAGTGCCTCAAGCCGATGCTCGACGCGTGACTCTGCCTTTGGTATCAACCTGATGTCCCGCTCGATCTCTGAGAGTATTCGTCCAGCTTCGTCCCAATTCGCTTCTCCACCGGTCGCCGTCACCAGCTTCAGTTTCACCTCGACACGCCGCTCGGTCGGCATCGTCTCGTCTAACAGCAGGATTTCGTTGAAGTGTTCTGTGGCTTTGGCCAGCTGTGCCGATTCCAGCTCTGCCCCTGCCAGAAGGTGCAGTGCGGCCAGTTGCTCTTCCTTGCCCTGACAGCTTTGTAGGGCAAGGTCGGCCATCGCGGCGGCTTCCATTTGGCCGGCGGAGGCCTTCGCTTCACGGGCCGCCCGCATTGCGTATGTGTAGGTCCGGGCTCGATTCTCACCAAGATAGAAATGACGAGCCAAGGTTGCGGCATTCGTGTCTGATTCGTCTTCCAGAAACTGTGCCGCGGTCAGGTGGAGGGCCGCTCGTGAGAGGGCCGTCATGTCTGAGTAGACATACTCTCGCACAACGTCGTTTACGAACCCGAGGCGACCTTCGCTGTCCTGAAGCAGACCCCGCCCGTATGGATCGGTACTTGCCTCCGCTGCGTCCGGAAGGTTCAAGCCCGTTACTCCTGCGACGGCCCCGGGCGTCGCCAAGCGTTCGAGCACCGCCGTTGCTCGAAGGAGGGAGAGCGCCCTGTCGGACAAACCCTTCAAGCGCACTGCCAAGACCTTGCTAAGCCTGGCATCGGTCAGTGGGTCCCAGCGCGATGCCTCCGCAGCCCACGCCGTTGAGCCAACAGCTGCACGAAAGACCTCCAGGGCGAAGAACGGGTTACCGCCGGCCAGTTTTTGAGCCAGCTGCATCGCTGCCGTGTGGCCCGGATCCGGAGCCGCTCGCCCCAGTATCTCCTCGATCTGCTCATCGGAAAGCGGGCGCAGGCGGATCTCGGAGCTGAGATCGAATGCTTCCGGCGCGCTGAGAGGGAGAGCGTCCGGGAGGTCCGCGCCGCGGGCTACACGCAGAGTCGCGATCAAGAGAAACGGATATCCCTCCAATCGTCGAGTCATGTAGTGCAGCAGCGAGGTCGAGGTCGCGTCCATCCACTGCACATCTTCTATTACCCACACGATCGGAGCTGCCTCAAGGGCGAGTCTGACGAAGCCCGTGACTTCCTCGTAGAGGCGTCGTCGCCAGGCGGCGGGGTCGACTCGCTGCTCTCCATCCCGCGTGAGGTACTCGAACTCGGAGAGAAGGTGGCCGATCCGGGTGAACGACTCGAGGTCCGCGGCTGGTCGGCGGGCCACATCCGCGGCTATCGGGCGCAGACCGTCGATCACGGGCCCGTAAGGCACGTCCGCCTCCGCCGGGTAGCATCGACTCTCGAGGAGACACACGTCCTCGAGGGCGACGGAGCGTGTGAATTCGCTCACGAGACGGGTCTTCCCGATTCCCGCTTCTCCCGATATCAGCACGGCTGTAGCGGAGCCGGTCGAGATCTCCCGGACCGCGGCCCGGAGCACTTCCATTTCGTCCTCTCGCCCGAGGAACGGCGTGTGGAGCTCTCCCAGGTTGTCGACCCACGGTTCCGGTGCCGGTGTCGAGCGAATCCGTTGAGCCAGTTGACGGGTCTCGTCCGAGATTCCCCCGGGAAGTTCCTTCTCCAGGGGCACGACCATTTCCTCATAGTGGCGGATAGCAGAGGCTGCGTCTCCGTGCAGCCACAGTCCCCTCATGAGCGCCCGATGGGCTTCCTCGTCCAGGAGGGAGAGCTTGACGAGGCGAAGGGCCGCCACGCACATCTCTCCCCACCGACCGGCTTCGTCGCACTGGCGGACGTAGCGGCGGAGGGCCATCTCTCCCAGCCGGGTGAGCCGCAGACGTTCGGCCTCCAGCCACCGTTCAAAGTCGTCGGTGCCGACCCCGGCGAGGGTGTCCGCAAACGGTCCCCGATACAGGTCCACTGCTCGAGATAGCTCGCCGTTCTTCAGCGCCTGCTCGAATTCCACGGCGTCCAGCTGAACAGCCGAGGGCTGGAGCACAACTGTGTCTCCGGTAGCGGAGCCGATCGTGCCGGGTAGCTTCTGACGGAGGTCGTATACGGCCTGACTCAACGAGTGGCGCGCTCGATTAACGGGCGTGTCCCACAATAGACGAGCGAGGGAGTCTCTCGTGTACAGGCGACGTCCGGCAGCGGCGAGGTAGACGAGCAGGGCCACATGCTTCCTGGAGCGAAGCCTGATCGTGTTGCCATGCGAATCCTGGATTCGAACGCCTCCGAGACTCTGAATCACGAACATCGCAATCGACTCTCTGCGAGCTCGAGCTCGCTCGCATGCCTGCGCTTCTCGCACCATCGGTGGACCCACAGTCTCCAGGCCGGTGTCAACAGATTATCATCTCACATACGCTCCCAAGAGTGGTGCAAGCTAGGTTGGCGAGTTGGCGGCTTGCTCGCGTAGTCAGACGTGGTATCATCGATGCCCGGTCAAGAATCGGCAATCGGGCATGCGAGGCAGGGCGCCGCCGGGTCCGTAGCTGGGAAGACTGTACCAATTGAGGACGCTATGGCAGAGCAAAAAGTTCCGAGCCCGTTCGTTGTTCTCATCCTGTGCGTGATCGCGCTCTCGGCGCAGGCGTGTGCGGAGGACGACAGCAGGGACGCCGAGTTGGCTGTCGAGGATATCGAAGCCGTCCAGATCTGGGCGCACCCGGACACGCTGGGCATTGACGTATACGCACCTCTTGACCTCAAAGCGGAATCCCGCAGCGTGGTGTGGGGAATCGACGGGGTGGCCCGGGGCGTCGCGCGCTACAACCCCTCGGCGGGCCGGCATGGGATTTTTGGATTCAGGGAGAGGCCGCCAGTCGAGGTAGTCAAGCCGGCGCGTCTGGCTCTCGCCGAAAATACAGGGATCTTCGTGTATGATGACTCGACCGGCATGCTGGACCTGTACTCATCCAGCGGGAAGCATCTGCGGGGCTTCGACCCGGGACTGCGTCCCTCGATCCTGGAGGTTGCCCGACAGCCTCTGCGCCTCACGTACGGGGTTCGGATGTTCGCGGACGACACCGTCCCGACTCTCTCGGTCATTCAGACTGATTTCCTCGGCCGCAATCCGGATACCCTTCTATCTTCGGGAATTGGCCCCGCATCGTTGCGCGCGGCACCGGCTGTGAGGGGACGCATCTTCGCGGCGCCAGCAATCAGCGGTCTGTGGATCTTTGCCCGCGCCACGTCCGACACGGTCTTCGAGCTGTCGGCCTCAGACCATTCCAGCAAACTCATTCTTCCGGAGACCGACAGCCTCCGCACCGGCGTCCTCGCCGACCTGCAGCAGGAGATTCTCTGGGTGGTCACGCCGCGACCCGGTGGCGGCCTCGAGTACGAAGCCTATGACATCTCGGACGCCGCAGAGGGTAGGGTTATCGATGGAGGCGAGGCGTATCTCGGAGCGCGGACAACCCCCCCATCCTTCGCTGCCAAGACGGCGTTCGACGGAACGGTTGCTGGCTGGTGGCATGGTGATCGCGGCGTCTATTCGCCGCGGGGCTATGACATGCGGGTTGAGGATTTGCGACAGGCGGCAGCGTATGCCCGGGAGAATCGGGCAGCGCGACGAGCAGCCATCACCGAGGAGTGGACGCGAGCGCTCCAAGCCACGGAGCAGGCCGGGGAACAGGTTCTCGAGAAACCTTGACCATCCTCGCGCGGAGAAGAGCCGGCACCGCGCCCACGTATCGGGCCTAGACGCCCCGGGCCGCTATCTCGTCATACAGACGGGCGATCGTCTCGATGCCCTTGTGGTAGGTCTCGACGTCCATCCACTCGTTCGGGGCATGCGCGTTTCCGCCCGGAGGCGCGAACCCGAGCAGCAGCACCGGTCCCTTGAGGACCTCCTCGAACAACGGGATGATCGGGATCGAGCCGCCTTCTCCGATGTAGACCGGACGCCGGCCAAAGGCCTCTTCGAGGGCCTGCGCGGCAGCCTCGAACAGGGGACTGTCTGGATCGCCGGCCCACGGCCAGCCGCCGTGCGAGGGTACTACGCGAACGGTCACTCCCTCGGGAGCGAGCGACGTTACGTGGTTCGTGAACAGCTCCGCGATCTCGTCCGGGTCCTGGTCCGCCACTAGTCGCATGGAGATCTTGGCGCTCGCCTTGGCCGGGAGGACGGTCTTGGCTCCGTCTCCCGTGAATCCGGAGATCATCCCATTCACATCGAGGGCCGGGCGATACCACAGTCGCTCCAGCGTGCTGTAGCCCACTTCTCCGCCGAGCGCGGGGGCGCCCGTTTCTTCGAGGAACTCGGCGTCCGTGTACGGCAGGGCTCGTGTCTCTTCGCGAATCGTCTCCGATAGCGGCCGAACCCGATCATAGAACCCCGGGACGGTGACTCGGCCGTCCTCGTCCTTTAGCTTCGAGATCATCTGCGCGAGGGCGAACGCCGGATTGACCACCGCGCCGCCGTAGCTACCCGAATGCAGGTCGCCCGCTGGGCCGTCCACGAACACCTCCAGGTACGCGATGCCTCTGAGCCCGGTGCCGATCGACGGAATGTCGATTCCCAGCATCCCCGTATCGCTGACGATGACGGCGTCGCAAGCCAGGCGGTCTGCCTCCAAACGGAGGAAGGTCTCCAGGTTCACGCTGCCGATTTCTTCTTCTCCCTCGAAGCACAGCTTGACGTTGACGGGCATTCCGAACCCGCCCTTCAGTCGGGTCTCGAGAGCTTTGACGTGCATCAGGACCTGGCCCTTGTCGTCGTTCGTGCCGCGCGCGTAGATGCGGCCGTTCTTGTAGGCCGGCTCGAAGGGCGGCGAGTCCCATAGCTCCTCCGGATCCACGGGCTGCACGTCGTAATGCCCGTACACCAGCAGGGTCGGGGCGTCCGGGTCAACGACCTTGTCGGCCACCACGAACGGATTCCCTTCCGTGGGGATGATCTCGACGTTGTCCATCCCGGCCTCGCGGATGTTCTCCGCCAACCACTCCGCGCACCGGGCGACATCTTCTGCGTATCGCCTTTCCGTACTCACGCTGGGGATGCGCAGGAAGTCCACGAACTCCTGCTCGAATCGTTCCCTGTTGGAACGCACATATGCGGCCAGGTCTGAACTCACGGCATTACTCCGATTGGTTTGTTAGATCTTGAGTGCGCGATGATCCGTCGCACCGTTCGAGCGCCATGGCGAGCCCCGCTGCCAGAAGCCCGCGGTCCGCCCCGTCCGCCCGCTCCACCGCTTCATCCACGGCTTCTCCGACGATCCTTTCGATCGAGTCGAAGACGATGCGCGGTTGCAGCGGGAAGTCCGACCGGCTCTGGCATGCGAAAGCGTGCGCCGTACCGCAGCTCGCGATGATGTCGGCCACGATCGCGAAGCGGCCGTCCGCGTCCTGCTCCACCCTCGTATCACCCGGCGCTGCGGCTGCGAACGGGTGGTTGGCACCGGCTACGATGGACGTCACGCCCGCCACCTGCATCCGGTCGAGCACCTGGCCGTCGAGAGTCCCTGACGCCGCAGCCGCGACGAGCATGTCGGCCGGTGTATCGAAGAAATCCTCGGCCGGTGCGGTGTCGCCGACCTCCGCTATCGCCGGGAGCGTGTTTCCCTTCCGGCGAAGAAGCATCCGCTCGACCTCATCCGCGCTGAAGCCCTCTTCCCTGAGCAGGCAGCCGCGCGCGTCGGCGATGCCTACCAGGCGGAATCCGGCCCGGGCCATGTAGAGCGCCGCGGAGCCGCCCACGGAACCGAACCCCTGCAGCAGCACGCGGGTGTACGAGGGGTCACTTCCCTGGTGGTGGAGCAGGCGCAGCGCCGACTCGGTGACGCTATAACCCGTTACCAGCCCAAAAACAGGGGCCTTCTTGCCTACGAGCCCGTACTCCGGTGGAACCGGCTGATCGAGGCCGATGTGCATGAGCTCTGAGCGGCGCCCCAGGGCTTCGCCCTCCAGACCGAAGTGCCCCCTCAGCACCCCGATCTGTGGGTGACCGACACCGATGTCCCGACACAGCGGAATGACCTCCGCGACCTCGCTCACGTTGAGATCGCCGGCCGTACCGTAGCGGCTGAGGAGCTCGGATCGGATGGCCCGGAACCAGCGCTCCAGCACGTCCTTCTTGCGCGGATCCGCGGGATCGAAGTCGATGCCGGACTTCGCCCCTCCGATCGCGGGGCCGGCAAAGGCGAACTTCAGCTCCATCGCTTTCGCCAGGAACGTCACCTCGTCACGGGTGAGACCGATCCGCATGCGCGTCCCGCCACCCGCGGCCCCGCCCTTGAGGCTGTTGATCACGAGCCACCCCCGGGCGGCTGTCTCCCGATCGTTCCACTCGAAAACGATCTCGGGCGCCGCCCGGAAGTACTCTTGGTAGCTACTCCAGACTTCTCCGTCTCTCGCTTCAGCGCCTGCCATTCACCGGGCCGGGCTTCGCGGGACGCGGATCAGCCTTCGACCGCTTCCCACTCGTTGTTGGATCGATCCAGATCCGGATAGTAGCCGTCCGCGTCGATCGTGACCTTCTTCAGGTCGCCGGACGTCGCGACGGTGCCTGTCTTGGTGCGCGTCCCGGTCCACACGGAAGGCGGCCACACAACCGTCTCCGAGGATCCGTCGGCGTACTCGAGCTTCATCTCCACCGGCATCACACCGCTGGACAGGTTCGAGACCGTGACTTCGGCGGAGCCGGAACCCGGCACGACCTGGTCGATCGCCTGGTCCAGTGTAGCCGTCCCGAAGAACCACGGCTGCCAGAACCAATCCATGTCCGTACCAGTCGTCTCCGACATCATGGCGAAGAAGTCCCACGGCATCGGGTGCTTGAACGCCCAGGTCGCCGCGTAGTCCTTGTAGAAGGCATCGAACTTTTCCTGGCCTATCATGTGCCGCAGTGTGTGGAGCATCATTCCGGGCTTGTCGTAAGCGGCGACATTCTGGCCGAACCTGTGCTCCGCGTAGTCCGCGTGGCCCATGATCGGCTCCTGCATCTCCATCTGGACCACCATCTGGTAGACCTCGTCGTCACCGGGCCGAGTGACCGGAGTCTCGTAGTAGTCGGCCATGGCGAGCGACGTATTGTACGTCGTGAGCCCCTCGTCCATCCACGCGTAGGCCATCTCCTTGGTGCCGACGATCATCGGCATCCAGAAGTGGCTGAGCTCGTGCGTGACCACCCCGTTCAGGCCCCGGCCATCGGCCTGGTGCGTGATGAACGTGATCATCGGGTACTCCATCCCGCTGACCTCGGGCGGCCCCATGGCGGCCGTGGCCTGCGGATACGGATACGGAAGGATGTAGTCCGAGAAGAACTCGATGGCATGCTTGGCATACTCGGTGGCCGGCGCCCAGTGATCCATCCTCGGATCGAAGACGTTCTGAATCAGCGCCCTGCCCTGCTCATGCCCCGTCTCGGCGCCGGTGACGTGCCACACGTAGGTGCCACCCGCCGCGAACGCGAAGTCGCGCACCATTTCGGCCTCGAGCGTCCACGTGAGCCAGCCATCCTCCGCGGGGAGCGTCGCATTCCCGGCTTCCCGGTCCTCCACGCTCACTACCTTCACGACTGTATCGAGAGCGGGGGCCGAAACGAGGGTGCGCACGGCCTCCGGGTGAAGCACGTCCCCCGGGTTGGTGAGCATGCCCGTGCCGACGACCAGCCAGCCTTCCGGTACCGTGACGTCGACCGTGTAATTGCCGTAGTCCGTGTAGAACTCGCCGCTGCCCAGGTAAGGCGACTGGTCCTGTCCGAACACGTCGTCGAACGCCGCCACCTGCGGGTACCACTGCGCGAGCTGGAAGATCTCGTTGTTGAGATGTCCCATCCGGAAGCCGCCGCTGCCGGCCACGGTAAACGACCAGTCCACCTCGATCTCGACCACGCCGCCGGGCAGCAGGGGCTCGGGAAGCACAATCGCCGCGATCGTGCCGTTCACTCGATAGCCGGGATCTTCCTGGTCCGGGGGTTGCCGGCCGAAGAAACGACGCGGCGGAAGCTCATCGAGGTCCATGCCAGCCACGGCAACGCGACCGAGCGTCATGCCGCCCGTTATGGTGGTGCCCCGGCCGCGCGGCGATCCTTCCTTGAACACGTTCTGGTACAGGTGCAGCACAATGGCAGGCCGCTCGTACGGGGTATCGTTCCGTACGGTGATCCTCTCGCTGGCCGTCACGAGGGCGGTCTGCGTCTCGATCTTCACGTCGATGTCGTAATCCACCCACTGCTGCCAGTACTGCGGGCCCGGTCGGCCATCGGCCATACGTGTGCCCGCCTCGAGCGCGGCCACGTATCCGCCAGGCGGTTGCACCGGGTTGAAGACGGGATAGTCGACAACCAGTCCCTCGCCGTCCGCCGGGTTCGCATACTGAGCCACGGCGCGTGGAGCGTTCGCGCCCACTATCGTCACCACCGCGAACGCGATGGCCGATCGACTCCACGTCCCCATCATTCTCCGCCTCCTCATCATCCTCTGCCTCCATACTTGTGACTGTCCTGACGCTGTATCCCTTGTCAGTAAACAGGTATCGTCCCTCTCCCGCTGCGTCGTGGGTGGGCAACCTACTCAGGAGTCTCGAGGTCCGTCCAGTTCAGAAGAGGCAGCAGCTGGTACCTCCCTTCGTGCCGCCAGTCGGGCGGTGGCCACGCCACGGTGCCGAATGGCGCGATTCGGCTCACGCCCAGACGGGCCGCGATCCCGGCGAGTTTCTGCAGTTCTTCGGAACCGGAGTATCCGAGCGTCTGGATTCGCCCCTCGAGCGGCCGCAGCACGTCCTCCAGGGTCTCGACGTCCGGCACGTGGTGAACCCAGACCACCCGAGGAAGAGACTCGGCCTGGGCCGCCGGTCTCTCGGCGGCCAGGATCGTCCATGCCAGCGAATCGCCCGGTGCCGTGACCGCGGAGCGACCGTCGTCGTATCCTCCGAATTCGACCGCCGTCCGGGCCGCCCGTATCGCGACGGCCTCCGCCGCTGTGGGATCCGGGGGAGGATGGCGCCGCGTGTGCTCCTCCAGCGCACGAGCCAGATCCTCTACGAACCGTCGCGTGGATTCACCCACCACGTACACGAGCCTGGGCGACACGCAGCCCTGATGATCGTAGGCGCATACGTCCCGGGCGAGCTCGGCGACGGCCCCCGGCGGAGTATCCGGAAGTACCACTCCGATGCCCGTTCTCGGTCCGTACGAGATGAGGTCCGTGTCGGCTGGCAGACTGCCACGCGCGGCCTCGACCGCCGCGTGGCTGCCGTACACGACCGCCCTGCCCGCCCAGCGCGCCCATTCCCGCCAGGCCGCGGGAAAGCTGTCTCCCGGCCACCAGGTCGCGGCGACGCATCGGCCCAGAAGCGCGTCCTCTTCGAATAGCACGCGAGCGAACAGCGGCAGGAGGCCAGGCTCCGCTCCCGGCAACTTGCACAGGACGCCCGACCGCACCAGGAGAGCGCGTATCGCAGCCGTAATCGCCACGCCCGGCACGTTGCCGGCCAGAACCTGGAGCACGACGGGTGCGCCGAGCGCTCGCCGACTACGGTGACCGGGACCGACCCATTCCGCGTCCGGGACGAAGCCGTCCAGCACCGCCGGCCCTCCGAGCTCCGCCTCCACGAGACCCGTGAGCGCCTCGGCGGTCCAGGTGCGGGCCATGCCATCCAGCGTGTCCCGGGCCAGGTGCTCGTCCCATCCAAGCTCAGCGCGCAGGAGCCCGCGCGCCGCTACGCCCTCCGGTCCATCGTCCGCCAGCTTCGTGGCCGCAGCGGCGATCGATCGGATGACCTGTTCACTCGTCCGGGCGAAGCGCGCCTCGAGGGCTGCGCGTCGCACCTCCTGCGCCACGGTCCCGGCCTGGGCCGCGGAAAGCGCTGGAGCGCGAAACCTGGCGCCGTTCGGCGTCTGGCTCTCCAGCCATTCGGCCGGTTCGGCATCGAGGCCCGGGAGATGCCATGCCTCAAGCACGGCCCTGTGCCTCCAGGAGCTCGGCCGTAGCGAGCGAGCACCCGCGGGGAGATGCACCCGCCGTCCGTCCTATCCACTCGATTCCATCCCCCACGATTCGCCCCTGATCCTCCGTCAGCACGGCACAGACACTTCCGAGATTGGCGAGGTCGTAGTGGCACAGAATACCGACCTCACCGTCCGGGAGCTCCTCCAGGCTGACCGGGTCCAGGACTCTCGAGCGCAGCCACGGGGGTCCGAGCAGCGGGTGCGCCGGATCGCCGTAGCCGTAGCGCTGCGACAAGAGCTCCGTCATGCCGAACTCGTTGACGACCGCGTCCTCGGCGAGACCTAGGCCGTCGACCAGACCACGCACCACGCTTGACCGCTGAACTCCCGGGCGCCCCTTCAACCCGCCCGTGTCCATGACTGCGGAACCTGCCGGGAGGCGAACGGACGGCGACCGACCGCCCTCCATTCGATCCAGCCAGCCGGCGAAGCCGACGGTCGTGCCGAGAATGCACAGGGGTCGTCCGGACCGGACTGACTCGCTCACTTCGCGGTCGAGACGCGCCCAGTCGATTCCGCCAGGCGTCGCTACGCCAATCCCATCTCCCGATCCCAGTCCGGCGCGCACGTCGTCGAGCATCCAGCCGAGCGAAGAATCGCTGTCGAGAGTAAAGGATGGTGGTAAAGTGACTATCGCGGCGGTCTCACGGCCTCGCATGACGAAATGTTGGAAGCCGGCCCTGAGCGACGCGCGGTACAGCTCCGGAGCCCGGACCAGGTGACGGCCCCGGTTCGATCGCCCCCGCGTGGTGCCGCTTGTCAGAAAAGTAAGACTCACGGCCGCGCCCGAGCCCACGACCAGGTCCACGACCCGGAAGGCCGTGGTCGGGACGGGAACCACGTCTCGCCAGCCCGTGACGTCCTCTGGAGCCACTCCTCTCGCCTCGCAGTATCTCCCATACGCCCTGTTGCCTTCGAACTGGAGCCGGAACGCTCTGCGGGCCCACGCGTCGATCGTAACTTCGTCCCAGGAGCCGAGGCCCGCGCTCCAGGCATCGAAGGCGGCGATCAGCTCGGTCGACAGGACGTCGAACGCCTCGGGGTCCAGTACGTGCGGTGTGATCATCGACGGAATGTGGAGGGGGAAATCCGGGCCGACAAGCGGAGTGTGCCCCGGAACAGTCAGTGGGCTTCCATGTTCCCCATGTGGGTATTGCCTTTACGTATCCACTTTACCTCGATGGTTCCGCCCGGGCCGGCGTCAGTGAGTGCCTGGCGTAACACAGCTATGTTGCTGCACTTGGCATCGGCGACCTCGACGACCACATCCCCGTCCCTGAGGCCCATCCGATCGGCAGGGGTATCGCGCAGGACGCGCAGCACCAGTAGACCTTCTTCGGCACCATCGAAATACTCTGCCAGGCCGCCGCTGAGCTCTCTGAATTCCGCTCCGGCTACCCGGAGATCGGAGCGAAGAAGCGTTCGCAGCTGGCCCGGCACCGGGCGCGGCGTCACGTAGTAGGTCCACGCACCGCCGGGATCGGCGTCCGAAGTCACGGACACGGAGACCCCTAGCGAGTCCGCTCGCAGCATCTGCACGTGGCCGCGCAGCCGAACCAGGGAGTCCAGGTGCACCTGGGCCGAGTGAAACGATGAGTCGCGAACCCTGACCAGGCGGCGTGCGAGCTCCTCGTTCTCCCACACGTAGCGGGGAAGGTCCGCTCCCTCGGGCAGATCCGCTCCGGGCGACGCCGTCTCGTGCTCACGTAACCGCTCCAGGATCACGTGCGCGGTTTCAGGATCACCGACCTGCACGTTGAAGGTTCCGTCGGAGTCCTTGTGGAAGAAGACGAAGTCGTTCCCGCGGGCCCGAAGGGAGTCGAGGCGAACCTCCACTTCGTCCAGTCTCGCTCGCACTGATGGTATCCGAACGACCCGCACGCGGTCCGGTGGACCCTCGACGAGCTCGCCGGGAGGGCCGAAGAACATGGTCCGCACGTCGACGAACGGCTCCCCTGGCCTCAACTCGGGTGTGACCCGGATCAACGTCCGACCGGAGTCGCGACCCAGTTCCAGCTCCACGGGTACGCCAGCCTCAAGGCCGAGAAGCAGGGCGCGCCCCTCGGCCCGCGTCACGTCCAGCCCGTTCACGGACAGCAGCGTGTCCCGTGCCTGCACCCCGGCGGCGTCTGCCGGGCCGTCGACCACCACCGAGCTCACCAAGGGGGGCCTATCGCAAGCGGATTCTGTCGTCGGTGGCGCCTCGCACATGTCCTCCAGCAAGACCCCGATGCGGGCTTTCTCCTCCGGAACCCATCTCATCTCGGGCTCCTGCGCCAGCAGCGCGCTGCTCGTCACCGCCAGCGACACGGCGAACAGGCCTAGGCCCCGCCGCCAGGTCTGGAGTTCCCTATCGATGTGGAACGTGTTCATCTCATATCCCCACGCCGGTCGTCACCGACCCGCCTCGTGTCTCAATACTCCGCCGCGGTCATGCGCAGCGTCTGGTCCAACTGACCCGCGAGGTCTTCACGCTCGTCCACGAGCTGGAACAGGAAGTTATTGAGCACGGGGTCCGCCGGAGCCTCACGCAAGGCATCGCGCGAAGCATCGATCATCCCGTCCAGGTGCGTGATTCGCTCGGCGACCGCCTCGGGGCCCGCCTGCCGCGAACCGGCCTCTCCGGACCCCTCTCGCAGGTGCTGCAAGTCCGCCACTGTCCGCAGGTAGGCCTCGGTCGGCTCAATCGCCGTCGCCACGGTGGGGGACGGCTGCTGCCCGTCAGAGTTCGCGTCGATCCGCTGACCTACCATGAGCCCCGCGGCGAACAGGGCGACGACGGCCGCCGCTTGCAGGGCCCAGCCCACGGTCCTGCGCCGCTTGGGTATCACCACGGGCCGCACCACAGGCTCTCCGGTGGGCGCTAGCCCGAGCGTCGCCTCGACGGCGTCCCACTCGCCGGCCGGTGGCTCCAGGTCGGTGAGACCCGACAGCGCCATCCGCATACGGCTCATCTGCTCGTACTCGCGGGCACACTCCGGACATGCCGCGATGTGCTCGACGCCGCCGGGTACGCCCTCCGGGTGATCCAGCAGGGCCGAGATCTGCTCTCTGTTCAAGTGATCAGGCATGATTACCCGCTTCGTTTCTCTCTCGGGCCGGTGCCAGCATGTCGCGCATGCGGGCCCGGGCCTTGTGCAACTGTGACTTCGATGTTCCCACCGCGATTCCTACGCGGTCCGCAATCTCGTCGTGCGTCAAACCCTCGACGTCGTGCAGAACGAGTACCGTACGGTAGCCGGGCGACAGCCTGTCCAACGCCTGGCCCAGCACCTTCTGGTTCAGCACAGTCTCGTCGGTAGGCGGCGGACCCGACTGTCTCTCGGCCGCCGCCTCCACATCGGGCCGCTTGCTCTGCCTACGCAGCCGGTTGAGGGCTGAGTTCACGGCGAGGCGATGCATCCAGGTGCCGAATGACGACTCGCCTCGAAAAAGGTGCAGCTTCTCGAAAGCCCGCAGCCACGCGTCCTGGGACACGTCCTCGGCCAGGTGATCGTCTCCGACCATCCGCCGAACCACGGAGTACACGCGACCGCCGTGCGCCGCGTAGAGGTCTGCCATCGCGCGGCGATCGCCCCTTTGGGCTGCCGCGATCAGCTGAGCGTCAGACATGCGCCTCGTTTCTCGTGATCGCCGGTATTTGGACGGGTGGGGGGATCCAGCGGTTGTCCGCTCGTTTCACTCGCCAGATCACTCGGCTCGAAACTCGCCTCGTGTGGCCTCGGACAGAAACACTCTTTGGTTGCCGTAACACAAATACATACAATGAGTTAAGCGATCAACTCGCCGGGCGATCATCTTCCAGGCGCCGCATCAGCCACGGCGTCGCCAGGTAGGCCGCGATGGCCACCACGAGTCCCGCGGTTGCGTCGATCCCGTAGTGGAACCGTCCGTATACCGTTCCAAGGGTTAGAAACACCGCGAAGGGCGCCATGATCCAGAACACTCGCTTGCTTTCTCGGCCCGTGGAGAACCAGGCGGCCAGCGTCGCCGCCACGTGTGAGGAGGGAAATGCGGTGCCCTTGGAGGATCCGGACTCGAGGATTGCGTGGACCAGCCCGAACATCCTTCCATCCGCCGCGTCCCCGGCGATCTGTGGAAAATCGTAGCGCGGGCCCGCCACCGGGAAGACGGAGAAGCACACGTAGCAGACGAAGAAAGCCAGCGCGATGGTGAAGGAGGCTCGTTCCAGCGCCCGCGGTCCCTTCAATAGAAACGCCGTTGCCGCGGCGCCGGGGACGATCATGTAGTACGAGAAGTAGCCGAGGTGCAGCATCTCCGAGAACCACAACCGGCCGTACCATTCGCTGAACACCATCGCGAGCTGCGTGCCGAAGAGCGCTTCCTCCCACTCCATCACCACGACGTCGAAGTAGCCGGTCACGTGTACCTGGTTCAGAGGCGCCAATTCGAGGTATAGAAGCGGGGTGAGCGCGACCGGGTAGAACAGGCGGAAGAACAGCGCGAGTCTGTGCGAAGGAAGGGGAAGCGCGGCCGCCCACCAGATTACCCCGATTGCTACGGCATGCAGGAGGGCCATCCCGACGCCTATCCCGCTGAGACTGGTCAAGGCCACGAGTCCCGTAGCCGCCAGGTAGGCGAGTACGAGATAGTCGACGGCCAGTGGCCCCTGCCGGCTCATCTCTGTCTCGGCTCTGAATTCGTCGATCACCTGAGCCACCCGTGCTCGCGGTACCAGCGACCGGTTTCCTCCATCGCCTCGCGCAACCGGGTGGTGGCGCGCCAACCGAGTGACGTCTCCGCTTCCCGGGGATCGGCGGTCCACTCCAGCCGCGACAGGTCATCCGCCGTCCGGCGATCGAACTGCGGGGGGAGTCCCACGAGGCGCGCCGCGGTCTCGGCCACGGCTCCGCTGACCTGCCAGACGGGGTTCGGCACCTTGACCAGGCGGACGGATCTTCCGACGGCGGCGCCCAGTGCCTCACCCATCGCTGCCCATGTGACGATCTCGGGACCGACTAGCGGGATGGGCTTCGGGTCCACTTCGAGGCGGGCGGTGGCCCGAATGACGGCCTCCGCCACGTCCTTCACGTACGCGGGCTGGAGGCGACCGATGCTCGTCGGCACAGGCAGTAGACCCGTCTTCGCCACCTTGAACAGATTGAGTGAGTCCTTGTCCCGCGGGCCGTAGATCCCTCCGGGTCGCAGGATTACCCCGTGCATCGCCCCGTCGGAATCGGAGAGTACCTGGAACAGGCGCCGCTCGGCAGCCAGCTTGCTTTCGCCGTAGGTGCTCGTCGGTCGATCACCCGCCGTCCCGGCACTCGAGCCCCTCGTCCTGTCGGGGCCGCGCGCCGCGAGACTGCTTACCAGGACGAAGCGGCGCACACCGGATTCAACGGCCCCGAGGGCGAGGGCCTGAGTCCCCTCAGCGTTGACGCGGTGATACTCGGCGTCGGACTTCGCCCGAGTGAGGCCAGCCGAATGCACCACGATATCCACCCCCTCGAGGGCCGCCGCCAGCTCCGAAGCCGAGCGCAAGTCCGCGGTCACGCGATCCACGGGAAGGGGCTCGATCCAACGGAGATTGCTGGTCTTTCGGACGGTGCACCGAACGGTCCAACCCTCGGCGACCAGAGCATCCGCCACGTGGCTGCCGAGAAAGCCTGTGGCCCCTGTGAGGAGAACGGTTCGGGAGGCGTCAGACACTTGGGTCGAGGTCCCGATCGTACATGCGGAACCGCTTGTACACCTTCGAACCCAGCTTCTCTATCGGTTTCCGCATCGGGTAGTTGTGATCGAGGATCCACCCGAACTCCCCGGCAGTCATTCCTTTCGCCGAGCCTTCGCGGAAGATCCGCAGGATCAGGAGGGAGTCGATCCCCTTGTGCCGGTGTTCCTCGACCACTCCGAGCGTGAGCACTCGGCACATGTCGATGTGCTTCGAGTGCTTCAGAATCTTCAGCATTCCGAACGGAAAGAGTCGACCGCGGGCGTGGATCAGGGCCTGGTTGTAGTCCTTCAGCCACAGGGCGAAGCCGATCGGCTCGCCGTCCGCGTCCTGCGCGAAGATGACCTGCTCCGGATCCTTCATCACGGCCATCTTGAGCTCGTCGGCCATGAACCGGATCTCGGCGTCCGTCATCGGGACGAAGCCCCAGTTCCTCTCCCAAGCCTTGTTGTACACGTACAGGACCCGTTCAAGCTCGGCGGAGAAATCCTCTTTCCGAAGCGTCCTGAGTGAGACGTCCAGCCTCTTGGACAGCCGTTCCTCCCGCTTGAGCAGGAAGTCCGGAGGCAGGTTGTTGTCCAGGTAGTAGGCCACCATATCCTGGGCGGTGCGGCATCCCGAGTTCTCGATCAGGTCGACATAGTATTCCGGGTTGTACGGCATCATGATGGTCGCCGGGCGATCGAAACCCTCGACCAGCAGGGCGGCCATCTCGTTGGTGGAGAAGCTGGCAGGACCTCTCATCACCTCCAGCCCTCGATCCCGCAGCCAATCGGCCGCGGTAGCCAATAGCGTGTTCGCCACCTTCTGCTCGTCCACGCATTCGAAGAATCCGAAAAATCCGACGGGCTCGTTGTGGTACGCGATGTGGTTCTGGTTGTGGATCGCTACGATGCGCCCGATCGTCTCATCGCCCCGAACGGCAATGAACGGCTGGACCTCGGAGTGGTGGTGGAACGGATGTTTCTTCCGATCGAACATCACCTTCATATCGCGGCGGAGAGGAGCGACCCAGTTCGGGTCGTCCTCGTAGATGCGGTAGGGCAGGTCGAGAAACCGGCGGAACTCCCTCTTGCCGTCCGCCGGGATTACCTGTACGTCGGGCGTTCCCCTCACGTTACCTCGATTTCCTGCCCGATGACACCATACTTCTTTCCGACCCGTTCGATCTGTTCGAGCACGAAACCGAGCTGCTCGTCGGTGTGTGTCGCCATGTAGCTGGTGCGCAGGCGACCGCCACCTTCGGGCACAGCAGGAGGCACGACTGGATTCGTGAACACGCCGGCGTCGAACAACTCCCGCCAGACCAGGAACGTCTTCTCCATCGGTCCGATCAGGATCGGCACGACCGGCGTCTCGGTGGGTCCGATATCGAAACCCATCGCCGTGAGCTCTCTCATCATGCGGTGGGTGTTCGCCCACAGGCGGTCCTGACGTTCCGGCTCGGTCCGAATGATCTCAAGGGCCTTGATTACCGTGGCGACGGACGCGGGTGGCATGCTGGCGCTGAACATCAGGGCCCGAGCGTTGTTCCGCAGGTAGTCGACCACCTCGGCGTCCGCGGCCACGAAGCCTCCGATCGAGGCCAGCGACTTGCTGAACGTGCCGGTGATCAGGTCCACCTCGTCCGTGAGACCGAAGTGCGCCGCGGTGCCGGCGCCTTGTGGCCCGAGAACGCCCAGGGAGTGAGCGTCATCCGCCATGACGGCAGCGGAGTACTTCTTCGCGAGCGGGACGAGGTTGGGAAGGTCGGCAATGTCGCCTTCCATGCTGTACACTCCGTCCACCACGATCATCTTGCCCCGGTTGGCGTCCGCGGCTTCGAGCAGGCGCTCGAGGTGATCCAGGTCGCCGTGTCGGAACCGCTGGATGTCACCGAACCCCATGCGGGCTCCATCCTGGATGCACGCATGATCCAGCTTGTCCAGGAACACGGTGTCGTTGCGCCCGATCAGGGCGCCGATCGTGCCCAGGTTGGTCTGGTACCCCGTGCTGAATACGAGGGCGCCTTCCTTGCCAACGAAGTCGGCGAGGTCCTCCTCCAGCTGGTCGTGCAGGTCCAGGTTTCCGTTGAGGAACCGGCTTCCGGTGCAGCCGCTGCCGTACTTGTCGAGCGCCTGCTTGGCGGCCTCGATGATCCGGGGATCGTGCGTGAGTCCCATGTAGTTGTTGGAACCCACCATGACCTTCCGATGGCCGTCGATGACGACCTCGGTATCGGCCGAGCTCTCGATCCTCTGGAAGTACGGATACAGCCCCGCCGCCCGAAGATCGCGGGCAATGGTGAAGTTCGCGCACTTCTCGAACACGCGCATGCTGTGACGACCCCCGAGCGGGTGGCGGAGATGCAGCTGCAGAACTGCAGCCTTTCCAAGTGGAAAAAGGTACCGGCGGGAACTCGGGCGAGCAAGCAACTTGGCTGTTCTGGTGCGGCTCCCCGGCGTTCCGGGGCGGATCCGTAGGCATCATCTTGCCCCAGAGGCGGCGGCGACTCATCCTCCCCTCCATGACCTCCACGACTCGGCGTCTGCAGGCCCAACCCCCGGCAACAGCCCCTCTGGCGGTACTCTTCATCCTCGTGTTCGGCAGTTGCGCCACGAGCAGTCAGCCGGTAGCCGGTGAAGCCGGAGGCACCGTGACCGCGGTGGCTACCGTACCCGCCGGCGACCCGGAGGCGGACACGGCGGCGGGAACTGAGGGAGCAGCCCAAACGACGCCGGAGGCGGCGCCAGACTCCGTGGCCACAACCGACTTCGACTTCGACTCTCTGGTTTCCGTGATTCAGGCCGAAGCCGCTGAGCCCAGGCGGCTCTCAGTACTCCCCTTCGGAATCGCGTGGACGCCCGCTGCGCCGATCGAGGGATCGGCGATCGCGTTCCGGGTGCTCCAGCCACGCGGAGGGCTGGAGCCGCAGGCCGTGGTCGGTCGGTTCGCGGATCGGGTCGTGCGCTTCGGTCGCATGGGCGGGACGTGGCTTGGACTCGCCGCCGCCCCCATCGACACCTACGGTCCCCTGCAGCTGGAGCTCGAGTTCCGATTCGGTGACGGATCGATGCATCGGCAGGTGGTCGACGTGGACGTGGCCGGCCGGCAGTGGGAAGAGACCTCGCTTTCCGTGGCCCCGAAATACTCTTCACCGCCGCCCGAAGTCCAGGAGAAGATCGCTCTGGATCGGAGACAGATCCGGGCTGTTCTCGACCACGCGTCCCAGGAATGGCTGATCGACGGACCGTTCGAGTCGCCACGGCCGTTCGACGTGACGGCCGAGTATGGCCAGAAGCGGGTGTTCAACGGAGAGATGCAAAGCCGCCACACCGGACTCGATCTGAGGGGCCAGGTCGGTACGCCCGTGCTGGCAACCGGCAGGGGAAGAGTCGTCCTGGCTGGAGATTTCTACTTCTCAGGCAACGGCATTTTTCTCGATCACGGACTCGGTGTGCACACCGGGTATTTTCACCTGTCCGAGATCCTCGTCTCGGAAGGAGACATGGTCGAGAAGGGAGATTTGATCGGGCGCACGGGGGCCACCGGGCGTGTTACCGGACCGCACCTTCACTGGTCGCTCTGGGTGAACGGGACGGGGCAGGACGCCGGAAGTCTGCTCGATATGGACATTCCGGTCGAGTAGCCGGGCGCTGCATCGGGATTTACCGCGAGAGGCGTGAGCGGCTTGATACTCTCGGAGTGCTGGAAAAAAGTGGCCGCCTGACGGCTCCGGCACTTATCGGCGAGGCTCATACCGTATCGGCTCGAAACACGTCAGACGGTCACCCTTCGATCGTCCAACGCGTTTAACGCCGCACCCCCTGCATGAGTTCCCCTGCACGCGGCCGACTGTCTCCAAGCTTGCCTGCGACCGGGGCCGGAAACAGTTTGCCTGCCCCAACGGAACTCATGTGAGAAGGCCTATGACACGGATCGCACTCGTACTTGGCGGCGGCGCGTCGCTCGGCTCCTACATCGGCGGAGCGGTGGCCGAGATCATCCGGGCCATCGAAGGGAACCAGCGCAAGGATGCGGTCGTCATCGACGTGATCACCGGCGCGTCGGCTGGCGCCCTGAATGCGGCTCTCGCCGCCCGGTGTCTGTCGGTGAACCGAAACCTGCTCCCGTGGATCGAGAAGGCGTGGGTCGAAGCGGCCGACGCTTCGGTGCTCCTCGACCCCGCCCGTCCCCAGCGTGAAGGCTGGCTGGACGTTTCCGTCCTCGACGAGTTGACGCGAGCTCTCGTGGACTCCGAGCAGGCCGCGGACGACCAGCCGTCCCCGGCCGGGGGCAAACCGATTCGGCTCGGTTTCACGCTGGCCAACCTGTACGGGGTGCCATATGACCGGCGGTATCGCTTCCTGAACGAACCGCAGCGTTCCTTCGGGACGCGCGTCCACACCGACACCATTCAGTTCGAGGTGACGAGAGAGAGCCGTGCCGGATCACCTGTGTGGAGAGAAGTGGCCGATGCTGCGGTCGCTTCAGCGAGCTTTCCGCTCGCGTTTCCGCCGCGTCGGATAGGTCGAAGCCAGGCCGACTACCCTGGCGCCCGCCTGAGCGTGGGCCCCGACGGCAAGGTAGACATGTGGTACCTCGACGGTGGACTGTTCGACAACGCTCCACTTGGACTGGCGCGCGATCTCGTCGAATTGGACAGCGATCACCGGAAACATGACCGGCGCTATCTGTTCGTCGAACCCGTTCTCGAGAGCGCCAGACCGGGGCACCACGGATTCGAGGGACCTTCCAGCACGCTCACCGGAATGGCCTCGGCGCTCGCGCGAGCCGTCCTGGGCCAGGGAGCGGCGAGGGACTGGATGACCGCCAATCGAATCAACTCCCGTCTCGAGATCCTACACGCTCTGGTGGGGCGGTTGCCGGAGCTGGCTCCAGACCTCGCTGATCCCCAGGCCTTCGCCCTCGGCCGATACGTCGGTGAGCTGGCGGAGCACGTCGCCGAGGTCCAGGTCGCTGACGGTCGGGGAGTCGGTGCCGGATCGGATGATCCGGCTGGTGATCACCTCGATTCGCAGGTCGGGCGCATCGAAGCCGATCCGGCCTACGCCGCCGCGCTGTCGCAGGCCGATTCACGGGCCGCGCGTGCCCGGCTGGCGAAACTGATCTTCGTGCTCGAGGCGGCCGCGGACCTGCAGGACAAGGACGTGCTTCCGCTGTATCTGGTGGCCCCCGAAGGTGCGGACGCGCTGGCTGGAGACTTCATGGGCAACTTTGGAGGATTCTTTAACCGCGAGTGGCGCGCCAACGATTTCCGAGCCGGGCGACGCGACGCCCGCCGTGTGATCGAGGAAACCCTGCGGGACGTGATTTCGTACGATCCCGGAGACAAGGCCGACTATCAGGTCAAGAAGATCGATCCCGGTTTCGACTCGATCCCGGCCGCCGGCAAGGCCCGTCTCCGGGAGCTAGCCGATGCTGAGGCGGACCGAGTGTTGTCGGAGATTAGGCCCGGAGCCGTGGCTTCGGCCTTCGGTTGGGCCTGGAAGCCTGTAGTCAGGCGATGGGCGGCCGAGCGCGCCATGGCCGCCTTGCGCAGCGCCCGTTGATCCGCCTCTAGAAAGGGAAGGGAGGGACGTTCACATGGCCGACTTAAAGAGGAGCTTCCTCTCCATCCAGCAGATCTTTCTGGTCATCGTGGCGGTGGCTGTCGTGTTCTTCGCGTTCCTCAACCTGGATCCGGTGACGATCAACCTGTTCTTCACCACCGTCACCACGAGCGTGGCGCTCCTGCTGCTCGTCCCCCTGGCCGCGGGCTTGCTGCTCGGATGGGTGGGCGGACGACTGCGAGCCAAGAAGAAGGCGAAGACCGCTACCGCTATCGGCTCGGGCCCGGCCGAGCTGCCGACCGGCGAAGAGCCCGTCGAGGACGTGGACTGGGAGAACCTGGACCTGGACAAGATCGAGGTTTAGGCGACCGGCTCCTTCTTCTCGAACGGAACGATCCTCCCGGCGAAGGCCGAGGCAAGGACAGTGTACGGGCTGGCCAGATAGACCTGGCCGGGCCCGCTGCGCCCCGGGAAGTTCCTGTTGATCGAGCTCACGGTCACAGTGTCCGCGTCGAAGCTCACACCGGGGCCGGCGTTGATGCAGGCCCCGCATCCCGGTGGAAGCACGTCGACCCCCGCCTCCACGAACAGGTCGTGGTACCCCTTCTCGTGGGCGAATGCTTCGACCTCGAGAGAACCGTACTGGAGCCACGCCTTGATCGAGTCGGGCACCTGGCGTCCCTCGGCCAGAGCGTGGCGGACGACCTCTGCGGCCATCTCGATGTCGTCCCACTTCGCCCCGGTGCACGAGCCGGCGTACACGATGTCCACCGGGACCTCGCCGTCGAGCTCGTCGATCGGCACTCCGTTCCCCGGATCGCCCGGTGTCGCCACCATGGGCCTCAACGCGGTTGCGTCGATGGTCATCGTCCACTCGTACTCCGCCCCCTCGTCGCTGGCCAGGCCATCCGCCAGGGCTTCGGCCTCGGCTCGAGGCATGCCGCGGTGCGACACGAGCCAGTCGATCGTGGTCTCGTCCGGCGCGACGATTCCCGTGAACCCGCCCACTTCCGCGGCCATGTTGGTCAGCGTGGCGCGTTCGTCGATGCTCAGGGCCCGCACCGCCTCGCCCGTGTACTCGAGGATCTTCCCGATCGCATCACCCCCACGTACGTACGCGTGGCGCAGTACTTCGATCATCATGTCCTTGGCCGTGACGTTGTCCGGCTTGCGGCCCGTGATCTCGATGCGGACCGAGGCGGGAACGCGGAGTCTAACGTCCCGAGTGGCCCAGGAGTTCACGAGTGCCGTAGTACCGACACCGAAGGCGAAGCACCCGAGGGCCCCAGAGTGCGGGGTGTGCGAATCGCTACCCACCACCACCTGTCCCGGGAGGGCGTAGTCGCCCAGCACTTTCACGTGGCAGATCGCTTCCGATCCGATGCGGTCCGGGAGCTCTCCGTGCAACCGAATTCCCTGCTTCGCCGCGAACTCACGCTGCCGATCGTGCAGGCCGTGCGCCGCGTCCAGCAGCCCCGCCGCCTTCTTTTCCTCGCTGATCACCTGGTCCAGGAACGCGAGGTGGTCGCGGAAGAAGTAGATGCTCTCCGGCTCGTTGAGCCCGGCGTCCTCACCCGCGAATGCCTCCCAGAAGGTGGAGGCCATCGGCGTCACGTACTCGTGGCTGAACCGGATGTCCGTGCGAACGAAGCCCGCGTCGCCGGGAGCTACGCCGTCCACCCCTACGTCATCCTCGGCCAGATCCGCCACCCAGTGGCGGGCCAGAATCTTCTCCGACACAGTCATCGGACGGTCCGCGTTCGTGACCACGGCCGGCACGTGGACCAGCCCCTTGAGGCGGGCCACCGCGTAGTCCAGCAAGCCACCGTACTCGATGATGTCCCGCTGAATCTTCCCGGCCTCGCCGATGAACGCCTCGAGGGGGATTTCCTCTCCACGCCGGATGCGATCGATCAGCGAGAAATCAGTGGAGGTGAGGATGCCCAGGTTCTCGCAGTTCTCACGGTATATGCGCTCGATGTTCTCGGCAATCACGACCCTGATGCCTGCGGCCCGCTCGGCGTATGGCGCGGCCTCACGACTCGACCCCTTTCCCCGGCGTTTGCCGGAGACGGCCGCCACAAAGCCTCCGCCGATCACGTCGCCCTTGCCGACCGGGTGCTCGCCCTGGCACAGGAGCCCCACATACGGATACTGCCCGAGCATCTCGTCGTAGTGATAGCACACCCAGCCGGGCGTGATCTCGTCCGTGCTGATGTCGTTGCGAAGCGGAATCGATCGATCCCACTCCAGGTCCTCGCCGATCAGTTGACGGCGGATCAGTTCCGGATCCTCGGTCAGGAAGAGGATCCTGCCCCGCAAACGCACCGTCGCCGGTCGCTTGCCCACATCACGCGCCAGGAGTCTATCGAGCATCTGCACCACCGCTGTAGGTAATTCCCGTCTGCCTCGGAGCTCCGCGCAGCCTCGTCGCCAGCTCCCGGAATCGGGGGCCGTCAATCTATTCGAGCCGTCCAGTCCGGGCGACCCCGTAGACCAATGCGCGGGCCGGATCGCCGGAGCCTCGCTGGTATATTATACTCAACGTCCCTCGCGACCCCCGCTGAGGTGGGGCGAGAGATCTACCATATCCAAGAGGTTTGTCATGGGTTCCGTTCTCGTTCGAGTCACGCTCGTCGCCGTCGTCGTGGTGGCCGCGGGCTGCAGCAAGGTCAGCCAGGAGCAGTTCGACCAGTCCATGTCGCAGATGCAGGCCCAGCTGGATGAGCAGGGCTCGGGCATCGAGGCGAACGCCGCAGGGATCAGCGCGATGCAGGCCGAGCTCGACGCGATGCAGGCCGAGCTCGAGGAGCTGGGCGAGGAGTACCATACGATGGTCGAGCGTTTTCAGGACCATATTCTGTTCGCCTCGCCCGTCAACTTCGAGTTCGACTCGTATGACGTGCGAGACGGGGACCACGTGTTCCTGGAGCGGTTTGCGGAGGTGGTGAGCCACCACTACAGCAGCTCCGTGATCACGGTCCAGGGTTACACCGACCCGGCCGGTCCGTCGGACTACAACAAGATGTTGTCGCAGAAGAGGGCCGAGAACGTCGCCGCGTACCTGGCCGAGAACGGTCTCGACGCCAGCCGGATCCGGGCCGTGGGCTTCGGTGAGGCCCAGCAGGTGGCCCCCGGCGAGTGGGGGGATGCCGAAGGAGGCATGAAGAACCGGCGCGTCACGTTCGTGATCGAGTCGGCCGGATAGTCGTCGGTATCGTCGTGCGCCGCGGGGCGTGGTCTCTTGCGCCCCGCGGTCGCCTCCACGGAGGAACTCCTTGAGCACCATCGCCTTCGACGAGTCCGAATGGCGGCCGGCTCTTTTGAAGGCCATGTCCCCGCCACACAACCCCTCCATCAGCTCCGGCTATGAAGCACTCACCAGGGGCGTGGCCGTGTGGGTCGAGCCGGACCGGGCGCTGGTTCGCGTCGAAGGGCCGAAGGCAGCGCGCCTGCTCGGCGGGTTGCTCAGCGCGGATGTCGAGGCGCTCCGACCGGGTGACGCCGCTCTGTCGTTCGTCCTCACGCCGAAGGGCCGGCCGCTCGCCATACCGACAGTCGTTCGGCTGGAGGATTCGATCCTGCTGGACGTGAGCCGGGCCGCGCTTCCCGGTCTCCTCGACCACTTCGGAACGTATCTGCCGCCGCGCTTCGCGCCGGTGACCGTGCTCGAGGACGCCGTGCGGATCAGTCTCCTCGGACCCGGTGCCACAGAGGTGGCGACGGGACTCGCCCTGGCCGGAGACTCTCCTCGTGCTGCTCGCGATCCCCAAGAGGGAGGCGGAGTGGATTTCTACCTTTCGGACGACGGACCGGACCGCGAGGCGATCGAGCACGCCGCCCTGGCCGCCGGAGGCGCGGTGGCCTCCCCCGCCGACTACGAGGTCTGGCGCATCGAGCTGGGAATCCCGCGGTTCGGAATCGACATCACGGCGGACAACCTGCCGCAGGAGACCGGTCTCGTCCCGCGAGCCGTCAGTTTCGAGAAAGGCTGCTACACGGGCCAGGAGGTGGTGGCCCGCATTCACTACCGCGGGCACGTCAACCGACACCTGCGCGGTATCCGACGGGTCGAACCGAGTTCGGCGCAGTCTCCCGCGTGGCCGATCGAGTCGGGCACGGAGATTACGCGGGAAGGACGTGTCGTAGGAGTCCTCACGTCTTCGTGCAATTCACCGCGCTTCGGATCTATCGGCCTTGCCTATCTGCGCCGGGAGCTCGTCACTGGCGACGTGGTCGTAGCCGCGTCGGATCCATCCTCGACCTGGCTCGTCGGTGACACCCCCTTTACCTTATAGTAAAGTAGCTTCTGCTAGCGGTTTACAGGTGGCCCTCCGGGGGTTTACCTTGGCCTGCGGTTCCGGAGACTCTTCTGCGAGGACGGTCATCTGAAGGCGCTCGACAGGCAGGACATGCGCGCTCTGTATCGCTTCCTGTGGCTCACACGAGCCCTGGAGGAGCGATTGGAGACCCTTTTCAAGCAGGGGCACGTCGTCGGAGGCCTGTACCGAAGCCTGGGGCAAGAGGCCACCGCGGTCGGGTGCGGATATGCCCTGGCTGATGGAGATTGGATCGCACCGTCCATCCGTGACCTCGGGGCGCTCTTGGCCCGGGGTCTCGACGCGCGCGATGTCCTCAGGCAGTACACAGCCCGCGGCACCTCCCTGTGCGCCGGCAAGGACAACACGAACCATTTTACGGTGCCGGAACTCGGCATTCTTGGCCCGATCAGCCCGCTTGGCACCCAGCTGTGTGTGCTGAATGGAGTGGCCTTGAGCTTCCGCATGCGGTGCGAGCCCCGTGTGTGCTTCACGTTTCAGGGCGACGGGGCCAGTCGCACGGGCACCTCGCACGAGGGTTTCGCCATGGCGGCGGCGCTGAATCTCCCGATCGTGGTCGTGCTGCAGCACAATCGGTGGGCATTCGGGACACCGAGCACGGCCCAGGCCGCGGTGGAGAACTGGGCCGACGTCGCCGGAGCTCATGGAGTTCCGGCTGTGACCGTGGATGGAAACGACGTTCTGCAGGCGTACGACGTGGCGGCGGCGGCGATCGCTCGGGCGCGCGCCGGAGACGGCATGACGATCATCGTCGCTGAGACCTACCGAATGCTGGGACATGCCCAGCACGACGCTCAGAAGTACGTCCCCGATGCCGAGCTGAGCGAGTGGCAGGACCATGATCCGATCCACGGCTTCGCGGACTACCTCGTCGAGTTCGGCTTCGAGTCCGCATCGAGCCTGGAATCGATCCGATCGGAGGTGGCTGCTGAGCTGGATGCAGCGGCTGACGAGGTGCTCGCGGAATCGTACCCGGCAGCCGAAGAGGCGCGTACCCGGGTGTACGCTGACCCGGGGCTCGACGCGGGCGTTCCGTGGACTCGGCGTCCCGTGCCCGGATACGAGGGACTGACCGGCAGGACGCGCCGGCGCCGGGCCGTGAACCGGGAAGAACCATGATGGCGAACGCCGGCACCGTGGAGACCACGTACCTCGGCGCGATCCGCGAGGCGTTGCAGGAGGAGATGCGGGCCGACGAAACCGTGTTCCTCCTCGGCGAGGACATCGGGGCCTATGGTGGGGCCTTCAAGGTCACCGAGGGGTTCCTGGACGAGTTCGGACCAGACCGGGTAATCGACACGCCGATTGCCGAAGCGGCGATCGTCGGTGCCGCGATCGGCGCCGCGCATATGGGTCTGAAGCCTGTGGCGGAGATGCAGTTCATCGATTTCATCGCACCGGCTTTCGACATGATCGTCAACTTCGCCGCCAAATCCCGCTACCGGACGGGTATCGGGGCCGGCCTGGTGATCCGGGGACCGTGCGGCGCGGGAGCTCGATCCGGGCCGTTCCACTCCCAGTCCGTGGAATCTTACTTCGCGAACGTGGCGGGCCTGAAGATGGTCGCCCCGGCACGAGCCTATGATGCGAAAGGCCTTCTCCGGGCCGCGATCCGCGACCCGGATCCCGTCCTGTTCTTCGAGCATAAGTTTCTGTATCGAAGGATCAAGGAAGATCTCCCCACGGACGAAGAAGTGCTCGTGCCGCTCGGACTGGCGCGTACGCACCGCGAGGGGTCTGACCTGACGATCGTCACGTACGGGGCCATGGTTTACAAGTCGGCCGACGCGGCAGACCGGGTGGCCCGAGAAGACGGTAGCGAGGTCGAAGTCATCGATCTGCGAACGCTGCGACCTCTCGATACAGCGGCGATTGTGGAGAGCGTGAAGCGTACCGGCCGACTGCTGATCGTTCACGAGGCGCCGCGGTTCGGAGGTTTCGCGGGCGAGATCACGGCTCAGGTGTGCGAGGAGGCGTTCGAGTGGCTGGACGCGCCGATCCGGCGTGTCACGGCCATTGATACGCCGGTTCCATATGCACCAACGCTCGAGGATTACTACCTCCCCGGGGAGGATGACATACTGGCGGCAGCTCGCTGGCTGCTGGCGTACTGAAGGACTCGGCCGGGGCCGGGTCGCTCAGCGGTACCGAGAAGAAAAGGAACGAGGAATGTCCAAGGTCGATGTAATCATGCCGCAGATGGGGGAGTCGATCGCGGAAGGCACGCTCACACGGTGGCTCAAGCAGATTGGCGAGACCGTGGAGCGCGACGAGGACTTGTTCGAGATCTCGACGGACAAGGTAGACGCCGACATCCCCTCGCCGGTCGCCGGCACGCTGGTCGAGATCCTGGTACAAGAGGGTGCGACCGTGGAAGTGAACACGGTGGTGGCGCGCATCGATACCGAAGGTGGCGCCGCGGCCACGGCTGAGCCACAGCCTGCGGAGCAACCGGCGGAGACACCCGAGCCGGCAGCTCCCGCAGCCGCCGCACCGGAAGCGGCAGCCGAACCAGAGCCCACCGCGCCCGTAGCCCCTGCCGCATCATCCGACGGTCCCGCATCCCGGGAGGAGCGGATCCAGAGCAAGTCGACGCCCCTGGTCCGGAAGATAGCGGCAGAGCATGGTGTCGACCTCGCCGATGTGGTCGGCTCGGGCATCGCCGGCCGGGTCACTCGCGACGACATCCTGGCTCACATCGACGGCGGCGCAGTCCCCGCTGCGGCGGCACCGGCCGCCGCACTAGCCGGTCCGGCTGCCCCGAGCGCAATCTCGCAGCCGGCGGCCACCGCGGCTCCAGCAGTACCCGGACAGCCCGGCACGATGCAGGTACCGATTCACGGCGCCACGCTCGACATCCGGATTCCCGCGGTTCCGATTCGCGAGGGAGACACCGTTGAAGAAATGAGCCGCGTGAGGCTCCGCACGATGGAGCACATGCTCATGTCGAAGCGGATCTCCGCCCACGTAACCTCGGTGAACGAGATCGACTTCGAGCACGTGGTGCGCCTGCGAAAGCAGTTGAAACCGAAGTTCGCAGAGCAGGGCGTCAAGCTGACGTACGGCCCGTTCATCATGAAGGCGGTCATCGAGGCGCTGCGCGAGTATCCGATCCTCAACGCTTCGGTGGACGGTACGCGGGTCGTGTACCACGGGGACATCAACCTCGGGATCGCCGTGGCCGTGGCGGACGGCAAGGAATTGATCGTTCCCGTACTGAAGAACGCGGACCAGCTCAGCCTCATGGGCCTGACCACCGGCGCCAACGAGCTTGCGGAGAAGGCACGGACCAAGACACTGGAATTCGCCGACATCGAGGGCGGCACGTTCACGATTACGAACGTCGGCGTGTTCGGAAACCAGTTCGGCATGCCGATCATCAACCAGCCCCAGGTGGCGATCCTCGGCACCGGCGTGATCGAGAAGCGGCCCGTGGTGGTCCAGGATACGATGGGCAACGACGTGGTGGGGATCCGCCACATGTCCTACTTCGGCCTGAGCTACGATCATCGAGTCGTGGACGGAGCCATCGCGGCTTTCTGGCTCAACAAGGTGAAGGACGTCCTCGAGAACTTCCCGGAGGACGTGATCTGAGGCGTCGCACCGGTGCGTGAGTGCTGAAGAACGGCGGCTCCCGACACGGAGGGTGGCCGTTCTTCATGCGCTTCGGTCTGCTCTCCTCCCTTCCTCGGGTACGGCCTCGCGGAACCAAAGTGTTCGGATTCGGTACATATCGTTCCGTGGCCGCACACTACGAGCCAGCGCAGTGGGCGAGTTAAACCTAAGTAACCCACTCGGAAGAAAGCAGTTGTGGTCGTAGTAGGAGGTGGCACGGGCGTTGCCGTTGAAACGCGGTGCCGTATCGGTGCGTAGTGCATGGTCCCGGTACGGAGGAGGGGCGACGTGTCTTCCTTCCGAGACCCGTCCAACGGGCGGGGGTCGAAGCCGGGGTTTCGTGCCGTCGGGGCGGTGGCGGTGAGGCGTCTGGCAACTCAGCATCGAGAGTCAGAGATGGACGAGCCGAAGGGCAAGGGGGATGCGGTGCCGACCGGCACGACGCGCGAGCGAGTTCGGCCGCGCGTGGTGGACGGGAGCGAGCGGCGTCGACTCTCGCTCAAGAAGGGTAGGGGAGAGAAGGTTGCCACACCCCAATCCGCGAGGCAAGCTGAACCCGGCGACGACTCCCGGGTGTCCCGAATGGACATCAAGCGCGCGCCGAAGGGAAAGAAGAAGCGCAACATCTACATTGGGCTCGGCGCCGTGGCCCTCCTTGTGGTCACCTTCCTTTTCTCCCAACTCGAGCCGGCGGCTCCGACGGTCGATCGGAACGTCATCGTGCAAGGAACGGTCGAGCGCGGTGAAATGATCCGCCAGGTACGGGGTTCCGGAACGCTCGTTCCCGAGCGAGTGCAGTTCGTAGCCGCTGTGACAGCCGGGCGTGTGGAGTCCGTGCACTTCGAGCCAGGCCAGGCAGTCGGCGCTGCGGACATCCTGGTCGTGCTGTCTAACCCCGACGTCGAGCTCCAGGTGCTTGAGGCCGAGCAGCAATGGACGGCCGCACAGGCGTCGCTCGTATCGCTGCGCCAGACCCTCGGGACAGGCTTATTCAGCCAGGAAGCGGCCGTGGCCGACGCGCGGGCTCGATTCCTCGAGGCCGAGCGCCAAGCCGAAGCCTATGCGAGCATGGTCGGCAACGAGTGGGTGTCGGACAACGAATACCAGACGGCCAAGGATAACGCGGATGCGCTCGAGCAGCGGCTGCGGACCGAGCAGGCCCGCCTCGATCTCATGAACCAGACGATCGACGAACAGCTCGCGGTGCAACGCGACCAGATAGGCCGGTTGGCCAACATCGCTCGCTACTACCAGGAACGCGCTACTAACATGCAGGTCAAGGCAGGGGCGGAGGGCATCCTTCAGGACTTCGATCTCGAAGTCGGACAATGGGTACAGGCGGGCACGACGCTGGCCCGCGTCGCCCGCCCCGAGAAGCTCAAGGCGGAGCTCAGGATACCGCAGACCCAGGCGCGTGACGTCCAGGTCGGGCAGGCAGCCTTCGTAGACACTCGCACCGACACGATCCCCGGGCGCGTGCGCCGAGTGGACCCCAACGTACAGGGCGGCTCGGTCCTCGTCGAAGTCACGCTCGAGGGCGACCTGCCGGCCGGCGCCAGACCAGACCTGAGCATCGACGGCACGATCGAGCTCGAGCGCCTGAGCGACGTGCTGCACGTGGGCCGGCCAGCGTATGGGCAGAGCCACAGCACCGTCAGCCTGTTCCGGGTCGTGGACGGAGGGAGCGCCGCCGAGCGCGCCATTGTGCAACTCGGTCGCAGTTCGGTGAACCGGATCGAAGTGGTCGAAGGCCTCCAGGCGGGCGATGTCATCGTCCTCTCGGACATGTCCCGGTACGACGACGTGGACCGAGTCCGCATCAGATAACCTCGGCGCCGTACGCGTCGACAGCAGGAGAGAGCCGACACATGGAGAACGGCACAGCGTTGATCCGACTGGAAGGCGTCAAGAAGGTCTTCTTCACGGAGGAGATGGAGACGCACGCCCTGGCGGACATTCACCTGGAGATTCTCGACGGGGAGTTCGCCGAGGTGATGGGGCCGTCGGGGTGCGGGAAGTCTACCCTTCTGTCGCTGGTCGGTTTGCTGGACACGCCGACCGAGGGTGACTACTGGCTGGACGGCGAGCCGGTGGCCAACCTCACGGCCTCCGAACGGGCACGAGTACGGAACCGGCACATCGGGTTCATCTTCCAGGCGTTCAACCTGATCGGCGATCTC
>JBDGWG010000029.1:0-52912 GCA_039585235.1 Gemmatimonadota bacterium | reverse complement strand
CGACAACATGACGGGCGTGTTCATCGAACGTGTGGCGTGCAACTACTCGGCCGGCGACTTTGGGGGTCCTGAAGGACAGTGGAACGTGTACGTCCGCCTGATGACGGCCGGCACCTCCGGCAGCGGTGGAGACGTGGGAGAGGAGCCGCCGGGCGGTGCGCTGGTCAGGAAGCTCAGGCTAATCGAGTAGCGGCGTCAGCCGGAGCCGCGCTGGCGGACCAGGACCTGAATTGAAAAGAGCGCCCCGAGAGATTGGGGCGCTCTTGCATCCCGGTGCTACATGCCGACTACTCGCCATCGTCTGGCCGGGCTGCGCCCGGTCTCCCGCATGGACTCCCGTGTCCCCTACCGGATCCCCGTCGCCACGGGAACCAGATGCTGCTTCACCGCGAACAGCGCCAGCTCCTGTCGATTTCGGACGCCGACCTTTCGCATGACCCGGCCAAGATGGTTCTTCACTGTCTGCTCGCGGATCCCCAGGTGCCGCGCGATCTCCTTGTTCTCGAGGCCGCGCGCCACGAGGGTGATGATCTCTAGCTCGCGGGCCGAGATCCGGTTCGGTCCGTCCTGGCTGAACGAAGGGGCCTCCGTCGCTCGCGCGTGAACGAGGGCGTCGAGCCACGGTCCGGCCGCAATCTCGCCCGACGCGACGGTTCGTATCGCACTGAGAAGCCGATCTTCGCCCGAGGTCTTCGGAACACAGCCGCGCGCAGACGACCGCAGGGCCAGAAGGCAGCACTCGTTGAGCTGGTCGAGCGCCGCGCCGGATAGCTTCACGGCCTCCGGCTTCGCCAGCATGGAGCGGATCACGCACTCCTCGTCGGAATGATTCACGAGGACGAGAACGCCCGACTCGGGAACGGTCGCGTGAATCTCGTCGATCAACGTCAACTTCTGTCTGTGAAAGTTCGTGTCGAGGACGACCAGGTCCGGGTGAAGCCGCTCGCACTCCGGCAGGACATCCTCCATCCGCTCGATCGTGCCCACGACCTCCAGGTCATCCTCCCGATCCATTAGGGACTGCACTCCCGCCCGGATGAGCGGGAGCTCCACCGCCACCACGATGCGCATCGAGCTGCTGTGATCGCTGTTCGAGGGAATAGACACGTCTACCTGCCTTACATGACTGTCTATGGTGCTTTTCGTCAGACGCTGAGAGCAGCCTCGGCTCGCCGGCGACGCTACCAAGACCATGCAATTGGCACGCCACGCACAGGGGGTACTTTAGTACCGTCGCGGAAGGTATGATCGAGCCGTTGTTTGACCTACCAAAGGATGCGGTATTGATCGCTACCCCTCGCGTTTAGACCTGCCTCCTGGCGCGGCAATGTGCCAGGGAACCCAGCCTACCGCAGCCTCGGAGGAGGGCCCGTTTCGGCGGGCCCTCCGTAATTCTCGTCGCCGCCTATCTCCCCAGCATGGGCTCTCGGGCACGGGTTGGGTCATGTTGACCCGTGCGCCGAAAGGCGGCCGGCCGGACCGACCGGGCGCTTGTAGGGAGCCGCGGAACGGGCCACATTGGGAGGCCTGAAGCCCGCGCCTGAGTGCCGAACGACGCGGTCAGCCGAGCGGCGGGTCGGACCCTGCCAGGGCCGGAGGCAGTGGCCGGGAAATTGCCGGTGGGGTAAGCCCGTACTCGAGGTGAGAGAGCCCGAATGAACCGAATCATCGTGACAGGTGCCGCGGGTCAGGTGGGGAGCGAGATGGTCGCTGCCCTTCGCGACCGATACGGCGACGATGCCGTCCTGGCGACCGACATCCGCGAGCCGGCCGACGTCTCTGCAGCGGGTCGGTTCCGCCTCCTCGACGTGACCAATCCGCACGCGGTCGCGGAGGTCGTCCGCAGTCATGGGACGGACTGCGTATATCACCTGGCGGCGATACTGTCGGCCCGCGGGGAGAACACTCCGCAACAGGCCTGGAGCGTCAACATGGGCGGGCTTTACAACGTCCTCGAAGTGGCCCGGCGCGAGGGCTGCTCCGTATTCACGCCGAGCTCGATCGCAGCATTCGGTCCATCCGCGCCGCCCAACCCGACGCCGCAGGACACGATCCAGCGTCCCAACACGATGTACGGTGTGACCAAGGTCGCGGGCGAGCTCCTGAGCGACTACTACCATCACCGCTTCGGGGTCGACGCGCGTGGCGTCCGCTATCCGGGGTTGATTTCGTACGTCACGCTGCCCGGAGGCGGCACGACCGATTTCGCGGTCGAGATCTACTACGAAGCCGTGGCCCATGAGCGGTACACTTGCTTCCTCGGGCCCGACACGCAGCTCGACATGATGTACATGCCGGACGCGATTCGCGGATCGATCGAGCTGATGGAGGTGAGTTCCGAACGCCTGATCCACAGGAACGCCTTCAACATGACGGCCATGCAGGTCACGCCCGAGTCGCTGGCCGCGGCGATCCGCGAGCACGTTCCGGAGTTCAAGATCGAGTACGAAGTGGACCCCGTCCGCCAGGCGATTGCCGACTCGTGGCCGAGGCGCATCGACGACCAGGCTGCCCGCGACGAATGGGGGTGGAGCCCCGTATACGACCTGGCCTCGATGACGGCGGACATGATCGCCCATCTGCGGGCCAGGAGTTGAGGAGCGGGCACTGACGAGGCGCCCGCCAAACGATAGAGCGGAGAGAGACAGCGACATGAAACGCACGACGGCCGAAGCCGCGGTATCCGTGATCGAATCGGGAAACCGCGTGTTCATACACAGTGTTGCGGCGGCGCCGGGCCGCCTCATCGAGGCGATGACGGCACGAGCGTCAGAACTGCGGGACGTCGAGATCGTCCATCTGCATACCGAAGGTCCGGCTCCCTACGCGGCACCGGACATGGCCGGGAGCTTCCGGGTGAACGCGCTGTTCGTAGGCGCGAATGTCCGGGACGCCATCCATAAGGGGGATGCGAGCTACATTCCGGTGTTCCTCAGCGAGACGCCGCAGCTCTTTCGCCGGAATATCCTGCCGCTCGACGTGGCGCTCATTCAGACGTCACCCCCGGGTTCCCACGGGTTCTGTTCCCTCGGGGTGTCGGTGGACTGCACGCGGGCGGCCGTGCAGACCGCGAAGCGGGTGATCGCTCAGGTGAATCCGAACATGCCGCGCACGCACGGCGACAGCATGATCCACGTCAACGAGATCGACGATTTCATCGAAGTCGATGATCCGTTGCCGGAAGTCCAGCGACCTGTGCTGGGGGAAGCGGAGTACGCGATCGGCAGATACTGTGCGGAGCTGATCGAGGACGGAGCGACCCTGCAGATGGGGATCGGCGCGATCCCCGATGCGGTGATATGCGCGCTCAAGAACCACAAGGACCTCGGGATTCACACCGAGATGTTCTCGGACGGGGCCATCGATCTCATCGAGGCGGGGGTGATCAACGGGAGGCGGAAGCGCACGCACCCCGGCAAGGTGGTGGCCACGTTCGTGATGGGTACGCGGCGCGTGTACGACTTCCTGGACGACAACCCGCAGGTCGCGATGCTGGACGTGGCCTATACGAACGATACCGCCGTCATCCGCAGGAATCCGCGGGTCACGGCGATCAACAGCGCGATCGAGGTCGACCTGACGGGCCAGGTGTGCGCCGACTCGATCGGCACGCGCCAGTACTCCGGCGTGGGCGGACAGATGGATTTCATCCGGGCCGCCGCACTGTCGGACCGCGGGAAACCCATCATCGCACTGCCGTCCGTCACGCGTCGCGGAGAATCGCGAATCGTGCCGTTGCTCAAGCAGGGCGCAGGCGTGGTGAGCACGAGGGCTCACGTTCACTACGTCGTCACCGAACACGGCGTGGCGAACCTTTACGGCAAGAACCTTCGGCAGAGGGCACGCTCTTTGATCGACATCGCGCATCCGGACCACCGGGACGCCCTGGACGAGATGGCGCGCGAACGCTTCGAGAAGTTCAGCGAGGTCGTGCCGGCGTGAAGACCCTGACCGAGAGTTGACTCGAATGCGTTTGGCAGAAATTCGTCTGGCGGTTACGGCGTCGCTGGCGCTGGGCATGGTTGTTGGCCCCGGATCCGCGGCGTGGGCCCAGGAAGCAATCGGTGACTTCTACCTGTTCGAGCGTGCCGAGGCGAGCTCGGGCGAGGACCGGAGCTCGATCACGACCCTGGCCGAGGAGAACTACGTGTCCGGCGCCGGCGGGCTGACCTTCCGCTGCTCGGAGACTGGGTTCGAGATGGTGCTCACGGCCACGTATCTCGGCCGCAAGCTGACCACGCCGGTCAGCTACGCCTTCGGGGACGAGGACCCGAGCCGCGCGACGTGGACCCCGAGGCCTTCCGGGATGGCGGCGGTTGCGCCGCAGGACGTACTCGAAGAGTTCGTGAGCCGGGCGGTGGGCGAGACCACCGTCGTGGTCCACGCGAGCGACTTCCAGCTGAAGAGCCACACGTACACGTTCCACCTCGGCGGCCTGGAGGATGCGCTCGCCCGGCTTCCCTGTCGCTGAGCGAGACCTGCCAGCCGCTCACACGTCCGTCACGGAGGAGAGCAGGCCCCCGATCGTTCCGGTGGCCAGGCAGACCGAGGTATCGGCCGCTCCGTAGTACACCCTGACCGTGCTTTCCTCGGGTGCGAAACCGTCCGCGTCGATATCGTCCGCGATCATGCCCGACGGGAACACGACGTTAGGCACCTGTCCGACCAGCTCGTACATCCTGCGCGGCTCGAGCACGTTGTCCCGGCTCCGTCCGATCAACCGGAGGGGGTCCTCGAGATCCAGAAGGGCGACACCCGCCTGGTAGATGCCGACGCTGCCGACGCGCGTCGCGATCCCGTGATACAGCAACAACCACCCGCGCCGGGTGCGGACGGGCGGAGGCCCGGCGCCGATCCGTTCGTCCCAGTACCTGGGGCGAGCGTGCATGACGGTGCCCAGCGGGTGCCAGTCGATGAGGTCGAGTGATTCCGAGAGGACGATCTCGTCGCCGGACGCCGGCTCGCCGTCCCCGGCCACCCGGTTCGGCCGATCGAGGCGCAGGTACCGGTCGCCGAATTGTCTCGGAAAGATGACCCCGTTCCGGATGTCGGGGTGTTCACCGAGCCCGATGAGCTCGAAGGACCGGAAATCCTTCGTGCGGGCCGTTCCCAGCTTGCAGCCCGTTTCAGTGTCGGCGGCGAACATGACCAGGAACTCGTCGCCGATCGCAGTCAGCCGCGGGTCGTACACGTGGTAGATCTTCTCTTCCAGCTCAGTCAACCCGGGCAGCTGAACGGGCTCGTTCCATACGGTGAATTCCCGCCCGTTGTCACTCTCAGCCATCACGAGGCGTGTGCGGCGTCCCCGCGTCTGGACCCGCAACATCAACATGTAGCGATCGCCCCACCGAACGGCGCCCGGGTTGAATACCGACGACGGGTCCGCGATGTCGGGCGGCATCCGTGGGATGTCCATCGTCGTGATGATCGGATTGTCCGAGCTTCGTACGAGCGGTCTCATTCCCTCACTCTCCTTCCGGGCCTCGCACCCATCCGTCGTCCTGGTCGTCCCTTCGCATGACGGCCAGACGACCGAGCATCGCCCGGATGTCCCGGAATCCGCCGACCGCGAACCATAGAGTGACGATACCCGAGACGACGACCATGAGGTACACGTACCCCTGCCAGAAGTGGGCCCACGCCGCGTCCCCCACGTCACGGGTCAGATTGATCACTGTCCCCGCGATGAACAGGAGCGTCCAGCCTCCGACCCAGGCGTATGTGACGACGTACAGGGTTCGATCGCCGCGCGTGAATTCACGTCCCATCCCGAGGATTCTGCACCCGCGCAGTGGGGCCGCATCGACGATCTCCGTCTCGCCCTCGAGGGCGTGGCGCCCCCGGTGCAGGAGTCGGTCCAGGTCGAAGGTCGTCCTCGCCCCGAGCAGAGAAACGGCGACGTACACGATCGTGGACAGGGCCATCGCGATTCCCCAGAATTCCTGTCCGTTCACCGGAAATTCATCCACGAGTTGATGAATGATGATCCCGCCTACCGCGATCGAGGAGCCGGTGATCATCGCGGCCCAGGCGGCCGCCGTGGTCCCGCGTTTCCAATACAGGCCGCCGATGAGCACGGCGCCCGATCCGCCCGCGAAGATGGCCCCGGTGATGGCGAAGAACAGCCAGATGTACTGGCTCTGCTGGAACAGAAGGCTGAACAGGAAAATGAAGGCCGCCACGCCCACGATCGACCAGCGCAGCGCCCGCATGTGCTGCTCCGGGGTGAACGGCTTCCTGCGGAACGGCATGATGACGTCCTGGATGAAGAGGCTTCCCCAGGAGTGCAGGTAGGTGTCGTGCGTGCTCACGAAGGCCGTCAGCATGACGGCCGCGAATGCCCCCAGCAGCCCAACCGGGAGCATCGTCACCAGGACGGCGGGGCCTCGAAGCTGGTTCCGTACGGTCTCCGATTCCGCTCTCGCCAGAAGGTCGTTCACCGTCGTGGCTTGCGCAGCGAAGTCCGGATGATGCAGCACGGTATACGCGATCACCGGGACGATCAGGACGAATAGCTTCCACGGATTCTCGCGCCAGTTGGTCAGCACCTGACCCATCTTCGCTTCGTGGGCGCTCCGGGCCGAGGCATTGTAGGCCTGCGTTCCCTGCCAGGACATCACGACGTACACCACGCCGATCGTACCGATCAGGAAATACCAGAAGTTGAAGTCTGCCACCTGGCTGGTCTTGTACGGGTTGATCAGGGAGGCGTTCTCCGGGGCCATGGCGAGCGCCTCGAAGATGTGAGTCCAGTCCACGTGCAGGAGAAGGAAGACCGTGACCACGATGAACACGAGGTTCACGAACACGCCCTGCACGAAGTCCGTGATGATGACCGCAACCTGCCCGCCTCTCAATACGAAGAAGATGGAGGTTCCGAGGAGCAAGGCCATCGACAGCGGGAACGTCCCGACCGAGAATCCCCCGATCGAGAGGGAATCAGGCAGGCCGATGTAGTGAATGAAGAACCGGGCTCCTACGGCCGGGAAGATCCCGAAGTTGATGATACCCGCGGCAAACGCGAGCATTCCGGTGAACACCCGGAAGCGGCGGCTGTAACGTCGCTCAAAAAACTCGGGAAGGGTAAGGGAGCGGGTCTGCCGGAATCGGTAGATCACGAATCCGCTCACCGTGAGCACCAGTATGACGATGGCCTGCGAGAAACCCCACCACGTGAGAGCGAACCCTGCGACGAAGTTCTGCTCCAGGTAGCCGACGACCGTTATGGCGCCGAGGGCGGCCACCCCCTGGGACACGGACAGCAGGTAGCGACCGGCCGTACGGCCCGCCGCGAGGAAGTCCGCCACGCTGCGCATGAAGGGTCTGAGGAGCAGCACCCCGCCGACCATGGCCACGTAAACGGCGAGGAGGATGGTCCAGTCGAGGACCGAGAAGTGCATGCGGTCAGTCCGAGAGCCACGCGAGACCGTCCTCGCGGATGCGCGCAACGCGGCCGTCGCTCAGGCGGAGGGTCGCCTCGAACCCGGAGGGCGTCAGCGAGATCGAAGGTGGCCAGGATACGCCCGCCACGGGCGGAGAACCAAGCCCGAGTTCCGCAGCGTCGCGCGCCCAGGATCCTCCACTGTCCGCCCGCTCCCGCTGCCGGTAGTACACCTGGCGGAGAGCCCACAGCGCCTTCTCGGGCCCGGTGAGCGCCAGGGATGACCTGGTCGGGTGATCCGACCCGGCGAACTCCACGATGCCCCACATCTCGGGATAGTGCATCGCGATCAGTCCCTGCGGAGACCACACCCAGTTGTCCTCCGGCAGGAACTCGCCTGTATCCGGGTCCGTCAGCTTCACGTATCGCCCTTCCTCGACGGTGGAGGTCCACTGGACGCGCGAGAAGTTGATGCGCCACCGGTCTCCCGGGTCCGGCGGTGCCGGCCGGCCGGCCGCCTCCGCGAGAACGCCCCACGGGATCGCGATCTCCACGGTCCAGCCGCGATCTTCGTCGGACGGGTCGTTCAGCGTCCCGTCCACGGCGACGCCCGTGCGCAATCCCCTGATGTCCCATGCGTCGATCGCCGGGCCCCCGTCGCGATATGGCTTGATCAGCATCAGGTCCCACACAGTGCCCAGAGCGTTGATCTCGAGCTCGTAGTACAGGTGGGTGTCTGCATCCGGGTCGATGAACACCTCGAAGTCGTTGTCGCGGTAGATCACCGCATCGCGCTCGGTGAGCGTACCCCAGACGTGTGGCTCCTCGAGCTCCGCCCCGACATACAGATTCTGATCATCCCACAACAAACGGGCCCTGGTGCGGTACCGGGGGGGCGGCATCGAGCCGCCCTGGATGTCTGTGAAATCGATCGTCCAGGCGGCCGACCGCCACACCGGGTCGTCGAGAAAGCCGTCGATAAGGGGTGCCGTATCCACATGCCGCGCAGTGTACGTCTCCGGGCGCCAGGCGATCGCGGGCTCGGGTACGACCGGGAGGCTCGAAGACGTGGCCTCGGGGGGCCGGCCACCGGCGGCCGGGTCGCCAGACGACCGGGAAGCCGCGTCACACGACAAGGCCGCTCCACAGACCGCGATCAGGGCGATGGTCGCGGTCGTGGAGGATGGTGATCGCGGCATTTCGAGCCCGATTGCCTTCCAGGTGGTTGGATCGCCGAGTCGACGCCGCCTGCACGGCGCCCCGCCTGACCGGTCGAAACTCTGTCGTTGCATCTACAGCGTCAACGTATGGCAGGCGAGCGGGAGAGACCGTTCTACTGCACGAACGCGGGCCAATGATCCTTTTTGCACGATGGACACGTCGTCCGACCAGTAAGCTCTGGCGTGTATAAGTCGCACAAATATCATTGGTAAAACTAGTTACGGAATAGGATGAAGGCCGGGTACGCCCGTTGCGGATTGTGGCTCTGACAGCGGCAACAACGGCCTGGCATCCCACGGGTGTGGTGCGGGCCGGTGGCCGCCTGGTGGAGGTGGCTGAAATGAGCGGGATCGTGACTGTCCAGCGAGCGAGAGCGGCCGGAGTCGTCCTTGTGTGGTCTCTTGCCCTCGTCGCATCACCTGTCGGCGGTCAGGAGGCGGGCGAGGCTACCGGCCCCCTGCTGAAGGCCGACCTCGTCAGGATACTGGCGACGGGAGACTACACGGAGGACGAGGTCGTGCACATCGTCCGGATGAACTGCGTCAGCTTCCGTCCGACGGAGCGTGACCGGCGCGACCTCCTGGCGCTGCCCCACGGCGATCCCGCCCTGGCACAGATTCGCCGGTGCCGGGTCCAGGGACAGGCCGCCGGTTTCTCGGGCGGCATTCCACGGGCGAATCGAGTCAGCTCGACCGAGGCCGAGCCGGTCTCGGACGAACAGGCGCTCCAGGTGGCGACGCTGTCCCCGAACCCGCTGGGGAGCCGACCGGCTCCAGCCGCCCCCCGGTTCACGATGGTGCTGGTCGAGAAGGATCGCGGTGCGCTGACCGCTTCGGAAGTTCCACCGAAGCTCCAGAACTGGGACGAGGTGTCGGCGCAGCTACTCAGGGAATACCGTCCGACGGAGCGCCGTGACGGCAAGGTCGTGGTTCGCATTCGGGTGGACGAGACGGGCCGCGCCGCCGATTCGCTGCTCACGGAATCGAGCGGGGATCCCTCTCTCGACGCGGCGGTGCTCGCGATCGTGCCCGCCATGCGGTTCAAGCCGGCCATGAGCCGGGACCGCCGGGTCGCGGCGTGGACCGAGCTCCCGATCGAGTTCGAGACTCCGTAGCGGTCCAGCCCCGGGCCTGAATTCGGACGCCGGGAGGTCAGTCCTCCCGGCGCTCGACAGCGATCGTGCAGTTCGTCACGAGCGCCGCGATCGCCCCCACGGCCGCCCACACCGGAAGCAGCATCGCACCGACCACCCCGATCGCCAGCGGGATCTCGATCAGCGTGTTGCCTTCCTCGGAGCGGATCGTGATGCGGCGGATGTTACCTTCCCGTACCAGGTCCTTGACCCGGCTCAGCAGGTCCTCGCCGCATACCGTGTACTCTTCCCGTGCTCCCTCGGCCGTCTCTTCATCTGCCTTTTCAGCCTCTTCTTCGGCCACCTCCTCGGCGGCTTCTTCGCCCGCTTCTGCAGCCGCCTCGACCTCGACCTCGACTTCGACGCCGTCCACTTCCGCCTCGGCCTTCTCTTCGGGTTCTTTGTGCTCGTCCGTCACATCGACCTCCCGGTACGGGCTTCATTTCGGTCAGATCCGGTTGGATCCGATCTGCCTATGCTACACCTCTACGCGATTCGGGCCACGAAGGTTTACAAGGCCTCATTCCATCGTCTCATCGACGGGACAGGAAGTCCCGAAGCGCGCCCTTCGGTCCACCGTGCCCGGCGGGCGGGCCGACCGGGTCGTGACATGGCGGCTGAGTACCGTTAGGATCACGATAACCCCTATGGGCGGTATTGGTTGGGCGGTGACCCCATTGAGCCGGATGACCGGAGGGACATCGTGGAGTGGCGGATCTACAGCCGCACCGGACGCGTGTACGGAGCGGAGCTCAAGGAGCCGGCTGTCGTACAGACGATGCATGGAGCGGTCGGCGCGGAAGCCGGCGATTACCTGGTCGTCGATCTCGATTGCGAGCGCGTTCGGTACTATCCGGCGCGCTATTTTCATCGCTCCTACGAGCCGGTGGAACGGCCGATCCCGCTCAAGGCACTCGCGGACCTCTCTGAGCTGGTGATCCGACACGTCGTCGAATCGGACGTGGAGTCGATCGGCGAAACGTGCGTGAGATGCGGTAAGCGCAGAACTCGCACGGAGTTCGAGGGCGTGCCCACGTGCATGGACTGTGAGCTCAAGCTCAAGGCGGCGCGTGAGGAGACCCTTGGCTGCCACCACGACGGAGCGGAGATGCGTAAGGAAGTAATCCAGAACGTCATCGTGGATCGTTGCCCGGAATGCGGCGGCGTCTGGTTCGACGGCGGCGAGCTGGAAATTCTGGGCGCCGCTTTCCGTCGAGCGACCGACTTCGGGATGCCCGCCGAGCTGGCCTCCCGCCTGATCCACGGACTGGTGGAGCGGGACGTGGACTGATCGCGGGAAGGGCCCCCGATTACGGGTCTTCGCGCGTCCCTCCTGGCGCTTCATGGTAGCACGATTCTTGATACAGAAGTCGCCATTTCCCGGTTGGCCGGACGTGTCGCTGTCCATGCCCGCGTGCCGGACCGCTGATCAACCGGTTACCACGAAAGGAACACGGAGCATGAGCAGCCCCGCCAATGCGGAGATCCGACAGGAACTCGAAAGGTTCATGGCCAAGGTCATCAAGCGAAACCCTGGCGAGTCCGAGTTCCATCAAGCGGTGCGCGAAGTCGCACACAGCGTCATCCCGTTCACATTCGACCATTCGGAGTATCGCAAAGAGAAGATCCTGGAGCGACTGACGGAGCCGGACCGCATCATCATCTTCCGCGTCTCCTGGGAGGACGACGAGGGCAACGTGCGGGCCGACCGGGCCTGGCGAGTCCAGTTCAACAACTCGATCGGACCGTATAAGGGTGGACTGCGCTTCCACCCGAGCGTGAACCAGAGCATCCTCAAGTTCCTCGGCTTCGAGCAGGTGTTCAAGAACAGCCTCACCACACTGCCGATGGGCGGCGGAAAGGGCGGAGCCAACTTCGATCCGAAAGGGAAGAGCGACCGCGAGGTCATGCGATTCTGCCAGTCGATGATGACTGAGCTGTATCGTCACATCGGCGCCCGCACGGACGTCCCGGCCGGCGACATCGGCGTCGGGGCGCGAGAGATCGGCTACTTGTTCGGCCAGTACAAACGCCTGCGCAACGAGTTCGAAGGCGTCCTGACCGGCAAAGGCCTGGCGTTCGGCGGCAGCCTGATCCGCACCGAGGCCACGGGTTACGGCACGGTCTACTTCATGGAAGATATGTTGATGCACCGCGGCGACGGGTTGAAGGGCAAGAAGTGCACAGTGTCCGGCTCGGGCAACGTCGCGATCTACACGATGGAGAAGCTGCTCGACCTCGACGCGATTTCAGTCACGGCCTCGGATTCCGGTGGCACGATACATGATCCCGACGGCATCGATCGCGAGAAGCTCGCGTGGATCAAGGAGCTCAAGGAAGTGCGCCGCGGCCGGATCAGCGAGTACGCCGAGCACTTCGGCTGCGACTACCTGCCGGGCAAGCGTCCGTGGGTCGTTCCATGCGATCTCGCATTCCCGAGCGCCACGCAGAACGAGCTGGACCTCGAGGACGCCCGTACGCTGGTCGACAACGGGTGCATCGGAGTCGCGGAAGGCGCCAACATGCCCAGCGATACGGACGCGGTTGCCGTGTTCCAGGAGGCGAAGATCATGTACGGTCCGGGCAAGGCCGCGAACGCGGGCGGCGTGGCCGTTTCGGGCCTGGAGCAGAGCCAGAATTCGTCCCGCATCGCCTGGACTCGCGATGAAGTGGACGAGAAGCTCCACAAGATCATGGCGGACATCCACGAGCAGTGCGTGATCTACGGCGGGTCGGATGACGGGTACGTGGACTACGTCAATGGCTCGAACATCGGCGGTTTCGTGAAAGTCGCGAACGCGATGCTCGGGTACGGCATCGTCTGAGCCGAACCGCTTCAAGCCGAAGTATCCTGCCGCCGGTGGCCGAACGGGTCGCCGGCGGCTTTTTCCTGCCCCGGAACGGACCCCACCGTGGCCGGTACTGTTGTAGCAGCCATGTGCAGCGGCTCGTAGGTTGGCCGCGAGCGGAAAAGCTGGAACTGACTGAATACACAGGACGAGCTTCATGCATCTGACTATGAATCTCAGGTTCGACGCCCGGGCCTTCGCCCTGGTCGGCCTGACCGGCGTACTGGCCGCGGCCTCACCGTGCCGACTCGAGGCCCAGGCAATTGCTGACACGGCGCAGGCCTTCACCGCGGATCTCACGAAAGACCTTCCGATCGACCCGGCGGTGACAGTCGGCCGCCTCGACAACGGTCTCCGGTACTATATCCGTCGCAACGACAGGCCCGAGAAGCGCGCCGAACTGCGCCTGGTGGTGAACGCCGGGTCGGTACTCGAGGACGAGGACCAGCTGGGCCTCGCCCATTTCCTCGAGCACATGGCGTTCAACGGAACGGAGCACTTCGAGAAGCAGGAGCTCGTCGACTACCTGCAGTTCATCGGAATGCGGTTCGGGGCTGACGTGAACGCGTACACCAGTTTTGACGAAACCGGGTACATGCTGACGGTCCCCACGGACAGCACGGAGATCGTCGAGACCGCGTTCCAGATCCTCGAGGACTGGGCGCACGGCATCGCGTTCGACTCTGTCGAGATCGAGAAGGAACGCGGAGTCGTGTTGGAGGAATGGCGCCTGGGGCAGGGGGCGCAGGCGCGCATCCGGGACCAGCAATACCCGGTCCTGTTCCGGGGGGCGCTCTACGCCGAGCGACTGCCGATCGGCGATCCCGAGGTTCTCGAGACCTTTGACCACGCGGCCCTGAAGCGGTTCTACGCCGACTGGTACCGTCCGGATCTGATGGCTGTCGTGGCGGTCGGTGATTTCGATCCGGCGTGGATCCAGGAACTCATTCACAGGCACTTCGATGGGCTCGCGGGCCCCGAGGTCGAGCGGCCGCGTCCCGCCGTCACGGTGCCCGGTCACGAGGAGACCCTGTTCTCGATCGCCACCGACCCGGAGCTCACACTGTCCAACGTGACCGTCGCCTGGAAGCTCCCCCTGTCGGAGCAGGCGACGCACGCGGACTACCGCCGGTCGTTTGTGGAGCAGGCGTACAATTCGATGTTCAACTTCCGGATGTTCGAGATCACGCAGTCCACAGAGGATCCGCCGTTCCTCGGGGCCGGCTCCGGGAAAGGACGATTCGTGCGCGAGTCGGACGTGTACTATCTGGGCGCGACCGTGAAGGACGGCGAGATCGAGCGGGGGTTGGAGCGGGTGCTCGTGGAAGCCGAGCGCGTGGCGCGCTTCGGGTTCACGCAGGCTGAGCTGGAGCGTCAGAAGGCCGATGTTCTTCGCTCGTACGAGCGGTCCTACGCCGAGCGGGACAAGCGGGAATCCTCGCGCCTGGCGTCGGAGTACGTGCGCGTGTTCCTGGAGGGCGAGCCGACGCCCGGTATCGAATACGAATACGCACTCGCGCGCCGCTTCCTTCCCACGATTGAGCTGCACGAGGTCAACGAGATCGCCCGCGCGTGGATCGGCGACCAGAACCGTGTGATCCTCGCCGCGTCGCCCGAGAAGGACGGGATCAGCGTACCGGATGAGCTCGCGCTCGCCGCGGCCTTCGGGGCCGTGCAGACCGAGCCGATCGAACCGTGGGAGGAATCCGATTCGGACCGGCCCCTGCTCGCGGAGGAGCCGGCCCCCGGGTCGGTGGTGGCGCGGGAGGAGATCCCGGAGCTCGGCGTTGAGATCTGGAGCCTGAGCAACGGAGCGCGACTGATCCTGAAGCCGACGGACTTCAAGGACGACGAAGTGCTGTTCAACGGGCGGGGCCCCGGCGGAACGTCGCTCGCGCCGGATGAGGACTACGAGTCCGCGTCGTGGGCGGCCACGCTCGTCAGCATCGGGGGCGTCGGGGAATTCAGTGCGGTGGACCTGCAGAAGAAACTGGCCGGCAAGGCGGTTTCGGTCGGTCCGTCAATCTCCGAGCTGCGCGAAGGGGTGTCCGGGAGCGCCTCGCCGAAGGACCTGGAGACTCTGTTCCAGCTCGTGTACCTGTACTTCACTGCTCCAAGACGTGACGAAACGGCGGTCGCCGCCTTCCGTTCACGCATGCACACCGTGCTGGCGAACCGCGGCGCCAATCCGGAAGCCGTCTACGGAGACACCGTGGGCGCGGTGATGGCGCAGTATCACCGGCGGTATTTGCCCCCGACGGCGGACATGCTCGAGAAGATCGACCTCGACGTCGCGCTCGAGTTCTATCGCGACCGATTCGCAGATGCCGGCGACTTCACGTTCAGCCTGGTGGGAGCGTTCGATCCGGACGAGCTGCTTCCTCTGGTGGAGCGGTATCTCGCCGCCCTGCCGTCCGCCGGCCGCGAGGAGACGTGGCTGGATGTCGGCGTGGAACAGCCGACCGGTGTGGTCGAGCGCACGGTCCAGAAAGGGCTCGAGCCGAAGGGCCGCCAGACCGTGATCTTCACCGGCGATTTCGACTTCAGCCGCGAGAACCGGTACACGCTGCAGTCCATGACCGAAGTGCTCCGCAACATGCTGCGGGAGATCCTGCGCGAGGACATGGGCGGCACGTACGGGGTCGGAGCGTACGGGTCCGGGTCACGTGAGCCGCGAGAGCGTTACAGCGTTCGGATCGCGTTCGGCGCCGACCCCGAGAGACTGGACGAGCTGACCGAGGCGGCCTTCTCGGCGATCGACAGCCTGGCCACCCACGGGGCCTCGGAGGAGAACCTGGCCAAGGTCAAGGAAATCCAGCGTCGTCAACGCGAGACGGATCTGAGGGAAAACGGGTTCTGGTTGTCCGTGCTGAACGTGTACGACCAGAACGACGAGGATCTCCGGCTGATCCTCGATTATGATAGCCTGGTGGAGGGCCTCACGGCCGAGGCGATCGGCGAAGCCGCCGCTCTCTACTTCGACTTCGAGAACTACGTCGTGGTGAAGCTCGTTCCGGAGGCGGAGGTGGAGCCGGAGGCCGTATCGGCGCTGCCCTGACAGACGCCCGTATCGCGAGGGAGTTCGAACCCATGAATCCGGCCGAGCTGCAGGCGCTGAGGGACCGGATCGAACCGGCGGCCGATCTCTCACTGGAGTGGTACAAGAGATGAGCTACGCGAACCAGCGGGCCGTCCGCTCCTGGATCTCGTACGACTGGGCGATATCCGCGTTCAACACGCTGGTCGGCACGTTCATCTACAACACGTACTTCATGCGCTCGTTCGCCCCGAACGAGGACGTCGGCACCGCGCTCTGGTCGCGCGGCGTCATCGCGAGCGCCATTCTCATCGCCCTTCTGTCGCCTGTCCTCGGTGCGGTAGCCGACCGGAGCGGGCGCCGCCGGCGCTACATGATCCTGATGACGCTGGTGTGCGCCGGTTTCACGGCCCTGCTCACCTTCGTCACTCCGGGCGACAGCCACGCCGTCCTGAAGGCGCTGACGATCTACGTGATCGCGAACGTGGCGTTCGAGATGGCGACCGTGCTGTACAACTCGTTCCTGCCGGAGCTTGTAAGCGAGGACCGGATCGGGCGCGTTTCCGGGTACGGCTGGGGGATCGGTTACATCGGTGGCCTGGTCGTGATGGTTTTCGCGCTGTTCCTCTTCATCGAGCCAGGAACCCGTTTGAGCTTCCTGTCGACGACCGAGGGGTTCAACGTGCGGGCCACCAACCTGCTCGTCGCCGCGTGGGTCGTGCTGTTCAGCCTCCCGATGTTCCTGTTCGTCAAGGAGAAGCAGGAGAAGACCGCGAATGTGGACATCAGGGGCGCGTTCCGCGAGCTGCGGCACACGTTCGTCGAAGTGGCACGCTACCGGGAAATCGTGAAGTTCCTCGCCGCCCGCCTGGTGTACAACGACGGACTGGTCACGGTCTTCGTGTTCGGCGCGCTCTACGCCGCCGGCACCTTCGGATTCGACGCGAGCGAGGTACTCATCTTCGGCATCGTGCTGAACGTCGTCGCGGGCCTCGGGGCCCTGGGCTTCGGCTTCGTGGACGACAGGCTGGGCGGCAAGAAGACCCTCCTGATCACTCTCGTCGGATTGACGGTCGCGACGGCGATCGCGGTCGCCGCTCCGAGCAAGACCTGGTTCTGGGTGGCCGGGGTACTGATCGGAGTGTTTGTGGGACCCAACCAGTCGGCGAGCCGATCGCTCATGGGCCGGTTCGTGCCCGAGAAGCACAAGGGCGAGTTCTTCGGATTCTTCGCCTTTTCGGGCAAGGTCACCTCGTTCCTGGGACCGATGCTCGTCGGGGCGCTCGTCGTGCCGTTCGGACAGCGGGTCGCGGTATCCAGCCTGCTGGCCTTCTTCGTGGTCGGCGGTCTGATCCTGATGACGGTGAATGAAGAAGCGGGAATCGAGGCGGCGCGGACCGCTGACGAGACAACTGCCTGACGGTCAAATGGTTACATTAAAGGGAGCCACCGTACCATCGCGCCGGGGCGATGCACGGCCCGGCCCACCAAAAGGGGAGTCACACAATGGCCGAGCGCAGCATGTGGGATCGGATGAAGGGCGCCGCGATGCTGGACGTCGAGACGTACGAAGAGGTCGAGCACGATGAGAACCTCACCGTGCAGGCGGCGACCGTCGTATTGATCGCGGCGCTCGCTCGCGGCATCGGCGGGTTCAACGACGGTGAAACCGGGATCATCGTCGGGGTCATCGCGGCCCTGTTCAGCTGGCTGGTGTGGGCCGGAATCACCTACCTGATCGGTGACAAGCTCCTCAAGGGAACGGCAACGTGGGGTGAGCTGCTGCGCACCCTGGGCTACGCGCAGGCGCCCGCCGTGCTCCTGGTCCTCGGCATAGTCCCCCTTCCCCTGTTCGGAGGCCTGCTCGCGGCGGTCGTCGGAATCTGGCTCCTCGTCACGGGGATCGTGGCGATCCGTCAGGCCCTCGACTTCGATACCGGCAAGGCCATTTTGACGGCGTTCCTCGGGTGGCTTGTGGCCGTCGCGATTCCGGCGATGGTAATCGGTGGGGCACTGATCAACTGGTAGGTTGAGCGACAACTCCGGCGCGGTCGGTCGTGCGTTGGCTCCACCGGTAGTGGTCCGGAGGAGGACCCCAATGCGCGTGCACCTCTCTACCCCTGCACTCGTGCTTTCCGCTACTCTGGGGCTGGGCGCGGCTACACCGGCCGCCGCCCAGATCTGGCCACGCACGCGGCCGGAACGGTCGGGCTATTTCGAGACGTCTCGACACGCTGATATCACGGAGTTCATGGCGGCTCTCGGGAGCCGGCACCCGAAGCTCCGGTTCACGACCTTCGGCTACTCGGAGGAAGGGCGGGCCCTCCCCCTGGCCGTGTTCGGCGACGTGGCCGACGCTTCTGCAGCCTCCGTGCGTTCGTCGAACGCCACCCGCGTCCTGGTGTTCGCCAACATTCACGCCGGCGAAGTCGCCGGAAAGGAAGCGGCCCAGGTCCTGGTGCGCCAGCTGGCTCAGGGGCTTCATGACCGGTGGGCCGACTCACTGATCGTCCTCGTGGCCCCGATTTACAACGCGGACGGGAACGAACGGATCGGTCTCCGGAATCGACCGCGGCAGCACGGTCCGCTGGCCGGGATGGGTCGACGCACGAACGCCCGGGAGCTGGACCTGAACCGGGACAACGCCAAGCTGGAATCGGCGGAGGCTCGCGCGCTGTCCCGCCTGGTGCAGGAATATGACCCGCACGTGGCTCTCGACCTTCACACCACGAACGGGACGTTCCACGCCTATCACCTCACCTACTCTCCGCCGTTGCACCCATCCACGGACGTGGGAATCACGGATCTGTTGCGGGATGAGTGGCTTCCGGCGGTCACCGAGAGCGTACGTGACCGGTACGGCTGGGAGTTCTTCTTCTACGGAAACGTGCCCGGGACATTCGGGATGGAGGGCGAGCGCGGCTGGTACACGTTCGATCATCGACCGCGCTTCACGACCAACTACCTCGGCCTCCGGAACCGGTTCGGCATCCTCAGCGAGGCCTATTCCTACGCGACGTTCGAGGACCGGATCCTGGCGCACGGGCGATTCGTCGAGGCGGTGATCGACTTCGCTTTCGCCAATGCGACTCGCGTTCGGCGGGCGGTGGAGGCCGCCGACGCAGTGCCAGCCCCCGGCATGGAGATCGCGCTGCGCGCCTCCCTGACGCGCGGTGACACGATCGACGTGCTGCTCGGCGCGGTAGACGAGGAGCGAAACCCGTTCACCGGGGAGCTCGTCTATCGGCGGCGCGACGAGCGGAACGTCGAGCGGATGCCCGACTACGGGTCGTTCCAGGGCACCGAGAGCGCGGTTGCGCCGGCGGCATATCTGATCCCCTCCGATCTCACCCGCGTGATCGAGCGGCTGGAGGCGCATGGAGTGCACACGGCGCGCCTGGAAGCGGACGCCGACCTCGCCGGTTCCGTGTTTCACGCCGATTCGACCCGCGCCTCCGAGACGGAGTACCAGGGGCACTTGCTGCGGGAGGTTTGGGGAGAATGGCGCAACGAGCGCCTCGATTTCGCTACCGGTACGGTCGTCGTGCCGGTTCATCAGCCCCTGGGGCGGCTGATCGTGGTCCTGCTGGAGCCGCGCTCGGATGACGGCTTCCTCGCGTGGAATCTGCTGGACGAAGCCATGGAGGAGGGAGGGAGCCTTCCGATCGCGCGGGTCCCCGAGCTTCCGATGGAGGTGTGCGGCGAGTGCGCCCGGTTCCGCTGACAGATTCCGCCGTCCCGCCTAGTGCTCCCACAACTCCGTGTCCGGCCGGAACGCCACCCACGCGAACCAGAAGTGGTTGCCGTGCGCGATCGCGGTCAGCCGCTCGCCCTCCAGCGGACCCGAGACGGCCAGGCCAGCCAGGTTCCATGTGGAGGAAGTCTCCCGGTCGCTGAAGCCCATCTCCGTGCGCTCGAAGGTGAGGATCCGCTCGCCCACCCGCCGGTCGAACATGGCGCTCTGCCCGACGTCACGGCCCCCCGAAATCGATCGTCGGTCGACGGCGCTCGCCGCGCCCTCCTCCCACAGGACCACGAAATCTGTTCCGGCGAAGGCGGCGTTCACGGCTCCGGCCCTGGCCAGGGCCTCGAAGCCGACCGCCCAGCCGTCGCCGACGTCCAGGGCCGCGACGCGCTCCATGGCGGGAAGGTCTCCCGGGATCCTGCCGAAAGAGAAGCCTGGATAGGGCCCGCGCCGCGAATCGTAGCCCTCGTACGGGTTCTGCCCGTATCGTCCGGACGCCTCGTATTCCGGGAAACCGGTGTGGCGAGAGAGGACCCTGATCTCAGGGTACAGATCGCGCGCCGTCGCCCAACCATGCGTATTCGCCGCTACAGCCTCCAGCCGCGCTCCCATCAGCTCGCCGACGATCGCCTCTCCAACCGCCTGCTGCCACCACGACTCCGTCTGCCGGTCGTACATTACGAGATCCGACATGCGCAGCCGGCCGGTGGTTCCGAAATCGAGCACGCGACCTTCAAGCCTGCGATCGAATACGAGGGCGGTGTTGCACAGTGGACAGTAAGTCACGGTCACCGGCAGGCCACCGACTTCGTCGTTCACGATCTCGTGCCAGATCAGGATCCCCAGGGGGTACGCCCGGGCCTCGCCTCCCGCCTCGACCACGACAACGGGGTGACGATCGTCCAGCCACCCATCCGCCTCGTCCACGGATTCGAACCGTGGTCGGTCGATGGGGGGAATCCCGTCTTTCCGAGGCCCCCCGGATACGATCTCCGAAAGCGGAACCGAGTGGCGGGTGAAGTCCGTCCTCCAGTCCTCTCCGCCGGCCAGGCGGCGGGATTCCGACCCGCCGGATTGCGCCGGCGATGCAGAGGGAGCCAGCAGCCCCACGATGACCAGAGCCCCTGCCCACCTCCTCACTATCGTCACAGAACTCTCCGTTCGTTACCCGTCTCGTCGCCGCTCCCCGATCGGAGGAACGCAAGCCCGGCCCGTAGCGTTCCTTGCGAGGTTGGCATGCCCGTGTCACGATCCGAAACCGAACCAACCAGGGAGGAACAGCGGATGGAGGCACACCGGGACCGATCGAGCAGCGGCCCCTGGATCGAGAGCATCGGTCCGGATGGAGCGGAAGGGAAGCTGAGTGAGGCCTACGTCCTGCACGCTTGTGAGGTCGTCAGCTACTTCAACTACGTGAACCGGATGGCGGACGGGCTCTCGGTGCAGCTCGAGGACGACTGGGAGCATCCCCTTCTTCGCATGCCCGGTGAAGCGGGGCACGATGCGGGCGATTGAGTCCTCCCGATCTTGTGCCTTCAAACAGATCCGGTAGCTTGAATCGCCCTTCGGCCAGCGTCTCGAAGCGGTGAACGCGGCCGGCGAACCCAGCGGACTGGACAGTGAATTGAGCGACGACCACCCGTCGGGGTCCTACCCCCGCGCGGACGGATACAACGCAGGCCTGGCGGAGGAGCTGTACGAACGGTCTCTCCGCGAGCGGGGCGTCGTTCCGCCGTCCCTGGCGGACCTGATCGGGGCCGCGGGGCCCACGTCCCCGGCAGTCGCACCGGTGCCCCCTGCCAGCCCGCAGATCGAGCCTGTCTCGGCCGCGCCAGAGCAACTGAGAATCGCGGCCGCCGCCGGCTCTCTGGTGGAGGATCTGCGCACCCTGGGGCATCTCAACGTCCCGATCGACCCGCTTGGCACTCCGCGCACGGGCCACCCTTCGATCGAGCCCGATTTCCACGGCATCACGTGGGAGGACCTGGAGACGATCCCCTCGTCCGCGGTCGGCCTCGAGGCTTTGGGACAAACGGCCCGGGACGCGGTGGAGCAGCTGCGAGAGATCTATGCGGGCCGGATCGGCTACGAGCTGGATCACATGGAGGACCCGGCCAAGTGGAACTGGCTGGTGAGCTACATCGAGTCCGGCCAGCACATGAATCCGGTGGATGAGGGGGGGAAGGTTCACCTTCTCAGGGTCCTTACGGAAGTGGAGGGCTTTGAGAGCTTCCTTCAGAGATCCTATCTCGGCCAAAAGCGGTTCTCGATCGAGGGCCTCGACATGATGGTCCCTATGATCCGGCGGATCATCCGGCGCACGGCGCTGGGCGGCACGCAGAAGTACTTCATCGGGATGGCCCACCGGGGGCGTTTGAATGTGCTCACCCACATCATCGGATTCTCCTACGAAGCCATCCTGGCTGAATTCGAGGGCCAGGCGTCCAAGGGGATGCAGGACCGGGCCGCCGAAGCCGGAACCGGCGATGTGAAGTACCACGTCGGAGCCCGGGAGCTGGTGCGCTCCCAGATGGGAGAGCTGGAGATCTCGCTCGCCCCTAACCCGAGCCACCTGGAGCACGTGAACCCGGTGGTGCAGGGGATGGCCCGGGCGGAGCGCGAGCTGATGGCCCGGGAGAGCGGACTCCTCATGTCGGAAGAAGATGAGAGCGGCCTGGGCGCCTTCGGCACGTCGGTGCTGCCGATTCTGGTGCACGGAGACGCGGCGTTCATGGGGCAGGGAATCGTGCCGGAGACCCTGAACCTGTCGCGCCTCCCCGGCTACGAGAACGGCGGCACGATCCACATCGTGGCCAACAATCAGCTCGGCTTCACTACCGACCCGCGGGACAGCCGCTCGAGTCGATACGCCAGCGATATCGCCCTGGCCTTCCGAATGCCGATCGTGCACGTGAACGCCGACGATCCGGAGGCCTGCCTTTCGGCGGTGCAGCTGGCGATCGATTTCCACCTGGAATTCTCCGAGGACGTCGTGGTGGACCTGGTGGGCTACCGGCGCTACGGGCACAACGAGGGCGACGAGCCCGCCTACACGCAGCCCGTGATGTACCAGAAGATCCGGGAACATCCGACGGTGCGGAGCCTGTGGGTGGACCGGCTGGTCGAGGAGGGAGTCATCGAGCGGGCCGAGGCCGACGAGATGGCGGCCTCGATCAACGAGCGCCTGTCGGAGGCGCGCCAGGCCGTGAGCGAGGAGGATGCGGGGAACGATGATCCTGACATCGGTGCTCCCACAGCCGGCAGCACGCTCGGAATAGGGATGGAAGTCGAACGAGAGCGGCCGCGAGGCTACGACACGCTGACCGAAGAGTCCGGCTGGCGCGAAGTGCCGACGGCAGTCGATCGATCGCGCGCCACCGAGCTGAACATGGCGATTCACGCATGGCCGAGCGATTTCCAGCCGAACCCGAAACTCGCCCGCCAGCTAGAACGGCGGCGGGATTCTCTCGAGGACGGGATCGACTGGGCGCACGCCGAAGCGCTGGCCTTCGCTGGACTCCTGACGGACGGGGTCCCGGTTCGGCTGAGCGGGGAAGACTCCGAACGTGGCACGTTCAGCCAGCGACACCTCGTATTGCACGACGCGGAGACCGGCCGGGAGTGGACGCCGCTCAAGCATCTGGGCGATGGCCAGGCGCAATTCCAGGTGTGGAACAGCTCGCTGTCGGAGGCCGCGGTGCTGGGTTTCGAGTACGGGTATGCCTCGGTCGCCACTGATTCGCTCGTGCTGTGGGAAGCCCAGTTCGGCGACTTCGCGAACGTCGCGCAAGCCATCATCGACCAGTTCATCGCGGCCGGTCGCTCCAAGTGGGGCCAGGAATCGAGGCTGGTTCTTTTGCTTCCGCACGGCTACGAGGGACAGGGGCCGGAGCACTCCAGTGCCCGCCTGGAGCGCTTCCTGGAGCTGGCCGCAGAGGACAACATTCGGGTGGCGAATTGCACTACTCCTGCACAGTACTTTCACCTGCTGAGGTTGCAGGCGTTGCGTCCTGCCCGACGCCCGCTGGTGGTGATGACGCCGAAGAGCCTGCTCAGAAATCCGCGGGCACGATCGGGGATCGATGACCTGGCGGGCAGGTTCGAGCCGGTCCTGCCGGCCGGCAGATTGATGAAAGATCCTTCCGAGGTGCGACGACTCCTGCTGTGCTCCGGGAAAGTGTATTACGACCTGACGGGTTCGGGCGAATGGGAGCGAAACCCGGCCGTGGACCTGGCCCGTGTGGAGATCCTGTATCCCGTCCCGAGCGAGGAGTTGACCACCCTGATCCGAAGGCACCCGGCTCTCGAGGAAATCGTGTGGGTGCAGGAGGAGCCGGAAAACATGGGCGCGTGGCGGGCCATCGCGCCGGAGCTCCGGGCCCTGGCGGGCGATGGGATCAGCATGCGCTTCGCAGGACGGCCCGCCTCAGCCAGTCCGGCCGAGGGCTATGCCACGGCGCACGCCGCGGCCCAGTCCCGTATCGTGGAAGAAGCGTTCGCCGGGATCCAGCGGTAAGAGTCAGCCCACTCCGATCTCGAAGCCGAACAGCAGCTTGATGCTCCGGTAGACGTACCTGGCCTCGAAGTTCGCGTTCTCCTGCCGCAGAAGGTCCGTAATTTCCTTGTCGATCTCGCTGCCCCAGCCGTAGCCGATTCCCAGGGTGAGCCGGGCCGATCGGACGACGAAGTCGGTGCCGATCGTGATCGTGCTGATGTCGATCGGGATGATCGACAGGCCGGCGCGTTCGATGTCATCGTCCAGCGTACTGTTGTCCACGAAGTACGACAGGTATCCCGTGAACGTCTCCGAGAGCGTGTACTCCAGCCCCAGGCCCCAGTTCAGGGCGTCCGTCTGCTCGTGCACGGCATCGAGGACGACGCTCTGATCCTCTGGTTCCTGCGCTTGAAGCGAGTCACCCTGGATGACCACATAGGGATCGATCTTGTCGAACCACTCCAGGCTGCCGTGCAGCCGTGCAGGTCCGACGCGCCATGCCAGCCCGCCCCCTACCGAAAGAGGGCTCCCGTACTCCGCCGGCAGGCCGGTCTGCACTCCGGCCAGGAGCGCGGTGGTGTCGGTGCCGATCGTGGACCGGTTCACGCCCAACTGCCCGCTCCCGGAGATGTGGATGCTGGGGGTGGTGACCGTCACCCCGCCCGTGATGGCTCCCACGCCGAAGTAGCCACCGAACTTGAACAGGGTGCGAAAGCTCGTGTACTCTCCGCTTGCCTCGTCGACGACGGACAACCCCGAGCCGTCGCTGCCGACGAATGTGGCGCCGGAACGCTCGGTACGGCTCTGGCTGCGTACGGCTCCATACCAGGTGACGCCGAGGCCGACGTGATCTCCGAGCGCGTGCGAGTACGTGAGGCCGCCCCAGAAGTCGTTGAATCGTCCCGTAAACTCGACCCCGCCCACGATGTCATCGAGGTTCAGCTCGGGCGGGATCTCGGCGCCCTCCCGAATCACGACTCCGGCGAGGTCCTGGGTTCCCCGGCTTCGGGTGAGTGCCGAGTAGGCGAGAATGCCGGCCCCTCCGAACAGGTCGCGCGTGATCGTTCCCGCCACGAGCGAGGGGCGCAGTCCGCTCTTCGCGGTGCCCAGGTCCACGCCTTTGCCTCCGCCGTCCTCGAGGGCGATCCCCGTGTAGTCGAACACGTCCGTGCTGACGGCGAACGCCAGGTCCGTGGCTTGCGCTACGGCACCCGGGTTGTAGTAGGTGCCGCTCACGTCATCCACGCTCCCGATCACGGCACCGCCGAGGAGCGAAGACCGCGGGCCGTATTGCAGCGTCCAGTAATGGGCGTCCTGGGCCGCGGCCGGGGCCGCCGTCAACAAGGCTCCTACGAGCACCGGGAGGACAGACCTTCGCTCGATACGATAACGCAGCCTCACGCGGTACCTCCTTGCAGTCCCAGGAAACGCAGCGCCGGCTGGGTCGAGTCCGCAACGTAGCCTTCGGGGATCGTTGGCTCCACGGAGTTCCGTACCGCGTTCACGACCGGCGTCATGATCTCCACCCCGGCCTCGTTGAAACAGTCGATCACGTTCTGCCGGAGGGCGGAAGCCGTGCGGATCGAGAGCTTGGGCTCATCCGTCCAGGCCATGAGCTCGTACGAAACGGCGAAGTCTCCCAGACTTTGCTGTAGGACCAGGGGTTCCGGGTCGCTGACTATGTGCTCGGTCGCCCCGGCCGCGCCCTTCATGAGCTCGTGCACCTGGCGCCAATCCACATCGTACCCGATGCCTGCCGCGACCCGCAGCGCCAGCCCGCCCGCATTCGCGGCAGCGGAGAAGTTCACCACCCGCCCGCCGAGGGCCACGTTGTTAGGAACCGTCACCTCCTCGTTGTAGATCGTACGCAGGCGGGTGACGAACAGGCCCCGGGTGATCACGTCGCCGGTTGTACCCCCGACTCGGATCCGGTCACCGATCCGGAAGGAGCGGGTGTATGTGAGGATGATCCCGGAGATCAGGTTGCTGACCGACGAGCTGGCGCCTAGCGTGAACAGGGCTCCCACGAACAGGGAAAAACCCTTGAAGACCTCGCTTCCGGCCCCGGGCAGGAACGGGTATAGGATCATCAAAGTCCCGAGCACCACTACGATCTTCGCAAGACGCAGCGTCTGGTCCGCCCACTCTGCGTCGAAGCCCGGAATGTGAATCGCTCCACGCCCCACGGCCTGCATCAGGAAAGTGAGCAGGCGGAGAAAGTAGCGGACCACGATGATGATCAGGATTACGGACGCAAGGCGGGGCAGGTAGCGGAGTACCGCGATACCAAGGTCGCGCACCGGTCCGATCACCACCGGCATCACCTGTCCCGCCAGCGGCCGCGTGACGGGGATGAAACTCAGGATCAGGGGCACATATACGTAGAACAGTGCCAGCGTCAGCGCGAAGCGCACCCCCTTCAGGCCGAGCACGGCGAACTGACGGACCTGCGTCGGGCGGATCAGCGTCGTTCCCTGAACCTTCACGCCGGTCCTGGCCTCCTTCCACGCGTCCAGCCGGGCCACCGCCGCCCGAAAGCCCCGGCTGATGAGGAGTAGCAGGAAGAGGAGGATCACCGTCGCGATGAGGGCGTTGACCGTGCCCCCCATCCAGTCGACGAGCACCTCTCGGCCTTCCGTGGACGCGGTCGTGCGCCCCGCCATGTTCTCGAGGCGAAACCGCCAGATCACGGTGACGGCGGCGAGACTGGCCAGAATGGCTATGACCTTGGTCGTCTGCCGCCGGACCTTCTGGTAGCCCTGCAACTTGTCCCCCCGCAGGGTGAAGCGGAGCAGGAACGCACGCACGCCGAATATCAACAGAACGGCGATCGATGGCAGGACGAGGATGTCCACGATCCAGCCGACGGCTCCCGGCTGGTTCATCCACTGCGTCAACGTGTCCATAGGATCTTCCTTTCGTGCGGTGCTCGGTGCGGTGGGTAATCGACAGACCCAATCTCACGTAACTCCATCCCGAGCGGCAAGCGGGTCGACGACGGATGACGTTCTGTTGACTCGGGACTCTAAGGGTCAGACATCGATTCACGATCTCACAAGGGACAAGTTGACCATAGTTGTTGACCATGATTAAATTGATATACATGGAAGAGATCGCTATCTCGAAATTCAAGGCCACGTGTCTGTCCGTAATGGAGCGGGTCAGGAAGACGCGCCAACCGGTACTCGTGACCCGGTTCGGTGAACCCGTGGCCGAGATCGTGCCCCCGTCTCCTCCTCCCAGGCCCGAGGGTTGGCTGGGATGTTTGGCGGACACGGCCGAGATCGTCGGTGACGTGGTGTCGCCGGCCGGGGATCCGGGGGATTGGGAGGTCGTCGGTCCGTGAGGCTACTGCTCGACACCCACATCTGGCTTTGGAGCCTGCTGGAACCCGACCGTCTCGCGAAGCGCGTGGCTCGGGCGTTGGAACGCGAAGATACGGAACTGTGGCTATCGCCGATCAGTGTGTGGGAATTCCTGGCCCTGGCGGACAAGGGCCGGGTACGGCTGGCGTCACCGCCTGCCGAATGGGTGGCTGCGGCTCTCCAGCGGGTTCCCGTACGTGAAGCGACCGTTACGCACGAAGTAGCCCTCGAGACACGCAACGTACATCTACGTCACGGCGATCCGGCTGACCGGTTCCTCGTCGCGACAGCCCAGGTATTCGACCTCAAGCTCGTGACCTCAGACGAGCGGCTGATCGACCTGAAGGCGGTTCCGACCCTCGCCAATCGCTGAGGGCCGAGACCTGCGAGCCACGTCTTACGGTCTTTCCCGTCGCTTCGTCTTGTAGAGCCACAGGAAGACGACAAACGCACCTGCCAGCAATAACCAGACGATTGTTGAGATCCCCGCGTCCGGTTCCTCGGCGTCCGCCGTCTGTGTCTCGGCAGGGGCTACCTCTTCCGCGACCGGCTCTTCGGCTTCGGCTTCGACCGGCTCCTCCGCCACCGCCACGTCCACGGGGACGAACGTGAGCTCGGTCATGGCGGGCGTCTCGACGTCGGCCATCGCCACTTCCCACCGGCCTTCGGGCACGAAGATGTTCATGATCGTGCCTTCCTGGATCTCCTCGACGGGGGTGGGACTGCCGTTGACGATCGCCGTGAAGCCTTCGGGCGGCGTGACCGTCTTGAGGACTCCCCACGTGCCGTCCGCGTGCTCGTAGCGGATGGTCATGGAGCTGATCCAGTTGTTGAGCACCTTGGCGCGCAGGTGTACGTACCGCACGCCCTGATCCTCCACGACGTCCAAACAGGCCTCATGCACCTCGGGGTAGCTGGCCATGATCTCGGCGTCGTACTCGACGTCGGTGCAGACGATCTCCTGCGCTGCCAGGGGAGTCGCAACCAACAGCGTCATCACTATGGCGGTGAGCGTACTACGCATTCGGCCTCCTTGGTCGCTGGGTGTCGTGGACAACCCAAGATACGGGATTCGTCGGCTTGTGACAGGGCGCCTCAGTCCGCGTCCGCCTCCGTCTCTACCTCCGCCTGCACCGGCCACCCACCCCCGAGCGCCTTGTACAGCTGGACCACCGACGCGAGCTGCTGCTGCAGCGCCGCGGAAGCCTGGAGTTCAGCTGAGAACTGCGATCGCTGCAGGTCCAGCACTTCGAGGTAGCTTGTCATCCCTCCCTCGTAGCGCACCCAGGACAGGTCGGCCGCGTTTTCAGCTGATTCCACCTGCCGCCGGCGCGCCTCGTATTCAGCGCGGTAGGTATACGTGGCCACGATCGCGTCCTCCACCTCCCGGAACGCGGTGAGGATCGTCTGCTCGTACTGGTTCAGAAGCTGCTCCGTGCGCGCGACCTCGATCTCCACTCGGCGCTCGTTCTTGCCCGCGTTGAAGATCGGACCGAGCAGGTTGGCGCCCAGGTTGAGGAAGCCCGTGGCCAGGCTGGGATCCGTGAGGTCGCCGCTCACTCCCGCGGACCCGGTAAGGCTCAACGAAGGGAACTTCAGCGCCTCGGCCACCCCGATGCGGGCGGTCTGAGCGGCAAGCCGGCGCTCCGCCTGGAGGATGTCCGGGCGGCGCTGCACCAGCTCCGATGGTAAGCCCACCGGAATGTCGGGTGGAAACACCTGTTCCGTCAGCTTGAGCCCGCGCTCGATGTCCACGGGCGCCTGCCCCAGGAGCACGCTGAGCGCATTCTCGGTCTGGGCCCGGCTTCGGCGGAACACCTCGGCCGAGGCTTCGGCATCGGACAGGAGGATCTCCGACTGGTTCAAGTCGACTTCGTTGATCATGCCGGCCTCCTGGCGTACCCGCATGATGTCGAGAGACTCGCTGCGAGCCTGCACGGTCCGCTCGGCGATGTCCAGGCGGTTGTCCAGGTCGAGAATCAGCAGATACAGGCTGGCCACGTCCGCCACCAGCGTGATCGTGACCGATCGGTATGCTTCCTCCGTGGCCAGGAGCTCCTGCGCGGCTGCCTCGCTGCCGCGCCGGATCTTGCCCCACAGGTCCACCTCGTAGAACACGTCGGCCGCCACGAACACGCCGCGGGTCGGTATGTGGTCGCCCTCATCCGTGAGGGCTTCACCGAGGTCGGCTCCGGCCGCGACGTCCACCCGTGGATACAGGTCGGCCCGTGCGAATCCCGCCTGGGCTCGCGCTTCCGCGATCCGTGCCAGCGCTACGCGCAGGTCGCGGTTTTCCTGCAGCGCGGTGCGAATCAGGTCCTGAAGCACCGGGTCCTGGAACAGGTCCCACCACGCGACGTTGGCGATCGACTCGCCGGATGGGGTCGGCTGTCGGTACGTCTCGGGCTGGGGCACTGGAGGTTGCACGTAGTCCGGGCCAAGCTTGCAGCCCCCGAGGACCAGGAGCGCCACAAGCGCCGCTCCGAGCAGCATAGACCACCTGGGGTGTTTCATCTCGAGCTTCATGCCGTCTTCACCCGTTTGCGTTGGAGATACTCGAGGAATCCGAATGCGGCCGCCACGTACACGACGGCCAGCATGACCTGCGCGATTCTCACATAGAAGTTCGATGCTGCGTTGCTTCCGGAGCCGGTGAGGCTCATGCCGACGAGAAGCATCACGGCGTTGAACGCTGTCTTGATCGTCGGCGCGATGGGACGCGTCGAGAAGATCACGTCTCCGAAGGTAAGACCCACGATGGCCGTCAGTAGCAGGAACATCGTGATCTCCGGATACACGGTCAGCAGGTTGTAGAAGACGATCGCCACCGCGCCGCCTATCAGATTCCCCGTGATCATGCCCTTTCCCTGCTTCCAGCCTGCGGCGAAGCTCGGCAGGAGCGACAGGAGCCCGACGTAGACGAGGATGACGGCGTGGGAGTAGAGGGACCAGGAGAAGAACGCGAGCACTATGGGGAAGAGAACGATCAGGGTGCGGCGGGCGTACGCCGCTCGCGCGGCCGGAGGTGGGACCTCCCTGGCCGGCTTCCCGTCCAGTCCTCCGATTCCCGGACTCGACTCCGTGGGAGGGTCGGGAAGTAGACCGAAACTGGCCCACACCGCCAGGACGGCGATCAACGTTCCCTTGACGAGTCCCAATGCGACGCCGATGGAAAGTCCGATCGATGCCTGGCCCATCAGGGGTATGATGAGCGCTGCGATCAGGAGCCACACCATGCGCAGGGGAGCCGCCCCCCCCGCGAGAGCATAAAAGATCCGGTACAGGACCAGGAACTCGATCAGTAGAAAGATGACCGGATACTTGAGGAAATAACGCGTCAGGACTACGCCCAGAAAGGCCCCCACCGCAACGGGAACCACGAAGGCCAGGCCTTTTCGCAGGCTAGGACACGGCGCGGGGGAAGCCAGCAGCATGGCCACGAGAATCGGCACCAGGAACGGAAGATCGAACCCGATCAGGTAGGCGAGGCCCGACCCCAGCGTCGTGCCAAGCGCGAACCGAACGATGCGGCGGCTATCGATGTCGATCACGACGCCGGCTGCAGCGGGTACGTCGAGGGCAGCGCCCTCAGCGGACATACGACAGTACGGTCGTAAGCCTGATCCTCAGCCAGGCGACGGCGTTGAGCACCGGGTTGGCACCCGCGTACACGACCACGTTCGCCTGCCCGCCCACGCGGCGAAGCCCGCGGGAGTCATCCCCGTCGAAGCGAATGATCACCGGAAAGCGCTGCGGATCCTGGAGCCAGCCTTGAGCGGTCTCCGCCGTCGGCAGGCCGCCCCGGGCCTGTTCTCCCGTATTCACGCCGACACTCACGCTGGCCACGTGTCCCCGGAAGATAACGCCCGGAGCCACGTCGAGTGCGATCTCCGCCGGGTCTCCGACATCGATCCGGCCCAAATTGTTTTCCCGCATGTCAGCCCGCACCCACACGTCCTGGGCGGAGATGAACGTCGCCATTGGTTGGCCGGCAGACGCGAAGTGTCCTTCCGCAAGCTGGAGGTCGCCCACCACGCCCGGGCCCGGCGCGAGGATGACCGTGTTCTCGAGATCGAACTCCGCCCTCTCGAGGGCCGCGACGGCTGCCTTGATAGCCGGGTTCTCCTCGCCCGCGATGCCCAGAGTCTCCCTGGCCCGCTGAAGCTCGGCCTCCGCGCTCTCGAGACCGGCCACGGCCTGGTCGTACTGAGTGGTCGCCCGGTCCCGGTCCGCCTGGGATAGTGCACCTGGATTGGCCGCGTTGATCGTCTCCACCCGGTTGTAGTAGCGCTGCGCCCGGTCGAGCCGGGCCCGGGCTACTCCGAGCTGTCCTGCAGCCGATTCGACCGCAGAGACCCCTGCCCTGACCTGCTGGCCCGCCAGCTCCAGCTGTGACCGGGCCGAGTTAACCGCGAGCTGGAACGGGCGGGGATTGATCACAATCAACGTGTCTCCCTCGTGGACGATCTCGTTCAGCAGCACGTCCACGCGAGACACGTATCCCGAGACCTGCGACGCGATGGGCACCACGTACCCGTCCACCTTGCCGAACTGGGTGTACGGCGTGGCGCGATCTGACACGAGGTGCCAGGCGAAGAGCGCCAGCACGACGAGAACCACAACGATCGTGACCCGGCGTGCCGGATCCATCGTCTTCAGTCTCTCGCGCAGTCCGCGCGCGACGAGAGCCTCCGGGGCGGTTGCCGCCGACTCATGCTCGACTTCCCCGGCTCCGGTGGCGCCTGAGGTGTCATCGGTCATGCGCTATTCCTCTGCCGGAACGGCGGTTCCCGTGGTCGAGAAGAGCCCCAGGTCTGCGTCCTGCTCGAGCCAGGCCATCATCAACTGGTAGGCCACGGCGAGCACGACAGCCCCCACGAACAGTCCGATGATTCCCGACAGGATCATGCCGCCGATAGCGCCGAGCAGAATCACCAGCATGGGGACGTCCACACCACGGCCCAGGAGGAGTGGCTTGAGAAAGGCGTCGCTCCCGCTGACGATGAGGCCGTAGACGAGGAAGATGATGGCCGCAGTGGTGCTCTGGGTGGCGAAAGCCCAAACCATCACGGGGCCCACCACGAGGACCGGCGGGAGCTGCATGATGGCCAGCATCAGCACCAGGAGCGCCCACACCGCGGCGCCCGGAACGCCGATCAGGATGAATCCGATCGCCGCCATGGCAGCCTGGATCACGGCGATCCCGATGACGCCCTGGAAGACGCTGCGGACGGTCATCACGGCCAGCCGCACGAAGTCTTCTCCTGCTGGGCCAGCGAGGCGGGTGGCGAACTTGACGGAAAAGTCGTGACCCTTCTGGCCCGTCGAGAGAAGCACACCCGCGATCACGATCGACACGAAGAACTGGAGCACCGTGCCCGCGAGGCCTGCCAGCGCCCCGGCCGCCCACTTTCCGACCGCGAGCATCTCCGGCTGCAGACGCTGTATGGTGGCTTCGAGGTTCCGGGAGGCTCCGTTCCACAGCTCATAGGTTCGGTCGCCGATCAACGGCCAGTCGCGCACGCCATCGGGAGGAGGCGGCACCTGCAGCGTGCCGGCCTCGGCCTTGTCGGTGACCTCACGCGCCTCCTCGATCGTGGCGCCGAAGAAGTTCCAGGTGGGGACCAGGAGTATGGCGAGCGCTACCAGCGTGATCAGGGTAGCCGACAGTTTGGTGCGGCCGCCGAGACGGCGAGCGAGACCCGCGTACATGGGGTGGATGGCCACTGCGAGAATCACCGCCCACATGACGATATCGATGAACGGAGTGAGGATCCGCAGCGCCCAGAGTACGATCAGCGCCACCACGCCAATCCGGATGGCCGCCTCCACGGACAACTTCAGGAACATGCCGCCTTCCGCCCGCTCAGTACTCGCTTCCATTTTGCTGACTCCTTCGTTGGGCCTTATTGGTCTTCCGTCACTTCCAGTTGTGCGGGCCGGAACGCCCTCGTCCGAACTCGAGCATTCCTACCGTGATTGAAAGCGCGGGCAGTCGACGGTCCGGTGAGACGACCTTGTAACAGGTAACCGGAATCTCCCGCCACGAAAAGACATACGCGCCGCCGAATCGGGCGTCCTGACCCTCGTGCCAGGCGCCTCCGTAGTCGAGGAATGCCGCGACACTGACTCCCGCCGAATTTGGCACCTTGGACCAAATATAGCAGCGCTGCTCGAGTGTCGCCCGGATCGCGACACCGCCTCGCGCGACCGCTTGCTCTCCTCGTATCTTGCCTCGACCGTTGCCATGCCGGCTGCCGGATGCCCCGGACGAGAGAAACGTGACCAGGGGCGGAACGGTATTCCGCCGTCCCTCGCGGACGACGGCAGACATGGGCGGGGCCCTGGGCGTGGCACTGGCCTGGCTGTCCCTCTGCGCGCCAGCCGTCGTCGAAGCGCAGACGGCGGACTCGGCGGGGCTCGGTGGAGGCGTCTATCTCGATGTCGCTTACCTGCTGAGCGACAACCAGCCCGAGAACCAACAGTGGCGAACGAAGGCAACGACGCCGATCGTCGACCGGGTCGCTCTCAACAACGCCACGCTGTGGGGCGGGAGACGCTCCACCAGCGAATCTCGGTGGGGATACCAGCTCGGAGTCCAGGCGGGCGAGGACGTCGACAACCTGGTGTCGTCGGAAGCGGGCAGTTCCGCGGACGTTCTGAAGCACCTGTATTACACGAACGTCACGTTCCTCGCGCCTCTCGGAGGTCGTCAACTGCTCCTCACGGGTGGTCTCATACCCGGGCACATCGGGTACGAGAGTTTCCAGGCCTACGGTAATCCGACCTACACGCGCATCTACGGGGTCGACTACGTCCCGTATTTCGAATGGGGCGTGAGCGCCGAATATCCGGTCGATGCCTCGGTCCGCGGCAAGCTGCTCGTCGTGAACGGATGGGACTACCTGGCGTCCCCCAACAACCTGCCGAGCTACGGGGCGCAGCTACAGTGGGACGTGGATGACGAGTCCTGGCTTCGTGGAAACGTCTTCTATGGCCCCGAACAGGAGGCGACCAGCCTGGAGTTCTGGCGGTTCGCCGGGGAGGCCGTCGGCCAGTGGCGCTTCGGGGACCTCCTGCTGATCGGCAATCTGGGATGGGGGACGGAAAAGCAGGCACCGCTCGAGGGCAACCCGCGCCACGATTGGGCCTGGGGCTCGTTGTGGGTGACCTGGCAGCCCATTGGACGGCCGTGGTCGGCCGGGCTGCGCGCGCCAGACGATCGGTGCCTTCACCGCGACGCTTCAATACCGTATGGAAACCGTGAGACTGAACCTGCTGTCGGTGCGAGCGGAGTATCGATTCGACCGTTCGACGGGACCGGGCGGAGGTTATTACCGGGGCGCGAGCAACGAGCTGGTTCCCGACCAGCACCTGTTCATCATTGCGATCAATTGGCACTTCGGCTTTCACAAACCACGCGGGCGTGCGCCGTGAGAGTCGATCGGCCATGCGGCCGTGCGCGCTAGAGCGCGAACCTTCCCCGCACGCCGAGTACCCAGATCGAGCCCTCGTCCGGGTTGTTGGCCGGGTTGATGAGGAGCTGGAGGTCTGGGGTCACCGCGAGCTGTGAGCCGAGCTGCCAGCGCCAGAACAGCTCGATCGTGTACTGGTCGCGCAGGCCCTCGCCCCAGGTCGTCTCGTTCGGTTGGCCCCAGTTGAACCCGAGACCCAACACATCACGTCCCGGAATCCACTGGTAGCCTACGCCCGTGCTGATCGACTTCTGGAGGAGGCTTCCGCCGTCCTCGGCGTAGCCACCCCGCAGGAAGGGCATCCACCGGTTCTCGAACAGCCAGGTGCCGGAGAAGTTGAGGCCCCAGCCGCTCGGATCTCCGACCTCCGACTTCTCGTCGCTGTGCCAGAACGTGAAGTGGATGTTGTCGAAGTAGGCCCGGTCCTGCGCCGTGGTCCAGCCAACCTCAATGCTCGTGAAGTACTCGTTCACGTTGACGAACCGGTCGAATCCGGTGAACGGGTCGGTCGGGTCCGAAGCGTTGTCACCGATGCTCGCGATCGAATAGACGTGGTCCGAGAGCCATGCCGCCGCGGCCAGGCCGAGCAGGCCGTCGTTGGGCAGTGCGATCGAGGCGGACCCCGTGCTGAAAGCCAGGTTCATGAAGTGGAGCCAGGGACTTCCGAGACCGAAAATGTCCACGTAGTCCGTGGCGTCCAGAAACCCGCCGAGAAGCACGAAGTCTCCACCGCCCAGTCGCTGGCGCCAGTAGAGGTTCGTGACCCGGAACTCGTCGTCGTTGTACGGGGCCGCGAAGATGCCTGCGTACCCGACGTTGAAACTCAAGACCTTGGGCGCGATGTCCGTATACCGGTGCCGGTGCTCGATCTTGTAGACGAAGGCGCCGGTGTTCCCCGACTCTCGCCCGACCAGCTCCCAGGACCCGAACAGCCGCAGGATGCCGCTGCCCGCCTGGTCCTCCCCGAGGCTGGCGGTGGCCCCGAAATAGGCAGCCGTGTAGTCGACCCCGAAGCCGAAACCCGAGCTCTCTCTAAGGCTCTCCTTGAAGCCGAAGTATCCGTCCAGGAAGCCGAAGCTGATCAGCGATTCCTTCGGCCGGGCGTCGCTCTCGAGCTGGTTGTCCACCTGGTCGGGGCTGCCCAGGCTGGCGCGAGCGGGGACGGTGTCCTGCAAGGCCTGCGCCGAGTCGGCCTCCTGTGCGCCGGCCGCGGGGGGGAGGGCTAGGCCCGCGACGCTCATGAGGAGCGCGGCGAAGCGAGGAACGGGTCGGCGGGCCGACCCGGATTCTGCGCCTGCTGTTCCGGGGCTCACCGGCTTCCGATTCCGATGTCCGGCGTGAACTCGGGAGCCAAGAGGTCTTCCAGGAAGCTCTCCCGCTCGAGCGGTTCCCACCGGCCCGACTCCTCCACCGGATAGCGAATCGGCTGCCCCGGTGACACGCCCTCGACGACCTCGGAGTCCCGCACCACTACGGTCCCGTTCACGAGCACGTGCGGGATGCCCGTGGACGGCAGACCGTTGCTTCCGATCACGTAGGTCGCATTGTCGGTCACCGTCTCCGGATCGAAGAGCGTGATGTCGGCCACCATGCCTTCCTGAATGCGTCCGCGGACCTGCATGGCCTCCAGTCCCGCGTCGCCCAGGTGCTTGGCAGACCAGTAGCTGTTCTGCGCGATCGCCTGCATCAGCGGCACGCCGTGCTCGCGGGCGAGGCGAAGCGTCTTGGCATGAGTGCCCGCGGTGCGTGGGTGGCCGACGTACGCCTCGTACGGGTCATCCCAGGTCAGCGTATTCCCCTCCTCGTCGACCGGAGGCATCTGGTCCCCGGCCACGGTCATGTGAGGCACCTCGAGCCACATGGGGAGCCATTCCTCGCGAGCCGGAATGCACAGAATGATGATGTAGGCCGGGTCCTCCGCCACGATCCGGTCGTAGATGTCGCGGTTCATGTTCTCGCCGGTGCGCGGGTCGACCATGTTCGTGTAGTCGAGACCCAGCGCGCCGATGCTCTCCGGCTTGATGAACTCGGATCCGATGGTCGACGATCCGCAGGTGTACGGGTAGTACTCGGACCAAACGTTGTACCCCTGCTCCCTGAGGCGCTGCAGGTGCTCCTCGACCTCCCACCAGCCGAAGTTGTTGTTGTGGCTGAGGAGGAGGGGCTGGTTCAGCGCCACGCCGTTCGCGATCTGCTCGAACGCCCCGAGGGTCGCCTCGGTCGGCGGGTTGTTATTGCCGAGCAGGCGTACGTGCGAGGCATACACCCGGCCGTAGTTGGCGGCGGCCCGCTGCACGTTGAACAGCTCCAGCGTGGTCACGCCGTTGGCCATGTACCCCGTGGTTGACGCGATTCCTACGGCGCCCTGCCGGAGGTCCTCATCGATGTTGCCGATCATGGCGTTCAGCTGATCGAGAGACGCCCGGGTCACGGCCCAGTCGGGAACGTCGTTCCCCTCGTACGAGGCGTTCCGGAGCGCGCCGAAATCCCCGCCGTCCTTCGGGCCGTCCATCTCCATGCCGTCCAGCACCTGCATGCGGTGGAACTCGTGCGAGGCCGCCGCGCCGTAGTTGACCGGCCAGCGACCGTCCCGCTGAGCGTACCAGGCGTCCACGTTGATCGCGCCGAGCTCGAGGTCCATGGGGGTCGTCACCCCGTCCCGCAGCCCCACCTTCACGCCCCATGGGTTGCCGGCCCCGTGGTGGTGGGTGTCGATGAAACCCGGCGCGACGACGTGGCCGGTCGCGTCGATCGTATCGGCTCCGGCGATCTCACCCCCTGTGAGTGTCACGATCATCCCGTCGCGGACCCCGACGTTGCGCACGGAGTCGAACTCGGTCTCGGGGTCCATGACGCGGCCGTTCAGGATGACGACGTCGTAGTCCTCGCTCGAGGCCGAGGGCTGGCACCCCATGATCGCGAGCGCAGCCGTCGCGGCCAGGATCGAAATACTCGAGTTCATGTCGCTCCCAGTTGTATATGCAGCGCTTAAGGCTACCTCTACCAGGGTACCTTCACCACCGGCGTGACCTGAAGAAAGACGCCCCAGCTCGGTCCAACCTCTTCCGGCCGGGTGACGAAGTACTGACCCTGCAGCGTCGTCTTGAGGGGCATCGTTCCCAGGATGAACGTCTTCGCGACACCGAGGTTGATCGGCACCGTGAATTCCGTTTCCACGCTGAGGTAGTTGGCGGTCGGGATCGGCGACCCGCCCACCTGCCAACCCCCGGGCAGGCTGAACCAGTAAAACAGCTGCAGCGTGCCCTTGTTCGCCTTGTCTTCACCTTCCCGGGAATTCAGCCCCCACCAGTGCTGCCAAAGGGCGCCCAGCACGCCCCAGTCCTTCAAGATGCCGAGCAGGGCAGAGGGGCCTACCTGCCACTGCCCTTCGCCCACGACGTCGTTCGACGCCGTGGGGAAGACGAACGTCCCACCGACACCCCACAGCAGACCGGACGATTCCTTCCGTCCCCAGTTCGTCAGGACGACGATGTCCCCGAAGCCCCGCTCCTTCTCCCACTCGCCCGTCGCGGAGTCGATGATCGGGACGCCCGCCACGGGAAAGCTCGGACGGACGGCCAGGTTCCCAGTGCCCACCTTGAACGGAAGCACGGGCAGAAACACGATGCTCCCGGTCGACTGGTCTCCCGCACCGGGGATAGAACCGTCCCACCGATTGTAGTTCACCTGCAAGTTGAGGCTCGCGAGGCTCCCCACCGGGTTCGACAGCTCACGGGCCACCTCGGACGCGCTGGCCGGCGCCTGTGCTGCCTGATCCTGTGCGACCGCCGGGGCGCCTCCTCCTAGGCAGAGGAGCGCCCCGACGATTATGGCGCGGCTCGTTCTCACAAGACGGGCGCTAGTTGTCCGGCACGTAGTCGCCGATGATCCCCTGGTAGTTGTAGTCCGAGAACGTGACCGCCTCGGGTGAAAGGCGGCCGTCGATCTCGTTGCGGTAGATCTTCCCGTCCTTCATCACCAGGTGGATGGTCGGGATGAGCTTGAACTCGGGGTCGGCGTCGAACCACTCGGTGGTTCCGCCGATCACCGTGATGTCCTCGAGCGGGTTGCCGTCGACGAGCAGCAGATCTGCGTAGGCGCCTTCCTCGATCACGCCGAGCGGCCCGTCCTTGTAAGGATTGCGTGGGCCAGACAGCGCAAGCAGTTCGCCGGCCGTCGACGTGAGCTGCTTGAGCACCTCGTAGTTGCTGTCGAACGTCTGCGTGCGCCACCAGATCTCGTACCGACGGGCACGCTCTGCGTCGGCGTAGGTGCCGACGTAGTCGGAGGCGAAGACCACCTTCACGCCGTTCCGAAGCAACTGCCGCCCGAAGTCCTTGAACTGCTCGCCGAGGGCCAGGACCATGTCGATCTTGTACGGCGGAATCAACGGGTTCTTGGCCATGTCCGGTGAGATGCCCCACATCTGCGGGACCACGAAGCCCCCTGCGGCGGCGATCTTCTGCATGGTCTCTTCGGAGATGAAGAAGCCGTGGTCGAACGACTTCACGCCGCAATCCAGGAGACGCGCCACGGCCCGGTCGTTGAAGGTGTGGGCCGCAACGTAGGTGCCCCAGTCGGCGGCTGCCTCGACGATGGCGCAGATTTCCTCTTCAGAGTACTGCGTCGTGTCGATCGGGTCGAACCGGGACGAGCCGCCACCCCCGCCCATGATCTTGATCTGGGTGGCGCCATTCCGGAGGTTGAGCCGCGTCGCCTTGAGCACTTCCGGCACTCCGTCCGCCACCATGCCGATGCCCATGCGCTCGAAGTTCGACAGGTCCCCGGGCACGTTGTGCGAGAAGCCCGGGTCGCCTCGCTCGCGAAAGTCTCCGTGGCCCGATGTCTGCGAGATGAAAGCTCCCGATGGAAACATCCGGGGACCGACGATCACGCCGCTGTCGATGTTGCGTTGAAGACCGAACGTGGGCCCTCCCATGTCTCGCACGGACGTGAAGCCGTCGACCAGGAACCGTTTGGCCACGAGCGTCGCCCGGTAGGAGAGGTCGGTGAGGTCCATGTTGGTCTCAACCACCGGGAAGTTGTGGTTGATCATCACGTGGGCGTGGCCGTCGATCAGGCCCGGCATGAGAGTGCGCCCGTTTCCTTCGATCACGGTCGCGTCGCCGCGGGCCTGGACGTCGTTGCCGATCGCCTTGATCAGGTTGCCCTCCACCAGCACGTCCTGGCCCGTGATGAGCCCGTCCGTCCTGCCGTCGAAGACGTTGACGTCCGTAATCAGGATCTGGGGAGGCGGCTCGTCCTGGGCGATCGTTTCTTCTGTTGGCACGGCCAGGGCCAGCAGCGCGAGGCCGAGGATGACCCGCAGGCGTTTCACTGTCGACACGTCGAGATTCATTTACCCTCTCCTCTCTAGTACTGATGCGATCGGATTCAATGGCGTCGAGCGAGGCCAAGGATAGCCAAGGTAGGGAATCGGGTGGAAGATGCCCAAATGATGTGGCAAGGATGATGTGGGGGCGAAGGACCGGGGCGCAGTCGCACCCCGGTCTGCCGCTTGGGTTCTAGAACGCCCCCGCGCCGAACTCCAACACGTACGTCAGCCGGTCGATGTTCGAGAACCCGTAGTTCTTGATTCCGGCCCGGAACCCCCAGAACGGGGTGGCCCACGAGAGCCACTTGATGGCCTCCACGTTTGCCCGGAACTTGAACCCGGTCTCGAGGACGAAGTCGGTTCGCGTGTCCGTATGATTGGGGTCCTCTTCCGTGGGCGTTTCGTACTCGTCCACCTCGACGCCCGCCCCGAAGTACGTGTCGAACCAGCGTGATGCCGAATTCATGTACGTGGCCTGCCACCCGAAGTCGCGCAGCCCCTCGTCCTTGAGATACACGCGATGCATTACGAAGCCACCGCTGAGGCTCACTTCCCAGTTCTTCACGATGAAGAACGGGAACACGAACGCAAAACCGAGATCGCCGTCATACAGCAGCGAGATGGCGAAGGACCCCTTGGCCGTGCCGTCCTGCGCCCAATCGAGGAACCCCGTAAGGTCTGTCTTTTCCGTTTTCTTCGGCCAGTCCTCGACTTCCTTGCTCTTCATGAACCGGTGCAGGTGCTCGTCGTAAGCCCCGAGATCCGACGGTGGCAGGACTCGTAGCTCGTACACGGCGTTCTCGGTCTCCCAGTTCTCCGCTCCCCTGATCCGGACCACCTTCTCGCGGAGAGGGCTGTCCTCCGGCAGAGGCGGGAAGATCCGGTACTCAGGGTGTCTGACCTTGGTCATCCAGGATTGGTAGCCGCCTTGCAGCACGGCACCGGACGAGATCACGTCTCGCGTTCCCCAGGCGTCGTTGACCCGAACGTTCACGTCGTAGCTCGGCGTGAAATATCCATCCCCGTTCTTGTCCGTTCCTATCGCGTGCTTTCCCTCTTCCACCAGGAGGGTGAACGGCATCTTGGTCTCGGCGTCCACCTCACTGATGTTCCAGAAGAACTCGATCCCGTGGGCCTTCCCGATCACCCGAGTCACCACGATCACGTAGTTGGTCTCTTCACACGTGGCTTGTGTGATTTGCGGAAGGACTTCCCCGTCGGACCGCATGATCCCGATCTTGAACTCGGCCGCCTCCAGGTCGTGCTGGTGCGCCCCGAGCCCCGCCTCTGACGGGTAGTACGCGAAATAACCCATGCGCACGAGACCGGTCAGGTCGAGGCGGATGATGGACTGTCCCTTGTCATCCGGGTTCAGCGTAAACTCGCCGACGTTGCCCTTGAGGGTGACGATCTCGTCGAGCTGGTAGTAGACGACCGGCGACGAGGCACTGTCCTGGAACGGAAGGTGCTCGGGCATCATGATGTCCCGGCCCTCGGTGCCCCGGAGAAGCGGTTCGTCAGGAGAGAACCAGTAGATGGGTGCAGCCAGCTCCGCTATGCGCTGGACCGTAATCTCGCTCTCCGTGCCCCACCAGACGATTCCGGGCACGTTACTGAAATTGCATTCCCCCGCGTAAAGGGCGGGATTGATCGGACCCTTCACGCCCTTCTTCTCCAGGCTCTTAAGGAGTCCCAGTCCTTCCTGGGCCGGAGCCGCTGCGGGAACGGCCAGGGCCAGGGCCGCGAGGAAGCCGGCTACCCTTGCGATACGCATGGAGCGAAACGGTGATCTTCCAGCCATGGTACAGTCCCTCCGCGTTCGAAGACTGTCGCACCGGAGAGCTCTTTCCGGCTTCTGATCCTCCTGTCGGGACGGTAAAGTAACGGTTCTCAGGCTACTGCGTCATGGGAGTCGCCCAAGGGGGAGGAGGCTCGCCCGGGAAGCCAGTCGGCCGGGAGTCACTCAGGACCCCCGGCCGCTGATCGTATCGCAGATCAAGAGGTAGGCGCTGCGTTTCCTATTCCGTACGCAGCGCGTCGAGCGGGTCGATTCGTGTAGCCCGGAAGGCGGGCACCCAGGAGGCGGCCAGGGCCACGACGATCAGCACCGCCGACAGGGCCGCGAAAGTCAGCGGATCCGTGGCGCTCACCCCGAAGAGCAGGTTCGACAGGACGCGCGACAGCGCGACCGCCGAGACAAGGCCCACGACCACGCTCGCCATGATCAACTTGAGCCCGCGCACAACGACCAGGTTCTGGATGCGTTTCGGACCTTCGCCCAGCGCCATCCGAATCCCGATTTCCTTGGTCCGCTGGCTCACGGAGTAGGCGATGACGCCGTAGATTCCGACTGCCGTGAGGGTGAGGGCCATAAGCGCGAACAGGCCCATGATGAACAGGCTGAAGCGCGACTGGGCCATCCCGTCATTCACGTAGGCCTCCATCGGCAGCACATCGTTGACCGGAAGGTCGGGGTCGAGCGCTTCGATCTGATCGATGATCATGTTCGAGAGGCTGGCCGGCTCGACGCTGGAGCGAACGGCGATGCTCGCCTCGAATGGCGCGAACTGCGTCATGGGGAAGTAGAACTGTGCCCTGACGTCGCGCCTGAGGTCGTGCATCCGCACGTGCTCGACCACCCCGATCACCTCGGCGTACGGGTTGTCGTTACCGCTCGGCTGAATCTGCAGCTGCTTCCCGACCGCGTCTTCGCCTGGCCACGCGAGCTCGGCCAGGGTCTCGTCGATGATGATCACCGGCGAGCCGTCAGGACCTCCGTCGGAGTAGCTGAACATGCGGCCGGCCAGAAGGCGCGTTCCCACGGCCTCGAAGTAATCGGGACTGACCCCACGGATGTCGGCCGTAGCGCTCTCCCAGTTCGTGGCCGTCTCCTCGTCGTATGCGAACGGGAGCAGGGGACCCGTTCCTGTGAGCGGCAGCTTCGAGGTGATGCCGACCTGCTCGGCACCCGGCAGCCCTGTGAGCGCGTCCCGAATCTCCTGGAAGAAGACCGAGCGCTCCCTGGCGTTCGCGTACTCGGCGCGCGGTAGTGTCAGCGAGAACGTCATCACGTTCGCCGGCTCAAACCCGGGCCGAACCTCCTGAAGCGCCAGGAAGCTGCGCAGCATCAGGCCGGTCCCGATCAGGAGCACGAGCGATAGTGCCACCTCAGCAACGATCAGGAAGTTTCGAAGACGGAGCTGTCCGAGAGATGCGGTCATCTTGCCGCCGACCCGCAGGCTATCGAACAGGTGTCGCCGCGAGGCCCGGATCGCGGGATAGAGCCCGAACAGGATCGCGGTCACCATGACCGCGACGCCGGCAAAGCCCAGAACCGTCGTGTCCACGACCACCGAGTCCAGCCGCGGAAGATTGGCCGGGCTCAAGAGGCGCAGGAGAGCGATGCCCCACATGGTGAGACCTACACCCAATATGCCCCCGAACAGCGCGAGGGCCACGCTCTCGGTTAGCATCTGCCGCACCAACCGTCCCGGCGTCGCTCCTACGGAGGCTCGGAGCGCGAACTCCCGCTCCCGTGACATGCCCCGCGCGAGAATCAGGTGCCCCACGTTGGCGCACGCGATCAGAAGCACGAACCCCACCGCGCCCAGAAGCACTATCAAACCACTGCGAGAGTGCTTCACGATGTCTCCGTGCAGCGGGATCACTCGGATTCGCATGTCCGAGGTCTCGTGTACCGGGTGCTCGGCCCGCAGCTCGCGCTGGATGCGGCTCATCTCGTCCTGCGCCTGGGCGATCGTCACGCCAGGCTTCAGTCGTCCGAAGACAGTGAACGACGTGTAGTTCCGGGGAGGTAGGTTGTTCCAGTCCATCCGCAGAGGCTTGTACATCTCGGAGTCCTTGAACAGGAACGCCTCGGCCGGAAGATGCATCTTGAATTCAGGCGGCAGGACCCCGACGACCGTCGTTCCCACGCCGTCCATCGTCACCGTGCTGCCCACGATGGACGGATCCGACCCGAATCGCCGGCGCCACAGCTTGTGCGTGATCACCGCGACCTCCGCACCGCCGATCAATTCGTCATCCTCGTCGAAGTACTGGCCCACGGCAGGCTCGACCCCGAGCAGCGGGAAGAAATTCGCCGTCACGACGGACACGTCCACCTGCTCCGGTTTCCCGTCTCCAGTGAGGATTCCGGCTCCCGTGCGGAAGGTCCCTCCGGAGGCAGCGGCGAAGTCCTCGAACAACTCGGCCCTCGCCTGATAGTCGCGAAAGTCGCCCGGGTGCACCGCGGGCAGAGACTGGTTTCCGACGCCGAGATCCACCCAGATGTTCACCAGGCGGTCGGGCTGCTCGTACGGTAGTGGCTTCAGCAGCACGCCGTTCACGACGCTGAACATTGTCGTGTTGGCGCCGATTCCCAGGCCGAGCGTGATGACGGCGACGAAGGTGAATCCCGGAGTCTTCCGGAGACTGCGGAATGCGTATCGAATGTCCTGAATCAGAGCCTGCACCGCACCTCCCTGCACAATGGGAGAGCCGTCGCTCTCCGCCCCTTTCTGGCTCACGGATCTCACTGGTTCGGACCCGTCTTAAGACAGTGTAACTAAAGCAACGTTCGTACCGAACCCCGCATATTCGGATAACTGTCTGCAAAACTTGCAGGTAGAAGATTCGAGAGAAAGAAGTCAGGGCGGCGGTGTTGTGCGCATCCGGGATTCGGACGTCCGGAACCGATCAGTCAGGAGCCCTCTATCCCAGCCACACGATCAGCGAATAGGTCGCGAAAACGAGCGGATACAGCAGCCGTCCAGCGCGGTCGATCTTCTTGACGATGGATTCCTGCTCGCGGCTCACCAGGTAGGAGGTACCGGCCATGCTGAACAGCGTGAGGACCAACAGGACCGTCGCTCCCAGCATGAACCAGTCGAGACGGGTCAGGTACGAAAGGCGCGGGACGTGGTTGGCCAGCATGAAGCGGTACGCGATGAGCGTCAGCATTGTCGTCACCACCACTCCCACCCGCGTCGGTACCACGGTGGGCGCGATCCAGAACACCGCGTAGGCCATCATCACGATCGCCACGAGCGGGATCAGCACCTGGATCGTGTAGTACGTCACCCGCCGGCTTGCCGGAAAGCTGAGCTTGATCCCGGGGTTCAAGGGCGCACCGGGGGCCACCTGGAACGCCTCCACGGTGAGGCTGGCCTCGCCCACCTTCCAGTCACTGATGGAGAGCTCTTCCGTCCGGAGCGCCACGATCGAGTCGTCCGGCACGAGCGTGACATTGGCTCCGGCACGTGTGGGAGCCACGAGCCAGACGAAGAACTCCTGCCGGTCCCTCGGGAACTCGCGCAGGTTCATCGGGGCGGAGAAGTCCCCGGTGTACCTTTGCAGGTAGGTCACAGTGCCGTCCGGGCGGACCATTACCTCTTCCGGCATCGATTCCGTGACCGACCGTCGATTGTAGATGAGAAGAGTCGGATGCCATACCTCGTCGTAGTCCAGAGTGCGAATGGCGTCTGAGCCGCCAGCGAGATCCGGATCGTGCCAGGTCGCCAGCATGAACACGTCCGCCGAGAACGACTGCTCGGCTCCTCTGACCTCGGTCATGTCCGTCATGAGGAGACCGATCTTGACCTCGCGGGGCGGACCGAACGGATCCTGGGCGGCAGCCGGCCCGGCGATCGACAGGCTGAGCAGGAGCATTTCGGGTCGCGGATCGTGAAGGTCGCAACCTAGCGGGGGTGGAGTCGCGTAGCCAGAAAGAGTAGCGTGTTATAGGGAGCGAGGGTCGCGGAGTTCTGCAACTGGAGGACACGTGGAGGACGAGCCTCGGCAGGCCGATAGCGAGCCTGTCGATCCCGTAGCCGAGGAGCAGGACGAAGCAGCGCCAGCGTCGGACGAGGCCGAGTATCCGACCGAGGCGGGCTCTGAGCCAGAGGCCACCTGGCGGAGGCGCGTCCGGCTCGGGGCCCTCGTCCTCGCCTGCACGCTCACGCTTTGGCTGCTCTTCACGTGGATCACCTGGCCGGACGTAGTGTCCCTCCGCACCGAGAATCCTTCGAGCACCGCTTTCATCGAGATGTACCAGGATGCCCGCCGGGCTGCGGGAGAGAGCGACGCCGTGGCATGGCAGCCGGTGTCGTACGATCTGATTTCCGCCAACCTCAAGCGGGCCGTCGTCGCCAGCGAGGACACCGAGTTCTTCTTCCACGACGGGTTCTCCTCTCATGAAATGAAGGAGGCCGTCAAGAAAGCGATCCGTGAGTGGGAGGCCCCGCGGGGCGCCTCCACTATCACGCAGCAGGTCGCCAAGAACCTGTGGCTCTCGCCGACGCGCAGTCTGACGCGAAAGCTCCGAGAGGCCATGCTTACCCGCCAGCTCGAGGATCATCTGTCTAAGGAGCGAATCCTCGATCTGCACCTCAACATCGCCGAATTCGGACCCGGCATCTACGGCGCCGAAGCCGCGGCACGCCACTACTTCGGGATTCCCGCTTCCGGCCTGTCGCCCCGCCAGGGCGCAATGCTGGCCGCCGGACTTCCCCGGCCGAAGCGCTGGAATCCGGCCAGCGACAGCGAGCATTATCGGGCCAGCGTGGAGCGAATCCTGGACGTACAGAGGCAACTGGAGTACCTCGATCGGTACCTCGGCCCGACCCAGCCCGGGTCGATCGGCGTCAGGCCACCCGAGGTCCCTCTCTCCACTCCGTGAACCGATTCGTGCTTCGGTGCGTTATCTCCTGTCAGACCGTGGTGGAAACGCGAGGCTGAAGGAGTGTAGTGCCCGGTGGAATTGAGCTGTGAGCGCGTACGGAAGATTCTGTGGCCACTGGATCGGCCGCGCAGCCACGTCCCGGACGAAGAGGCGGCGAGGGATCATCTGACCCGGTGCGACGACTGCCGGGCGTTCTTTCTGCGTGACGCCGAGATCTCACGGATGCTGCGCCGCCTCGGTGAGGGCATGGAGATCAGGCCTAACCCAGGCCTGCGGCTTTCTGTAGCCAGGGCGTTGGACGAGACACGGCAGGTGAACGTGTCTCTAGATTCCGCGGCCGTCCTGCTCGAGATCCCGGCTGAGGAACGCCGGCCCAGGTTCAGGGGGAGACGAGCCGAGCTCGCTGCCGCCGCCATCGCCGTTCTGCTCCTGGGAGGCGGACAGCTGCTGGCGAGCCGGTTCGATGGCGGCCCCGACACCGCACGATTCTCCGCCGACTTCGTGCGCACCGCGGCCGTCGACTTCGATCATCCCGGGCTCGACGTGCGGCAGGTCGGGGGTTTCTACGAGAGAGAGCTGGGTCGCAACATCGTGCCCGTGGCCTTGCACGAGGCGCCGGTGACCCGGGCGACGGTTTGCGATCTTCGGGGAGACCTGGGCTCCATGATCGAGTACGACTTGGGCGGAACCCGCCTGGTCCATCCCCGCGACTCCGGCCGGTCCGGGGCGCCGCTGGCCGAAAGTGCCGCGGTGGTGAATTCGAAGGGCGGTGTGCAGGTGGTCCACTGGACGGACGGAGAGTTCGAGCACGCGCTCGTTTCCCGGGCCCCGGGCGACTACCTGGCCTGGCTTGCGGAGAGCAGGTTCAGCAGGCCTCCATCGGTGACCAACTACGGATCACCGGCGTCCCGCTCCTGGCGCCGGATCGCGGCGGGCGACTGACCCGAAGAAGGCCTGCGTTACGCCACCACGGCCCCACGCATCAACTCGTCGCTCATCTCGGCAATGAACGTAAACATGTCTTTGGCAGCCGTGACCATTCGCTGCCCCTGTGCCTTGTCGAAGCCCGCTTCGTTCATACGCTCCCGATAGGCCTGCCAGACTGGACGCTGCTCCTCACCGTAAGGATCGAGGTAGGACAGCGCGGCGATCCCGGGCGTCCGCTGCAGGGCGCGCGCGATGAACCGGTTCCCGTTCATGCTGCCCTCGAGCACGTAGTTGTAGCCGAGAAGAGACAACGCGTCTGACTCCGATGTCAGCCCGATGGATTGGATGGCTCGGTGAGTGGAGGGAAGCGGCGCGACATCGTCCGCCTCGGTCTCGAATGCGACGAGGTCCGAGCGCAGGTGCGTGACATGCAGACCGTCATCCCGGACGATCTCGGCCAGCCGCGGGTGGTCGCCGCCGCGGCTAGCGATGCTCTTCCAGAGTGCCTGGTGCACGAGAAACATCTGGCCCAGCCAGGCGGCGTACGTCTCCGCCGCGAGCTGTCCGCGGACCATTGCCTTCTGCAGCTGCCGCTGCTCAGCGTCCCGGTGCTGCTCGGCCGTGGCCTCCTTTAGGATCTCCATGATCCCCGTGCTCTCATACGTCATATATGCATTCCTTCTAACTTTGATTAGGTCAAGCCCTGCCACGCCAGGAAGCCGACCACCAGCCACGCGATGCCCTTGAGGAGGAAGAACAGGAAGCTGACTTGGAGCGCCCGCTTCAGAATCGTCTTCCAGCGAGTGCTCTCCCCCGCGAGCCCCGGGGTCTCCGTTGTCGCCGTTGTGCGTCCGGTGTTTGTTGTCATCGTTGCAGTTAGGCTAGTTGAGACTGAGTCGCAAACAGAAGAACGAGTGTAGCGAGGGGAATCGAGTGGCGCAAGTGAAGCGGGCCCTTCGTGGGGGATGGATCCGAGTGTTCGCGAGGCGGTGCTTTGCTACGGCCCCCGCGACCTCTCGCCAGATATCAACGCCTCGTGGATCGGAATCTTGGGCCCTAGGCTCGCGTAGATCGAGTAGCTGAGACCGAACAGGCCGAGGAAGCCCGCCGTGATCGAGACCTCCATCCAGCCCAGCGGAATGCCCTCGCCGTGCCACGTCGATGGCACGACCGACATGTACCGTTCGAGCCAGAACCCGACCAGAATGATCAGGCCGACGAACGACAGGTGCCGCGAGTTCATCTTGGGTATGCGCCACAGCAAAAGCGCGAACGGAATCGCGAACACGAGTGCCATCTGCAGATAGAGCAGGGGGGCGAAGCCGTTGTCCAGGCGCTGCTCGAAGAAGATCGTCTCCCGCCCCAGGTTTCCGTACCAGATCGGGAGGTACTGGGAGAACCACATGTAGCTCCAGAAGATCACGAAGGCGAACATCAGCTTGCCCAGGTCGTGGAACTCCCATTTGCCCCACACGTCGTCCAGGTGGTAGCGGCCCCGGTAGCGCTGGGCGATGACCGCCACCAGTGCGAGAAGGCAAACCCAGCCGCCGATGAAATACAGCGGTCCCCAGATGACACTGATGAAGCCAGGCATCAGCGACATGGTCATGTCGAAGCTGAGAAAGCTGAAGACCAGCACCCACGCCAGGATGAGCACGGGGCCCAGCCAGGACAGGATGCTCCTGGATCGGGCCGCTTCCTCTTCGTCTCCTCGCCACCCGCGGGAGAGTCCCTCCAGGTACTTCTTCCGCCAGCCAGCCTGTCTCTCGGCCGCCAGGGGAGCGTCGGGCCGGAGCGAAACACGGAGGAAGTACAGGCTCAGGGCGTACAGCAAGAACAGGAGGACTCCGTTACGCAGGAACACGCCGTCGTGCGTGAGCCACTCCCGGTTGATGTGCCCTTCGATCGGCTGCATCCACGGGAAGATGTACTCTGCGCCCCAGTACATCGTGATGAACACGACGAGAGAGACCGGGAGGAAGCCACCCGTTGACTCCGCCACCCGGCGGAACGGCTTGCCCCAATGCCCCTTGGCCGCCACCAGGATGGCACCGAAGATCACGCCCGCCTGCGCGATCGCGGTCCAGAACATGAAGTTGAACCAGACGGCCTGCCATGCTCGCTGCGGAGCGCGGCCGAGCGCGAGATAGAAGCCGATGGCTCCCACGACGATCGCCACGAGCCACAGAGCTCCGGCCAGGCCGCTGATTCGGCCGGACACCGTGTTGAGGGCCAGCTCTCTCGTCTTATCAGAATCGTGCGAACTCAAAGTATCGCTCATCCGTTCGTGCGTACGGTGTCCGTCCGCTCACTCGGCGGCAGGAGCTTCTTCCTGCAGCTTCCGAACGTATTCCACCAGGTACCACCGATCTTCGTGCTGCACGCGACGGTACGACGGCATCACGCCGCGTCCGTTCGCGATCATCCCGTAGATGTATCCGTCCGACAGGTCGAGGGCCCTTTCGGATAGCAGGTTCAGTGTCGGAAGCGGAGGCAGCCGGTTGGGTCCGACCACCGGGCCGTCTCCTGCTCCGGTCTCGCCGTGGCACATGACACAGAACTGAACGAACAGGATCTCGCCCTGTTCCAGGTCCTCCGCCGTTCCCGCCAGCGGATTCGTCAGCAACGTGTCCGCGGCCAGCAGGTCCAGGTGACGGGCCGATCCGGCCGGGACCGTCCCCGGTACCGGGGCCAGCGGCTGCGCCTCGTAGGTCTCGACGGAAGGCTGCGTGGTCATGGTCTCGAACCAGGGCACGTACTTCACCTGGTCGTCACAGGCCGATGTAGCCGAGGCGGCCGCGAGAACCGCGAGGGCGGTGCGCAGTTTCGGTCGGAGGCTCATTGGATCACCTCCGCCTCGACGGCGCCGGCGTCACGCACCAGCGACTCCACTCCGCTCTGCTCGGCTCCCGCAGCGGCTTGGACATACACCCCGAACCGGTCCACGGAGAAGTCCGTCCGGTACTGGGCCGGCAGGCGGCCCGGCTTCTTCGTGTGGTGCAGGACCCCGAGGAACCCGAATAGTCCGGTGAACAGGATCGTCATCTCGAACATGATGATGAAATAGGCCGGCCAGGAGAGGATCGGCTTGCCCTGCGTCACCAGCGGGTAGGCAATGGCAGTGAGACCCGTCAGCGCAATCGCAGTCGAGAATCCAGTGATACCTCCGATCAGGGCCCAGCGGCGCACCGGACTGGAGACGATGCCGAGAGCTTCCTCGAGCTCAGGCGCCGGGAACGGCGAGTACACGTCGAGATCGGAGTGTCCCTCCGCCCTCAGGCTTTCGATCGCCCTCTTTGTCGCGCCCACGGTGTCGAATTGGGCCAGGATTCCGCTCATCAGTGGCCCCCGTGCTCGTGCTCGTGTGCCAGGTGCTCCTTGACCTCCGCGATGCTGATCACGGGCAGTGTCTTCGCGAAGAGCAGGAACCAGAAGAAGAACCAGGCGAAGCTGCCGACCATGATTGTCAGCTCCGTCAGAGACGGCGTGTAGACGTGCCAGGCGCTCGGGTCGAATTCGTGCGCGAGCGACGTGACGATGATGACGAACCGCTCGTACCACATCCCGATGTTCACGAACACCGAGATCACGAACAGCGCCTTGAGACTGTTGCGGGTGCGCCTGAACCACAGGCTCATGGGCACCACGACGTTACAGAAGACCATGATCCAGAACGGGCCGGCGTAGAAGCCGGTGCCTCGCCACCTGAAGCTCTCCATCTCGATCGGGTCGGCAGAGAACCAGGCCAGGAAGTACTCCATGCCGTACGCGTACCCCACGATCAGGGACGTGAACAGAAGGAGCTTGGACATGTTGTCGAAGTGATACTTCGTGATGTACTTGTCGAGGCCGAAAGCCCAGCGCAGCGGTATGGTGATCGTGATCACCATCGCGATCCCCGAGAAGATCGCGCCCGCTACGAAGTACGGGGCGAAAATCGTCGAGTGCCAGCCCGGCACGATGCCCATCGCGAAGTCCCACGACACCACGCTGTGCACGGAGAGCACGAGCGGCGTGGCGATTCCGGCCAGGTACAGGTACAGGCGCCGGTAGTGGGCCCAGTCCCTGACCGACCCCGTCCACCCCAGCGAGAAGGCCCCGTACAGCTTCTTCCTGATCCCGGTGAACTTGTCGCGCAGCACCGCGAGATCGGGAATGAGGCCCAGATACCAGAACACGAGGCTGATCGTGAAGTACGTGCCGATGGCGAACATGTCCCACACCAGCGGCGACCGGAAGTTGGGCCACAGGAGCCGCGTGGAGGGGTAGGGCACCAGGTAGTAGAAGTACCACACCCGGCCCAGGTGAATGAGCGGGAACAGGCCCGCCGTCATCACCGCGAAGATGGTCATCGCCTCGGCCGTCCGGTTGATCGTGGTGCGCCAGCCGGATCGGACCAGGTACAGCACCGCGGAGATCAGCGTGCCGCTGTGGGCGATGCCGACCCAGAAGACGAAGGTGACGATGTAGACGCCCCAGTTGACCGGGTTGTTGATCCCGGCCCGCCCCATGCCGTCTCGAATCTGTATGGTCCACGCCACACCTGCTGCCGCGATGAGCGCGGCGCAGATTCCGAGCAGCAGCCAGTATCTCCTGCGCGGCGTGGAGATCGGCCGGCTGATGTCGTTGTTCGCGTCGGCGAGACTCGGTAGTCCCTCTATCGGAACTTCGATTTCAGCAGTCGCCATCAGTGCTCCGGCGCCTCTTCCGCCGTCTCTTCGTGTCCCTCGTCACCATGCGCGCCCTCGGGCAACGCGGCGTGGGTCACGCTCTTCAGATATGTGATCGCCGGCCGCGTATTCAGCTCGTCCAGCATGTGGTAGCCGCGGGCGCCCTTGGCCTTCCGCGACACCCGGCTCGCCGGGTCCTTCAAGTTTCCGAAAATGATTGCCTGATCTCGCCATCCGCTACCCACCGCCCTTCGTCCTTCGCATCCATCTTGGCCTTGTTGATCCGCTGGACGCAGAACGTGCACTTCTCCATCACGCCCTTGGAGCGCACGGTCACATCTGGGTTGAGCTGCAGGTTCAGCGGATACGGGAAGTCATAGGTGAACCAATTGAAGCGGCGCACCTTGTAAGGACAGTTGTTTGCGCAGTACCGCGTGCCCACGCAGCGGTTGTAGATCTGGCCGTTGAGACCCTCCGGCGTGTGATAAGCGGCGTACACCGGGCAGACGGGCTCGCACGGCGCGTCACCGCAGTGCTGACACAGAGTCGGGAAGTGAACCGCCTGGAATCCCTCTTCCGTCTCCTCGTAGTAGCGCAT
>JBDGWG010000028.1:0-42807 GCA_039585235.1 Gemmatimonadota bacterium | reverse complement strand
GAGTGGACGATCACGTTCATCCTCGCCCTGGCTGCTCTCGGCTTTCCGCTCGCGCTGGTGCTGGCATGGGCGTTTGAGAAGACCCCCGATGGAATGCGCCGAACGGACCCGGCAGCGAAGGGTGAACTGGAGGCGATCGTCGCGCAGCCCGCCGGCCGGCGCTGGCCTTCCGGTCTCCTCGCTCTCGCCGGGATACTGCTCCTGTACGGCGGAGGGTGGTGGGTGATCGGTCGATCCGGCGGACCGGTGAAGGAGGCCGACGAGCCGCCGGTTGCCCCGACCGGGGCCGTGACCGAGGTCGCCGCGCCGCAGCCAGCCGACCGCCGCACGCTCGCCGTCCTTCCGTTCGAAAGCATGAGCCAGGACGAGGAGAGCGTTCTCTTCACGTCCGGGATCCACGACGACATCCTAACGCAGCTCTACAAGCTCCGGGCGCTCAGCGTCACGTCGCGCACGACCGTGCTGCAGTACGCGGAGACCGAGAAGAGCCTGCCCGAGATCGCCCGAGAGCTGAATGTCGCTCACATCCTCGAGGGGGCGGTGCGGCGCTCCGGTAACCGGGTCAGGATCAATGTGCAGCTGATCGACGCGGAGACCGACGAGCACCTGTGGGCGGAAACGTATGACCGGGGGCTGACGGCCGAGAACGTCTTCGCCATCCAGAGTGAAATCGCCCTCAGCGTGGCGCGGGCGATGGAAGCGGAGCTCAGCAACGAGGAGGAAGAGGGCCTGCGGGATGTTCCGACCCGCAGCATCGCAGCCCTCGACGCCTACCATCGGGGCAAGGTGCTTTTCGCGGCGAGAACGGACGCCGAGGATCGCGCCTCTGTGCACCACTTCGAGCGCGCCGTCGAGCTGGACCCGGAGTTCGCCATGGCCTGGGTCGGCCTGCTCCGCTCGCGGACCTGGCTCATCCGGACCGGCCTCGAGTCTGATACGCTGCCCGCGCGTGAGAGCCTCGAGCGGGCCCTGGCCCTCGCTCCGAATTCGGCGGAGTCACGCCTCGCGGCAGGCTACTATCACTATTACGCGCTGGGGGACTACGAGCGAGCGCTGGCGGATTTCGCCGCGGCGGACAGCCTTCTTCCGGATCAGTTCGAGACCGTCGAGGCACTCGCCTACATCCACCGGCGGCTGGGCCACTGGCGAGAAACCGAAGATCTCGGACGGGTAGCGATGGAGCTCGACCCCCAGGACGCGACGCTCTACTGGAACCAGGCCTCGACCCTGTGGGCCCTCGGGGACATCCGGGGGGCCAACCGGTTGCTGCAGGAATCACTCCGCATGGATCCCGCGGCCACGCAGGTGAACGGATGGCGGTTCAAGGCGCTCCTTTGGCTGCAGGGGGACAGCGCCGCTGCTCGGAGTTTCGCCACGACGGCGTACGGCTTCGTCGATCAGGAAATGAGAGCTCTGTGGGAGACCGAACTCGCGCTGGCGGGTCGAGACTACCCATCGGCGCTGGAGGCTCTGAGATCCGTCGGCGGACTCGAACCGGCTGAGTGGCTTCGGTTTCCGCAAGCCGGCCGGGGTCCGCTCTCAGACGAGAGGCAGCTCTATCTCTCGCTCGTACAGCGTTACGCCGGCGACCGGGAGCTCAGTGTTGTCTACGCCGATTCACTGCTGGATGTGGCACGGCGGGAGCTCGAAACCCGTCCACTAGCGCTCCGCTTCGACGTGTTCGGCCGCGAGGCCGTCGTGCACGTGATGCTGGCATACGCGCACGCACTGCGCGGAGAGAAGGACGCAGCGCTGCATGAGGCCGAACGGGCCGTCGAACTGTTCGGGCCCGATTATGACGCGATTGACGGACCGATGATGAACGACGCATACAGCCGGGTGCTCGTTCTAGTCGGCGAGCACGAGCGGGCGCTGGATGAGTTGGGGCATCTGGCCACGATCCCCTCTTACCTGGGCCCGGGGCGCCTGCTGCTCGATCCGCTGTACGACCCGCTCCGGGACGACCCGCGGTTTCAGAAGCTGCTGGAGCAGGACTGGCGGCGGGACGTGAGGACGGATTGAGTCGTGACGATCCTGTCTGCGTGCCCCCGGATCGGCCGGTGAGGCGGATCACGATTCGGGCGACAACCGTCGGCGGCGTACTCGCGGCGATCATCGGGTTCCTACTGGCCGCGCATCTCGTCCTCTATTTCGGACGGCTCGAGCTCGGCATGGGACAGGTGTACGGCCTCAAACCCCGTTTTGATCTCGGCGGCGAGGGCAACATCCCGGCCTTCTATTCGGCTGTGGGCCTTCTTCTGGCCGGGGTCCTGTTGCTGTTGATCGCGAGGCTCAAGTACGGTGACGGAGACCGACACCGGTGGGGTTGGCTCGGCCTGGGATTCGGCTTCCTGTTGATGGCACTCGATGAGGCGACGCAGATCCATGAACTGCTGTATCGCATGCCCGGCTTCGATACCGGGAACTGGCTGTGGATCGTACCCTTTGGCATCCTGATGCTGATCATCGGTGCCGCGTTCCTTCGCTTCCTGCTGGACCTGGACCCGAGGTATCGCCGTCTGTTTCTGCTGTCGGCGGCGCTGTTTCTCGGCGGAGCCATGGGCATGGAACTCATCGCTGACGTCACGATCGGAGGCACGAGCCAGGGGCCGAATTGGCCGGCGACAGGGTTTACGGCGGTGGAAGAAGGGCTCGAAATGACGGGTGTCGCCTTCTTCATCGTGTCACTGCTGCGGTACCTCACGGAGTACGTCGGCGAGGTCGGTGTCCGGTTCGAGTAGGCAGATCGCCATCCCGCCTCCGAATCCCCACGTACCGCGGAACGCGCTCGCAGTATTGCCCATACTCTGACCCGAATACGTCTCGCAGGTGCTCCTCTTCCGTCATGACCATCAGGTGGACGATAACCCCGACCAGCAGAAACGATCCCAGGGTGCGCCAAGTAGGCCACAGCATTACGTAGCCGAGCATCGCCGCAATGAAGGCCACGATCTGGGGATTCCGCGTCGCGCCGTAGAACGCTGTGGTAACCAGCCGGTCGGACCGCAGACCGTGAGAACGGCGGACCCCGAGACTGGCGAAAGCGACCGCGCACCCTGCCCACCCGGCTGAGAATAGAGACCACCCAATGGCGCGAAGCGGCTCGCTGACGTGCTGCACGGGCCAGTCCGGGGGGCGGTTCGCCCACGCGAACCCTACCCAGAGGAGGACGGCTACCCATTCGAGCAGGCTGAAAAGGGGCGTCAGGCGTCCCGTACGCCGGTAGCCGCGCCGGACGAGCACCCGGAAGATGACCACTGCGGCTCCCAGCAGCAGGCATGCCGAGATCAGATAGACGGTGAATGACATCAGCGAGCTCCAGCTCACTCGATTCGCGCCGCGTCCGATCCGCCGAAGATCACTCCTGGTGCTCGAGGCGTCCTTCGCGCCGATCTCGCGGTCGTTGGGCGGCAGACGTCGGTTCGATTCCGCTGATCCGATTCTGACGGGTTGAATTCCCGAAGGGCTGTGCCAAGAGCTCAATCGTCTCGGGCGGAAAGTTCGGTTGTCCGGCGGCGGCGGGACTCTCACCGCGAAGCAACGGGTTCCGGATAGACTCGCCCTTGATCTTCTCCTGGATCATCATGAGGCCATAGATCAGATTCTCCGGGCGCGGTGGGCAGCCCGGTACGTATACGTCCACCGGAATGATGGAGTCGACGCCCTGCACGACGGCGTAGTTGTCGAACATTCCCCCCGAGCAGGCGCACGCGCCCATCGCAATGCTCCACTTGGGCTGAGGCATCTGGTCCCAGATTCGTCGAACAACAGGCGCAATCTTGTAAGGGACGCGTCCCCCCACGACCATCACGTCGGCCTGGCGCGGGCTGAAGGCCAGCCATTCCATTCCGAAGCGTGCGAGGTCATAACGCGATGCGAACGCGGCCATGAACTCTATCCCGCAGCACGCAGTGTTGAACGGCATGACCCGAATCGAGTTGCGACGGGCCCAGTTGATCAGGCCGTCCAGCGTGGCCACGAGCCTGGGATGAGATTCTGTTTCCATAGGCTCAGAGCAAAAGGCGGTCGGCGACGCGCGCCAGCGGGCGCTCCAGGAAATGAGCCACGCGCTTCCCTCCGGGCCGGGGCGAGGGGAGTAACATCAATATAGGCTCAGAGACCAAAGCACGCTCGACTCAGCTGCCAAGCCGGAACACGTAAGAGCGTCCCTGTGCCCAGGTTGCCCTGTGACTCAGGCGACCCTTTCGACCTCGCCGATCCGGCGAACGTCGATGCTCGCGTTGCCGGACTCCTCCTCCAGGATGTTCGCGAAACGAGCGTCGAAGATCACTTCCTCGGACACGTATGAGGTCCTCGCCCGCACCTCCTGCGAGTAGATCTCAGCCGTCGCCGCGAAGTGGACGAGAAACTCTGCGTGGGCATCATGAAGGCGAGCGGCATCCCAACCATGCAGGGGCTGGTCTCGTCCATCGCGTGAACGACGGTCCAGTGCATCGGAAAGAACGTGATGTGCCGGCGTTCCAGATCGAGGGTCTCGAATCGGCGACCGCGATCCGGCCCCTCACCGTCCAGCCACGAGAAGATCACCCGCACCGATGCGTCTGCGAGATCGCCGCGGCTGGCGTTGGCGATCCGGAACATGAACCCGTTCCCCCCGCGGTACGGAGCGACCCGTACCCGACGGTGGTCGAGGTGTGTACGCTGAAGAAGAACGCCTCGGCGAAGCGGCCCATCGTCGAGGACGCCGTCGCCCCAATCAGCGAGCTTGGTCCGAGCGCCAGGTAGATGAATGCGAATATCACGTCGATGGCGAAATAGCCGACGAGCGCCAGAAGATAGAACTTGCCCCAGCCGATAGTCGCCAGGTGCTCGTAGACGGGGACGGACCGAAGCCGCGGCAGTCCGTGACGGCCCGTGTTGAACGTTCCGTCCCTATTCAACAGCCGATTTCTCGTGTCTCGGGCCACCACCTCACCGAAGCCGAGGTCGCGGACCTCGTCAGGATCGAGCGTGGTGAACGGGTCTCAGTTCGCGCTCATTTCGACGTCTCCTTCAGGCGAGTTCAGGCACTGTACCTGCGGGCTACCAACGACCAAGCGCCCGGCGCCCCGGAGCAGGCAAAATGGCCTACGCCGAGACCCCCGGGCGCCCGGATCAAAGACGAACCCGCGACAGATGGATCTGGAGTCGTCAGTCGCCTTCTGGCCCGACGTGCCAGATGTCCCGATGGATCTTCCACCCGTCGTCGGTCATCTTCAGCGCGTTCATCCAGCGCCCGCTGACCACCGTGACTTCCCCGTCCTCGCCGGTCCCCGTGAGCTCGTACATGCCCCATGAGGCCGCGACGTCTCCCTCGAGCAGTCCGCCCATGGCCTTGAGGCGAATGCTGATTCCCGCGTAGTTCCCGACGTCCGCGGCGATCGCTTTCCGACCGCGTTGAAGCTCCTCCTCCGGCGGCATTCGGACGGCATCTTCCGTGTACATGGCCGCTATACCTTCGGCATCGCCTTCGTTGAACGTCGCTTGCCACTCGGTGATGACATCCTCCAGCGGCTGGGGTACCTGGGCCCGGACAGGCGTGGACCACGCCCCGGCAAGCAGCAGGGCAACCAGGGCTACAAGTGTACTGCGCATCGTTTAACCTCCTGAGGTTTTGGAACCAAATACGGGGAGACCGAACCAGACTCACTGACTGGATTCCACAGCCCCACCCGAAGTCTACTGAACCGTCTGGCTCGTACCGGATCCCGCGGTGACGGGAGACCAATGTGACGAGCGGATCACCCACCGTCCTCCCTCGTTGACGTAAACCTGACTCGCTCTCGTCATGTAGTGCGAGACTCCGCTGAATCCCTTGGGCTGCATGGCGCCTTCGGCGTAATAGTGAGCCACCGCGACCTGACCCTCGACGATCGGGATCACCTGGATGTGCTTCGCTGCGACGTTGACGACTTCGTACTGATCGGTGTCGCGGCTCGAGACCTCGTTGAGCAAGCCACCGCTAGACCAGAACTCGAGCGCACCTTCACTCGAATAGGTGTCGGGCCTCGAAGTCCTGTTCTCGTTCAAGTACCGATAATTCTCAAGGATCGTTTCCGTTACCTCGGTCTCGGTAGCGGACTGACCGACCGCGAATGCCGGGGTCAACAGAACGAACAGGACCGGAAGGCAGTACTTGATCATCCTGAACCTCCAAATGGGTGCGGAACGCAGACTCAACAGAGACGAACTGCGCCAGAAACGCAGAAGGAGCCACATTCTGTCAACCCATCCGGGATTGAGCTCGAAGTGATCGGTGGCCCGTGCGCGTCACTTCCACTTTCTTCCCCGTTCCCTGCAAGCCGAGCCACGGTCGGAGGCGCGTACCCGAAAGGTCCACCGGTGCACGCCGAATCCAGTAACGCGAATGTGACGGACGAATGTCAACCGGAGAGCTGCGAACCGGCAGGATCCGTCCTTCGACATCACCAGGCGACCGTGAACCTCGCCCTCACGCCATCGAACCAATTCTTGCCGCTGTGATCGCCGAGTGGCGCGGATGTGAGGAATCGCTTCAACGGCTGGCCCCGAGTTGGGTCTCCGGCATGTGTGTCTGCCACCAGGTGGCAGCGCGCTCTCGCGTCCAGAGCTGCGGCAGCTCGATCGCCTGCAGCTGAAGGGCCAGGTCGTCGGCCGTACGCGGCCGGCCATCAGGGTCCTTGGACAGACAGGTCAGAATGGCGTCATCGAGCCCAGGAGGAATCGGCAGCTCAGAGACGTCGCTCGGGGGCTGGGGAGGAGTGTTCACGTGTGCGAAGATCGTGGCTACGACGTTCTTCTCCTCGAAGACAGCGCGGCCTGTGAGGAGCTTGTAGGCCACGCACGCAAGGGCGTAGATGTCGACCCGCGCGTCCATGCTGTCGGAGCCCATGGCCATCTCCGGCGCCATATAGCTCGGCGTACCAGCGAGCAGGCCTGTCTTCGTCAACGGCTCCTCCCGCTGCGGCTCAAGAGCCGACTGCCTCACGAGGCCAAAATCCAGGACTTTCAGGAAATCCGGCTCGAAGGCGCGCTGACACAGATACAGATTCGCGGGCTTCAGGTCCCGGTGGATGAGACCCCGCCGATGGGCCTCGCCGAGGGACAGACAGGCCTGCAGCACGATGTGCACCACGCGTTCGGCCGGAAGGGGGCCGAAGCGCTCGACGAGCGATTCGAGATCGATACCGTCCAGGAGCTCCATCACGTAGTAGAACGAACCATCGTCACTCACGCCGTAGTCGTACAGCTCGACCGTGTGCGGTGATTGCAGAGAGGCGGTTGCCTGCGCCTCTCTCTCGAAGCGGTCGATGGCTACGTCCACACCTCCGGGCTCATCGTCCAGCACATCGCCTCGAATCAATTTGATCGCCGCCGGACGCGCCAGCATGTTGTGACTCGCCTTCCAGACTTCGCCCATCCCACCCCGGCCGAGCCGCTCCTGAAGGTGGTAGCTCCCCAGCTCCTCCGCACGGAGAATGTCCCGGCCCAGCCCGTAGATGATCCTGGCGGCGAGGTAGGCAAACACGACGACCATGACGTATGGAATCACGAAGACGAAGAGGAACTGCTCCGTTCCCAGAGTCGGAGCGTCACCGAACCGGGCGAGCAGAGCGATCGTAACGGGTACGGCCGAGCCCGAAAGCGTGAGGGCGATCAGCGCGTGGCGAGGTCTGGCCGGGAAGACGACGGCGAAGAAGAGCATCCACATCGCGACGGAGGAGAGGCCTACCAGATCAGACGAAATGCGCGCGGGCTCCACACCGTGGAAGGCCCCGTAGTATTGAGAGACCGGTATGCTGAAGCTGATGACCACCTGGAACACGAGCCCCACCGCGATCACCGCCGACGCAGACAGCCTGGAGCTCCGGATGACACCGAACACCAACAGCGATGCTGCCATCATCGTCACACCCGGGCCGTACTGCAGCGGATCGGAGAACTCGTGGGCGAGCTCGCCCTCGACCCAGTTGCCGCCAAGCCAGTTGACCGCCAATACGACGAAGACCAGGACGCAGATGATCTGAAGGCGTCTCGATGCCTTGCGCAGGAGGGACAGAGGGAGGCCCGGCGTCGAGCGACTTCCTGTCGGGGATGTGGAGCGCCGCCAACCGACCGCCGTCAAGAGGAGATCACCGGGTCCGCTCACGGAGTGTACTTATCCGTGCGCGGAACCCTGAGCCAGGAATGATCGTGCGGTGTCGCGTACGGCATGTGCCGGATTCCTATCGAACAGTCCTGGAAAGCCTTCAGGGCAGCCCGACGCCTGTCGCGGTCAGTTGAATGTAGACGGCGAACGACACCGATGCACGAACCCGCACGTGTCTCGGAGGTTGACGAGGGCGCTGAGCGGAATCCCGTATAGGCAAATCCGTCTGCGGGTTGCAGGCAACTAGAGGCCGCGGTTTAGAGTGCATAGCTCGATGCGGAAGACGAGACTCACGATCGCGCCGCCTCGCCGGCATGATCACGCCTACCTCCTACCAGGTCCCTCCCCAGAGTCCGATACTGATGAGCAAGAAATCGACCCGGCTCTCGCGGGGCTCGAATACCGGCCGTCCGTCAACCTCGGTGATGCTTCCCTTCACCAGATATCGGGTGGTGCCATGCCTGCGCCATTCGACGTTGAGTCCAAGTCCGCCGAGGAAACCGTCCCTGGTGCCACCGAGTACCCACCGGATCTCACCCCCAATGGTCAGGGAGGGAGTCCAATCACTCAGGTGCCCGTGGGATCCCAACTTGACGGTCGGCACATCCGAGTCCCCGGTGTCGAAATACGCCGATGATCTCGTCTCGAAGTAGGACATGCCTGCGAGACCGTATACCCTTGCTGACATGGGATGCCCGGCCAAGTGCAACTGCGGACCGAGCGCCCCTTGGACGACGTAGTTCACCGTCGTGGTCTCGACGTCGAGAGGGAGGACACCGACGTAGACGAGCTCCCGTGAAGTTTCGTGCCCGTACCAGATCACACCGCCATCGACTCTTAGGCCCAGCCAACCGGCCGGAACCAGCCTGAACGAGAGGTCGCCCGTGAGGCCGAAACCGGAGTTCACGCTATTGGAGAACTCCCCGAACGGAAACGCGGCCGCGAGATTCAGACCCAGGCTGGCGTAGATGTCGGGGCTGCCCTCGACCTCATAGCCGCCTGGCGCCGGTTCCCCCCGAGGTGTGTCCGGCTCGAGTACCGGAACCTGAGGGAATACCAGGTCGACGCTGCAGCACAGAGGTGCAACGACGACCGCTACGAAGACCATAGCGTACAGGCTCGCTCGGTTCGCCATGCCCGTGCATCTCATGGTCGGCCTCCTTGCCGCCCGTCCTTACCGCATGGGCGTATTATATTGATACCCCGAAGGGGTCAAGAAGGAGTCAAGCCAGGGTGGGCATTCGACCGTCCGACGCGACCAGGCCGCCGACGACTGTGGATCGCGCCTCCCCCACCGAGACGCGCGTACGAACCCGTTCCGTCGCCGGCTTGACTATCGACCCCGATTCGGCGATACTTTCGTCCGCTCGGCAAGCTGCCGGGGAGTGCGGGCTACAGTCACAAAACGTGGTGGGGAAGCCTGGTGTAGAGGGTTTCCCCTTTTCTTGTAGCATTTAGCACGTGGCCCAACGTGGGGGCGAATACCACGCAAGAGTCATGAGTCGGCAGGTACGGATCATCCGCACTCCGACGAAGACCAATCAAGGAGCAGGATTGATGCGTACCAAAGGGACAGTGAAGTGGTTCAACGCTGACAAGGGCTTCGGTTTCATCACGCTGGAGGACGGTGGCAAGGACTGTTTTGTCCACCATTCCGCCATCCAGGCCGAGGGCTTCAAGACGCTGAACGAGGGAGACATCGTCGAGTTCGACATGGCGCAGGGCCAGAAGGGTCCGGCCGCGGAGAACGTCGTTCTAGTTTCCTGACTCGGGGGCTGACGTCTGGCCTGAAAGGGCCGCTCCTATTCTATAGGGGCGGCCCTTTTTTCCTGCCCCGCGGCCCGTTCGGCGCAGCGCGCACTCACTTACGTCCAGTTGATCTCTCCCCTATCTTACCGTCACACCCGCCCCGACTATCTGGTAGGCCACGTTCACCGCTGGAGGCACCGATGAGACGATCGATCTCCGTCGCCCTTGTCCTGACGATGCTCGCATCGCTGGCCGGTTGTCAGCGAGCGGAAGAGACGGTGACGGCTCAAGACGTCCCGCAGTACGCGATCCAGCAGTTCCTGAGGAGCACGAGCGTCTTCGGAAGTTCTTTCTCTCCTGATGGATCGAAGATCCTCGTGAGCAGCGACGAGTCAGGCGTCTACAACGCCTACGCGATCCGGGTGGATGACGGAACGCCCGTGCGGCTCACGTCTTCCGAGGACGACGCAGTGCTCGTGGCAGGCTACTTCCGAGGTGACGAGCGTTTCCTCTACCTGCAGGACCGGGGCGGCAACGAGCTGAACCACCTGTACGTGCGTGAACTGGATGGATCGATCACCGACCTCACGCCCGGCGACTCCTTGAAAGCGACGTTCCTCGGATGGGCCGACGACGATCAGACTTTCTTCGTCGGGACCAACCAGCGCGACCACAGGTTCTTCGACATTTTCGAGGTCTCGCCAGACAGCTACGATCGCACGCTCATCTATCAGGACGAGACCGGGTACGAGTTCTCCGCTGTCTCACCGGACAAACAGTGGCTGGTGTTCTCCAGACCGAACACGACGAACGATAATGACCTGTTCCTGTACGACAGGGCGACGGAAGACATGCGTCACCTCACTCCTCATGAGGGAGATGTGTCCTACTCCGCCCAGATGTTCAGCCCGGATGGAGCGAGCCTCTACATGACCACGGACGAGGGAGGCGAGTACTCGTACCTGGTGCGGCTCGATCTGGCGAATGGCGGCAAGGAAATCGTGTACCGGACGGATTGGGATGTCTGGTTCGCCTACCTTTCGCGCCAGGATCAGTACATGGTCGTCGGGGTCAATGAAGACGCCCGCACCGTGCTCAGTATGTTCCGGTACCCGAGCATGCAACCAGTCGAGCTGCCTGAGCTGCCAGGGCTAGACGTCACATCGGCGGGATTCTCTCCGGACGACCGCAGGATTGCGTTCTACGCCAGCTCCAGTCGCTCACCGCGAAACCTGCACGTGCAGGAGTTGGCAACCGGCGAGCACAGCAGACTGACCAGCACACTGAACCCGGATGTCGACGCGGACCATCTCGTCGATGGTGAGGTCGTACGTTTCACGTCATATGACGGCGTTGAGATCCCGGGAGTCCTGTATCGGCCCCACCAAGCGACGCGCGAGAATCCGGTTCCCGCTCTGGTCTGGGTACACGGCGGTCCCGGGGGGCAGTCGCGGCTAGGGTACGTGGACCTGATCCAGTATCTCGTGAACCACGGCTACGCGGTCTACGCGATCAACAACCGCGGCAGCACGGGCTACGGGAAGACTTTTTACCGCCTGGATGACAGGAGGCACGGAGACGCGGACCTCGACGACTGCGTCGCGAGCAAGGTGATGCTTACCGAGATGGGCTGGGTCGATCCGAATCGCATCGGAATCATAGGGGGCAGCTACGGCGGATACATGGTGCTCGCAGCTCTTGCCTTCCGGCCCGAGGAGTTCGCGTTGGGCGTGGACCTGTTCGGAATCTCGAACTGGATTCGCACTCTCGAAAGCATACCCCCGTGGTGGGAGTCATTCCGGGAAGCACTGTACGCAGAAATGGGTGATCCCGAGAGAGACCGTGAGATGCTAGAGGAGAAATCTCCCCTGTTCCGCTCCCAGAGCATCGTGCGGCCCCTGATGGTGCTTCAAGGGGCGAACGATCCTCGCGTGATCCAGCCTGAGTCGGACGACATCGTGGAGGCGGCGCGCGCCAACGGGGTCCCGGTGGAGTACCTCGTATTCGAGGACGAGGGCCACGGGTTTCTCAAGAAGGAGAACAAAGAGGAAGGTTGGGAGGCCATCCTCCGCTTTCTCGATACGCACCTGAAGAGCGGAGAAGAAGCCTCTTCTCCCTAGCGTGCCGGCAGAGGATCGTTCCCGGTCACGAAAGGCTCCACGAACAGCCTGGCCACGTCGGAGCGCAGCACGTTGCTGTCTCCGCCGAGGTGCATGGAGAACATCCTGGACGAAAGGGCCCGACTACCGGGAGGGGGGCCGGCAGGAACGTCCCATCAAGGTCTTGTACTTTAAGAGTATACGAGTTTTCGGCTGGCTGCGTTAGTCACTATCCGCGGCTCGCGGCTATATTATGTTTCGGTATTATGTCTCGGTCGCACCAGATCCATGCACCGGAGCTTGAGAATCATGGCCGCTCTACTCGAGCAGCTCAAGCTGGCGCTCGCCGATCGGTACACCGTCCGGCATGAGATCGGTCGTGGCGGCATGGCTACCGTGTTCCTGGCTGAGGACCTCAGGCATCATCGTGAGGTCGCGATCAAGGTGCTACATCCACAGGTGGCCGCCTCGGCAGGGACGGAAAGGTTCCTCCAGGAGATCGAAATCGCGGCCAGCCTCGATCATCCCCATATCCTGCCGGTCCATGACTCGGGCGAGGCCGAGGGCCTGCTGTTCTACGTGATGCCCCGGGTCCACGGGGAATCGCTGCGTGAGCGTCTCGATCGGGAGAAGCAGCTGTCCGTCGAGGAAGCCGTTCGCATTTCGAGAGAGGTCGCCGACGGCCTCCATCACGCCCATGAGTGCGGGGTCGTCCACCGGGACATCAAGCCCGCCAACATCATGCTGTCCGACGGACATGCTCGCGTTGCCGATTTCGGCATAGCCCGGGCCGTGCAGAGAGCTTCTGGCCTCGGATTAACCGCGGACGGCATCGCTGTCGGGAGTCCTGCCTACATGAGTCCGGAGCAGGCGTCGGGTGAAGAGGCCGACAGACGCAGCGATGTCTATGCCCTCGGCTGCGTCTCCTTTGAGATGCTGGCGGGCCAGCCCCCGTTCACCGGGCCGACAGTCCAGTCCGTCCTGATGAGGAAGTCCGTCGAACCCGCGCCGGGCCTGGCCCCGCTTCGAGACACCGTACCTCCGGCCGTGGAGGCCGCGATCGCGAAGGCAATGTCCAGGGTGCCGGCGGATAGATTCGCGACGGCACAGGATCTTCGTGAAGCGCTGGGCACGAGCGCGGCGGCCCCCAAACGGCGCGTCACGATACCGATTCTCATCATGGCCGCTCTTCTGGCTATCGTCGCCGTCTGGCAGGTGGGCCGCGGGCCGCAATCAGGCGTAGTCGAGGTTTCGAGCCTCGGGTCGATTGCCGTTTTGCCCTTCGCCAACCGTGGGGGCGGCGAGGAGACCGCCCCGTTCGTGGACGGCGTTCACGACGATATCCTCACCCAGCTTTCCAAGATCGGCGAGCTGAAGGTCATCTCCCGCACTTCGGTGATGAAGTACCGGGAGACCGATCAGAACGCAGCAGACATCGGGGACGAGCTGGGCGTGGCGACGCTCCTCGAAGGAGGTGTTCAACGCTCGGGTGACCGCGTGCGGGTCACCGTTCAGCTCATCGACGTGCGAACCGACGACCACCTGTGGGCCGAGACGTACGACGAGGAACTCACTGCCGCAAATGTATTCGCTATCCAAACCGACCTGGCGCGACAGATCGCGGGCGCTCTCCAGGCGACGCTGAGTCCGGAGGTGAACGCGCGGCTGGCGAGCAGACCCACGGAGAGCCTCGAGGCTTATGATCTGTACGCCGCGGGACGCTACCAGTGGAACCAGCGATCGGTCGAGGGAATGTCCCGCTCGATCGAGCTCTTCCAGCAGGCGATCGCGATAGACTCAGCCTATGCGCTGGCGTACGCGGGCCTGGCGGATGCCTACACCACGCTGTTCTCCTGGGGCTTCACGCTATGGGAGGATACCGCCCCACAGATCGATGCGGCGCTCGGGCAGGCACTTGCACTGGATCCTCTTCTCGGCGAGGCGCACGCCACACGCGGGACGTTCCTTCAGAATCAGCGTGCCTGGACTGAAGCCGAGCGCGAGTTCGTCCGTGCGCTCGAGCTGTCACCCGGATACGGCACGGCTCACCACTGGTACGCCCTGCACCTGGCGAAGCTCGGAAGGTTCGAACAGGCACTCTCGGAGATCCGGCGGGCCGCGGAGCTGGATCCCCTGTCCTCGATCATCAGCACCAACGTGGGATGGCTCCATTACCTGGCGCGCGACTACGAGGCCAGCGTGGTGCAGCTCCAGAGGACCATCGACAGGGATCCCGATTTCTACTACGCCCATCTCCTTCTCGGGAACACGTATGCCGAACAGGGCCGCATCGAGGAGGCGCTTGCCGCGTCGCGTCGAGGCACCGAACTGGCCCGCCTTCCGGGCGTCGACCTGTGGCTCACACGTGTCTACGCACTGGCCGGACGAGACGAGGAGGCGCTCCAGATGGTCGACGAGCGCCCCTTTGGTGATCCGACGCGTATAGCGCTGGTGTTTCTAGCGTTAGGAGAGATCGACCGGACTATCGAGCTCCTGGAACAGGCGTTCGAGACGCGGTCACCGTTCTTGAACGAATTGAGCGTGGATCCGCGCTACGATCCCATTCGCTCCGATCCCCGTTTCGAAGCGATGGTGCGCAGGCTGGGGCTGGAGTAGTCGCCGGCTACGATCCGCTGCGCAGCGTGACGGTGCCGGTCACCGGATTCGACGAGAGCGGGTTTCCACCGCTGCCGAGCCCGGCCTCCGCGCCCCTGACGCGGCCGACTGCACTTCTGCCCTGATCCGCGATCAGTTGAGCGTGTACGTCCCTTGCCAGGAGTTGATGCCCCGGCCGTCGGACCACTGGCTTTCGGCGCTGAACGTGCCACGGCCTTCAACTCCCTCGAACTTCCCTGTCCCACCCATGTAGCCCCAGTCGCCGCCGTCCTGGTCACCAGCGTACCAGATAGTCCACACATCCCCGTCTGCGTCCACGCCGTCACAGTGTCCGCTGATGACAGTCGCCCGAGCCGAGGCGTCCATCACCATGCTCCCGGAGCACGTCGTCGCCGTCCGGTCCATAGGGCTGGCGGAATCGTCGGCGAAGATCATGCCGGATTGGACCACCCGCATAAGCACGTGGCCGTCGCTGAGCGGCATCTCCTCGGAGGCAGTGGTCATGAAGGCGAAGTCCCCGCTGTGTGAACGCTCCTGCGCAGGCGATCCAGGGGCCAGAGCCAGGAGCAGGACCGCCGCTCCGACCAGAATGAGGAAAGTCCGTCCGCGCGTCGCCATGAGGCTGTCTCCTTCGCTGGGTGCAAGAGTCGAAAACGAGAGGAAGACCGCTTCCTCCGACTACTACTGTAATCCAACTACACTCTGAACCGAAGGGCCGCCGTGCGGGCAAAGCGAAGCGCCGCCACTTAAGCGGGAGCGGCGGTCGCGGCGTCAAAGTGGACGGAGGCGATGTTATGCGGTACCATCGGACCAGTGCCACCCATCTACCTGTGAGGCCATCCGATGAAGAGCCCGATCGCTGTGACCGGTGTGCTGGCGTTCGTTTCCCTGTCCGTCGGCGCGTGCGGCGGCGAATCCACCGATGACGCAGGCGTGGAAACGAGCGCCGATGCAGGGTCCGAAGCGAGCCGTGCCATGCAACTCACCTCGGCGCCGTCCGACGAGGTCGCGCCGTCAGTTTCGGAGGACGGACAACACATCGCCTACACGTCCGACGAGACCGGCCAACTCGCGCTTTACCGCATGCCGGCGGGCGGTGGTCCGGCTACGCAGGTCACCCCCACGCAGAACTGGCTCGGTGGTTCGGACTGGTCACCCGACGGGACCATGATCGCGTACACGTCTGACCTGTACGCTCCACCCGACGTGTTCGTCGTTTCCGCCGATGGGGGCGAGCCGACCCGGCTCACCTCCGACCCGGGACTCGAGTTTGGGCCTGCCTGGTCACCCGACGGATCGGTGATCCTGTATTCCGGGAATCGAGGCGGCGAGTTCAACCTGTACGCGATTCCCGCTGGAGGTGGCGAGGCGACGCAGATCACGAGCGGAAAGGGCAACAAGCTTGGAGCCGACTGGTCGCCCGACGGGAGCATGATCGCGTACACGTCCGACGCGAGCGGCTCGGCCAACATCTGGGTGATCGGCGCGGACGGGAGCGCTGCCCGCCAGGTGACCGATGACGCCGGTGACGAAGGGGCCGTATCGTGGTCGAGCGATGGGAGCACCCTGCTGTTCGCGTCCGACCGTTCCGGCAACGGCGACGTCTGGACGATCGGCGCCGACGGAACCGGACTTACCCAGCTCACGATGGATGAGTCGGACGAGTTCAGTCCGCGCTACGCGGCCGGCGACGAGTGGATCGTGTTCCGCTCGGACCGCGGCGGACAGACCGACGTGTACGCCGTGCCGGCGGCAGGTGGCGACGTGGTTCGCCTCACGAACGATGACGCAGCCGAGGGCGCGCCCGTGTGCGCCGAAGAGTGCTCGCGAATCGTGTACACATACAACGCCGCGAAGTCGCACATCTACACGATCCCTGCCGAAGGCGGCGATCGGACCGCGATCACGTCCGGCACCGACAACCACTTCGCCCCTACGCTGAGTCCCGATGGATCGATGTGGGCATACGGGTCGGATGACCAAGGCACCGCCGATGTCTGGGTGAGGCCCGCCGCGGGCGGTGACGCGCTGAATCTCACCCAAGGCCAGGGGGACAGCTTCCAGGCCGATTGGTCGCCCGACGGCACGCAACTCCTGTTCGTCTCGGATCGCAGTGGTTCGAACGAGATATTCGCCATCGGCCCCGACGGGGCGGGTGAAGAACTCCTGATCACGAGCGCGGGCGACGACCAGTCGCCGCGGTGGAGCCCGGATGGGTCTGGCTTCGCGTTCATCTCGGACCGCGACGGCGGCGACGACGATCTGTACGTCGCCTCGGCCGAGGGGGGAGAGGCGCAGCGTCTAACGTCGATGGGCGGCGTGAACAGCCCGCGGTGGAGCCCTGACGGGTCGCAGATCCTGTTCGCATCCACCAACACGCCGAGCGGCCAGATGCAGCTGTTCCTGATCTCACCGAGCGGTGAGGTGCGGCAGCTCACGACGGATGGATACAACGCAGCCGCCGAGTGGAGTCCGGACGGGTCACGAATCCTGTTCAACCACCACAGCGGCGTTGGCTTCGACATCGCGGCTCTCGACGTGGCGACCGGCGAGGTCACCGTACTGGCTGAAGATCCCGCGTGGGAGGTGGCGGCGCGCTACTCGCCCGACGGCCAGTCGATCGTGTTCATGGGCAACATGGAGGGCAACTACGAGCTGTACGTGATGCCCGCGGCCGGCGGTGCCGCGAGCCGGCTCACGATGACCGACGCCGACGAGGGAAATCCCCAGTGGACGCCCGACGGTGACGTGTATTATCAGATGGCCGAGGGTGACACGAACCTGTACGCCATGGATGTGGAGGCAGCGCTGTCGAAGTAGAAAACCCGGTGGGGAGGCCTTACTGGCGCTTCTTATTTGGCCGTACTACCTGGGCGCGGCGGTCGCAGGATAGACTGGAGGCCGTTCCAAGGGAACCCGGTGCGTCATCGTGGTGCCTCTAGGCGGGAAGACCCGCGACGAAGTCCTGGAATCGAGCGACATCCGTTAGGGGCGCACCGTGACCGAAGCACACGACACGGGGCTCCAGGGCCGCCAGCCTCCGGGCCGACTCCCTGTTCGCCGACGGATCGAAGGTCGCGAAGCGGAACGGCTCAGTAAGGCCTGCGCGATACGTCACCGGATTCCTGTGGAACAGGACGTCTCCGAGGATCAGAACATGGTCCCGCTCTCGCCAGAACGCGAGGTGTCCGGGCGTATGTCCCGGCGCCTCGATCACGGTCAGGTCACCGACCTCGTCGCCGTCCGTCAGGACACGCATCACGGGATGACCGGGACCGGCCAGGCGGCGCGACAGACGCGCCATCCAGCCGTCGGGGTGCGGCAGCAAGCGTGTCCAATTCCCCGTTTCCGCGGCGTCGCGATCGCCGGCGCCGCACCAGAGGGGCGCTCCGAACGCCTCGCACACCGCGTGGCTGCCACCCTGGTGGTCAAAGTGCGCGTGCGTGAGGGCGTGGACTGAGATCGGGTGCGACTGGAGAGCCGCGATGAGCTTGCGGGACGTGAAGGGAACTCCGGCATCGATCAGGACGTCCCCAGCCACGTAGACATTGACCACATCCGGTTGCTGCAGCGGAAAGAGCCACAGGTCGGGGGCTACGCAGCGCTTGTTCATGGAGACGTGCCGAACGTCCAGTTGGCCATGATCTACCCCCAGTAGCCCCCGGCTACGAGCCACTCCGCAGCGCGACGGATCCGGTCACGGTGCTCAGCGAGAGCGTATTGCCACCGTTGCCGAGCGAGGCCTCCCATACGTTCGGAGATGTCTCCGTGAGCGGGAAGTCCGAAGAGACGCTGCCCGTGACGAACGTGGCCCGGATCTCAGCGTTCGTGCTCGCGGGTATGCGGAGAGTGACGTTTCCGGTGACCGCCGTGAAGTTGAGGTTTCGTGGCGGGTCGTCATCCCCGAACGTGACGTCGATCGAACCGGACACCGTCGTGGCCTCAGCTATCGTTGTGGTGGTGATGTCCGCATTGCCCGCCACGATGTACGCGAACGCGTCGCTCCGCAGGCCGGTCGCGTCCACATTTCCGGCGATGGTGCGACCCACGAAATCCACGCCGGCCGGGACGCGTACCGAGAACGTCACCTCGACGTCGCTGCCGTGGTTGCCCACGCCCCCGGCGAGACCCGGCGCGCACACGTTGGGAGGTTGTCCCGCCGCGTCCGGATACATCGCGCAGATGGTGACGCCCCCGGCGTGTTCCAGAACCTCGAACGTCACCGAGGTAGGATCGCTCTGGTCGCCCTCCTTGGCGGCGAACACTTCGACCTGGCTGCCCGACGCGAGGGACGCCGAGATACTTCCGCTGACGCCCTTGATTTCGATCGCCTCACCCTGCGCGATCTGGCCGCTCCACTCAAAGTCAGCGTCGCCGGGACCCGGGCCGCTCGGACCATCATCATCGTCTCCGCAACCCATCAGGGCAGTGGCGAGAATCAGCGCCGACGCCCGCATGAACATGCAGCTTATCCTGAGCATCACTGCCTCCTCCTTAGTGCGCCGTGTACGTGGCTCCGTTCACCAGGCCGCCCCGGCAGTCCAGCGGCCCGTCCATGTTGCTGAAGTTCACGGCGCGATCGCTGCCCTCCACCGGCGGCCAGTCGTCATACACACCGAAGTGCAGGTGCACCACGTCGTCGGTCCCGGAGTGGCCGGCGAGTGCGATGGTCTGCCCAGCCGCCACGTTGTCCCCAACCTCGACCAACACGCCCTCCTGCCTCAAGTGGGCGTAGAACCCCACGGTACCGTCCGCGTGCTCCACCATCACGTGGTTGTGGTCTGAGCCCTGCCCATCGTCGGCGGAGTCCTCCTTCACCTGGCGGACTACGCCCGCGCGAGCCGCTGCGACGGGATCGTCGATGGGAATCAGAAAGTCGTACGCCTGCTGCTGCCGGTGACCTCCCGTGGGTATGCAGTAGCTGTTGCTGATCGCGTAGGACTCTCCTGCCGGCCACGGAAGGATGTACTCCGATTGGGCGGGGTCGCCGAATTCGTCCCGGTTCAGACAACTGCTCAGATACGCAGTGGGAGAGCTGAGGCGAAGGTTGGTCTCGACCGTGCAGGCTTCTGTGGGGCCGCACGAGACCTGATCGAAGGTGATGTTGGTCGAAAGCGTACCTTCCAGAAGCGCCGACGTGCCCGAGAGCGTGCCGGTGGACTGGTGCGTAGTCCTGCATCCCGTGTTGTCGGTCTGAGCCTCCGTTCCGGTGATGTTGACATCCTGACCGCTGATCGTGGCCGTGCCCCAGAGTCCGGGGCCGGCAATTACCGTGGCTGAGTTTCCACACTGTATCAGAATGATCCGATCCGTATTCGTGCCTCCATCGGGCAGGCCACACGTATTGGAATTCACCGTCGCAGAGAGCTGCCAGACGGCTGTGAGCTCGAGTGGGTCCGGGGGCGGCGTCGCGCCGTCATCGTCGGCACCGCCGCAGGCAGTCGTCCCGACGAATCCGAGCAGGATGCCCAGCGGGAGGCAGGTACGCATGATCGTCCTCCGATATACGTCGAGACGGCGGGACGCGTCAGGAGGGGGTGCTGCCGGCGCGCCTGCTAATGCGTTTGTCAGCTGATAGTTAAGATAGTCTGACAGAGTGCCTGTCGCCAACGGCGTGGCGAGGGTTCCAGTCGGGTGGCCGAGTCGGCAATATCGCCGGTATCTTTACACTGTCAATTTCCCCCCTGCCACCTGCTCTTGCCATCGGTGCGTGCAGAGGAGCATCCTGGCCATTCTTATCAAGGAGGCACACATGAAGGTTCTGCATCGACTACTCCCCGTTCTCGTCCTCCCGCTGGCCGCGTGCGCCGGCTCCGAAACGGAATCCGCCGCCGAGAGCGGCGAAGCCGTTGCGGGGGCGCCGGATGTCGTAATGGTCATGCCCGTATCCACGCAGTCCGAGGAAGCGCGCGATCGTTACATGGCAGGAAGTCACGCGCTCGACATGGCGCGCCCGACGGAAGCCAACACCTTCTTCGAGCAGGCCGTCGCCGCCGATCCGCAGTTCGCCGCGGGCTATCTGATGGTTGCCAGCTCAGCCGCGTCCACGGAGGAATTCACGGCCAATCTCGCTCTGGCCAATCAGTACTCGGCGGAAGCTTCACAGCCGGAGCAGCTCCGGATCGCGATCATGCAGCGGGGCTTCGAGAACAACACGGAGGGCCAGCTGGAGGCGGCGCTGGAGCTCGTGGATGTGGAGCCCATGAGCCCACGCGCCTGGCTCGCGCTCGCGGGCGTGCAAGGCGGCCTCAACGACGTCGAGGCATCGCGCACGTCGGTTGCCAAGGCTATCGAGCTGGCACCGGAATTCGCGGCGGCGCACATGCAGGCGGGGAACAGCTACCTGTTCCTGGAACCGAAGGACTTCACGAAGGCGGAAGAGCACTTCCGGCTGGCCATCGAGATGGAACCTTCCGAGCCGAGTCCGTATGACTTGCTGGGAGACGTTCATCGCGCACAAGGGAATCTCCAGGCCGCCTACGAGGACTATACGATGGCAGCGGAGCGCGCTCCGGAGATGGGCTCGCCGCTCCAGCAGCGCGGTCACGTGAATTCGTTCCTCGGTAACTATGACCAGGCGCGGGCCGATTACGATCGGGCGATGGAGCTCGAGACTATGCGCGGCAACACCAACGCGCCGTTCTATGCCGTGTTCCGGGCGTACGTCAACATTCACGCCGGCGAGCCGGAGGCGGCGATCGAGGAGCTGCGCGAAATCGTCGCGCAGGCGGATGCGATGGAGGCGGGGGGTGTGGACGCGAAGGTCAATGCGCTGACGAACATCGCTCAGATCGCGATGCACTACGGCGACTTCGAGACGGCAGAGAGTGCGTTCGCCGATCGGGCGGCTCTCGTGCGCAATCGGGCCGAGTCGGTCGGAACCGAGAGCTTCACCCGCGGCACCGAGTCGGGGATCGTGTACTGGGAGGGAATGCTTGCGGCGCGGAGCGGCGATGCCGAGACCGCGCGGGCGAAAGCCGATGAGTTTGCCGCTCTGGTGGAGCCCGATCCCAACCCGCGCAAGCTGGAGCCGGTGCATCAGCTGCTCGGGATGAGCGACTACGTGCAGGGAGACTTCCCATCGGCCGCCGAGCACCTCGCGCAGGCGGCGCCGGGCAGCGTGTACATGGACTATTACCAGGCGCTCGCGCTGGCGGAGTCGGGAGCCGAAGCGGAGGCGCGTGCAATCCTCGAGGCCCTCGCCGTCTATAACTTCAACGGCGTGAACTACGCCATGATCCGGGCCGACGTGCTGCGTCGCGTCGCCATGTAGGGCGCCGGCACCTCGACTCCTTGGGATCCCGGTCATGCGGAAGCCCGGGCGCGTCGGCGCCCGGGCTTCTCGCGTTCGGCGTGCGTAGCCGGGTTCCTGCTCGTCTCCAGGCGGGGACTTCAGGACTCGCCCACGAAGCGTAAGAATCTGAGTTGACGCGGGAGCGGCCCGAAGGAGCGACCATACCACTTCAGGACTTCGGGATCTCCTTCGTCGGATCGACAAACGGCTTCTCGACCACGGTCGCCTCTTCGGCGCCGGTCGGCGTCTCTACCCACAGCCGGGTGCCGATCTCCGCATCCTCGGTCGGTATCATGGCATAGCCGATGTTCCGATCCAGTCGGGGTGAAAATACGGCCGACGTGATGTGCCCCACCCGCGAGCCGTTGGAGAGCACCGCCCAGCGGTCCATGTTCAGATCCAGCGGGTCGCCGCCGATCTCCACGCCGGCCAGAATCCGGCTCACGCCTTCAGCCTTGATCCGCGCCAGCGCGTCCCGGCCCACGAAATCGGCCGCCTGGTCCAGATTCACCTGCCACCCGAGACCGACCTCGAACGGATTGTTCTCGATTGTCATGTCGATCCCGTAGTTCAGGATTCCGGCCTCGATCCGCCGGATATCCGAGGGGCCCGTGGGAGCTATGTTGTAAGGCTTGCCGACCTCCATCACTCGATCCCACAGCTCGACGCCGCGGCTGCCGTCCCGCAGGTAGATCTCGTATCCCACCTCGCCCGTCCACCCGGTCCGCGTAACGACCACGGGGATGCCGTCCACGTCCGTCTCCAGGAACCAGTAGTACTTGAGGTCCAGCACTGCGTCACCGAAGAGTGCGCTGACCACTTCCTTCGACTTCGGACCCTGCACCTGTATGGGAGACACGTCGGGTTCGCAGATCTGAACGTCCAGACCCGAGCGGTAGGCGATCCCCTTAGCCCACAGGAGCACATCGCTGTCGGCAAGGGCGAGCCAGAAGTGGTTCTCTCCCAGCCGGAGAAGGACGGGGTCGTTGACGAGGCCGCCATCCTCCGCCGTGATGATCACGTATTTTCCCTGCCCAATGGCGCATTTGGTGAGGTCGCGCGGGGTCAGCATGTTGGTGAACTCGAACGCGTCCGGCCCCTTGATCTCCACCTGCCGCTCCACGCTCACGTCCCATACGGTCACGTCTTCGAGGAGGCGGCGGTGCTCGGATTCCAGGTCGGCATACCCGATCGGAAGGAACATGTGGTTGTACACCGTATATCCCCAGCAGCCGTCGCGCAGCGTCGCATCGAAAAAGGGTGACCGCCGGACGCGGGCGCCGCGTTGAACCTTTGACATGTCAAACGTACTGGACATGTGAACCTCCGTTTCTGGGATACCGCTGTTGGTCGCACGCGCGATCCCGAGATTGCGACCGCTGTGCTTGGGGAAGATCGGCCGCTTCAGCCATACCATACTATAGAAGGGGTGTTGCTTCCGGCTATCGGTACGAGCGACCAGATGTAGCGCCATCGGGTCAACTCCTGAACCCCATGCATGAGCCACCTGTTCGTAGTCCGTCATCATGATTGCGCGGCAGGGGCAACGTGAAGTAGGATCGACGACCGCTTACCCGGAGGTGCATCGATGAAGAGCTACGCCGTTCTTACCGTCTTGGCCGTTGCGCTGGCATGTTCTGCTTGCAGGGACGCTGCGACGACTGATTCCGATGCGAGCGCGATGTTGGCGCGAGCCACAGATCTGTTCGAACAGGGTGGCGAGACGAATCTCAGAGAGGCCATCAACGTCTTCAAAGGCTGCGTACAGGCTGCCCCTGACTACGCCCCGTGCTACGCTGGTCTGGCAAGGACGTATACGAGCATTGGTGGTAGCTACAATATCATGGTTCCCGATGAAGCGTGGCCGGCGGCACGCGAAGCAGCCGAGAAGGCGGTTGCGCTGGACGACGAGCTGGCCGCAGCGCATTTGGCTCTGGCTGAGGTCATCGCGGGGCAGGACTGGAACTGGACGGCGGCCGAAGGGCAATACCAGCGCGCCATCGAACTCAATTCGGACGACCTCCAGACACTGATGAGTCACGCCTGGTTTCTGTATAACGTCGGACGCCATGACGAGGCGAGCGCAACGGTCGCCAGAATTCGCGAGCTCGCTCCCGAGTTCTCTCCCTTCTATCTAGAGTATTTGCTTACGGGGGATGTGGATCGCGCCAAGAATGAAGTGGAGGAGCTGATAGCGTCCGACCTACAGAATCCGAATGGCTACTGGGTCAGTGCCAACCTCCATGCGCGTGAAGGCGAGTACGAAGAGGCGGCAGAGCAGCTACAGAAACAGATTCCGCTGATGGCCGGAGATGTCGTCGACGAAGTCGCGTTGCTCGGCCACGTCTACGCCCGAATGGGTCTTGAAGTGGAGGCCCGTGAGATGCTCGAACGCCTGGACGCTCTGCCCGGCGAGGGCCGATACGTTTCACCTGTCAACAAGGCGTGGATTCACGCGGGTCTCGGGGAGGTCGATCAGACACTCGACTTGCTGCGAGAGGGAATCGAGACTCGCGCCCATCGATCCGGGCTTGGCATGACCGGTTTTGCGTTTGTCTACGAACCCATAAGCGATGACCCGAGGTTCGGAGCGCTACTCGACGAGATCGGTTTGTCTGAGTGACTGACGTGCAGCGCCCGGCGTGTCGCCACAGGCATTCGAGCCTCGGCGAGACTACCGGGCGCTCGCACCCATATGGATAGTATCTAGCGGTCGCGGTTCCTCCGCGTCAGCGCACGGGCACCATGATGTGCACGTACGGCGTGCCTTTCCACATCACCCACGGCCCGCCGTTCTCGGGGTCCGTCGGAATCCCTTCCAGCATGGCGGGATCCGGCACGATGATCATGAGGTGCGGTCCTGCCACGACCCAGTCGTCTGTCTCTCCCTCGGGGTAAGGATCGGAGTTACTGGCCCCCGAATCTCCAGCCAGCATGTACGCCATACCGACCCGGCTGATGTTCACTTCCCCTTTGTTCATCCAGCCATCGGCCCACGCAAGCCACGGCTCGTCGAGACACATGGGTGCGTTTTCCAACCCCGGTGGCGTCGGGAAACAGGTCCAGCCGTTGTCACCCTTCTTCAAGACGTTGTTTTCCCAATCGACCACGGTGGCGCCCTTTGCCATCTCGGCGGTCGTGGCACGCAAGGCCTCCTTGACCGTGGCTTGGGCCTCCGACGACGTGTACTCCTCCTGCGCGCTCAGGGTTGCCGGTAGCGCGGCAATGAGCATGAGCCCGGCGAGGAGCAGGTTGATGCGGGACATGGTACTCTCCGTTCGGATGAAATGGGAAATTGGACGAATCGATATGGCCTGGACGTCTGCAACGTCTTCTAGGAGGCGCGACTACCAGTGAAGCCGGTCGAAATCGAGAACGGGCCACCTTCGCACTCGGCGGAGACGCTATTCGTCACGACGAGGCTGTCGCCCTCGACGGAGCCAGTGAAGTCGGGACTTCCCTCTGTGATGGTACAGTCTCGGACCAGGTTAAGGGTGAACGTGACACTTCCATCCTCGTCCACCTCTCCGTCAAACGGAATCAACGGAAAGGAGCAAAGATCTCCATCGATCAGAGCGTTCCCCTCGAACTCGCGGCCCGTTTGTCCGGTGACGTTGATGCTGCCTGAGCATTCTATAGTAGTCTGGGGGGGTCCACTCCCCTGCGCGACAATAGCCCAAGAACCCACCCATTCTCCCGTGATGTCGGGAATCGCTGGCCCGGTGACCGTATCATCGCCACAGGCGACACTCGCCACGAGCAGGGACAAAGCCGCCAGGATGTGTCTCATTTATGTCCTCGGATTTCATGGCACGGTCTTGTCATTCAGTATAGTCGCTCAGATTGGAACTCGCTCTTGGAGGCCTGAGGGGAGCCTCCACCTGCCGCCGTGCGAGCCGACGCCTGGCAGGCCTTGAGCGACAGTGGCAGAGTCAGTGTCGTGGTCCGTGACACTGTTACAATACTGGCGTCTAGGCCGCCCAGGCCTCAAGCTCGACGATCCGTCACAGCCGTTCGACCAGACCGGCGCCGCACAGGGCTTCGGGTGGCAAGCAAGGCGCCGCGTGCAGTAGAGAGTCAGATGAAGATCGTCTGGGCCCCCTCGGCCTTCTCGAAGAAGTCCATGGCCGTGATCACGTCCTTGATCTGCGGGACGAGTTGATCCTTGTCTCGATCGAACATCTCCATCGCCATCAGGCAGCCGTACATCTCGGCGCCAGCGTCGTCGAGAATCTCCAGCATCTCGCGCACGGTCGGGATCTCGAGGTCGTCCATCTTCTTCTTCATCATGTGCGTCGCGAGGCCTTCCATCCCCGGCAGACCCGCGATCATCGCCGGCATGTGCGTGGCCGGATTCCCGACGATTCCTGCGTGCAGCTTGTCGAGAGTCCTTTCCGTCACTATGTCGAGGCCCCAGAACGTGAAGAACAGCACCGCCTCGATACCCATCATCCGCGCGGCGTTGGCCAGAATCAGCCCGGGATAGGCCATGTCCAGGCTACCCTTCGAGCAGATGATCGCGACCTTGCGCGGCGCGCTTCCGTTTCCGTTCGTCTCAGCCATGGTTCCTTCTCCTTACGCTTTTCTAGCCGGCAGCCTCAGATGCAGCCCTTGGGCTTGGTGAGGCCGGAAATCTTGGCGGCCAGGATTCCGGGACCGCCCGGAAACAGGCCGTACATCTCCTTCATCGAGACACCCGTGTTCTTGGTGATCCGGCGCACGCCCGGAGGGGTCCCCTTCTCGGCGCTGTCACGTCGGCAGAAGTCGATCACTTCCCAGTGCTTGTCGGTCAGCGGGTCGATCCCGGCGTCGCGTGCCAGCTCGGCGGCGATCTCGGGCGTCCACTGATCGGGGTTCAGCATGAAGCCGTCCTCGTTGACTTCGATCTCCTGTCCCGCAAAGCTCGTCGTGCTCATGTCTGTCTCCTTAATCCGTCTTCGCGACAGCTGCGCTGCCGTCGGTTTCTCCCAGCTCGCGCAGCACGCCGAGCAGAATGGTCATGCCCCGGCGCACCTCCGTATCTCTCATCGCCTTGAGAAGCTTCAACGTCCCGGCCGGCTTCTCTTCGACCGACCGGCCAAGCGCTTCGGCGGCCTTGTCCGCCACCTCGAGGACTTCCTTCTGTGTCAGATTTCGGACGGTTTCGAGGATGCTCACCACATTGTCACCCAGCAGCCGCACGTCCTCGGGGGTAAAGGTTGTGGCTACGGTCCGCCCCACCTGAATGACTTCGTTTCCGAACGCCAGAATGCCGTCCTCTTCCAGCCTGCTCATCTGGCGCTGCGCGATACCGAGCGCCCCGTGCGCGATCGGTCCGAGATCTTCCTTGAAGTCGTCGAAGCTCTCCATGCGCCGGTCCAGGTCCTCGATCACGTCGGCCAAGCGGTCCAACTTGGCGTTGATCTCGTCCGCCGTCGCGTCGGCGTCCGCGGTCTGCATCAGACCGGCCGTGCCATTCGTGCTCATAGTCTCAGCTCCACTTTCCGGCCATGGACATGCGCGACTCGATCCCGGGGATCTCGGCCCCCTTGAGCAGCATGTTCCAGTAGACCCAGCGGAAGGCCATCTTCCCCCAGTGGTTGATCTCGCTCTCTTGCAGGAGGCGCAGCGGGCCGACGCCGGGGACAGGAAACCATCCCGGTAGCGGCTCGACGTCGTAGTTGAAGTCGATCAGGGCCGCCTTTCCGAATCCGGTCTCGATGAAGCAGTTGGCATGACCGTCGAACTCGTCGATCAGCTCGCGCCCGTCGATCGTCCGGAGCAGGTTCTCTTCGAGGACTTCGCCCTGGAAGTGGGCCACCGATCCAGCCTTCGAGCTCTGGAGGTCCGTAGCATCACCGAGCACGAACACGTTCTCCCAGCCCTTCGCCTGCAGCGTATTGGGATGCGTCGGGATGAAGGCGAGCTCGTCGCCCATGTCCGACTCCTCGATCGTCTCGCTGCCCATATGCGTCGGGATCGTCACCAGCAGGTCGTACTCGATCTCACGCTCGTCCCAGCTGCGCAGGATCCGCTTCTCTCCGTCTACCTCTCCGGCCGAGAAGATCTTCTCGAGGCCGATGTTCTTCTCTTCGAGCATGTGCCCGAGGATCTCCGACGCACGGGGTTTCGTGAACGCGCCATCCAGCGGCGTGGCATAGAGGATCTCGGTCTTGTCGCGGACGCCCTTCTCGGTCAGGTACCAGTCGGCGAGAAACACGAACTCCAGCGGCGCGATCGGGCACTTGATCGGCATCTCGACCACGTTGAGGACGAGCCGGCCGCCCTCGAAGTCGTCCATGGCTTTGCGCAGGGCGACGGCTCCTTCGAGCGTGTAGAAGTCGAAGGTGTTCTTCATCCACCCCTCGCCCATCATTCCCTCGGTCTCCTCGGGGACGATTCGGCTGCCGGTGGCGATGATCAGAATGTCGTAGTCGAGCGATACGCCGTTGCCGAGTCGCACCCGGTTCTCGTCGGGCTCGATCACCTCGATCGGCGAGACGATGAACTCGACCCCGCGCGGGACATAGCGAGAGCGTGGCTTTACGACGTCGCGCGCGCGATAGACGTCGAACGGGATGAACAGAAGACCGGGTTGGTATATGTGACGATTATCCTGGTCGACGATCGTGATGGTCCATTCGTCGGCCGGCAGGGCGCGACTCATCTTCGCGGACATCATCGTTCCCGCGGTTCCGGCGCCCAGGATCAGCATCTTCTTCATATCGGACTCCGTGCAGCGAGGGCCTCTTCGGACCCTCCGTAAGAGCAATGAGAGTGCCACAGATGCGACCGACGCTTCAAGACGTTGTAGGAACTTCGATTAGGAGAGATGGACGCGATTCAGCGCCCAAGTGTCGGGGAGGGATTTGAAACGTTACGTTGCAACATACTGAAACACTGAAACGGCACGTTACAGGCTGTACTGCTTCATCTTCCTCCACAGAGTCGTCCGGCTGACGCCGAGGCGACCGGCCGCCTCGCTGCGGTTGTAGCGAGCCGCCTCGAGAGCGGCCCTGATGCGGCCGGCTTCGTCCATCTCGGCGGGCGTCAGTCCCGGTCGCACAGACGCCTCGACCATCGGAGACGTGAACCGTAGCGTCTTCTCCGCATCCGTCACCGTGAGAAGGCTTTCAGTGAACGTGTCCCCGTAGAGGCGACCGATCTCAGCCGGCAGATCCCTGATGTGAATCGTCTGCCCTTCGCACACCGTCGTGGCGTACTCAAGGGTATTTACCAGCTCCCGCACGTTGCCCGGCCAGGAGTAGGTCAGGAGCGCCCGGCTCGTCGACGGCGCCAGTCGCAGCGCGCGTCCGCGCTCCCGTCCGAAGTGGTCGAGGAAGTGGCGAATCAGGAGCTCCAGATCCTCTCGCCTCTCACGCAGGGGCGGAATCTCGATCGGCACCACGCGAAGGCGATAGTACAGGTCCTCGCGGAACCGGCGTTCGGCCACCGCGCGGATCAGGTTCGCGTGCGTCGCGGCGATCACGCGCACATCGACCGACCGGGTCCGCGAATCCCCGACCCGCTCGAAGGTGCGCTCCTGCAGAAACCGGAGAAGCTTGGCTTGCAGGTCGAGGGCCAGGTCCCCTATCTCGTCGAGGAACAGCGTGCCTCCGTCGGCTAGCTCGAAACGGCCGGGTCGGTCCCGCACCGCGCCGGTGAACGCGCCGCGCACGTGTCCGAACATCTCGCTCTCGAGCAATTCCCCCGGGATCGCTGCGCAGTTGACGGCCACGAACGGGCCTTCGGCCCGGTGCGACGTCGAGTGAAGCGCCTGCGCCACGAGTTCTTTTCCCGTTCCGCTCTCCCCCATGATCAATACGGTCGAATCGTTGTGGCGCAGGAGCTCGATCACCCTGAAGATCCGCTGCATGGCCGGGGACCTGGAGACGATCCCCTCGAACGACGGAACCGGTGTCGTTTCCTGGCCCTCGAGCCGGATCATCACGCTGTACCTGCCGTCCAGTCCGCCGCAGGTATCCGGCTCGTCAATCACCCCGATCGACACGGACACCGGGATCTGCGCGCCGTCGGCCGTCGTCAGGAAAGCCCGCCAGCCCTCGCGTCTCTCGCCGGCGACCACGGCTGCGCGGAAAGAACTGTCCGGTCCGAACAGTTCAGCCCCGAGCAAGTCCTGGAGAGATGTACCGAGCAGGGCGTCAGGCTCGATGCCGATCGATGCCGGAAGCGCCTGCGAGTGACTGACGATTCTGAAGTCGCCGTCCGTCACGACGAACGTTCGGCCCAGGCCACCCAGCAGCGCGTCCAGCAGCACCTGCCGCCTCGGCCTCCCCAGGTCGTGACCGGACATGGGGCGCACCACCTCGATGGCGCCGGTGATCTCGCCGGCCTCGTTCCGGAATACCTTGCCCGACTTGATCACTTCCACTTCCGTCCCGTCCGCCCGGTAGAGCTTCAGGGGGATGTCCCTCACGTCACCGTGGCGAAACACGCCGCAGCCGGCGAGGCACTCCAGACAGCGATTCACCATCAGGCAGGAGCGACCGAGCACTTCTTCGGCCGAAAAACCCGTCAATCGCTCCAGGGCCGGGCTCATGGCCACCAGGTTGCGTTCGGCATCGACCTCGAAGTATGCCAGGTCGGCGATATCGGCTAGATCGTGGGGATCGCTCATCCATCATCCTCGGGCCGGAATTGTAACGGAACGTTTCAATCTGAAACGCGTGAACGGTCGGGGCAAGCATGTAACCGAGCGCATGCTTGCTTGGCATGGAGGGAATTCGGAGCCCGGCGCGTTAGTACTTCCCCGAAGCGAAGCGAGCGCCGAGAGTCACTCAGGGCGTTCTGCCTGCGGCCGTCGTCCCGAACCCGACGCTGTTCAGCAGAGCCGCGAATCGCGCATCCCCGCGCAGAGTCTCAAGGAATGGATCCACCTTCACGTAGATGAGATCGCTTACGCCCTCGTCAAAGGCACGCTGCAGATAGGAAAACGCCCTGTCTCTCTCTCCCAGAGACGCGTAGATGAGCGTGAACGCGTACGGCGTGACGTATCGCTCCTTGGAAAGACCCTCCAACCTCCGGACAACCTCAAGTGCCTCGTCCCTCATCCCGGCCAGGCCGTAGGCTCTTCCGAGCGGCGCCAGTTTCGACCGATCTCCGGACAGCTCCATGGCTTTCCTGGTCGTTTCGATGGCTTCAGCGTGCATCCCCTTTTGCGCGTAGGCCGAGCCCAGGGTCACGTAGGCCCGGATGAAGCCGGAGTCCATCTCGAGCACCTTCTCGTACTGGGCTATGGCCCGGTCGTAGTCGCGGGCAAGATAGGAGAGCACACCCAGATCGGTGATGGTCCCCAGAGAGAGGGGATCGAGGGCGATGGCCCGCCTCAGAGTGGCAATAGCCTCCTCCGACAGCCCCCTCCCTGCAAAGAAGAAGGCGTAGAATCGGTAGACGGTCGGGTAGTTGGGATTCAGCTCGATGGCTCGTTTGAATGCTCGTTCCGCCTCCTCCGCGGCGAACTCGTGCATCTTCAGGTGCCCCAGCGAGGCGTGTGCCTCGCTCAATCCATCATCTAGCTCGAGCGCCTTGCGAACGGCCGCCCCTGCGGTGGAGAAGGCTTCCCTTGGTGAAATGGCCGAGTGCCCGGCATCTCCAAGACTGGCGTAGGAGTCGGCCAGACCCACATACGCCCGGGCATAGCCAGGGTCCGCCTCGATCGCCGCCCGGAAGTGATCTATAGCCCTCCAGTAGGCCTCCGTGTTGCTCTTATTCCAGTAGTAGCGTCCCTTCAAGTAGAGGTGATAGGCGTCCAAGTCATCCGTGTGCCGCTGGCCAAAAGCACCACCGTCGCCTTCCATCAGTTCTATCTTCAGCGCATCGACGATCGCCCGCGTGATATCGTCCTGAACGGCGAAGACGTCGCTCATGTCACGGTCATACTGCTCGGACCAGATGTGATACCCGTCTTCAGCATTGGTCAGTTCTGCGGTTACGCGAAGCCGGCTACCTGCCCTCTGCACGGACCCCTCGAGCACCGTACCGACGTTCAATTCTCGTCCGATGACCCGCGCGTCCACCGGGCGGCCTTTGAACGAGAACGCCGAGGTGCGGGCGGCCACCCGGAAACCCTTGATGTGCGTCAGGGCGTTGATAAGATCCTCGGACAGACCATCGCTGAAGTACTCGTTCTCGGGGTCGACGCTCAGACTCGCGAACGGCAGCACGACGATAGACCGCGCCCCGGATGGTGCGTCTCCCCTAACTGATGGCTCCAGCGCGGCCGAGAGATCAGTGGCGGTGGCGAATCTGTCGACATGTGCCTTTGCGAGAGCCTGGCCCACAGCTCGATCAACCGAATCGGGAATCGATGGGCGCGCCGCCTTGAGCGAGGGAACCGGATCCATCAGGTGGCGAGCCAGGATTTCCTGGCGACTCGAGCCCATGAAGGGCGGATGCCCGGCCAACATCTCGTACAGGACGCAGCCGAGACTATAGATGTCGCTGCGCCCATCCAGACCTCTGGCGCCCGTACCCTGCTCCGGGCTCATATAGGCTGGGCTTCCCACGGATAGGCCTGTGGCGGTGATCCGGCCCGTGCTCATCTCCCCAACCGCCCTCGCTACCCCAAAGTCGGCCACCATCGCGTGACCCTCGGACAGCAGGACGTTCGCTGGCTTGATGTCCCGGTGGACCAGGCCTCGCCGGTGGGCGTAGGCGAGCGCGTCCGCCATCTCGCCGGTCAGTCGCAGTGCCTCGTCGACCGGGAGTTGCTTCTCTCGATCCAATAGCTGCCTCAGGCTTTCCCCGTCCACGTAGGGCATGACGAAGTAGAGGAAGCCGTCGGCCTCGCCCGAGTCGTGCAGCGGCAGGATGTGGGGGTGAGCAAGGCAAGCGACGATCTCGATCTCGCGCAGGAAGCGGTCGGAACCGACTGCGGCGGCTAAGTCAGGATGCAGGACCTTGATTGCGACCTTGCGGTGATGCTTGAGGTCCTCGGCCAGGATGACGGTGGCCATGCCGCCATGGCCGATTTCACACTCAATCGCGTAGCGGTCGGCAAGTGCTGACTTCAGTCGTTCCAGGAGGTCGGGCATCAGGCCCTCCAGAGGAACGAGGGGGGGGTGGGATCAATATAGGGGAGATCGGCTTACGCCGCCTGTCACTGTCTGTGACACTGCGGCAGCAGTATGCCTCGTGAATCGAGGGAGCCCATCTGACTGCCGCACCCCCAGAGCGTGTCTCATTCCAGCCGGTCCAGGAGCTCGCTCAGCCGCTCGATCGTCTGCCGCAGCTCCCGGCGGATCGAGTCCACGAGTGCCGGGGTCACCTCGACCTCCGGCCCGGGCGCGCCCTCCGCTTCCGTCTCGGCCGCCAGCGGCTCGGGCACGGTCTCCTCGGTGACCCGCGCGACCGCGGGCCGCTCCCCGATCAATGCATCGACCGACGCGTCGAGCGTCCGGTGCATGGTCACCTGCCCGACATCGGCCAGAATGATGCGGCGGAGCTCCGGGAACTCGAGCGTCTCCGGCTTCAGGAAGACCGGCTCGGCGTACAGGATGGCGTCCCCCATGGGGATCACCAGGAGGATCCCTCGCGCCACCTCCGAGCCCACCTGGCCCCACAGGGTGAACTGCTCGGAGATCACCGCGTCGTTGTCGATCCGGGCCTCGATCTGGTTCGGGTTCCGCACCGCCATCCATCCCACCAGGTTGTGCCGGTTGTCGGGCGTGAACGGCTGGATGAGCAGGAACTCCTCCCCCTCCTCGCCCGGCAGGCGCGCCACGATGTAGTAGGGGCGCAGGGGTTCGGTGCGCCCGAAGGAGCTCTGCACCGGGATGTCCCACTGGTCTTCCTTGTTGTAGAACACGACCGGGTCCTGCATGTGGTACTGGAGCATCATCTGCGTCTGCACGGCGAACAGGTCGAGCGGCACGCGAACGTGCTCTCGCAGGTGGTCCGGCATCTCCTCGCGCGGCTTGAACAGCCCTGGGAAGACCGCCGACCAGGTGCGGATCAGGGGATCCTCAGGCTCGAAGACGTAGAAGTCCACGCTCCCGTCGTACGCATCCACCACGGCCTTCACGCTATTGCGCATGTAGTTGAAGCGGGTGTTCCAGCGCGTAGCGTACGGGTAGCGGTGCGTGACCGTGTAGGCGTCCTGGATCCAGAACACCCGCCCGTCGGCCACCACGGCGTACGCCTCGCGGTCCTTGAGCAGGAACGGCGCGATCGTCCCCACCCGCTCGGCGACGGTGCGGCGGTATTGGATCCGGCTCTCCGGCCCGATCTCGCCGGTGATCAGGATGTTGAGGTCGCCGAACCGCCAAGCGTAGAGCAGCCGGCGGAAGAACGAGCTGAGGATCACACCGCCCGTCCCCTCGTAGCTCGTGTACTCGGGGCCCTCGGGGCCCGGGTAGTTGAACTCTTGCATCCCGCTGTGGGCGATCACGTAGTCGAGGCTCCGGAGTCCGTAGTAGATCTCCGGGCGCTCGAGCGGGATGCGGCCGGCCGGCGGCACGTCGCGGACGAAGAAGGTGGGGCGGCCGCCCGCCTCGACCTCCGTCACCGGACTCATGGCCACGCCGTAGCCATGCGTAAACTGGAGGCGCCGGTTGACCCAGCGTTGGGCCTCGGCCGGGAGCTTGTTGGCCGATAACTCTCGCGTGGCCAGCATCACCTGCCTGAGGTCGCCGTCCACCATGTAGCGGTCCGTGTGCACCCGGAGGAAGTCGTAGTACAGGCGGAAGAACTGGATCTGGTTGTAGCTCTGGAGCAGCGGGCCCTCGTCCCACAGACGCACGTTGCGGATCGTCCCCTGGTTCTCGGCGATCATCTCAGCGTCGATCTCGCCGCGGGCCGGGTGGTCCCGCGACAGCATGCCGTCGAGCGCGAAAGCCTTGCGGGTGTACTCGATGTTGGAGGCCAGGTACTTCCGCTCCAAGGCCAGCTCGCTCGGCTCCACGCGCAGGCGCTGCACGAGCGCCGGGGCCGCGGACCCCACCAGGATCAGGAGCGCCAGCCAGGCCCCCACCGGCCATGCCATCCACCTGTAGCCGCGGAAGCGGATGGCGGAGAACGCCAGGAAGCCAGCCGTCGCCGCGGCGACCACGGCCAGGATCGTGCGGCCCGGGAGGTTGATGTGATCGTCCGTCCAGCCGACGCCGAACACCGTCCCGGTGGGCGAGAACAGCAGCTCGTAGCGCCCGAGCCAGTGACCGACCGCGATGAGCAGGAAGAGCGCCGCCCCGAGGCCGGCCAGCCATCTTCTTGCCGCGGGCGGGACCTGCGCCATTTCGCCCCGCAGGCGACCGGTCATGTTGTGGAAGGCGAGCACGATCGCGCCGAGAGCCACGATCGCGGCCACGAGCCATCCGTGCAGGAAGCGCAGGGCCGGAAGCGTGAAGATGTAGAAGGAGAAGTCGCGGCCGAAGATCGGGTCCGACTCACCGAACGGGGCGGCGTTCAGTGCCAGCAGGACGGTCTCCCAGTTCGACGCCGCGTACGAGCCCAGAACGAGGGCGGCAAAGCCGGCCACGGCGACCGCGCCCCGGCGCAGGAACTTGTGGATCCGGAGATAGTCGGACACCTGGAGCGGCGCCTGCGGCAGCGGGGCACGATCGGCGGAGCGGGCTGCGGCGTACAGGCTGGGCAGCGCGGCAGCCACGAAGACCAAGGCCCCGATCGCGAACAGGACACCGCCGGTCAGCACGATCTTCACCAGCACTGGCTCGTGCCCGAGCTCTCGGAACCAGAGCCAGTCGGTATAGAACGTCCCCAGCCGGCGCGCCACGTTCCACAGGATGATGAGCGCCAGGACCACGAGCCCCCAGCGGAACACCTTGCGCATGGCGTCCCAGTCGATGGCCCGGAGATCGACGCCCTGCTGTCCGGCCTGGCGTCTCTGGAAATCGAATAGGTCATTCATGACGGCGCTGCCCTTCCGATGCGCTGCGCCCGGGTCTGCGGGATTCCCGACTCCCGGGGATACGCGGGTATCGCGACCGCCGGCGTACGCTGCTCTCGCACCTCGCGCCGGACCTCGCGGGATTCACATCGAGGGGATCGTTCTGCAAGCTAAGGCATTCGGGCCGTCGAGGCCCATCTGCGGCTTTCACTGTGTTGCGCCTATTCCTCCTCATTTCGTTACAGCTACGGTTACAGTGTCAACGATAGGACGCGGTACAGTCCAGACCATCGCCTACTCCTCCAGTCGCGAGTGGTCGCCTTCTTCGGAAGGCCATATTCTGGTCTGATGGATTCCCTGGTCCTGAAACCCATGGATGATTCCTTCCTCATTTGGCGATGTCTCCATGACGGACCCATCACCCGGGAGAACCTGAACGCTCCACCCGATGAGTCCCCTCTCCCCTATCAAGAGTCGGCCATTCGCCTCCTGAGGCAACTCACCAAGCGTTATGGAAGTGCGGCGATTCTGGTGTGGGAGCGGGACAAGGTGGTGGGGCTTCTCCGTTTTGTCCCCAAGGTGGTCTCCCAAATGGAGGGTGGGGGGGGATTCTGCCTGCTCATGCCTCATCCGGCCGGTCCCACAGAGGATTTTCCCCACAAGGCCTTTCCTTCAAAGGAGACCATCGAGGACAGGACCCTGGTGGTCACCTGCATGCAGCTTCTTTCCGACCGCCAAAGGCAAGGAGTTGGCCGTGCCATGGTGGAGAGGCTCAAATCCTGGGCGAGAGAAAAAGGATGGGATGCCATTGAGGCGACGGCCTATCAGGATCTGCCCCTAGTCTATGAAGTGACGGGCAATGCCGGCCGAAGCTGGTGGGAGGACCTCGGGTTCCATGTCACGGAATCCATGGAAGAGGAGGCCATGAAAGGGTACCTCGATTTCGTCCACATCCTGGAGATCCAGGCCAGGGAGAGGGCAATGGACCCCCAGGAGGTCACCCAGAAGTTCATCATGAGGTGGGGAACGCCTTGATCAGGGATAGAGAACGGCCCTGCCGTAACTATTGACAGGACCGTCTCTTACTCAATCGGGGCGGCGAGATTCACTGTCGAGCCGAAGGCGAGACCCTGAGCAGGCGCAGCCTGCGAACCCATCGAGGCGCAACGCGCTGAGACCTTCCGAGCGCGGAGCGCGAGGACAACTCGCGCGCTCCTGCTGAGCGGGCAGGAGGGCGCGCCGAAGCGACAGGCTCGACACCCGGTCAGTGACAGCCTTAGGGTGTGAACGTTGGATAGTACCGCTCGGTCGGGTGGCCGATCCTCGAACGTTGCGCTACGTGAGAGCGTGCGCCTGCCTCGTGGACCCAGACGCCATGCGGACGCCTTCTATACGTAAGGCAGCCCAGGAGCCTGTTCCGCTGCAGGTCGGTCGAAAAGACGAAAGACCGTCGCTCATGGCAGACGCCGGGGGCGACGTCTTTCTTTCATGCTTGACCGGGGCACGTGTCGGCGGCAACCTGAGCATCTGACCCGACTCCGAGAGGTCCCCACATGCGCCGCTTGCGCTGGTTCGTCGGTTCGCCTCTGAGGCTCGGAATGACGATCAGCGGCCTGCTTTTGCTCGTGCTGCTGGTCTCCGAGACAGCCCTCGACCGGTGGCCGGGGATCGCTCAGGCTTCCCGCGGAGGTGCCCTCTCCCGTCAGCCCGAGGGGATCCTGCGCGACTTCCGGATCGCCCTCGTGCACTGCCTCCTAGTTGGTTATCTGCCGGCAGCATTCCTCGCCGTGGTGCGCGGTGGAAGGAGAACGGTGTTCGCTCTTCAGGGCGCGCTCGACTGCACGCGGGAGGAGTGCGAGACTCTGGCGAGCTCCATCCGCTTCAGCCCGGGCGGACTGACCGTGGCCGCGTTGATTGGACTGGGCCTAGGCTTCATAGGGCCGTATATCGTCCAGCCCGTCCCGGAAGACGTGTGGACCCCCGCGACCTGGACTCCCGAGGTCACCTGGCACCGGGTGCTGGGCCCGTTGATCGCGGCATGGGCTGCCGTACTCGTGTATGCGATAGTGGCCGTGTCCCGCCGGATGTCCCGCCTCGCGATCCAGCTTAAGTCCATCGATCTGTTCGATCTGCGGCCGCTCCTTCCATTCACGCAACTGGGGCTAACGAGCGCTCTCATGCTGCTGGGGCTAGCCTCGATCTACGGACTCATGCTGCTCACGGAGACGGGTTTCGGCCTCATGGTCAGCGCCGTAATGGGCACGATCCTCCCCATCGCGGGCATGGCACTCATTCTCCCAGTTCGGGGAGTGCACCGCAGGATCAAGCAGGCGAAGGACTCGGAGCTGGGATGGGTGACCGCAGAGCTCGACAGACGGGTGGTGGGGCTGAAGGCGTCCGGGGAGAGCCGGGTCACAGGACAGTTCGCGGACCTGGCTGCATACCGTGGCCTGGTTCGCGATGTTCAGGAATGGCCGATCAGCACTTCAACCTATATCCGTTTCGGGCTCTACCTTCTGATCCCTGTCGTCTCGTGGGCCGCGGCCGCACTCGTAGAGCGGCTTGTGGACGCGCTCGTGTTCTGAGTAGTGATCGTCCAAGCCCGGATCGAGCTCAGGGACGACGGAGGGTACCAGGCCAGCTGCACGGACCCCATGGTCAGTGTGACCGGCCTGAGGAAAGAGGGGCCAAATGGTGAGTGGCCTTAGAGCGCCTGTCACTGACTACGACACTATCCGTGCGACAAGCCTATGAACTGGGAACGGCCACCTGACTGGGCGTCAGCCGTGCCGCAACCCGCGACTTTGCCATGCACTAATAGTGGAAGATGAGAGGTAAGCCGGGTCGAGCATCGAAGGTCCTTCCTTGAAGGCCTTCATCGAATGTCAGCTCCAGCAAATGCTCCCCGGCTGCATGGGTGCGTAGCGCCCCTTGGCTCACGAGTACCTTTATGGCGTCGTGAGTCACTGGGTAGGGAGTGCCGAGTTGCACGCCCGTCAGTCTGCGAATCCCGGCAGGTTGGCTCGTGGCGCGTTCTCGTGCCTCCGGCGTCATCCACCATGGGTCAGGCATCGCGCCTCGCGGGCCCATGACAAAGACAAATGGCAACTGCGGATTCCCGTGGTCTACCCAACCTCCGTCCTCAAAGAAGTTGACCTCCTCCGCGATCTTGAAGGGCAGGTTCAGGTTGTCGGGATTCACCCTGTGAAATGCGAGAGAGAATGGAGACGCACCAGTGGTTCTCCAGCTCGGCTGCTCTTCCCAGATGCTGTTCCACTAGACCCAGTTTTCGCGGAAGGACACTTCGTCATGCACCCACCACAGCTCCAGATAGAAGTTCTCGAACGAGAAGGAGATCCAGCTGACACTGTTGGACCTCACGACTTCAGGATCTTGATCTCGAACGAGTCCAAGTGCTTCGAGTAGACTGGCCTCAGGAGCGTCCTTCGACACCCAGATAGCACCGTGATCCGGCTCCAGAATGACCGAGGGGTCCTGACCTTGCACGTCGGGGGCCATCACGAGCATCGCCGCTAGCAACATGGGGGGAACGGGATTCATCTGCCCTCCTCTGTACTTTCTACCCCGCCGAACGGTCACATGAACCCGGCTGTCATCCGACTCACTCGCTCTCGCGGGCAGCCTGTGCCCCCAGCGCCCGTCTGAGAAACGCGACGATCTCGGGAAGCGCCTCGCGCTGTGCCTTCTTGAAACCATGGGAATCGCCGCTGTAGTATGGGTGACTCACGCCTCGAACCGGCACGTACGCCAGCTCCAGGTCGTGTCCGAGACCCTCGTATGTCACGTGGCGTGCTTCGTAGGGATGTGACTGGCCTCGGAGCTGGCTGACGATCATGTCTGCCATCTCGGTGGAGGGCCAAACCCTGTCCTCCGTGCCGCTGATCAGCAGCAACGGTGCTCGAAGCTGCTCCACGGGAATCCGCGACCTCTGGATCTGCCCATGGTTGTTCTCGCTATGGAGGCTGTGCCGGAAATCCATGGCGTAGTCGATGGGGAAGCCTGGCGGAGGCCGGTTCGTGGGTTCAGGATCCCACGGTCCGTAGTCCAAGGCTTCGCCGTTTAGCGTCCACGACGACCACGATACGCTACTAGGGTGGATCGCGATGACGGCTCCCACCTCCGGGTAGAGTGTACCCGCCCATAGAGCGGGCTCGCTGCCCCGGGACGTGCCCATGACTGCCACGCGCCCACCCGCCACAAACGGCCGTGACGCCAGCCAGCGGATCGCCGTTCCGAAGTATTCGAGGGAGACTTCGGATCGGAGCAGCGGCTCGCTGGGGAGACCTTCCATCCCGAAGTAGGCGAGGGCCAGCACGGCGAAGCCCTGGGAGGCAAAGAGTGAGCCTGTGGACGAAGCGAGCTGGATGCCGCCTCCTGAGCCGCCCCAGACGACCAGTCCCGGGTGCGGCCCTCCCGGCGGGAGAAACAGCCTTGCCACGAGCCCACTGTCCCGGACCTCGCGCACCTCGACATCCGGGTGCACGTACCAGCGTTCAACCACCACGGAATCGGCTATCGCATCCTCGATCTCGAGAAGAAACGTGAAGTAGACGGGCCTCTCGGGAGGTAGCTGAAAGCGCTGCGCCCACTTCCGGTCTGCAGATGGAAGATCCATCGATGTAACGAGCCCCATCGGTTCCACGCCGGCGTACAGGCCGCTGACGGGGGCCTGTTCCGACACATCGACCACCCCGAGCCTGTCAGCGTAGAAACCCGCGAACGACTGCCACACCTGTCCCTCGCTGTCCGTGCTCAGCGCTCGCAAGATCACCGGCTGGCCCGGGCGCAGGCCCGTGGCCCGGACGGTCAGCGGCTGAGCTACCATGCTGGCTTCAGGCATGACTTCGAGGATCTGTCCGTGACCTGGGACAGGCCAGGTCATCAGTGCACCGGCAATGAACGCACCGGCGCGAGAGCATCGTTGGCCTCTCACCTGAACACTCCTTCCTCGATCCACTTTTCCTTCTCAGCTGACTCTGTCAGAACCACCAGACGATCTCCCGGATGTGCTCGAGACTGCCCTCTCTCCAGCCCGGCTGGGCCGGATCGTTGGCGATGGCTGCCCCAAGCGTGAAGTAGAGGCGCGCGACACGTGTAGCCTTGTCGAGATCCAGACGCGCGATCTCGTCAGACGGCCGATGGTAGTCGTCGGTTATGCCGCAGCCGAACATAACGAACGGAATCCCAGCGACCGCGAAGCTACCATGGTCGCTACGGAAGAGATCCGCCTCCACGGAGAACAACGGGTGGTCCGGCGGGTTTGTCGTGTCCGTTAGCCGCATCGCCGGATGCTCTGCCACAACCTGTCTGACCAGCGGACCCACCGTTATGTACTCTTCACTGATCTCGTACTCATCGCTGTCCGTGCCTCGGGCGATACACTCGATGTTGAGGTTCGTAACCATGCTGGAGGCCGGGACGGTCGGATTAGTGACGAAGTGCCGCGACCCAAGGAACCCCAGCTCTTCCCCACTCACCGAGACGAACAGGATAGACCTGGCAGGAGGGCGCGGGAGGGCCGCGAACGTTCGAGCGATCTCCAACAACGCAGCCGACCCTGAAGCGTCGTCGTTCGCCCCGTTGTAGATAGAATCGCCGCTCGCGTCCGGCGGTCCGATTCCGAGTCCATCGAGGTGAGCCGAATAGACCACGTATGTGCTACTCAGAACAGGATCGCTGCCTCTGATTAGAGCGACTACGTTGGGAGGCTCTGAGTATGCCCTGTCCAGCGGCACGTGAAGGTTCAGGGAGACGCCGTCCAAGCTCAGAGGCTTGTTTGCCGTGTCGTCGTGCTGCCACAGGGTGTCGAACTCGAGTCCCGCTGCGGTGAACACTCGCGATGCCGCGTCATAGAGCATCCCAATGAGCGGGACTCCGAGGAAGGGCTGGTTCGCTTCAGTCTCTGCTACGTTCGCCGCTATGGCCTGCTCCGGCACACCGGGGGGGAAGATCAGGACGAACGCCAGTGCGCCTGCGTCCGCCGCCGCCCGTACTGTCCTCTGTGCGTCGAATCCGTCACCCGGCCCGGTCGGCGGGATCAGGACGAACGCGATCCTGCCTGAGACCTCGGCCGGCAGGCCAGCGCTCACGTCAGCGGCGGTGCCGACATAGACGGCCTCGGCTGCTACCTGTTCTTGTTCCGCAGGGATAACGAAAAACTCAACACCGTACTCGAACGATTGCGGCCCCTGATCTGACTGATACTCGAGGCTGATCGCCTCGTGTCGGAGCTTGGCCTTCTCATACGCGTATCGTTGAATGTACGAACCACCATCACCGGCTGGCTCTAGGCCGTAGGAACTGAACCTCTCCGCAACGTACTGAGCTGCCTTTTCCTGGCCGGGACTCGGCGTGCCTCGTCCGCCCAGATCATCGCTTGCTAAGAAGGCTATGTGGGCACGCAACGCCCCTGGCGTAATGCTGGCCGACGCCTGATCGATGGCAGCCTGATCGTAGGCCGCAGGAGCGGGGCTCAGCGCGGGATCGGGATCGACCCCGCCGCCGGACGCGCAGCTCACAGATACTAAGGCAGACGCGAGAAGGCCCAGTACGGGCGCTCTCAGTTGGAACATGCGTTCCTCCTGGGCAAGGGGGCACAGCTGCCAGGAGGGGGATCCGGCGGGAACGTCTTTGTGTCATGTGAGATGCAGCCTCAGTGCCTCCATTATACGGTCGTGTCCTCCGCCTCACCACAGTGTACGAGGTCGGCCCACCTGATCCCGAAGCTGTCGGGCGCATTTCTGAGTCGCAGCCGCCGGAGCGTCAGTGTCAGCCACAGTGCCTTGTCACTGTTCTTGACACTGTGGCGCACTGCGAAAAAACGGCCCTGTCGTAACTACCGACAGGACCGTCCTTTAGCTAATCGGGGCGGCGAGATTCGAACTCGCGACCTCCTGCTGTCGAGCGTAAGCGAGACCTTCGAGCGAGCTACGCTCGCGAGACTAACCCCATGCCGAATCCATGCGCTGACTGGCGCTGACCGGCGCTGGTTTATGCGGGTATCCGGGTGGGTACCGCCGACCAGCAGCGGCTGGTAGCGGTGGGCGTTGTCACTGAC
>JBDGWG010000027.1:0-53100 GCA_039585235.1 Gemmatimonadota bacterium | reverse complement strand
GTCCCTGTTCGCGCTCATTCTCGCCATCGGCATCGTGGTGGACGACGCCATCGTGGTGGGCGAGAACATCTTCAAGGAGCGAGAAGAGGGAGCCGGGCCGCTGGAGGCGGCGGTTAAGGGCACTCAGCGGGTCGCGGTGCCGGTCACGTTCGCCGTGCTCACCACGGTGACGGCCTTCTCTCCGCTCCTGTTCGTGCCGGGGATGATCGGGAAGTTCCTGCGGTTCATCCCGCTGGTGGTGATCTCGGTGCTGTTGTTCTCGCTCCTGGAATCTCTGTTCATTCTCCCGCATCACCTGTCGCACCTGCCCGAGCACGCGCACATGAAGCTGCCGCCGTGGCTGCGCTGGGTGGAGCGGGCCCAGGATGCCGTGCAGAGCGGGCTCCGGCAGTTCATCGACGGACCGGTGGATCGGACCGTCCGGTACGCGACGGCCCACTACGGAGTCGTGATCTCGGCCGGGATCGCCCTGCTGATGATCACGGCGGGAATCGTGGGCGGAAGGTATATCGGCTTCAGCTTCCTGCCCCGGATCGAGGGCGACAACGTGATCGCCCAGATCGAGATGCCTCAGGGCACTCCCAACGAGCGGACCCGGGAAGTGGCCGACTACATCGAGAACGTTGGACATCGGGTCGCGGACAGCCTGGGTGTGAGGATCGGCGATGACCAGGAGCTGGTGAAGGCGGTCCGTAAGACCGTCGGGAGCTACCCGTCAGCCGAGCGGGGACCGGGAGCCGGAGCCCTGCCCACGTTCATCGAGTCCAACAAGGCCGAGATCAACTTCCAGCTGCTTGAGGCCGAGAAGAGACGGAACTTCTCGTCGGTGGAGTTCGAGAAGGCGTGGAGGGCGGCGGTAGGCGACCTGCCGGGTCCGCGGAACATGACCTTCTCCTCGGACGTGATGAACCTCGGCGCCCCGGTGCAGCTCGAGCTTTCGCATCCTGACACGACGGTACTCACGCGCGCGGCGACCGAGGTGCAGGACGAGCTCCGTCGTTACACGGGTGTGTTCGACGTTCGGAGCGACCAGGAGATCGGAAAGCGCGAGGTCGAGCTGAACCTCAAGCCGCGAGCCCGCACGCTCGGCGTGACCCTCGACGACCTGGCCCGGCAGGTGCGAGCTGCGTTCTTCGGTTCCGAAGCCGTGCGGGTGCAGCGGGGCCGGGAAGAGGTGCGGGTGTACGTTCGTCTGCCCAAGGACGAGCGCTCGAGCCTGGCCGACATCCGCCGGTACAGGATCGTGACGCCCACCGGTGCCGCGATCCCGCTCGAGGAGGTCGCGGAAGTGTCGTTCGGTACGGCGCCCTCCACCATCCGCCGCGTGGACGGCCGGCGCATAGTGACTATAACGGCCGAGGTCGATCATAGCGTGATCACCGGGTCGGAGGTCACGAGCGAGCTCACGGGGCGGATCCTCCCGGCCGCCCAGGAGCGCTACCCGGCCCTCCGCTACGGCTTCGGCGGGGAGCAACGCGAGCAGGCGCGCGCTCTCGGCGGGATGATCCGCGGATTCCTGCTCGCCCTGTTCGTGATGTACGCGTTGCTCGCGATCCCCTTCCGCTCCTACGTCGAGCCGCTGATCATCATGGCGGCCGTGCCGTTCGGCGTCGTGGGAGCCGTGTTCGGCCATCTCCTGTTCGGCCTCTCTCTGGGCATGCTCAGCATGTTCGGGATCGTGGGCCTGAGCGGCGTGGTGATCAACGACTCGCTGGTGCTGCTGGACTTCGTGAACGAGCAGCGTGACGCCGGCAAGCCGATCCGGGAAGCCATCCTGATCGGGGCCAAGACGAGATTCCGGCCCATCCTGCTTACCACGCTGACGACTTTCCTTGGCGTGTTCCCGCTCATCATCGAGCGGAGCCTGCAGGCCCAGTTCCTGGTGCCGATGGCGGTCAGCCTGGGAATCGGGGTGGTGTTCGCGACCTTCATTATCATCGTGCTCGTGCCGGCACTCGCGATGCTGCAGCACGACGTGGGGGTGAAGTTGCGTGCGTGGCGGGGGCAGCGACGGGGCACTTCGGCAACGAATGCGCCGGAGATAGAGCCGGCCTGAGAAACGTTTGAGGGGCCGGTCCGCGCGGCCGGCCCCTACGCGCCTCGCTAGACTTCCTTTTCCTTCCACTTCCCGCGCCGGAACAGGATCATTCCGAACACGGCCGACAGCGAATAGGCGATCGCGATCGCCAGGTACACTCCGTGATGCCCCAGTTCCGTGCCGGTCGCGAGCCACCAGGCCAGCGGGATCTGGATGACCCAGAACGCGAAGAAGTTCACCCAGGTCGGAGTGACGGTGTCGCCGGCCCCATTGAACGCCTGTAGCACCACCATACCCCAGGCATAGAATACGTAGCCGTAGCTGATGATACGGAGTGCCGCAGTCCCGACCGCGAGGGTCTCGGGATCGTTCGTGAACACTCCGACGATCGGTTCCGCGAACAGCACGAAGAGCACGGTGATCACGGCCATGAACGCCATGTTCCACAGTCCGGTGATCCACACGGCGCGTTCGGCTCGGTCCGGCTTCTTGGCGCCCAGGTTCTGCCCCACCAGCGTCGCGGCCGCGTTGGCCACGCCCCACGCCGGCAGGATGATGAAGATCACCACGCGAATCGCGATCACGTAGCCCGCCAGAACGACGCTTCCGAACGTGGCCAGGATCCGGATGAGACCGATGTAGCTCGCCGTGGCGATGAACATCTGGCCGATCCCGCCGGCCGAGACGCGCAGGATCTTCCCTATCAGCACGAAATCCACCGGGAGATCTTCGCGCGTCACCCGCAGCCGCTTCCCGCGCGACAGGCCCCACAGCTGATACAGCACGCCGGTACTCCGGCCGATGGTCGTGGCCACCGCGGCTCCCAGCAGGCCGAGCTCGGGAAACGGCCCGATCCCCAGGATCAGCATCGGGTCCAGCACCACGTTGATTCCGTTGGCAAGCCAGATGGACCGCATGGCCATCGCCGCGTCGCCCGCGCCCCGGTAGATGGCGTTGTTGATGAACAGGAGCAGGATGGAGATCATGCTGGCGTACAGAAGCCGCGTATACGACGTGCCGCCGGCCACCGTCGCCTCGTCGGCTCCCATCAGGCGCAGGATGTCCGGGGCCCAGATGGCGCCGATCGTCCCGAAAACGACGGACAGGGCGACTCCGATGTAGATGGCCTGCACGGCCGTGCGCGCCGCGGCCCGCCTGTCCTTCTCTCCGAACCGGCGCGCCACCACCGCCGTCGTGGCCATCGCGAGGCCCACGGCGATGGCGTAGATGATCTCGAGGACGGACTCGGTGAGACCCACCGCGGCTAGGGCCTCGGCCCCGAGGCGGGCCACGAAGAACGCGTCCACGACGGCGAACAGCGACTCGCCTGCCATCTCCAGCACCATGGGGATGGCGAGCAGGCCCACGGCCCGGTTCAGACTTCCCTCGGTGAAGTCCTCCTCGGAACCGTGAATGGCTTCCCGGACGGACGCCCACACGCCCTTCCTGCCACCCGGCGCGGCGCTCCCTCTGTGTTCCTCGTCGACCATCTGATCTCTCGATACAAAGCGGGCCGCCCCGCGTCATGCGAAGCGACCCGCCGCGTTCCTGCCGTATCGCGCGATCAGGCGCCGCGCGCTACGTCCTCAGGGAAGGGCCGCGATCCAGGCCCCGTTCTCGAGCCAGTTCTGTCGCAGGGCTTCCAGAATGCCCGTCCCCTCGAGCGCGACGAAGTAGTTGCGCACCAGGTTCTGCAGCTGCGGGTCATTCGCCGGCACGGCGATCCCGATCGGCTCCAGCGTCAGGGGCTGGTTCAACGTGGCGAAACCCTCGTTCGGATACCGCATGACCGTCAGGAGGCAGATCGGCATGTCGGCGACCAGCGCGCCGGCCTCGTTGGCCCGCAGCATCTCGATGGCCTCGTCATACGAAGCGACCGTCGTTAGCTGCGCCTCCGGGAGGTTCATGCGCACGAACGTCTCGCTCGTCGAGTTGGCGAGCGTCACGAGCCGGATGTCGGACTCGTTCAGGTCCTCGGCCGCCTCGGCCGCCGCCAGCGCCGCCGATGTCGTGAGGATCGACTTGCCGGAGATCGCGTACGGACCGACGAACGAGACACGCCGCGACCGATCCGCCGTGATCGTCATGCCGGACATCACCAGGTCGACTTCGCCGTTCTCGAGCGCCGGGATCAGGTCCGCAAACGGCTTCTCGACGATCTGCAGCTCCACCTTCATCGCGGCGGCCAGGGCGTTCGCCAGGTCCACCTCGAGGCCCATCGGGGCGCCATCTCGGGCCTTCATGTTGAACGGCGGCTGGCTGCCGGACATGCCCACGCGCAGCGTGGACGTTTCCACGATGCGATCGAGAGCCGGACTGTCCTGCGCAGAGACGTCCGTGGCAACGAATGACGCCGAGGCGCACACCAGGGCGGCGAACAATGAGGTACGAATCCAACGCTTCAACATTCTAAAATCTCTCTTCTCGGGTCTTGAACTTGCACTTCATGAACTGACCAGCACTGGTGCCGGGCCGCGGCAATAGGTCGGGCGGACCGGCGGGTGTCAAGCGAGACGCTCGCCCTACTCGAAGCCGACCCGGGGAAGCGTGCGGAACAGTCCCACTGCCGCGAGCGCAGAGGCTCCGAGGAACAGGACTCCCTGGCCCGCGCGGCCGTACAGCATATACCCGGTCCCGAACAGGGCCGCGTACACTACGGCGCACCCCAGAAGCCAGCACGCGAAAGCCGCCGCGACGCTACCTCCGTCGCCCGGCCCTTCGACACGAACGACCTTCTCCCAGCCGCGACCGAACGGACGGATCCGGTCGTAGAAGGACTGCAGAGTGACGAGGTCGGTAGGCGCGGTGATGCCCGTCACGGCGAGCCAGACCACGGTCGTCACGCCCACGCCGATCACCAGCTGCAGGGAGGGGTGGAGGGCCGGCAGCCCTGCAGCCTCGTGCCCGAACTGGAACCAGACGGCCACCGCGAACGAGATCACCATGGCCGAGATCTCGCTCCACGCGTTGATCCGCCACCAGAACCAGCGCAGGAGGAAGATCAGGCCCGTGCCCGCACCGATCTGGAGCAGAATCTGGAACGCCTGCAGCGCGTTCTGGAGCCACAGCGACACCAGGAGAGCGAGCGCGATCAGACCCACCGTCGCGAGCCGGGCCACCGCCACGTAGTGACGCTCGTCCCTGTCGGGCGCCAGGAACCGCCTGTAGAAATCGTCCACGACGTACGAGGCGCCCCAGTTGAGGTGCGTGCTGATCGTGGACATGTAGGCCGCCGCCAGCGACGCGACCACGAGACCGAGCAGGCCGTGCGGAAGGAAGACCAGCATGGCTGGATAGGCGAGGTCGTGCTTGAGAATCGACGGATCCACACCCGGGAAGGCGACGGCCAGGGAATCGAGAGTGGGGTACACGGCGAGTGACGCCAGCGCCACCAGGATCCACGGCCACGGGCGCAGGGCGTAGTGGGCGATGTTGAACCACAGGGTGGCCTTCATCGAGTCCTTCTCGTCGCGCGCCGCCAGCATACGCTGGGCCACGTAGCCGCCTCCGCCCGGCTCGGAGCCCGGGTACCAGGTGGCCCACCACTGAACGGCGACCGGCACGAGGAACACGGGAACGGCTACGCGCCAGTCCGAGAAGTCGGGCATCAGCGCCAGTTTGCCGGTGATCTCCGGGTTCGATACCAGTCCCGCGAGGCCGCCCACCTCCGGCTGGGCCAGAGCGTAGTAGGCCGCGGCCACGGCTCCCACCATGGCGATCACGAACAGCAGGAGGTCGGTGACGACGACGCCCCACAGCCCCGATGTGGCCGAGTAGATGACGGTGATCGTTCCCGCGATCAACACGGTGGTGTACTTGTCGATCCCGAGCAGCACCCCGCCGATCTTGATCGCGGCCAACGTGACCGTGGCCATGATCATGACGTTGAAGAACACTCCCAGGTACAGGGCCCGGAAGCCCCGCAGGAAGGCGGCCGGCTTGCCGGAATAGCGTAGCTCGTAGAACCCCATGTCCGTGAACACGCCAGAGCGCCGCCACAGCTTGGCGTAGAAGAACACCGTGCACATGCCGGTAATCAGGAAGGCCCACCACAGCCAGTTCTGACTCACGCCGCCGGTTCGGACGAGGTCGGTGACCAGGTTGGGCGTATCGGTGGAGAAGGTGGTCGCCACCATGGAAGTGCCGAGCATCCACCACGGCAGCTTGCGGCCGGAGAGGAAGAACTCCGACATGCCCTGTCCGGCCCGGCGCGCGAAGTAGAGGCCGACGATCAGGGCGAGCGCTCCGTACGCCCCGACGACGGTCCAATCGAAGGTGTCGAGCCTCACGCGCAGTCACCCTCGCGGGGGTCGGTCACACGCAGTGCGTCGCGAACAGAAGGTGGATACTCCCCAACGTCCACGAGGGATCGAATCCCGGCCCGCACCCGTCCGCGATCCTCGGGGAACGTCATGCCCATCCACCGCTCATCGGTGGGCGTCACGCGGACGATGAGATCGCCACTCAGCACCAGTCCCCCCGCGGCGTCGCTCAGGTAGAACTCCGCCCGCGGATCTTCGCCATGCTGCTTCAGAAAGCGCGCGAACCTGTCGTCCAGGATCGCGAACACATCCGGCGTGAGGCCCCACAGGTTCATCGAGGCCAGTTCGTGGCCGCTGAGCTGACGCGGCCGGCCCGCGGCCGTCTGTCCGTAGATCGTGCCGTCGGCCCCCCTCTCCAGTCCGAGAAGCTCCTGGATTCCGACCAGCTTTCCCTCTTCGTCGGTGTCGAGGACGGCGCGCGACACGCCGCCGAAGTCGGACAGCGTCGTGTTCACAGGATAACCGACCACGCACTGCTCCCCGGCGTGGAGCGGGGAGGTCAGATGGTCGGTGAGGATGCGGTACGCCGCCCGGCCGTAGAAATCGTCCGCGTTAGCCACGGCGAACGGCCCGGTCACCGTCCCTTCCAGACACAGCACGGCGTGGCCTGTGCCCCAGGGCTTCACCCGGGAGGGCGGCCGAAGGCCGGATGGGAGACGTCCTTTTCCCTGCACCACCGTTCGGAGGGGAACCGCGATACCGAAGCGGTCACGGAACCGTCGAACGAGGTCGCGCTCGTTCGAGGCGCTGACCACCAGGACCACCTCGGCGAAACCGGCGGACAGGGCGTCGTACACGGCATAGTCGAACAACGTCTCACCGTCCGGTCCGACCGGTTCGAGCTGCTTCTCGCTTCCATAGCGGGTCGAGAGGCCCGCGGCGAGGATCACGAGCGTGGGGTTCAGCATTCGGCGAATCTATCTACACACGCCCAGGGTGCACAGCCGGCCGGCGCCAGACGGGGCCGAGCGATGTATGTTGTGGCTTGCCCGTCCAACCCGGGCTCGCACCATGACTTGAACACGGAACGATCCCATGCGCAGGACACTCTTTCTCCCGGTTTTCTTCCTCGCTCTCGTCGCCCCCGCCGCGACCGCCCAGGACGAGCTGCTTCAATCCGGTCCAATGCTCGGCTACTCCGACATGTTCGAGGTCCTGCTGTGGGCCCAGACCACGGCTGCGGCCGACGTGAAGATCGTCTACTGGGACCTTGAGTCGCCCGATGCTCGCATGGAGACCGAGACCATCGCCACGACGAAGGCCGAGGGGTACACGGCGAAGATGATTGCCGACCAGGTGCAGCCCGGTCGGCGCTACGGGTACGAGCTGCACATTGACGACGCGAACGTGGAGCGTCCGTACCCACTGGCATTTCAGACGCAGGAGCTGTGGCAGTGGCGCACGGATCCGCCGGCCTTTCGGATCGCCACGGGCAGCTGCCTGTACGTCAACGACGCGCCGTACGACCGGCCGGGCGATCCGTACGGAGGCGACTTCGAAATCCTCGACGCCATGGTCGCGAAGGACGCGGACGCGATGGTATGGCTGGGGGACAACTTCTACTACCGCGAGCCCGACTGGAACACGCGCACCGGGATGATCTACCGGAACACTCACACGCGCTCCTACCCCGGCCTGCAGCCCTTCCTGGCTTCCGTACACCAGTACGCGACGTGGGACGACCACGACTACGGACCCGACAACAGCGACTGGGCGTGGCGCGAGAAGGCGACGGCCCTGGAGGTGTTCGACATGTTTTGGGGCAACCCCGAACTCGGACCGCCCGAGCTCGGCGGGATCGCGACACGATTCGAGTGGGGGGACGTCGAGTTCTTCCTGCTCGACAACCGGTGGTTCCGATCCTCCGAGCACCGGATTTCCGGCCACAAGCAGGTGTTCGGGGAGAAGCAGCTCCAGTGGCTGGTCGACGCGCTCACCTACAGCCGTGCCAGCTTCAAGATCGTGGTGTCCGGGGGACAGGTCCTGAACCCGGTGGCGAAGTGGGACTCGTACGCCACGTATTCACTCGAGCGAGCCCGCTTCCTGCAGCTGCTGGAGGAGAACAAGATCTGGGGCTTAGTTCTGCTGTCGGGCGACGTGCACTACACCGTGCTCAGCAAACTGGATCGCCGCGGCACATATCCATTATGGGAAATCACGACGTCGCCGATCACCGCCGGACCCGCGAGTGTGGATCCGGAGACCTACGATAACCATCTGGCCGAAGCGGGGACGCTGTTCGTGGAGCGGAACTTCGCCACGCTTGACTTTTCGGGCGAACGCACCGATCGCGTGATGAACGTGACCGTGTGGGACGCGAACGGCGACGAGCTCTGGTCGAAGGAGATCCGGGCCCGGGAGCTCAGGCCGTAGGGGTCTACGGCCCCGAATCCCGGCTACCCGGCCGGGACGGCCCCGATGAAGAAGGCCCGCCCCCACTCGTCGTGAGGGCGGGCCGGCTTCGTGCAGCGTCAGACGTTACGGCTGGATGATGTGCAGCTCCACTCGCCGGTTTCTGGCCCGGCCTTCGTCGGTGTCGTTCGAAGCGACCGGATCGGCCTCTCCGTAACCCACCGCATCCAGCCGGTCGATGAACTGCTCCAACTGCATGTTCGTGCTGAGCAAGAAGTCGCGTACGGCCTCCGCCCGGGACTGGCTGAGCCTCTTGTTGTAGGCTTCGGCCCCGACGGAGTCCGTGAACCCGCGCAGCTCCAGGCGGCCCGTACCCTCTGGATCCGCCTGCTGCACGATCTGACCCGCCAGCTCTGTCAGATACGCCTGTGCCGACCTTGTCAGTTCGAAACTGTTGAACTCGAACTCGACGTTCTCGAGATCCAGTTGGACCAGGCAACCACGCGCGTCCACACGCGCCCCGGCCGGCGTGTTCGGGCACTGATCCACACCTTCCAAGACGCCGTCACCGTCACTGTCCACGGGGCAGCCGGTCGCGTCCACTACCACACCCGGAGGCGTGTTCGGACACAGGTCGATCCCGAAGAACACGCCGTCACCGTCCCGGTCGCTCGGGCAGCCGTTCGCGTCTACTTCGGCGCCCTTCGGGGTGTTCGGGCACTGATCGAGGCCGTCAAACACGCCATCCCCGTCTGCATCGAGCGGGCACCCCGTCTCGTCCACCACCGCTCCACGCGGCGTGTTCGGGCACTGGTCGATGTAGTCGCCTACTCCGTCCATGTCGGCATCCAGCGGACAGCCCGTGGAGTCCACTACGACGCCCTTCGGCGTGTCCGGACACAGGTCGTTCCTGTCCTCGACTCCGTCGCCGTCCGAGTCCTTGGGTCCCCACAGGAAGAAGGACAGCCCCGCCGTCCATTCCGTGGAATTGAGCGACACGTCGCTGAGCGAGGCGCCATCGGGGTTGAGGAAGGCCCGCGTATCCTTGAGCCCGTCCGGTGAGACGTAATTCCGCCAGTCGAACCGGAAACCGAGCCACCGGGTCGGGTAGAGCTTCAGCGCCGCGCCGTAGTTCCACGTCAGCGCGTCTTCCTTGTCGAGGCCGTCGATGTCGAGATCGAAGCTCTGCACTCCCGCCCCGCCCATCACGGCGAGCTGAATCGACCGGTGGAGGTTGAAGTTGTAGGCAAGGTCTCCACCATAATTCATCACCTTCGCCTTCGTACCGTCGGCCGAGGAACCGACGACCTTGGAGTCGACGTAACCGAAGAACCCTTCGATTCCGAGGCCGATGTCGAACACGTAACCGAGGCGCCCGCCGAAGTACGGGTCGTTGTCCAGCCTCCATGGCACCGGGTCGTTCTCGAACTCGGTGTCCCCCAGGCCGTTGAGAACGCCGTAAAAGGCGTTGATCTCCAGGCCGCCCCTGCCGTCCTTGATCTGGGCTTGGAGCGGGCCGGCGGAGTAGAGAACGATGGCCGCCGCGACGGCCAGGCCACCGAGGCTCCGCTTCAGAAGTCGGGATATGGTCATATTGAACTCCCTGTTCGGTTCGCGAATGACAAAAGGACGCGGTGCAGCTGCCGCGCATCGAAGTATCCAGCGTCTCGAGACTTGATAGCCCCTGTAAGTACTGCGGTCAAGACCGGGCAAGCGCTGCTACGCGTCGGCTTCGTCCGCCTCCGGTTCCGGCATGCTGAACACCCCGATCGCCGTTCCGATACCGACCAGCAACCGCTGCACGGGATCCAACCGCGACCGGATCTCGAGCACCTCGCGCGCCAGCCCGGGGTCATCCGTGATGATCCCGTCGACGTTGCGGCTCATCATCGCGGACATCAGGTAGGGATCGTTGACAGTCCACACGTACACGTCGAGACCACTCCGATGCGCTCGCTCGACGAAGCCACGAGACGCCGCGGCCGCGTTCACCGCCAGGAAATCGACGTTGAACCTTGTGGCATCTCCAAGGCTCACGCTGGTGAGAAGACCATAGGTCCAATCGGGGCGCATGGCTCTGACCCTCTGGACTTTGTCGTACTTGAGCGACATGAGGACGACCTGGTCGACCATTCCGGCCCGCTCGACGATGTCGATGACCTTCCTTTCCAGGTCCACGTCGTGGCCGTAGTACTTGAGTTCGATGTTGACACGAGCCCGGCCGCGGGCCGCGAGAAGCACCTCCTCCAGCGTTGGCACTCGCTCGGCCGAATACTCGGGATCGAACCAGCTACCGATGTCGATTCGATCGAGGTCGACCCGCCGGGAATCCCAGATCCTCAGGGGCTTACCTGCCGTCTTCATGAAGTCGCTGTCATGAAACACCACGACCTCGCCCTCCGCCGTCTCCTGCACGTCGATCTCGATGTAGTCGGTCGAGTCCTCGATGGCCCTGTGCACGGACGCCAGCGTGTTCTCCGGTGCGTGAAGGGCGGCGCCGCGATGTGCGATGATCAGCACGTCGTCCTCCAGGCGAACCGATCGGGCCAGCATCACGGCGGCAACGACAGAGGCCACCACCGCCAGGGCGCCTCCCCAAAGGAGTTTGTTTCGCGGACTCCTGAACACCGGCCGATTTCCGAGCGAGCCGGGCTCCGCCAGGTCCCGGGCGAGCGAGCCGGGTCCGGAGAAGTCTCGATACAGGCGCACCACGAGCAGCGCGAAGAGCGAAGCGGAGAGGAACGAGAGAATGGCGTTGGCGGTCAGGCTAAGAAGTCCGACCGCACCCATCGTGAGCGCCACGACCGTCAGCGTGTCGCCGCTCACCGGCACGATCAGCCGTGCCAGCAGGCCGATGGTCCACGTGAGGGCCGTTGACGCGATGGCCCCGGCGACCAGCCACGCCACGATCCACCAGAAGATCCTCCACCGGTGACCCATCGAATCCGCGATCGAATCGCTTATGGCCGCCCGCGGCCCAAGGTCTTCGAACAACACTGCGGGCAGCGCCAGCATCCAGCCGACGACCTTGATGGCCAGCAGTATGGCGAGTCCGGCAACCAGAACACCCGCGATCCCGACTGCCCAAAGGAAGTCAGGTGGGGTGTTGGCCAGGTAGTAGTTGATGTCGTATTGCCGGAGGAAGGTCCAGTAGACGCCACCTACCAGAGCAGCGATTGGCCCCACCAGAAGGGTGGCTCTCACCAGCAGGTGTGACCCGAGAGGCAGGATCCGCGGCAACTCCTGGAACACGTACTTGAGGGCTCCGAACCACGTGACCCGCCTGTCCTCGGCGGCCCCGAATCCCACGACCATGAGTCCGGCCTGCTCGATCAGCGAGATCCCGATTCCGATCCCGCCGACGAGCACGAGAGCCACGGCTCCGCTGGGGGTGAGGAGGAAGTAGAGGATCTCCTGGTCGCTGAGAACAGCACGGTCCTGCCGACTGAGGAAGAAGCGAAAGAGCAGGGCTAGGCCCGGCAACAGGAGGAGCGCTACGGCGATCCGGGTGACCAGCGTGACGAGGAGCAGTTGCGGCCACGTACGGCGGAAGTCCCGAAGAGTCAGCCTGCCGTGCTCGAGCGCCAACCGCATCATCGCTCTCTCTCGATTGGAATACCCCCTCTGTGCAGGGCCGTCTCCAACCAGGTGCGCACGGCGGACGCCATCTCGCCGTACACTTCCGCCGCCGACTTGCCGGTCCTTTTCAGCACGTCGAACCCGTGATCTCCATCCTCGATGACGTGAAGCGACGCGGGTCCACCCAGCTCGCCAATCACTGATTCGATCCGACTCATCTCGGCCAGCCGGTCCCGCGTCCCCTGCACGAACAGCATGGGCACAATGACGTCACGCAGGTGGTCCGCCCGCGCGTCGGACTGATCGCCGGGCGCGTGCAGAGGAAAGCCGAAGAAGACGATTCCGTGCACGCCCGGCAGCGAGCTCTCGGCCTGGGCCATGGAGGTCATGCGGCCGCCCATCGACTTGCCGCCAGCCAGCAGCGGGACATCCGGTTCGACCTCGCGGGCTGCGGCGACCGCCGCGCGTACGGTCGCGGTGAGCGTGTGTGAGCGGTCCGGCCGCCGTCTGCCGGCCTCGATGTAAGGGAACTGGTACCTAAACGTAGCGACGCCGTGACTCGCCAGAGCGTCCACGATGCCGTCCATGAACCGGTGGCGCATGCCAGCCCCGGCCCCATGTCCCAGAACCAGAAGGGCTTCGGGATGCCGCGGCTTCAGCAGAATGGCCGAGACTTCACCTGCCGCCTGGGTCGCCACGAATCGCATCTCGATGACCGTGCGTTCGTTCACCCCTGTACCCCACGCGGGGGCGACCCGGCGTCATCTCGCGACTCGACCTCGTAACCGTGCCCGGTCCACCGGCCGCGCTGCGCGGATATCCGCCCGTCCAACACCTCGAACATCCAGAATCCCTCGAGCTCATGCATCGTGGCGCTGCCGGCGCAGAAGACCTCGGGTCTGACCCCTGGAATCCGTACGCGGTAGGTCTCGTGGACGTGACCGCAGAGAATTGCGCCGCGCTCGACATCGGCACACGCCTGAACGAAATCCCCGGCGTTTTCCAGCCCGTGCGTTGGGGTATCCGGGCTTCCGTCCTCGAGGCACGGCGCATAGTGGGTCACGATGAACACGAAGCGACCCTCGATCTCGGGCCGCTGGAGGATTCCTCGCAACGCTTTCAGCTGCCGCGCCGGAATCCGACCGCTGGACCGCCACGGCACCGGATTCGGCTTGGCGCTGTTCAAGGCGACGACGGCCGTGTCGTCTCCGAACAGTCGAACGATGGGCCACGGGCCGTCCACCCTGAAATCGGCAAAGTCCGTCTCGAGCAGATCTCCGAAATGCTTCTCGAACCTGTTCTGCCTGACGACACGGCGCGTGTAGATGTCGTGGTTGCCGGCTACACAGATGAACTCGGCCGGCGAATTCACGAAGGGTTGAATCGCGGTGCGGGCGGCGGCGAACTCGGCGCGCGTGCCCATGGCCGTAAAGTCACCGGTGAACACCACCAGGTCCACGCCTCCGGAGCTCGCGAACTCCGCCAGGCGATCCAATTTCTCCAACGCCCGCTCGAAACGGCGACCGCGTCCCCTGAGAAAGTTGATGCCCCCGGCGAGACGCTTGCCTGGCCAGTCACGCATCGGAATGCGCCCCAAACCCAGGCTGATGTGTATGTCGCTGAAATGAAGTACTCGCACCTGATTTACCTTACGCGCGCCAAGGACGCGGGTTATAGTGCGCGCACGATGAAACTGCTCACCGTGGCTGCACAGGACCTTCCCAAAGTGCTTCCCATGAGGGACGCTGTCGAGGCGATGAAGTCGGCGTTCGCCGCCCTGTCGGCTGGCCGGGTCGTCGCGCCGCAGCGGGGCGTCGTGCCGGTGGACGAGGTGGACGGCATCTCGCTCCTGATGGGCGGCTACGTTCCGGGCGAGGGTCTCGCCGCCAAGATCGTGTCCATCTTCGACCGGAATCGCGATCTCGGGAAGAACGTGGTCACGGGCCTTGTGCTGGTCCTGGACCCGGTGTCCGGCGAGCCGCTCGGGTTGCTGGATGGTGGCGCCCTCACGGCCTGGCGAACCGGTGCCGCGTGCGGGGCGGCGACCGATCTGCTCGCGCGCCCGGACGCCCGGACGGGGGCCCTGATCGGTTCTGGAGTGCAGGCCCACACGCAGCTGCTCGCCATGGACGCAGTGCGAAACCTGGAGGCGATCCGGGTCTTCGGGCTCGACCCGGCACACGTAGACGAGTTCATTCAGCGGCTTCAGCCCGAAATCGGAGCATGTCTGGAGCGGGCCGCGTCCGCCGATGAGGCCGTAGCCGGTGCCGACGTGATCAGCTCGGCGACCAACTCCCCGACGCCCGTGTTCGACGGCCGGGCACTGGCCCCCGGCGCACACCTGAACGCGATCGGCACGTTCAGGCTGGATCGGCGGGAAGTCGATTTGGTCACGGTCGAACGGGCCACCGTGTTCGTGGATCTAGTTGAGGCGGCACTCGAAGAAGCGGGCGAGCTCGTCGCGGGAATAGAGGCCGGCCTCACGCGCCCCGAGGAGTGGGCCGAGATCGGAGACGTGGCGATGGACGAAAAGCCCGGGCGCACACGACGCGACGAGATCACCTTCTTCAAGTCGGTCGGGCACGCCGTCCAGGACGTGGTGGCAGCGGCCCGCGTCATGAAAAGGGCCTCCGAGACCGGCCTCGCCCGCACCGTGGAGCTTTGAAGTGAAGGCCCGATTCGAAGTGCCGGCCGGCTGGACGCGCCTCGAGACGATCGACGCTCACACCGCCGGGGAACCTCTCCGGGTGATCGCGGCGGGGTGGCCGGAAATTCCGGGCGACACGATTCTCGCCAAGCGACAGTTCGCCACAGTTCACCACGACGCGCTGCGCCGCGCCCTCATGTGGGAGCCGCGAGGTCACGCGGACATGTACGGCTGCATCCTCACCGAGCCCGTGACTGGCGACGGGGACGTGGGCGTCCTGTTCCTGCACAACGAAGGGTACTCGACGATGTGCGGGCACGGGATCATCGGCCTGGTCAAAGTGGGGCTGGAGTGCGGCCTGCTGGACGCCGCGCGCCTTTGCCGGGACCAGGCGGGCCGGCCGATGGTGCGGATCGACACCCCAGCCGGTCGCGTAACTGCGACGGCCCATCTGGAAGACGATTCTGCGGGGGTCGAGCGGGTGTCCTTCCAGAACGTGCCTTCCTTCGTTCTGGAGCCCGGCCTCAGCGTCGACGTGCCGGGATTCGGCCCGGTCCGGTGCGACATCGCGTTCGGTGGGGCGTTCTACGCCTACGTGGACGCAGCGGACATGGGTCTCGAGATCGAACCCGAGGAGTATTCACGGATCGTCGACGCGGGCCGCCGCCTGAAGCGGGCCGTGATGGAGCAGTACGAGATCGTGCACCCGCACGGAGATCCGGACCTCAACTTCCTGTACGGGACGATCTTCGTGCAGAAGTCCGAGGGACGTGTCCACAGCCGCAACGTGTGCATCTTCGCGGAGGGCGAAGTGGACCGGAGCCCGACCGGGACCGGCGTGAGCGGCCGCGCGGCGATCCACCATTTCCGGGGAGAACTGGCGCCGGGCGAGACGATCACGATCGAGAGCATCATCGGCTCCTCGTTCGATGTCCGTGTGGCGTCCCGGACGACCGTCGGCGCCCTGCCGGCCGTGGTGCCCGAGGTCACGGGCACGGCCCACATCACGGGCCGGCACGAATTCCTGATCGACCCCGAAGACCCTCTGCGCGAGGGCTTCTTCCTACGCTGAACGAGCCGCCAACCCCAGGAGAGTCGGCATACATGGATACTCCGATCCCATTCGCCGGGTGCTTCTCGGACGAGCCGGACCCGACCCTGCCTCTCGCTTTCGTCGGCATGCCGTACGACGCTCAGTCCACGTACCGTAGCGGCTCCGCGGAAGCGCCATCCCGCATCCGCCTCGCGTATGACGGCCGGTGCTACAACGCGACGACCGAACTGGGAGCGGACCTGGGCGGTCTCGTTTCCGACGCCGGCGACTGGCTGCCGGCCGGCTCGTGGGAGGAGACACGGGAGGGCTACCGCACCCGCGCCGAGAACCTCCTCGCCGGAGAAGCCGTGCCTTTCTTCGCGGGCGGGGACCACGCGGTCACGATTCCGGTGGCCGAGGCACTCGCGGTCCTGGGCGAACCGGTACACGTCGTGCAGCTCGACGCGCACCCGGACCTGTACCCGGAATTCGGCGGGGACCGGTGGTCGCACGCGTGTGTCGGGGCACGCATCCTGGAGATGGAGCACGTCGCTTCCTTGACTCAGATCGGGGTCCGCACTCTGAACCAGCCTCAACTCGAAGTGGCACGCCGGCACGCCGGGCGCCTGACCATCCTCGAGGCTCGCGACGCGCCGTTCCGGCCCTCAGATCTGGCGCATTTACCGGAAGACTCGGCGGTCTACCTGACCCTGGACCTCGACGCGTTCGATCCGGCGTACGCGCCAGGCGTCTCGCATCCGGTGCCTGGCGGGCTCACGCCGCGGCAGGCCCTCGGCCTCATCCAGGAGGCGCCGTGGCGCCTGGTCGGAATGGATGCCGTGGAGGTGAATCCGTCGCGCGACCAGGGAGACCGGACGGCGGTGCTGGCCGCCCGCCTGCTGCACGAAGCGATGGGGCGGGTGGAGGAGCCGGAAGGCTGACCGTTTCGGCCGGACCGGCTCCGGGCTTGGAGGCCGTGGTCGCTATTCCTTCGGCGAGTAGAGCCCGTTGAACTGGGTGCTCCACGTCTGCCCGTCGTCGGTCGACGTGTCCCACGTCTGCCGGACGTCGCCGCCTCCCAGCGGCTCCCACGTGATCCTGTGCAGCACCTCCGCCCCGTCCTGACCGGGTCGTCGACCCTCCAGGACCATGTTCCCGTCCTTGAGCCCGCCGTCCAGCTCGAGAAGGAGTCCACCGTTGTCTACCCACGTCTGGTGCCACTTGTCGTTGGCGGCGTCGTAGATGTTGAGGCTCTTCCCGGAATACGGTCCCCCGTCGCTCTGCCATTCCTCCAGGAGGACGCAGCTCCCGAGGATCGAGGATATGCGGTTGGTGCCCGCAACTTTGCCCTGCGCGTTGGTGACTTCCCAGGTGCCCACCCAGAAATCGAACTGGCGGTGTGCTTCGTCCGCGCACGGCGGCTCCTGCGACCCCTGACCGAGCGCATCGCCGGCGACGAACATGAGGGCGATAGCCGCGGCCAGCCCCATCCACGAACGACGAACCGACTTCGAATTCAGCATTCAACCTCCTCGCGACAGTACTCCTCCTGACCCGGTCTCTTCACGACCGGCGCGGGCCACCGGACGGACTCCAGACCCTCGAGGACCTCCCGTTGTTCCGGGCGGGCGCGCCGAGCCTGCCGGGACGTTAAGATTCTGGATTATGCACATCCCGAATCCCGGAGTTTTCCATGGGAACGAGTAAGCCGCCTCTGCGGTGTCGAGTTCGACCGATCGAGTTGTCGATGTTTCTGCTGGTGGCGGGGCTGACGGCCTGCTCGACCGCCGCCCCCCAGCAGACCGCGTTTCAGCAGTCGATGGGAGCCAAAGTGTCCGCGCGCGAAACCCGCATCCGGACGGCGGAATACGCCATGACGTTCGCGCAGACCGTCGAGATCGCGGCGGACAGCATAGCGACCCTTACGACGGACCTGGCGGTGGCTCGAAACGCCCTGACCTGGAAGAGCTACGCAGTCCCCGCGGTCTACCGCGCCTCCACGCTGCCCGATCCGTTGATGGCCTGGATCGAGAGCCGGGTGCTCACATACCAGATGCGTGACTTCTTCGAGAAGGGGAATGGCCGGGAACTGTTCGGCGAGGAGCAGCACCTCGCCGTGGAGGCGACCCGGTTCATCGAGGACCAGATGTATAGCGCCATGGAGCTCGCCGACGCGAAGTCAGATCCGGAGTTGGAAGACGGTATTCGCGAGTTCGCGGAAGAAAATCCGCTCACTAACCTGTATTTCTTCCGCCCCTCGCCGGTACAGCAGCTCGCCAGTTACCTCGGCCAGGACCAGGTCTCGGGTCTCCAGGCCGTGGGGAGCATGACCGAGCTCATGGAGACGATGAGCGTACGCCTGAACATGTACGCGGAGCTCCTCCCGCGCGCGGGCCGCTGGCAGGCGGAGCTGATGATCGCCGACCTGGCGGATCCCGAGCGATCCGCGATCTACCTCGACATTATCAACCGGATCGAGGGGCATGCCGGACCTGGTGGAAGAACAGCGCGACATCCTGCTCGAGGCGGTCGACTACCAGCGCGTAGCCTTCGAAGAGGCACTCGAGCGTTACGTGGCCGGCGCCACCGATGAAGTACTGGCCGGCATCACGCCCGAGCGCGAAGCCGCAATGGCCGACCTCGAGCGCATCCTCAACGCAGAGATCGGTGAAGCGGTGACCCGCCTGGATGGATCGATCTCACAGGCCGTCGTGGACATCGATGGAGCCCTGGTGCGCGCCGTAAACCAGTTGTTTGTCAGGCTGCTTCAACTGGTGGCCATCGTAGGTTTCGCCGTCATTCTGCTGTTACTTCTGCTTCGAAGACGAAGGTTCCCCGCGAGAGCCGAATAAAGTAGCCACGAACGGGTAACAGTGAACGGAAGGGAGCCGATCGGCGACCCGTGAACCGAGTGAAAACGGAGTTGGAGCGCGAACGAGATGATGGCCGCGCGGCCGAAGCCGTCCTCGTGCGTCGAGCCCGGGCGGGAGACACAGCCGCATTTGGTGAGCTCGTGTCCGTATACATGCATCGGTGTTACTACGCGGCCCTCGGCATGGTCGGATCGCCGCAGGACGCGGAGGACCTGTCGCAGGAGGCGTTCGTCCGCGCGTTCAAGGCCCGCGCCCGCCTGGATCCCGAGCGCCCGTTCTACCCCTGGCTGTACCAGATCCTCCGCCGGCTGTGCTACAACTTCACGCGCGATACCGGCTCGCGACGAAGGAAGCTTGAGCGGGCCGGGGGGTGGTTGGTCGCCGAGGCCACAGTGCGAGCCTCCGTGGATGATCCCGAGCGTGTTCGCGCGACGGAGGAACTACGCGATCGGCTCGAAAGGGCGATCGATGAGCTCCCGCCGGTCCAGCGGGAGGTGTTCGTGCTGAAGGAGTTCGAGGGGCTCAAGTACAGGGAGATCGCTGAGCTTCTGGACGTGCCCATGGGAACGGTAATGTCACGACTGTACGCCGCGAGACAGAGACTCGCGGAGCGGTTGGAAGGGCTCGAATGACAGACGACAGGGACCGGATCGGCCGGAGTAGAGAGCTCCTGATGCTCGCCCTCGACGACGAGCTGGAATCCACTGACCGGGCTGAGTTCGAGCGGCTGCTATCTGACAACCCGGAGCTGCGGGAGGAATGGGACCGCCTCTCGAGGCTCAAGGAGGTGACGGCGAACATGAAACTTCGAAATCCACCTGAAGAGATGTGGGACGGGTACTGGACCAGCGTCTACAGCCGATTCGAACGCGGTCTGGCCTGGATCCTGGTGTCGATTGGCGCCATCGTGTTCGGTTCGTGGGGCACCTGGCAGGTAGTCCGCGACCTGATGGCCGATACCGACCTTCCGACCGTCGTGAAGTGGAGTATCCTGGCCATGATCGTCGGACTCGTGATGCTCCTGGTGTCGGTCTTGCGGCACCGCATCTTCGTCAGCCAGTCCGATCCATACAAGGAGATCGAGCGATGATGATCACCCCGTCGTCGACCGTCGCGGGTCACCGAATTACCCGGACTCTGGGACTCGTTCGAGGCAACACGATTCGCGCGCGCCACGTCGGCAAAGACATTCTCGCCGGATTCCGTAACATCGTCGGCGGCGAGGTCGGAGAGTACACGAAGATGATGGCCGAGTCACGCGAGCAGGCGCTGGACCGGATGGTGGCGGAGGCCGAAGAAATAGGTGCCGACGCTGTCGTGAATCTCCGGTTCGCCACCTCGTACGTGATGGGCTCGGCTTCCGAGATCCTGGCATACGGCGATGCCGTGAAGCTCGAGAAGGAGCCGGAAGTCACCGGCTTCTGATCGTTCCGACGCGCCCGGGCGCGCTCATTGAAGAGGAGATTTTGATGGTCGAGAATACGAGAAGGGTAGCCGGAGCTGTGGTCGCGGCCCTGGCATTGACGGTCGCTTTCACTCCGGTACAAGACGTCGTGGCGCAGGAAGCACCGTCCCTGGTCGGTGACTGGTCAGGCGTCCTGGCGACGCCCGACGGACGCGAGGTGGAGCTGATCTTTCGAATCGTAAAGAGCGAAGACGGAGCACTGAGCACGACGCTGGACGTGCCGGCACAGGGCGCTGCCGGGATCGCCTGCACCGATACGTCGGTGGACGGCGCGGACCTCCACATCTCGGGGTGCGAGATTCCGGGCGCCGGAGGGTACGACGGCGCGTTGAACGAGGATGGCAACATCGCCGGCAACTTCAACCAGGCCGGTATGCCATTCGAACTCGAACTCAAGCCGGTTGTCGAGTCCGAATGAGCGATTGAGGGTCTTCTCCACTCGTGAGGGGCGCCGCGAACGGCTCCCCTCGCCCTACATCGAGGTCACATTGAATCGTTCTGGGCGAGCCATGGCAGGAGTGGCAGGGATCATTGCGGCGTTGGGCCTGGTGGGTGCGGGCAGAGCCGAGGCGCAGGACGCGCCGGTGAGTGACGGGTTCGCGGGAACGTGGGCCGGGACCCTGGATGTGGGCGGCCAGATCCTGCGGCTAGTGTTTCACGTCGAGTTGGACGAGTCCGGTGGCCTGTCGGGGACGATGGACAGCCCGGACCAGGGTGCCTTCGGCCTGACGCTATCGGCGGTCGAGGCCGACTCCGACGGTTCGGTCCGATTCGAGTTTGCCATGGCGGGCGGCGCTTACACCGGGCGGATGCTGGAGGACGGCACCGGGATCGATGGGCAATGGTCCCAGGGCGGCTCGAGCTACCCGCTCGCCCTGGAGCGAACGGAAGACGCTCCGAGCGCACCCGAGCGCCCACAGGAGCCGAAGCCGCCGTATCCGTATGAGGCGGTCGACGTCGAGTTCGACAACCCGGAGGCAGGGAACCGACTCGCCGGCACCCTCACCGTACCCACCGGTGAAGGACCGCACCCCGTCGTCGTCCTGATCAGTGGATCGGGCGCCCAGGATCGAGACGAGGCCGTGTTCGGTCACCGGCCGTTCTGGATCCTCGCGGATCACCTCACGAGACGCGGGATCGCCGTGCTCCGGTACGACGACCGCGGCGTCGGTGGATCCACCGGCGACATCGCGGCGGCGACGATGACCGACTTCGCAAGCGATGCCCTGGCCGCCGTGGCCTACCTGGTGACAAGGCCGGAAACAGATGAGGCGCGGATCGGGCTCCTGGGACACAGCGAGGGGGCGAGCATCGCAGCCATGGCAGCTCACCGCTCCGGCGACGTCGCGTTCGTGATCCACCTCGCCGGAATGGGGGTTAACGGCCGCGAGCTGCTCGAGATGCAGCTCATAGCCATCAACGAGGCGTTGGGAGTGCCGGAGGCCGTCACGCGGCAACGATCGGAGCTCCAGAAGAGATTGCTCGACGCCTCCGCGGCCGCCCCGGATGACGCCTCCGCGGCCGTGCAAGCCAGGGAGATCCTGGCGGCGGCCGGCGTCACGGGAGCCGCTGCCGATGCCCAGGTGCGAGCGCTTCGCACCCCATGGATGAACGACTTCCTCGTCTACGATCCGCTGCCGGCTCTGCGTGAGCTCGATGTCCCGGTGTTGGCGCTCAACGGCGAGTTGGATACTCAAGTCCCGCCAGCGGAGAACCTGGGTCCCGTGGAGCGGGCGCTCCGCGAAGGAGGCAATCCGGACTTCACGGTCCGGGAGCTCGAGGGCCTCAACCACCTGTTTCAGACGGCTGACACTGGCTCACCGACCGAGTACGTGCAGATCGAGGAGACCATGGCGCCTGCCGCCATGGAGGTGATTGCCGACTGGATCGCGGAGCGGACGGAACTGGATTGACCTGACCGAAGCAGCCAAGCACGGGGATAACTCTCGAGCGTGAGCAACTCACCCACTTCCGGCGACGCCGAGACTGGTCCGCACGGATCCGAGCAACCGCACGGACGCTACCTGGCGTTCCTGTCGCTGGCGGCCCTGGGCGTCGTGTACGGCGACATCGGGACTAGCCCGATCTACGCCCTTCGCGAGTCCCTTCACGGCTCCTACGGGATCGACCACTCGCCGGCCAACGTGCTGGGAATCCTCTCGCTTATCACCTGGTCCCTGATCATCGTCATCTCGGTCAAGTACCTCGGTTTCGTCATGCAGGCCGACAACCGGGGCGAGGGAGGGATCATGGCCCTCACGGCCCTGGTCGCGCCCCCGGGGGGCGCAGCGAAGGGACGGCGCAAGTGGCTGGTACTCGCAGGATTGTTCGGAGCGGCGCTCCTGTATGGCGACAGCATGATCACGCCCGCGATCTCCGTGCTCAGCGCCATCGAAGGCCTGGAGGTCGCGACCCCCGTGTTCGCACCCTACGTGATCCCGATCACGGTCCTGATTCTCCTCGGACTGTTCGCCATCCAGAGCCGAGGCACGGCGAGGGTCGGGACTCTGTTCGGCCCGATCGTGCTGGTCTGGTTCATCGTCCTCGCGGCACTGGGCATGCGGCACATCGTGCAGGACCCATCGGTGTTCGCCGCTCTCAATCCGGCCTATGGGTTCCAGTTCTTCCTGCGCAACGGGCTGCGCGGATTCCTGGTCCTCGGGAGTGTCTTTTTAGTCGTGACGGGCGGCGAGGCCCTGTACGCTGACATGGGGCACTTCGGCCGCCGCCCCATCCGCCTGACCTGGTTCGCCATCGTTCTGCTGGCCCTGCTGCTCAACTACTACGGGCAGGGGGCCATGGTGATTGGCGACCCCACGACCCTCGACCAGCCGTTCTACCTCATGGCCCCCCGGTGGGCCCTCCTGCCGCTGGTCGGCCTCACCATGGTCGCGACCGTGATCGCGTCCCAGGCCGTGATCTCGGGGGCCTTTTCGCTCACGAGGCAGGCCGTGCAGCTCGGATACCTGCCTCGCATGCGGATCCTGCACACGTCCGAGCGTCAGATCGGACAGATCTACGTGTCCGGGATCAACTGGCTGTTGATGCTCGCCGCCATCGGACTCGTGCTCGGCTTCCGCTCGTCCAGCCGCCTGGCCGCGGCGTACGGCGTTGCGGTGACCACCGACATGGTGTTCACCACGATTCTGTTCGGGTACGTGGCGCTTCGCCGGTTCCGGTGGCCGACTTGGACGGTCGTGGCAATGGTCGTCGGATTCCTGACCGTGGACCTGGCCTTCTGGGCGGCCAACCTCCCCAAGATTCCGCAGGGCGGCTGGTTCCCCCTCCTGATCGCGGGGGGGATCTTGGTGATCATGACGACGTGGAGACGGGGCCGCCTGCTTGTGGGTCGGCGCATGAAGCGGAACAGCCTGCCCGTCGAGCTTTTCGTGCGGAACATGGAGAGAAATCCGCCACATCGCGTCCCTGGTACGGCGGTGTACATGCACTCCGGGATTCGCCAGACGCCTCCCGCGCTTCTGCACAACCTCAAGCACAACAAGGTGCTGCACGAGCGAGTACTTCTCCTCAGCGTGAAGACGAGGGAGGTGCCATACGTCCAGCGGGAAGAGCGGACGCGGTGCGAGGCACTCGGGGCGGGGATCTACGGGGTGACGATTAGCTACGGCTTCGCCCAGGATCCGCACGTGCCGGCGGCCCTGGTCCAGTGCGACCCCGGGGACGGAGTTGAGTTCAAGACGATGGAGACATCCTACTTTCTGGGCCGCGAGAAGCTGATTGCGCTGAAGGAGCCGGAGATGCCCAAGTGGCGGGTCCGGCTGTTCGCCATGATGTCGCGGAACTCGCTCGGCGCTACGGACTTCTTCCGCCTGCCCCCGAATCGAGTGATCGAGCTCGGGACTCAGGTCGAGCTCTGAGGCAAGCCGTCGGTCGGCTCTAGCACCCGGTGTCAGTCCTTCGGCCTGTCCTTCTTCCGGTCCTTGATCCCCCGGTGCAGGTCGAGAGTCTTGCTCTCCAGGAAATCGACGATCAAGTCCGACCCTCCTTCATCGAGGATCCTCTCCGTCCCCTCCTGCCGCTTCAGGCCGTACAGGTTGAGCCAGCGTTCAAAACGCTCGCCGATCCCGATCACGGCGTGGAGGAACACGCCCCGGCTCTCGGCGGGCATGACCATGTCCGCCACGACGGCCGCCAGCGCCAGGGGAGCAAGCACGATGTCCTTCAAGCCGTCCACGGCGAGCTTGAGCTCGAAGACGCCCAGGTCCCGTGCCAGCTTCCAGCGACTCTCGTATTCCGGAAAGGTCGGTGTCGCCACGGCGCGCTTCTGGGGTGTGTAGCTCTCGTTCATCTCTTCCGCCGTAAGTAGCGTCCGTGCTTCAGGAGTGGAACCTACGTGCCCGGGGCCCCTGACGTTTCGACGCCGAGCCGCATTTCCCGCAAGTCCTCGCCCGACGGGTGCTGGAACACCCGCAGTCCGAACTCAGGCACGATCGCCAGGATGTGGTCGAAGATGTCCGACTGGATCCCCTCGTATTCCGCCCACTTCGTGGTCGCCGTGAAGCAGTAGATCTGGATCGGCAGTCCGTCCGGCGTCGGGTCGCGCTGCCGCACGAGCAGAGTCATGTCCTGCCTGATCTGCGGATGAGCCTGCAGGTAGTTGAAGATGTAGGCCCTGAACGTACCGACGTTCGTCAGCCGCCGCGCGTTGACCGGGTCCTCGTGCGCTTCCTCGATCGGCCGGTTCACGTCCGCCAGATGCTCTTCCTTCTCGACGATGTACTCCTGCAGCAGGTCGAACCGCTTGAAGCGCTGGGTCTCTTCCCGCGTGAGGAAGCGGACCGTGGATTGGTCCACGTACAGGTCGCGCCGGATCCGGCGCCCACCCGCCTCGGACATGAATCGCCAGTTGCGGAACCAGTCGCTGATGAACGCGTGCGTAGGGATCGTGGTGACCGTCTTGTCCCAGTTCTGGATCTTCACGGTGTGCAGGGCGATCTCGACCACGTCGCCGTCGGCGCCGAACTTCGGCATTTCGACCCAGTCTCCGATGCGGATCATGTCGTTGCTGGCGATCTGGATGCTGGCCACCACCGAGAGGATCGTGTCCTTGAACACCAGCATGAGAACCGCGGTCATCGCGCCGAAGCCCCCGAGCAGCACCAGTGGAGACTGACCCATCGCGATGGACACAATCAGGATAGCGCCCAGCACGTACATGAAGATCTTGAACAGCTGCAGGAAGCCCCGGATGGGCCGATCCTTCGCCATTGGAAGCGCGTCGTAGATCTGGCCGACGGCGTTGATGAACCCGTCCGCCGAACGCATCAACGTCCATACGATCAACACGAGCGTGATGTTCTCGATCGCGTTGTAGACACCCGGCGAGACGTTGGGGATCAGATCGATCCCGTAGTAGACGATCGCCAGGGGAATCAGGTGCGCGAGGCGCCGGAATACTCCGTGGTGAGCCACCACGTTGTCCCAGTCGATCGGCGACTTCGCCGTGATGCGCTCGACGAGCCGCACGAGGTAGCGGCGCGTGACGAGGTTCGCGACCCAGGCTACGAGGAGGAGCAGGGCCAGGTCGGCGGCAGTCTCCAGCGCGGGGCGCGCCTCGAGCCAGGCGCGAGCAGAGGCAAGCCAGTCCTGAGCAGCGGCGGCCTGAAGTTCCAGCAGCATCTGTCGAGACTCCATCGAAATCGGACGCTGTGTCCGGGCGTGTGAGGCAGTAGTTTCCGGCACTCCAGCATGTCGTAGAGGATTCTCGCGCCCGGGACAGTCCCCGGCAAGGAGACGCTGTGGGCAACCAGGCTCCGCCTCATCCGTCCCTCGACAGGCGCCGCTTCGTGCGGCGGCTTTCGGCGGGCGCCGCCGGTCTGGTCCTGAGCCGGGTCGGCCGGCCGTCTCGCCGTGGCCTTCTGTCCGCCCATTCGGAGGCGGACCCCGGCGCCCTCGAGCCGGGCGGTCGGGAGCCCTTGTTTCGCATCTCACTCGCCCAGTGGTCACTCCACCGGGAGCTGGAAGCCGGCGATCTGGAAAACCTGGAGTTCCCGGGCGTGGCACGCCGCGAGTTCGGGATCTACGCCGTGGAATACGTGAACTCGTTCTTCGACGACAGGGCCCGGGATCAAGGCTATCTGCTTACCCTGAGAGACCGGTGCGATGCGGAGGGAGTGAAGAGCCTGCTGATCATGTGCGAGGGGGAAGGCCGGCTCGGCGACCCGGATGGCTCGGCTCGCACGACGGCCGTCGAAAATCACTACCGGTGGATCGAGGCCGCGCGGCTGCTCGGGTGCCACTCGATTCGGGTCAACGCCGCCAGCGAGGGATCCTGGGACGAGCAGCGCAACCTGGCGGCGGACGGACTGCACCGCCTGGCCGAGTTCGCCGACAGGTACGGCGTCTACGTCATCGTGGAGAACCACGGCGGGCTGTCCAGCAACGGGCGGTGGCTGTCCTCCGTGATCGAAGCGGGCGATCATTCCCGCCTCGGCACGTTGCCGGACTTCGGCAACTTCCGCATCAGCGATAGCGAGCGCTACGACAATTACCGGGGCGTAGAGCAGTTGATGCCCTACGCCCGCGCGGTGTCGGCCAAGACCAACGATTTCGACGAGGCGGGGGAGGAATCGAGCCTGGACTACGAGGAGCTGATCCGCATCGTCCTCGACTCCGGCTACCGGGGGTGGATCGGAATCGAGTACGAGGGGAATCGGCTGTCGGAGCCCGATGGAATCCGCCTCACGAAGGCCCTGCTCGAGCGGGTGCGGGAGAAGCTGACGCCTGAATACTCCTGAGTCCGGGCGGCTCTCGAACCGCTACATCCTTCGATTCTGGACGCCGCTCGCCGCCACCTGGCTCATGATGGCGGCCGAGGGGCCGTTCCTGGCCGCCGTCATCGCCCGATTGCCGGATCCCAAGTACAACCTGGCGGCGCACGGCGTGGCGTTCGCGTTCGCGATCCTGATCGAGGCGCCCGTCATCATGTTGATGAGCGCCTCGACAGCCCTTGTGGAGGATGCCGTCAGCTACCGCAAGCTGCGGAACTTCGCCAACGCCCTGAACATAGGCTCTACTGCGTTGCTCCTGGCGGTGCTGATTCCGCCTGTGTTCGACTTCCTGATGCGCACCCTGATCGGCCTTCCGTCCGAGGTTGCGGACCTGACCTACGGTGCGTTGTGGCTGTTCCTCCCGTGGCCGGCCGCGATCGGTATCAGGCGATTCGTTCAGGGAGTCCTGATCCGCAGTGGGCGTACGCGCCTGGTGGCAACCGGCACTCTCATCCGCCTCGCCGCGATGAGCACGACGGCGGTTCTCCTGTTCGTGCTCACCGACCTGCCCGGCGCCTGGTTGGGCGCCGCATCGCTCTCCGCCGCCGTGATCACCGAAGCGATCGCCGCCCGCTGGATGGCCTCCGGGGCGATCAGGGAGCTGCTGACGGGACCGGAGCGCGCAGATGCGGCAGGGTCGCAGCTCGGGTACCGACGCATCTCGCATTTCTACTTCCCGCTGCTCCTCACCTCAGTCATCGGGCTCATGGTGCACCCGATGCTGACGTTCTTCATGGGACGGGCGGCGTCTCCGGTCGAGTCGCTAGCAGTGTTCCCGGTGGTGCACGCGCTGTCGTTCATTTTCCGGGCGCTCGGGCTCAGCTTCCAGGATGCGGCGATCGCGCTCCTCGGCCGGGACAACGAACACTTCCGGGAGCTGGCCCGGTTCGGCGCGGGCCTCGGACTCGCCGCGACCGCGGGGCTGGCGGCCGTGGCATTCACTCCCCTGGCCGACGTGTGGTTCGTCACGATCTCGGGCCTGAGCCAGGAGCTTGCGGATTTCGCAATCACTCCGACGCGGATCATGGTGGTCCTTCCGGCGCTATCCGTGCTGCTCTCGCTTCAGCGGGCCATCCTCATGCAGACGCGATTTACCCGGCCGATCACGACGGCGACCGTGATCGAGGTCATCGGGATCGCGGTCCTGTTCGCGATCGGCGGCTGGTGGATCGGCCTCGTGGGGGTCACGGCCGCCTTCCTGTCCTACGTCGGCGGACGGATGCTGAGCACGGCCTACCTGGTGTCCCGTGTGCGTAGAGTGCTGCTGCGGATTGACGCCGCGTCGAATTGAACGTATGTTATTAACAGTAAATTAACTGCTATCTTTCACGAGCGTTGACGACATGTTCAATGTGGCCGACATCTTCTCGCTCAGCGACTTCCAGCGAAGGACACGAGAACACATCCGACGACTCCGTGAGACGGGGCGACCGGAAGTGCTCACCGTCAACGGCCAGGCCGAGCTGGTCGTGTATGACGCCGAGACCTACCAGGAGATGGCAGACGAGCTCCAGCGGCGGCAGAGATATCCGGCTGCGAAATCCGCGAAATCCGTACTCCTCGTGCCGGACAGGGTCATCGAGGTGTACAAGAGAGACGTGGATCGCACCCTCCTGCGAGAGAACTTGCGACGAACGGTCCAGGAGAGGGTGGACAACCTCGTGGCCCTCCAGGATCTGGCCTTTGAGGCGAGGAGAGCGGGAGACGCTGCGCGATGACCGACTTTCGGACTCTCCTGGGAGCCCTCGTGACCGCGGATGTGGAGTTCGTGATCGTCGGTGGCCTGGCCGCTACGGTACACGGCTCGGCCCGCCTCACGCAGGACATCGATGTGGTATACGCCCGCAGCGAACCCAACCTGGAGCGACTCGCGGATTCGCTGGCGCCCCTCGCGCCGTACCCGCGCGGGGCCCCTGCGGACCTTCCCTTCGAGTGGTCCGTTCAGACTCTACGCCACGGTCTCAACTTCACCCTGACGACGGCCGCAGGCGACATCGACCTGCTTGGGGAAATCACCGGCGGAGGCGGCTACGAGGCTCTCCTCCCGAACACGTTGGAGATCGAGCTGTTTGGACACCGGTGCCTTTGCCTCGATCTCGAATGGCTCATTCTGACGAAACGCGCGGCAGGGCGTCCGAGGGACCTCGAGACGGTGGCCGAGCTGGAGGTCCTGTGGGAAGAGCGAGGCGCCTCCAGCACGGTTTGAGCCTGTCTTCGGGTCAGTCCAGCCTCTTCACGCGGATGTTCCGGAAGTAGACGCTGGTATCCCAGTCGTGGTTCTGAAGGCCGATGTAGCCACGGTCCGCAAAGTCCGCCACTTTTCCGCGCGGCTCGGCGGCCCAGTCCACGACCTGTATCCCGTTCAGGACGACCGTGATTCGATCGCCTATGAACGAGATCTCCATCTCGTTCCACTCCCCGGGTGGCCGCTCGACGTGCTCGGTCGGAGGCTCGGCGTCGTACACGGCCGCGGTGCGGTGAATGCCTTGCCTGTCGGGCGCTCCCGCGGCGTCAATCTGCACTTCGAAGCTGTGGTAGATGTAGTCATCGCTGACGGGGACGTTCGGCACTCGTAGGAAGATCCCCGAGTTGGATTCCGGGACCGAGGTGTCGAACTCGAGGCGAAGAACGAAGTCGCCGTACGTCTCCGCATGCCACAGCAGGCCCATGCCGCCATGCGCCTCGAGAACGCCCGTCTCGCGGTCCAGGGTGAAGTGGCCGGGGCCGTAGTGGTTCCACCCGTGCTTGTTGAAACCGCCGTTCTCCCACTCGCCGATCAGGGGAACGAACCCGTCGGCCAGCTCCTGCTCCGTGATGCGGGCCACCGGCCCGCCGGCTTCCTGCGCCACCAGCGCCTCCTGAGCATCCGTTGCCGGCTCCGCAGCCGCGTCGCTGCGGATCCGGTCCTGAGTCCACTTCATGGCTCCGATTCCGGCCACCGCGGCCACCACCAGAGCAATGATCATCCTGCTCGCGTTCATCTACACTCTCCCGGGATTCCACTCGCCGCGCGCCACGGCCGGAACGAACGTTTCCAGATCGGGGGGTGGGAAGGGGATCGTGCGCTCCTGCTCGGCACTCATGTAGGCAGCCATCAGGAGCTCGGTGACGGCGACGCCGTCCGAGAAGCTTTCGTCGGGTCGGCGGCCCTCTCGGAACGCCTGGATCATGTGGCGGTTCTCTCCCGTGTAGCCGTACTCGGCCTCCTCGTCAGCCACTACGGGCATTATGCCGGTCTCCGCGTTCTGCTTCTCGACCAGGTCCTCTCCGGTGTCCCCCACCACCTCGCGGCTGAAGAACACCTTGGGACCCGCGTCGAGCGAGCTGATCTCCATTGAGTACTCGGGGCCCAGCAGCTCCATGGTGAGTCTCAGGCCAGCGCCGACGAAGCACCACGACGTGGTCACTTCCACGATGCGTCGGCCTCCGTCCTGGTCCCGGTACTCCACCAGGGCGCGCGCGAAATCCTCCGACGGCCGATTCGCGTAGTCGAGACTCCCGTCGCTCATGTCGGCCAACTGGGCCGCGTACTTCGGACGTTGCCATTTCAGGCAGTCCGTGTGCGCCGTGACCTTGATGGGGGTGAGGGTGTCACGAGGTGCGCCTGGCGCCGTGAGGAGGAAGCGGGCCACCTCGACCGAATGGCACATCATGTCGTTCAGAACGCCGCCGCCCTGGAGCTCTCCCTCCCAGAACCACGGCATGTGTGGACCGGCGTGCTCTTCCGCCGAGCGCGCCAGGTACGGGGGACCGGTGAGCGCCGCTCCCCGTGACCACACGATGTCGCGGCCACGAACCACGCTGGGCGTGTAGAGCTGGTTCTCGAGATAGCCGTCCAACAGGCCGACCCGCCGCGCGAGCTCGAGCATGCGCCTCGCTTCGGCAGCGTTTCGGCCGAGCGGCTTCTCGCACGCCACGCCCACGAGCTCGCCTTTCCCGCTCTCGATCGCCTCGACGATCTCTTCCATCACTTCGAGACGAGCGAAATTGGGGGCGCAGATCCAGATCGCGTCGATGGCCGGATCCGCGACCATATCGGTGATCGTGTCGTACGTCTTCGCATCGCCGACCCCGAGCGAACGCGCCAGGGCTGCCGCTTCCTCGGCTCTGTCCCTGGCCACCACGCCCAGGATGTCGGCGTCACGCACTCCCACCCAGGAGCGGATGTGGAAGCGCGCCACGAACCCCGCCCCGATGAATCCTACGCCCAGTCTAGCGTTCATTTGTTTCCGTCTCTCCTTCTCATTCTCAGCCGGCCCGCGTCGACGCCGGTCCGGATTCCTCGCGGAAGAACAGCAGGAACGCCACCGCGCAGACGATGGTGAGCGCACACGGCACCAGGAACACGTTCGTCCAGTTCGTCACCCCGTCTGTGGTGAACCAGTCGCGCACCCCGCCCGCGAACAGGCTGCCCAGGAAGCGCCCGACACCGAGCGCGATGATCGCGATCAGGCTCTGGGCCGAGGCCCGGATGTCGGGGGGCGCCACCTTGTCCACGTAGATGAAGGCCGCGACGAAGAAGAACACGTAGCAGAACCCGTGCAGGGTGAGCGACGCGATCACGAGCCAGGCCGGGCTCCCGATCGCGAAGATGATGTAGCGGATTGGCCAGGCGATCACTCCGATGGCCAGCGTCCGGCGCATGCCGTACTTCTTGAGTGCCCATGACAGCATGAACGCCATCACGAAGATCTCGGCGAACTGCGCGATGGTCATCACGGCCGGAATGTTCCGGCTCGACACTCCGATCGCCTCGGATTCGAGGAAGGGCGCGGTGAGGATGTAGTAGAACTCGAGCTCGGTGGCGACCACGAACGTGATCCCGACGAAGATGGCGAAGTCCTTCACCTTCAACATCTTCATCGACTCGAGGAACGCCCACGGGCTCACGCCCTCCCGCCGCGGCGGCGTGTGCGGGAGCAGGAACGCCTGGAGGCCCATCACGATCGACAGGATCCCGGCCAGGAGCAGCATGTCTCCCTGCATCGCCGGCAGCACGTCGCTCTCCCCGAACCACCGCCACCCGGTGAGCATCCACCCCGCGGCGATCCACCCCAGCGTGCCCCACACGCGGATGGCCCCGAATTCCTTCTCGGAGTCTTCCATGTTGGCCATCGCGATCGAGTTTGTGAGGGCCAGGGTGGGGGCGTAGAGGAGGCAGTACACCAGCATCAGCACGAACATCGTGTTGAAGTCGGCCGTGCGGGCCACGACCATGAGCAATACGCCGCCGGTGAATGCCAGGAACCCGATGACCCGCTCGGTCGCGAAGTACCGATCGGCCACCTGCCCCCCCACGATCGGAGCGATGATGGTGGCCAGCGGGAGAAGGGCGTAGATCCAGCCGACCTGTCCGCCGCTGAACCCGAGGTCGCCCAGGAGGTGCGAGGACAGGACCGGAGCCCATGCGCCCCAGATGGCGTACTGCAGGAACATCATCGCGCCGAGCTGGACCTTGCGGCCCGAAGCCCGGCCGCCGGCCACACCCGCCGCCGGGTTAGATGTCTGGCTCATTCGCGCCTCAGACGATCTTGCGCTGGATGGGATTCCACGTCACCCGACGGCCCTCGAGGTACGACTTCGTGGCCATGTGACAGGTGATGGCCTCCTCGATCCCGCGGTCGATGTTGCAGCTGGTCTCGCCACCGTAGCGGATCGCGTTCAGCCACTCGCGGAGGTGCAGGTAATACGTGCTGACGCGCTTACCGCCGCGGTACGTGAACAGGAGCCCGCGGCTCGCAAAGTACTCCTGCGTCGGCGTCGTAACCGCGTCCACTCCCTTGTACCCGCTCTGGTACGTGAGCATCGGGCGGTCCGTCTTCACCATGCCCTCTTCGAGCATTTCCTCGTACCGGGTGGACGAGCCGTCCGCCGTCACCTTGAGCCGGGTGCCCACCTCCATCGATGCGTCGTGGCCCATCATGACGATCCCGCGGTCGCGCCCGTTCGCGAGCGTGGCGCTGTACACGAGCGTCATGTCACGATCCGGATACTCGAACACGGCCTGCCACACGTCGGGCACGTCGCGCCCGTCCTTGAAGAAGTAGATGCCGCCCGAGGCCGTCGCCGAGTGCGGGATACCGAGCCTGAGAACCTGGTTGATCGCGTCGAACTCGTGCGACAGCAGGTCGCCCGCCAGTCCCGTCCCGTAGTCGTACCAGCAGCGCCAGCGGAAGAATCTCTCCAGGCTGAACGGTACCTTGTTGGGGGCGGCCTCCTGGAACAGCTCCCAGTCGATGGTTCGAGGGTTCCCTTCCTCGTGGATGTCCCACACCCAGGCGCCCCACGGATCGTTCCGGTTGGTGGTGGTCTCGACGAGCGTGATGGGTCCGAGGATGCCCTTCTCGATCACCTGTCGCGCCTTCCCGTGGCTCTCCATCTGACGGTTCTGGTGCCCGAGCTGGAACACGATGCCGGAGCTTTTCACGGCGTCCGCCATCGACCACACTTCTTCCTCGGTGCGGGTCATGCACTTCTCACAGTACACGTGCTTGCCGGCATCGGCGGCGGCCACAGTGATGCGCGAGTGCCAGTGGTCGGGCGTCGCGATGATCACCGCGTCCACGTCCGGCGCCGCCAGCAGCTCCTCGAAGTGGCGATAGCGCTTGGCCGGCTTGAGCTGGCGGGTGTCCTGGCCGGGCCGGATCGGCTGGGTGGATGCCGCGATCGCCCGCTCGGCCCGCACGTCGAACAGATCGCACACGGCCGTGAGCTCGAGGTTGAGGTTCTCCTGTTCCAGCCATTCGTCGAGCCAGGTGTCGCGCGGGTCCTCGATCTTCGCCTCGCGTCGCTCCTGGATCCAGTCGGGATGCGCGAACCCGAGGCTGCGGACGAGCGACTCGCCCTCGCCTCCGAACCCGATGATCCCGATCCGTATCTTATCGGGGTGGGTGCGGGTCTCGAGTTCCGAGAACACGGCCGCGCCCTCGTCCTCGATCCCCAGCTCGGCCAGCAGGCGCTCCCGTTCGTCCTTCGCCAGGCCCCTCCGGTGCAGCGCGGTATAGCCGAGCGCGCCCAGCACCGGTACCGTGGCCAGCGCCTTGAGGACATCGCGGCGTCCCATCCCTCCCGATCCGGAGCCCGACGGGGGCTCGGTGGGGCCGGCCGACGGTTCCTCCACCGACTCCTCGATGGGCTCGTCCGCCGGTTGCCCTTCCTCGGGGTCGTTGGCGCCGTCGAACACCTCGTCGTCGCCATTTCGAATCTCGTCACTCATCGTTCGTCCTCCGTGCGATTCGGAGTGGGCGTCATGCGTGGGATTCCTGGACCGAGCCTCGTGTGCGCGCGAGTCGCACCAGCCGATCCAGCCCTACGAGGTGCCCCGTCGAGAAGAACAGGGTCACGAACAACGCGCATAGCTCTACGAGGTTCTTGTTGATGATCAGGTATGCTCCCTCGGCCGGAATCGAATAGACGAATCCGGGCCACGGAGGAGTCGCCAGGTAGTACAAGAGCAGCATTACGATGCCGAAAAGCGTCGTGGTCCGGGTGAGGAAGCCCAGCATGAGGCCGAGCCCCACCAGGATCAGCCCCCACACGTTGAGGAAATCGACTATCGCCAGGGTCGATGGGTTCGACGCGAGGTCCGCGAACCACTCGGACATGAAGCCCTGCGACTGATCGAGGTATCCGGCGGATGTCCAGTACGCGTTCGCGGCCTTGGAAACGCCCTCGTAGAAGAAATGCCACCCGATGGCGAAGCGGAGGGCAACCAGGGCGGTGAGCTGCGCGCCCGAGTAGTCCGATTTCATCTCATGCCTTCCTCTCGGGAAGTGACGGTCAGTCGAGTCCAGCCGGCCGAGAGAACCGCACGGCCCCCGGCGTCGATCATCATGCACTCGAATCCCGGAAGGGAGTCGATGAACCGAACCCCTTCGTGTCGGGACATCAACAGTGTGGCCGTGGCCAGCGCGTCGGAGGCATAGACGTTGGGGCCCGCGACCGTGACGCTCAACACGTCGGTTGGTGACTGACCCGAGCGTGAGCTCACGATGTGGTGCCAGGACCCGTCCGGGTCGAAGCGTGCCTCGTACCCGCCCGAAGTCGCGATGGCGCCGCCGCTCACCCGGAGCGCTCCGGGCAGGACCCCTCCGTGCCGCGGGTCACGCACGGCGATCATCCAACCGAGACGGTCCTCGCGGAGGCCCGAGGTCCGGATGTCGCCTCCTGCATCGATCAGAAACCGCGCGATCCCGTGAGCCTCGAGGACCGCGGCCATCGCGTCCACTATGAAACCCTTGGCGATGCCGTCGAGCGTGATCCCCATGCCTTCGCGCCCGAACGAAATACGATCCGCGGAGAATCGCAGTTCATCAGCTCCGACCCTTGCGAGCGCATCCCGCCATGCGCCGGGCTGAGGAGCGCTGCCGTCGGCGATCCCTTCGGAGCCGTGCAGAAGGTCCACGAGAGGCTGAACCGTGATATCGAACGCGCCGCCGCTCGCCTGGTGCACCGCCGCGGATCGGTCGAGCAACTGCGTCAGCTCCGGGGGCGGACCGTCGAGCCGGCCCTCCGAGTTGAGCACGCCGACGGCCGAGGCGGAGTCGAAGCGGTTGAGAACGCCGATCAGGCGGTCCATCTCCTCGAATGCCCGTCCTGCCGCGTCTTCGAGCAGATGTCGTGAGTGGTGAATCGCCGCGACCGACACCCGCGTGCTCATGGCCCGCCGGTCCATGACGAGCTTGTGGTCGCCAGTGGGGAGGATGGTGTCCTCGAGATGCTCCGGCTCGGGGCGTGCGGGCTCGAAGCCCAGCTCGAGAAGTGACGCCAGCGTCCCGCGGTCGCGGTCCCTGCGTGAAGACGTCACAGGCTCAGCGAGTACCACCGGTTGCAGCCGAAGTGTCCGGTGTCGCCCATGGGTGCCTCCAGGGGGAGGAAGCCGAATCGCTCGTAAAGGTCTCGTGCACGATCCATCTCCGCCAGTGTCTCCAGATAGCATTCCCGGTAGCCGATCTCGCGCGCCGTCTGGACGCAGGCCTCGAGCAGCCGGCGGCCGATTCCGCGTCCCCGCGCCCCGGCGAGCAGGTACATCTTGCGGAGCTCGCACACGTGGGGCTCGGCACCTGGAAGCGGTCCGATTCCCGATCCACCGACGATCTCTCCGCCCAGCTCGGCCACGAAGTATGCCGCCCCCGAGCCCTCGTAGGCGGCGGACATGGCCGCGAGATCTTCGTCCTGGTCCGAGAATCCCGCACCTGTGGCGCCCAACTCGGTCAGCACATCGACGAGGACCCGCCCAACGACCGGATCGTCCTCCGGCCGGATGGGGCGGATCGTGACTTCACTCATGACATGGCCGTTTCGGTTCGAGATGCACGTACGACGCTCCACACGCAGGCCAGGAGTAGGAGCGGAGTGAGGAGCAGGCCCGTACGCAGGGCGATCAACCACCCGGCGATCGGAGAGATCCAGAGGAGAGCGGCCAACGCCTTTTCTCCACGGAGCCATCCCCGTCGGCCGACCTCGAGGGCCAACCAGGCGAGGGCGACCGTGAGGACGGAGAGGTCGTAGTCGAACGAGTACGGTGTGACGAGCGGAGTGGCGAATAGCAGGGCGCTGCCGCGAATCGCGATCGGAGATCTCCGAAGCCACGATCGACCCACTATCACCAGCATCAGGACCGCCACGGCCACCTGGAGCGCCGCCGCAGCGTTACGGCTCAGCCCGGCCAGCGAGCCCGCCACGAACACCGATGGCATTCGCTCCAAAGGCCGGACCTGCTCGAGGATATCCACGCCCCCGACCACGTGGTTCAGGAACGCAGTCCACATCGAGCCGCCGAAGACACCGAGCGACAGGATCGCCAGGGCGAGAAACGCGGCTGCCAATCCCGCGAGCGCTCGCCAGTGCCGGCCGAGCAGCAGACAGGGAACCACGAGCACGAAGAGCTGCGGCTTGACGGTCGCCACACCGAGTAGAACGCCGGCGAGCCACGGTCGCCGGTCCAGGAAGACCAGCCCGCCGCCCAACAACGCCGCGAGGAACAGACCGCTTTGACCGTTAATCAGACAAAGGCTCACGGCGGGAAACAGAAGGAGGAAGACCACGGCGGCCGGATCGCGCAGGACCTTCCACAGCACGGCACCGAGGGCCCCCACTCCGGCTACGCTCCACACGGCGAGGGCCACCTTGTAGGGCAACAGAGACAACGGCGCCACCAGGAGAAGGCCGATAGGAGGGTACAGCCAGACCGGGTACGCGGGATCGGGGACGCCGGTCAGCGATCCCTGCATTCCCCTGATGAGCTCGAAGTCGTATACGCCCGGGTTTCCCTCGAGGGCGAGGAGCGACGCGGACCAGAACATCGTGAAATCCCGGCCGACGGCCAGGCCAGCCTCGTTCATCAGGCCGCCTCCCGTCGCCCAGCTCGACGCCAGTCCTCCGATCAGGAAGTAGGCGCTCAGGGCAAGGAGCACTACAGCTACGGCCAATTCCGCGGTCGAGAGTCGGAGGCTACCGATCACGGGGAAGTGATCGCCGAGGCGCGTCGGGCTCACCCGTCGTCCTCCCCGAGCTTCTGGGATGAAGTCCGCTCGCCCGGCTCCCCGTTAGGTCTGGCCGCCCGCTCGCCGGGGGCGGATACGCCGGCCCCCGCCGGCAGGATGATCCTGGACTCAGACGAAGCCCGCTTCTGCTCGGACGTGACGAACGCTTCTACTTCGTCCGGGACGAGGAGACTGTCAGCGATGCCCGCGATCTCATCGGCCTGCTTCCAGGCCGCTTCCAGGGCTTCCAACTCGCCCTCCATCGCCCGGCGTTCGGCCTCCTCGTGCGTCGCCATCTCGATTGCCAGCCGGATGTCCTTCGGGAGTTTCGCGAGCGAGCCCGCCGTGGCCTTGGCCAGCTTCTTCGGGTTGTCGCCCGACTTCTCACGTCGCAGGCGCTCGGACTCCAGCACGGCTTCGTCCAGAAACGACTCCGGATTCCCCACGCTCTCGATGCGCCTGACGGCCTCGCCGATGGTCTTCTTCGAGCCCCCGGAACGGTTCGCGCGGGCCATGAGCTTGCCGGCGATCTCCGTCGCGTCCTCGCCCCGGTATACCAGCGTCTCTCCGTCACCGCTGCTGAACCCGCTGCTCCACCCTCTGGCGTACCGCACGTGGAGCTCCCACTCGCCCGGCACGCCCGACGGGACGAAGCGCGACTTCTCGAGATGCTTGAGCTGCACCTTAATCTTCTCATCGTTCTCCGGATGGCGGATCCGCGAAGCGATGCGCTCGTTCATGACCCAACGGATCAGTTGCGTGTAGCCCCAGTAACCGCCGCCCAGAGATGCTCCGATTGCCGCGCCTCCGACCACCACCAGACCCGCGGCCCCGATGCCGGCCGTCGTGTACATCATGGAGCGCCGACGCCGGCGACCGAACTGATCCCCGTAGCGCCACGCCGCGAACTCGCCTCGCATGGGCCTGCCCAGTCGAACGAGCTCGAGTCCCTCGGACAGCTTCGCCATCCCGATGTTGTCGGTCGTGACCCTGAGCCGTGTGTCGCGAAACAGGCGCTCGCACTCCTCGATCACTTCCCAGCGAATCTCGAGAGGCGACAGGTTCCAGCGCTCGCACTTCCGGCAGATGACCCACAGCCGGCCCTTGGCCGCGTCGAACGAGATTCGCCTCCCGACCGGGAAGATCTCGATCGCCTCGTTCGTTCCGAGCGACTGGTTGCAGAATATGCACGTCGAGTACATCAGCATGTCACAGGCCTCGTCTCCGGTGTCTGCCTCATGTACACGCTGGCACCTGCCAGTCTTCGAGCCGCGCGGGACGATATGACGCTTTCCGACCGAAAACGCCCCCCGGGTGCAGCCGACGGCCCGGGAGTATCGAGAGTACGACGGTTCTCATACCGGTCAATTGTCGTCCAGCTAAGGTGTTGCCGGATCACGCGCGGCGCGAGTCCGGGCTCCCGAGAGTGGCACGGATGGTGTAGCTGTTCTGCATGCTATTCGAAGCAAGCAAAGCAAGAATCGGACGCGAAACAGGGGGATTACCGTGAGAACGCGATACCTGGCCATCGTTCCCGTGCTGGCGCTCGTCTGGGCGTGCACGCCGGCGGGTGACACCGCGTCTGACGCCGCGGTGGAGGCCGAGACCGTCGCCCAGGCCGAGCCCGCGAGCCCGCTCATGCAGCGCGCACGGGCCCTGTTCGAGGCGGTGCCCGACACCCCGCCCGAGCTGGCAAACAACCCGATCACGCCGGTGAAGATCGAGCTCGGCAGGAAGCTGTACTTCGAGCCCCGCTTGTCCCAGAGCTGGCTGATCAGCTGCAACACTTGCCACAACCTCGGACTCGGCGGCGTGGACCTGATGGAGACCTCGATCGGACACGGCTGGCAGGCAGGTCCTCGCAACGCCCCCACGGTGCTGAACTCAGTCTACAACCTGGCCCAGTTCTGGGACGGCCGCGCGGCCGATCTAATGGAGCAGGCCCAGGGGCCCGTGCAGGCCGCGGTCGAGATGAGCAGCACGCCGGAGAGGACCGTGGAAACCCTGAAGTCGATTCCCGACTACATAGCGATGTTCGAGGAGGCGTTCCCGGACGACGCGGACCCGGTCACGTTCCAGAATATGGCCCGGGCCATCGAGGCGTTCGAGGCGACGCTGATCACGCCACACTCTCTGTTCGACCGGTATCTGGGAGGCGATGAGGGGGTGTTGACGGAAGACGAGAAGGCGGGTCTTGCACTGTTCATGGATTCCGGGTGCACGGCGTGCCACGGCGGGATCCTGCTCGGTGGGACGAGCTACCAGCGCTTCGGGGCGGTCCGGAATCCCGGTGCGGAACTTCTACCCCCCGAGGACCGGGGCCGGTTCAACGTGACCGGTGATCCGAACGACGAGTTCGCGTTCAAGGTCCCGGTACTGCGCAACGTCGAGCTCACGGCTCCATATTTCCACACGGGCCGGGTATGGGCACTCGATGAGTCCGTGGCCGTAATGGGAGAAGCACAGCTCGGAAAGGACTTCACCGTAGACGAAGTCCAGCGGATCACTGCTTTCCTGGGGTCGCTCACGGGAGACCAGCCTGACGTGGACTACCCGGTTCTCCCCGTTCACACGGCGGACACTCCACAACCCGATCCATGGGTCGGACTGGGAGCAGGCACGCACTGACCTGCCGCCGCCGGCGCCTGCCGGCGGATCGAGAATACTTGGCCAGTGCACCGCGGGCCGGCGCCTTCCGGGCGCTGGCCCGTTCAGCATCGAGTTCTTACCGTTGGGCATGCGTATCGTATCGCTGTGCCCCAGCCTGACCGAGCTCGTGTTCGACCTCGGTCTCGGCGACTCCCTGGTCGGGGTGACGAAGTTCTGCGTGCATCCGGCCGACGGCGTCCGCGGGGTCGAGAAGATCGGCGGCACCAAGACTCCCAGGGTCGAACGCATCGTCGAGCTGCGGCCCGATCTCGTACTCCTGAACGAGGAGGAGAACCGGATCGAGGATGCGGAGGCGCTGACGGCTGCCGGCCTCGCCTGCCACGTGAGCTTTCCGAAGGCGGCGACCGAAACGGCCGAAATGGTGCGATCGATAGGGGAAGCGGTGGGGCGTCCGGACGAAGCCGAGGGAATAGCACGGAACATCGAAGAGGCCGCGCGGCGAGCGCGGGTCGCGTCCGAGGCTCTGCCCGCGGTCCGGTATGCCTACCTGATCTGGCGCGAGCCCCTGATGAGCGTCAGCGGGGACACGTTCATCAGCGATCTGCTGCGACTGGCGGGGGGAGAGAATGCCTTCGCCGATCGGCCGAAACGCTACCCCGTAGTCGAAGCCGAGGACCTGGCGGCGGCGGGGCTGCATGCGGTCCTGCTGTCCACCGAGCCGTTTCCGTTCCAGGAGAAGCACATCGACGAAGTGAGCCGGCAGACGGGCCTGGCACCGGAGATCTTCCACATCGTGGACGGTGAGATGCTGAGCTGGCACGGCTCGCGCACGCCGGCCGGGATCGACTACGCGGCGGAGGTTGTCGGTCGGATACGGGGCGGAAACGGGACTCGCCGGCGCGAGTCCCGGACAAAGCTTCCTACGCTGTAGCGTACATCAATTAGACTGTCCGATCCGGAACACCTTCACGTACTGTACCTCGAATTCATCCCGCCACACGCCGTACAACAGATCACCCTTCAGTGAGAACGGGCTGAACCGGTCGGGCATCGTGATGGCGCCGAGGTAACGTCCTTCCGCATCGAACACGTCCCAGTCGTCCGAGCCCTGGTCGAGCATCGGATTCCAGTTCTCCCGCTCGTAGCGATTATCTTTCGCATCCAGATTGCATCCTCGGCTGAGTGTTCGACCACCTGCCTCGAGTAAGCTACGCAGCTCCTCCGAGGCCCATGACTCTCATCACGCGCACGTACTGCACGTCGAACTCATCGCGCCAGATTCCGTACACGAGGTCACCCTCGAACGTGACCGGCTGGAATCGGTGCGGCATGTCGAGTACGCCGAGGTACCGGCCTTCGCCGTCCAGGATATCCCAGTTGGAAGCCCCGAGGTCGAGCAATGGGTTCCAGCTCTCCCGCTCCTCCTCCGTCATGCCCGTTGGCTCCTGTACGCGTTGCACCCACAGGCTGCCGCTCGGGCCCGGCATCATCTGGAGGAACGCCGGGAAGAACTCGGCGAAGTTGAACGTGTCCTTGATGATCTCCATCTGTTCCGGCGGCACGCCCTGCTCCGTCATCAGACGCTCCACCGTCTGCATGAAGAAGTCGATGTCGGCATCCGTGACCGGCTTACGCTCGACCGGCAGTGTCACGACCTGGTTCAGGTCGCCGATCGCGTCGTACATGTTCAGGCGGAAGACGTCGTTCACCGCGAAGCACAGCCCGTTGCCTTCCAGAAGCGCCCACACGGGCTCGGGAGAAAACACCATCCGCTTCGGTTGGCCATCCTCGCCGAACGTAAAAGACTCGCCGCGCTTCGGAGTCATAAGCGTGTCGATGACCTCCCCGGCGTAGGAGGCGGTCACGATCAGGTCGAGCGTGTCCCGCTGCTCAGTGTTCGGGAGGTTCAGGGACCGCAGCTGATATACCAGGTCTCCACTGTCCGTCATGTCCCAGCGAGCCGGGATGCCCTGGTCGAAGGTCATCAGGAAGCTGGCGGGCTCGGAACCATCAGAGAGCAGGGTGTTGACCCGTTGGTTCCCGAGGTCGGGCACGATCAGCGTGTCGCCTCGCCCGATGAGAACGGGGCCGACCCCGGGGCCGAATTCGCCCGGGCCCGATCCGGCCTGGCCGATCGTCCGCTCGTATGACCCATCCGGGCCGAACACTTTCAGGTGCTGGGCCTGCTGATCTACAAGGACGATCCGTCCGTCCGTCGTTACGACGATCCCGGCGATCTGACCGAACTGGTAGTCGGGGTCGCCTGCGGCCTCGCCGATCGTCATCACGTCTTCGAGGATCCACGCGTCAGATTCTCCCCACAGCGGTGTGAGAGTGTTCTTGACTAGCTGAACACCCGCGCTGTCCTCAACGGTGCCGGCCCAGTCCGCCGCTCCGCCTGCCTCGCCTCCGCACGCGGCAGTGAAAAGCAGAGCCGGTATCCACATCAATGTCCTGCGCATGACCAGATCCTCCCTCGGGAGTTTGAGGCTCCGACGTCTAAAGGCGGCACGCGGGCCGCACGCCTGGGGGGGTGGTTTCGACCGAGGGTCGGACCGGAACTCCGCCCTCGGCTACATCCTGGACTACACGTCATTCGCCTGATTCATCACCTTCCGCGAACTCGGCGAACACGACATGGCCGGTCTCGTACTCGGTGTTGTCACACTTGGGGCACTGAAAACCTCGCATCGCTCCTCTACAGCGGAAGGTGGCCGGCCCTTCAGGGGTACAGCCGTTCGATCGTCCACTCGGTGGCGCTGCGCGTGTAGCACAGGCGATCGTGCAACCGGTTGACCCGGCCCTGCCAGAACTCCATGGTCTCGGGAATGAGCCGGTATCCGCCCCAGAACGGAGGCAGCGGAACCTCACTGGAGGCGAACCGCTGCCGCGTTTCCATGAACCGGCGCTCAAGCTCGCCGCGGTCCCGCAGCACCGAGCTCTGGTTCGACGCCCAGGCCCCGATCTGGCTTCCGCGCGGCCGGCTGCTGAAGTAGGCGGAAGACTCCTCTTCCGTCGTCTTCTCGACTGCTCCGTTGATCCGGACCTGGCGCTGCAGGATCGGCCAGTGAACCGCGAGAGCGGCGCGCGGGTTTTCCTCGATCTCGTCGCCCTTCCGACTCTCGTAGTTAGTGTAGAATACGAAGCCTCGCTCGTCGAACGCCTTGAGGAGCACTTGCCGTACCGAGGGCCGCCCGTCCGCGCTCGACGTCGCGAGAGCCATGGACTCGGGCAGATACAAGCCCGCCTCGCGTGCCTCGCGATACCACCGATCGAACAGCGCCAGCGGATCGACGCCCGCCTGCTCCTCGGTGAGGCCTCGAACGACGCCTTTACCCGTCGTGAAGAAGGCTTTCAAAGTCGATCGAAGGGTCATTGGTCGGGCACATACTCTCCGGTGACCTCGTGCCCCGCCATCCGGCGGATTCGCGAGCACGAAACTACACGCCGCTGACCTTCCGCGCGACGTCGTGACGGTCAGGGTCACGTTCTTGTTCGACAAGCAGTTGGGTCTTCCCGATCTTGCCGCGCCGCGCCTGTCGATCTAAGCTTCAGGCGCTCACGAGGCACCGGCCTTCGCCCCCAGCCGGACTTTCCCGGGAGCCATCAATGCCATCCCTGTTCGAGCGGCTGCGCGACGCTCTGGCGCCGCGCTACGAAGTCGAGGGCGAAGTCGCTTCCGGCGGCATGGCCTCGGTATTCCGCGCCCGGGACACCTCCCTCGACCGAGTCGTGGCCGTCAAGGTGCTGCGCCCGGACATGGCGACGGCCACGGGCGAGGCCCGATTCCTCCGGGAAGCACGCACCCTGGCCTCGTTCTCTCACCCGAACATGGTCTCCATCCATGACGCGGATCAGCGCGCCGGCCTGTCCTACTACGTGATGGACCTGGTGGACGGCCAGACGCTGGCCGAGCGACTGGAGGCCGGCCCGCTCGACGGGCGTGACGCCTTCCGGCTGGGGCGGGATCTGCTCAACGTCCTCGAGCGTATCCATGTCGCGGGCGTCGTGCATCGCGACATCAAACCCTCCAACGTTTTCCTGGTGGACGGCCGGACCCTGCTGGCGGACTTCGGGATCGCCCACGTCGAGGGGCCGACGGACGACACGCTAACCACGGACGGGCGGAGCCCGGGCACGCCAGCCTACATGTCTCCCGAGCAGGTGAAGGGCGCTCCGGCGTCTCCGAAATCCGATCTGTATTCCCTCGGGATGGTCCTTTACGAGGCACTGTCCGGGATACGCTGGAAATCGGCCTCCGCGCCGGAATCCGGTGACTGGAGTGGGATCCCGCCCGCCTCGCGTCCGGTTCTGCGGAAGGCCCTGGCGCTGGATCCCAACGATCGGTGGTCGGACGCCGTGGAGTTCAGGGCAGCGCTTCGCACGAGACGTCCGTGGATCAGGCTACCGCGTTGGGCAGCCGCGGTCGCCCTCGCGGTGATCGCGGCCCTGGTGTGGTGGGCGCTCGATCGACCGGGAGTCCCGGAGCCGTTGGCGCCGGCCGAGCCTCTCGACGTGGCGGTGTTCCCGTGCGACGCGGCGGAGGAAGCGGACAGCACTCTCGGGGCGAACATAGCACGGCGCGTCGCTGCCAACCTCGACGTCATCCGCCGCATCACCCAGGTGCGGTACCCCAAGGCGGTATCCTGGTACGAGACTCGAACGGGGACCCTCGAGTCGTCCGATTGGTCGGAGGCGCTGGGCGCTTCCCGCGCAGCCATATGTTCGATCAGTCGACGGGGCGACGGTCTCGCCATCAACATCAGGCTCCTCGGCGCGGCTGGGGAGGAGCTGTACTTCGAAACCCTGCCCGTCGACGGCGCTACTCAATCGGACTTGCTTCGGAGCGCGGCGGCTCGCATTTCCACGCAACTGATCTTCGAGTTGGCCGACGTCACGATGACCGAGGAGGAGGTCGATCGATTTGCGGATGTCCCGTTTGAGGCTCTGAGTCACTTCCTGTCGGGTGAAGATTACCTCGACCGCGGCGCCTGGCAGAAAGCCGATGAACAGTACGCCGCAGCACTGGAAGCGGACTCGACGTTGACGCTGGCTCGCCTGCGACGCGCTGAGGTCAGGCGATGGATGCCGGACTGGCCGATCGGTGAAGACCTGCCGTCCGTCCTCGAAATGGACTTGTCGAGCCTGGGACTCCTGGACTCGCTGATATTCGAGGCCAGTGCGGCCCCTCACGGACCCGAGCAGCTCCGGAAGTTCGAGTCCATCCTCAGGCGCCCCGGGTACGAGCTGGACGCCTACGCGACACTGCTATACGGCGACGAGCTGTATCATAGAGGTGGCTTGTGGGGCGTGCCGCTCGACAGCTCGATCGCGGTGCTCAAGCTCGCCGTGGCGCGCGATTCCTTTCTGGTACCTGCAGTCGAGCACCTGACGCAGGCCCTGATCCGCACGGGCCGCGAAGAGGAGGCAGCGGCGGCCCTCCAGCACTTGGAACGGATTCATGCTTCGAGGGAGGAATCAGGCCTTTATTATCCGGATGTCTGGAAACAGGGCTTCCTCGAGAAGTTCCGGCCGAGTGAAGCGCTCGAGGGCCGGCGAGCGATGGCGGCTTCAGATCTCGCGATGCTCGGACTCTACGCACGTTGGGTCCGATATATCGAATATCCAGCCACGCAGGTGGAGCTAGGAGGCCTGCTCGTCGGGGCGGCTGACCACTTCGGAAGCCCTGCATTCGCGGCGCAGGGTTTCGTCGCCCGCGGACTCGGCCTGATCACGCAGGGGGAGATCGAGGAGGGGCTTGCCGCGTTCGACTCGGCGGCCCGCCGCTTGGAGACCCCGGAGACCGTCGCCCAGGTCGCGGAGTGGATGGTCATTCCCTACGCACTCCGTGTCGCGGGCTTCACTCCCGGAGACGCGGAGCGAGGCGAGCGGGTGCTCGTGGCCATGTGGAGCAACCCCGCGATCGACAGCCGGCTCAAAGCGCGTGCTACCACGGCACTCGCCCTGCTCGCGGACCGGCGGCGGGACGAGGACGCTCGCGACGTGTGGGTCGCCCGACTCGACTCGCTCGGCCCCGGGGCAATCTCCGTTACGAGACGTCCCTACCGCCTCGCTTCCTCTCTTGCCTGGGCTGCGCGCGGAGACTACAGGGAGGCCCTGAATCGAACGGCGGGGGACCTTGCGTACGACTCCGTCGGACTTGCGGACCGTCCGTTCTTGCGCTCCGCCCTGTATCTGAAGAGGGGTGAGTGGTATCGAGACCTCGACATGCCGGACAGCGCGATGGCGTCCTGGCTATGGCACGAGAACACGGACCTGGAAGGGACGGTGCCTCCCGAGCTCGTGCAGGCCGGCGAGGTGGACGGGGCGTGTGGCCCTCACGCTCGCCGGCTTCGCGCGGAGCTTCAGATTGAGAACGAGCAATGATCACGGTTCGGACCCTCGGAACGCTCGACGTGACGGTCGACGGTGACGCCGCTCCGAGGGAACTGCTGTGGCGTAAGAACCTCGCGCTCCTGCTCTATCTCGCCCAATCGCCGGACCGCCGCCGCACACGCGAGCACCTGATCGGCGTGTTCTGGGGCGATAAACCTGACGCCGCGGCCCGTCATTCGCTGAACGAGGCACTCCGCGTGCTCCGAAAGTCGGGTGGAGAGGACCTGGTGACCTCCGTGGGCGACCAGGTGGAGGTTTCCACGGACGTCCGGCTGGACGTGACGGAGCTCGAAGCGCTCCTGGAGGCAGAGCAATGGAGTGAGGCCGTGCCGCTGATGAGAGGTCCCTTTCTGGAAGGCTTCGCAATACCGGACAGCTCCGCCTTCGAGGACTGGCTGACGACCGAGCGCGGGGCGTGGCTCGATCGAATGGGAGAAGGCCTGAAGCGACACGCCGAGAGGCGGCTGGCGAGCGGCGATGGCCAGGCGGCGCATGAGGCGGCTTCGCAAGCTCTTGCGCTGGATCCGTTCTCCGACAGCGCAGTGCGGCTCGCCATGTTGGCTGCCGCCGTCAAGGGCGAGCGGGCTGGCGCGCTGGCCATCTACGAATCGTACGCGCGGCGCCTGTCCGATGAGATCGGCATCGAGCCGGATCCCGACACCGAATCGCTGGCGGATCGGATACGAAACGAGCGCGAGTGGCGCCTACCAGACTCGGTTCGCGACGAGGAACGCTGGGCCCGCCGGATTCCACTGGCCGGACGCGAGTCGGAGCTACCGGCGTTGCTCGATGTGCTGCTCGAGGCCTTCGCCGACCGAGCACCGGCGGTCATGGTTGTTCACGGCGACTCCGGGTCCGGGAAGACGCGCCTGGGAGAGGAAGTCGCTACCCGCGCCCGGCTGGAAGGGGCGGTCGTATCCCACATCCGCTGCGTACCGAGCGACCGTGAGGCGCCGTGGAGCGGACTGACCGGACTGTGCCGGGACGGTCTGGCGGGCCTGTCCGAGCCGGCCGAGCCGGCCGAACCGGCACCGGAACTGACCAGCCTCGTCAAGGCCGTGGGCTCCATGCAGCCGGTTCTGCTGTGGATCGACGGAGCCCACCACCTGGATCCCGAGTCCGCCCGGGCCCTGCAATCCCTGATCAGGGACACGTCCGACGTTCCCTGCGGACTGTTGATTACCGCCGCATCGTACCCCCCACGGGAGGAGCTCGAGGATCTCCGGGCCCGCATCGGGAGCGACGTCCGGGGTGTTGCTCTAACCCTGGGACCGCTCGACCAGGACGGTCTGCGTGACTTGGCGCGCCACGTTCTGCCGGATCTTGAAGACGAAGCCACAGACCGTGTCACGCGCCGCATCCAGGCGGACTCGGCGGGCCTCCCACTCCTGGCGATCGAATTGCTGACCGCCGTTCGACTGGGGCTCGAGCTGGACGAAGTCGGTGGCGTATGGCCGCAGCCGTTCCGAACGATGGAGCAGACCTATCCCGGCGACCTGCCCGACTCAGTCGTCGCAGCGATCCGAGTCGGCTACCGTCGCCTCAGCCGCCCCGCCCAGGCGATCCTGGCAGCCGCTTCGGTGCTCGATGAGCGGTGCGGCGTGGATCTGCTCTCTACGGCCACGGATCTCCAGGGAGACGAGCTTTACGAAGCCCTGGACGAGCTCGAGTGGAACCGGTGGCTCGTCGCCGAGCAGCGGGGCTACGTGTTCGTCGCCCGGATCGTACGCGAAGTGGTGGCGCGAGACATGCTGACCCCCGGGCAGCGCCTGAGAATCCTTGAGGCGACCTCCGAGGCCTGACTCGGGGTCTTGCGACCCGACCGAGTCCGCCTGGCGCCCGTTTGCTCCTGCTTGATCCCCGCTTGACTCCCCTCGCCGACCCTCGTGTCGAGACGCAGACCGACCGTCTGCGCACCCGAGAGACATGGAGGTCAACATGAAGAAATTTCCCGCATGGGTCTTCGTCGCCGCGCTGTTCGCCGCCTGTGACGATGTCGCCGGGCCTGGCCAGGACGCTGATTTTCAGGCCGTGAGAACCGGCCAGGACCAGATCGTGGTCATGACCCGCAACCTGTTCGTCGGAGCCGCCGTCGAGGACGTATTCGATGTCGCGAGCCCAGAGGAAATCCCGCTGAAGGCGGCCGAGATGTGGGCCGCGGTGCAGGCCACCGACTTCGAAACGCGTGCCGCCGCGTTCGCGGAGGAGGTGTCCCGATTCAACCCCCACCTGATAGGTCTGCAGGAGGTCACTACCTTCTACAAACAGACTCCCTCGGACTTCGACCCTGGCATCTTCAGCCCCGGCGCCCCGGCGCAGGATGAAGAGTTGGACTTCCTGGACGTCTACATGGACGCTCTCGCCGCCGCGGGGCTTCAGTACGAAGTGGTCGCAGTGGCTCCCCATTTCACGGCCGAAGTGCCGATGTTCGATCCTGCGGCATGTGAGATGGATCCACCTTGTCTGAGCGACATGCGGCTGCAGGACTTCGACGTGATCCTCGCCCGGTCGGACGTGGACTACGATCCTTCCACAGTCGTCGAGGCCAACTTCCCCAAGGAACTGACCCTCGAGATGCCGCCGATCGGGCTTCCGCTTCCGCGCGGTTGGGCGTCTGTGGATGCGACCGTGGCCGGAATCGACTTCCGCTTCGCCGTGACACACCTCGAACCGCCTGACCAGGACGGCGTCGTGATCGACGAGCTCGAGGAGCTGCAGCGGGCGCAGGCGGTCTACCTGCAGGGTGCGCTTCTTCCGGCTGGACTTCCGGTGATCCTGGTGGGCGATCTCAATACGGACGCCTACGGGCAATCGACCGCCACATACGGCGATTTCTTGGCTAGCGGATGGATCGACACGTGGGGCGAACGTGCGCGCGGATACACATGCTGTCAGACCGAGGACCTGCTCACCTGGCCTTCGATCCTGGATCGGCGGGTGGACCTCATCCTCATGAACGGGGACTTCGGTCTCGGTCCCCTCGGTTTCAAGGGCGGCGTGCACGCCTGGATCGTAGGTAACAAGGGCTCGGATCGGACGGACGGCGGGCTTTGGCCGTCCGATCATGCCGGTGTGGCCGCCGCACTCCGACCGCACCCGAAGCGCTGACTCGCTACGGATCTTCTCCTTCGAATCACTCCGGGGCGGCCTCGCAGCCGCCCCGGAGCCTCGCCTCCGTCGGTCGCCGCGGGCCTCCTTGTTTCCCGCTCCCGCCGGGACCACCTTTCGTGCAGCGTCCCAACCGAATCATCCAAGGAGCTCGTCATGTACGCCGTCTTCGGAGCGACCGGGAACACCGGTCGAGTGGTTGCCAAGAGTCTCCTGGCCGCCGGCCTTCCGGTCCGCGTAGTCGGCAGGAGCGAAGAGCGCCTGGCCCCGTTCGAGAAACAAGGCGCCGAGGCGGTGGTGGGCGATGTGTCCGATGCCGAGTTCGTCACCCTGGCATGCGAAGGCGTGGGAGGCGTGTATCATCTGATTCCTCCGCGTTACGACGTGGACCTGCGGGCGTGGCAGACCGAGGTGGGAAGGGCGCTGCTGGCCGGGATCCGGGATGCGGGCGTGCCGTACGTGGTCAACTTGTCGAGCGTCGGGGCGCAGCACCACGAGGGAACCGGCCCGATCGCCGGGCTGCGCGAGCAGGAGGACCGGTTCAACGAGCTCACCGAGGTGAACGTTCTCCATCTCCGCCCCGGGTGGTTCATGGAGAACCTCTACATGATGCTGGACGTCATTCGGGAGATGGGGGCGCTCGGCATGCCGATCCCGGGTGACATCCCGATCCCGATGATCGCCACGCGCGACATCGGCGCGGAGGCGGCCCGCCGCTTGGCCGCTCTGGATTTCGATGGACACCACATCAAGGAATTGCTCGGGCCCTGCGATTACACTCTGAGCGAGGTGGCGTCCATCGTCGGCGCGGCGCTCGGCAAGCCGGACCTCCCCTTCGTCACGGTGCCGGAGGAAGCGGCAGCGGCGGGATTCGAGCAGATGGGTGTCCACCCGGCGACGGTGGCCACGTTCATGGAAATGTATCGCGGTTTCGGGGAAGGCCGGATCGTTCCGCTGGAAAGTCGGTCCGCGGCGAACACGACGCCCACTACGCTGGAGGAATTCGCGGTCGGGTTGGCGGCCGCGTACGGCTCCTGAGACCGGACCCGAGCCAGGTCCCTAGCTCTTCGCGAACCTTTCGGGGCGGAAGGCTTCGATGCCGAGCGAAGCAGACCCGCCGATCATCAGGTCGGCGACCAGGCTGCCCGTCACGGGACCGAGCGTGAGGCCCAGCATGGCGTGGCCCGTGGTCACGTATGCTCCCGAGTATCCCGGCACCCTTCCGATCACTGGCAGACCGTCGGGCGTGCAGGGCCGCAGACCGCACCATTCCGACACTGGATCGGATAGATCGGTGGCCGTGAAATACCGCCGAGCCGCCGCGTCGAGCTGTTCAAGCCGATCCCGCCGAAGTTTCGAGTTCCGACCCGAGAACTCGAGGGTGCCCGCAAACCGGACGCGGTTCTCCATCGGCGAGCAAAACACGGCCCGTTCGGCCAGCAGGCACGGAACGCTCAGATCCGGGGTGGTCAGGTCCTCCCGGCGGCGGTCGGCGTGGTAGCCCTTGGCGGGCTGTATGGGCAGCGGGCAGCCGAGTGAGGCCATGAGCTCCGGACTGTAGGCGCCGGTGGCCAGGACCACCGAGTCCGCCTCGACGTCTTCTCCGGAAGCCGTACGCACGCCGATCACGCGCCCGCGCTCGGAGCGGATCTCACGGACCTCGACACCGGGCCGGACGTCGGCGCCCCTGGCGGCGGCGCGATCCGCCATCTCGAGCACGAAGCGGTACGGCTCGACGACCGTCCCCTCGCCGTGAAACCAGCCTCCCCTCACCCCGGCGCAGAGAAGGGGCTCCCGCTCGCGGAGCGCCGGGCCGTCCAGGTGCTCCAGAGCGAAGCCGTGCCGCTCCACGACATCGGCCTCCTGTCGGCCCGACGCCAGCCCCGCCTCCGTGTCGTACACTTCGAGGTAGCCTGCGCGTCGGTATTCGCACTCTAGGCCCTCGCCCTCGACCAGCTCGTCGAACAGGTCCGCGGTGCGCAGGCCGAGGGGCGCAAGCGCGGCCATCGCCAGCTCGACGTGATCCTCAGAGCAGAACTGGCGAAACGCCCACAGCCAGCGAACCAGGCTCGGGTCCCAGCGGGGTTCGACATAGAGCGGGCTCAGCCGGTCGCCGATCGAGCGGAGTGCCTGCCTCACACGTCCCGGCCGGTTGATCGGAGGATGGCCGGGCGAGATGAGGCCTGCGTTGCCGTAGGAAGCCGCCCTCCCGATCTCGTCTCGCTCGAGCACCGTGACCGAGGCTCCCCGAAGGACCAGGAAGTAGGCGCAGCACACTCCCACCACGCCACCGCCGACCACCACGACATGAAGCTCGGATCCAGCAGGTCCTGACGTCCGCGGCTGGGCCATCAGTCTCGAAAGTCTCTCGGCAAAGTGAACGGTCGTGTGCCTTCGGGCGGATCGGTTGCGGAAAACTACCCTGAGCCGAGCATTGGAGCGACGGCTCAGCCAACGGGAGCCGAGCACTGCCATCTCGTGTGTGAGCGAGCCCGAATGCATATATTGAATTCCGGCGGCTCCCCGCCGCGAGCGCTCGCTGAACCCCCGTAAGGAGGACGCGAATGGCCCACACGTGGGAAGAACTCCACAAGACTCCCGTGAAGAAGCTGCGAGAAATCGCTGAGGAGCTGGGCGACCACGACGAGTTGCACGGCTACTCGACGATGCACAAGGAGGACCTGGTGCCGGCTCTTTGTCATGTCCTCAGGATCGAGGACCACGCGCACCACGAGGTCGTTGGCGTGGACAAGGCGGCCATCAAGACGCGGATCAAGGAGCTGAAGGTGAAGCGTGATGAGGCGCTGGCCGCTGGGGACTCGGTCCAGTTGAAGCGTACCCGCCGGAAGATCCATCGCCTCAAGCGCCAGCTGCACAAGGCGACGATCTGAACTGACGGCCCGTCGCGATCATTCCCCGATTCTCGCCCGAGCAGGCTCAGGAACTGGCGGCTCGCCACTACGGCCTGCGCGTCACCGCGCGTGAGCTGCCCAGCTACATCGACCAGAATTTTCATCTGAGCGATGCGACCGGGGCCGAATACGTGTTGAAGGTCTCAAATACTGCAGAAGACCCGACCTTCCTGGACGCCCAGGTGTCGGCTCTCGAGCTGCTACATTCGAAGCCAGGCCGACTCGATACGCCGCGGGCCATTCGGTGCGCGACCGGCGAATGGGTGAGTAGCGCAGGGGCACACGCCGTCTGGCTCGTGACCTATCTTCCCGGCCAGCCCCTGGCCGAGCTGCCGGAGCGACCGGAGGATCTCCACCGCGATCTGGGACGCGGCCTGGGAGACCTGGACAGACGCCTGGCCGGCTTCGACCATCCCGCGACTCGAAGGATCCACCCATGGGACCTGCGGAACGCACCGGGAACCGTTCCATTTACGGACTACATCACCGA
>JBDGWG010000026.1:0-35314 GCA_039585235.1 Gemmatimonadota bacterium | reverse complement strand
CTTATCTCGGGAGACCGTGTCGAGGGATTCCGGGCGCCAAGCTGGGACACCAGCCCCGACCTGATCGCCCGGCTCTGCCGTGCCGGATACCGATACGACGCGTCCGCGTATCCGTCGATCCTGCTCCCACTGCTGCGGCGCTCGATCGCCGCGCGCAGCGCCAATGGCTCGGTTCGCACCCGGTCCGGGCTCTGGGACGGTGTGTTCGGACCGACTGAGGTGCACAGGATCGCTTCGGGAGACGGGACGATCTACGAGATTCCGGTCGCAACGACGCCGATCGCCCGTCTCCCGTACTATCATACGCTCCGCTATGTGCTTCCCGAACCCGTGTTCCGGCTCATCGGCGCGGCTGCCCGCTCACGTCGCGGTCCCACGACCTACCAGTTCCATGCGGTCGACTTCCTCGACACCGGGAAGGACCAGCTCGACAAGCGGATCGCCCGTCACCCCGGAATGGAGGTCGCTCTGCCTCGAAAGCTGGCGCTCGCGCGGGAGAGCCTGCTGGCCCTCTCTGGCTCGCGCCAGGTCGTTCCCCTGCGTGACATCGTAGATTCTCTCGACGGCGTCCCGATCCGGGCGTCGTAGTTACTGAACCCTCTGATTAGAGAATTGATCATGGATACCAGCGCGACAATGTTTCTTCCTTCCGACAGAGACGCTTCGGGCCGCAGCCTCGGCGAAGAGGAGTTGCGGCTCCTCCGCGAAGTGATCGAAGGCGGCAACCTGTTCTGCGTGCCCGGGAATCTGGTTCCCCGATTCGAGAGCGCGTTCGCCGAACTGTACGGTGTAGGACACGCGCGCACCGTCACGTCGGGAACGGCGGCCGTGCACACCGCGCTCGGCGCGCTCGACATCGCCCCCGGAGATGAGGTCGTTACCACGCCCATCACGGACATGGGTGCGATCACCCCGATCCTGTTTCAAGGCGCAGTCCCGGTGTACGCCGACGTGGATCCCGACACTCTCAACATCTCCGCCGCTACGATCCGGCCCCGGATCACCGAGAGGACACGGGCGATCATCGTGACGCACCTGTTCGGTAACCCGTGCGACATGGACCCGATCATGGCGTTGGCCGCCGAGCACGATCTGCCGGTTGTAGAAGACACGGCGCAGGCGTACCTCGCCACGTACAAGGACCGCCTCGTGGGAACGTTCGGCGACATCGCCGCCTTCAGCTTCCAGCAAGGGAAGCACATGACGACGGGCGAGGGTGGAATGGTCATTTCCTCCGATCCCGAGCTCGCTCGACGCGCGCGTGTGTGGGCCGACAAGGGCTGGAATTACGACCCCGAGGCTCCGGACCACGAGTTCATGGGCCTCAACTACCGCATGACCGAGCTCCAGGGCGCCGTCGGCCTGGCGCAGCTGCAGAAGTTGCCCGCGATGATCGAGGCTCGCGTGCGCACGATCGGGATTCTCCTCGAGCAGATCGAAGACATCCCCGGAGTGCAGGCCGCGCGCGTCCACCCTGACGCGAAGCCGACCTGGTGGCGGATTCCCCTCCTGATCGACGTGGACGAGATCGGAGTCGAGCCAGCCGAGATAGAGGCAGGTCTCAAGCGCGTGAAGATCTGGGCCAAAGCGGGCTACATCAGTCGGCCGGCCTTCCACTGCGCCCAGTTCACCGAGAAGCGGACCTTTCGGGACAGCTGGTGGCCCTACAGCGCTCACCCGGCCCCCCTGCCCCCGGAGACACTCGAGGAGTACCCGGGCTGCCGGGATGCACTTCGGCGTGTGCTGGTCGTTCCCTGGACCGAGAAGCACGAGGAAGAGCACGCGGCCTACGTGGCCGACCAGATCCGATCGGTGGTCGAGTCGAAGCGGGCGGCGACGGTCGCCGGAGGGCTCGAACTGTGAACAAGACACGGAACGTCGCGATCGTCGGCTGCGGAGCCATCGCCCGTGCGCACGCCGCGGCGATCGATGCGCTGCCGGAGCTCGAACTGGCGGCGGTCGTGGACACCGATCCGTCCGCGCTGGCGACGGCGGAGAGCGAGCTCGGGGCGCCGGGATTCGCGACGGTCGAGGGGCTGATTTCCGCGGAGCGTGCCGATGCGGCCTGCATCTGTACGCCGCCCGCCACACACCGGCCGCTCACCGAGTCCCTGCTCGCAGCAGGCCTCGACGTGTTGTGCGAGAAGCCTCTCGCGACTTCGGCGGACGACGCCCGCACGATGATCGATAGCGCCGCGCGTTCCGGTCGATCCCTGTCCGTATCGGACAAGTTCCGGCGTGTGGCGGACCTGGCGGAAGCGGGCAGCAGGCTGCGTTCGGGCGAGATCGGGACTCCGCTCCACTACGCCGTGAGCTTCTGCGCCCCCGTCGATGTCCGGGATCGATGGCCGTCCGACCCGGCGCTCTCGGGTGGCGGCGTGCTGATGGACAATGGACCGCACGCGTTCGATGTCCTGAGCCACGTGTTGGACTCGCCGATCGATCGAGTCTCGGCCGTGTTCGCGGCGCCGGCGCTGGCCCCGCCCGTCGAGGACACCGCTCTGCTCCAATTCCGCACGGAGAGCGGCAGCACGGGACAGATCGAGCTGTCGTGGGTCTACTTCACGAAAGACCTGGACTACCTGGTCGTTCAAGGAACGGAAGGCACGATACGGGTCGGGTGGACCGGAGGTCAGCTCCGGCGACACGGAGAGCGGGAGTGGACGCCGTTCGGTTCTGGATACGACAAGGGCGCGGCGTTCCGGGGAGTCTGGGAGGCGTTCCTTGGAGGCGATTCCGCCGCAGCGCTCTCTACGCAGCGCGGATCGGCGCTCGACTGGATCGAGAGAGCGAGCGATTCGGCACGATCAGGACTTTGAACTGCGAGCACAAACTCCGGTGACTGACTCTCGAATCGACGACGGCAGTTCGACTGCCCGCGGCCTGACGGGCCTTTTCGTCGCTTTGGGCCTCGCTGTCGTCAGCAGGTTCAGCTTCGTCCATGCGCAGAGCTTCACGATGGATGAGGTTGCCGAGCTCTCGATCGCGAAGGGGAGCATCGACCAGATCGTGCGTACCGTGGACGGATTCCCTCCCCTCTACCATCTCGTCCTGCACGGCTGGCTGGAGATCTTTGGCACGGACGCGGGGGCCCGGTGGCTGTCGGTCCTGTTTGGAGTTCTGACCCTCCTGTGCGTGTGGAAGCTCGCGAGAATTCTCGTGGGCCCGAGAGGGGCCGGTTGGGCTGCGACCATCTTCTCGGTGCTACCATTCCACATCTGGTACTCCCAGGAGGCACGAGCCTATTCCCTGTATATCCTCCTAGCGGCGCTATCGCTCTGGCTGTTCTTCAGGGCCCGGGCAACAAATGGGTGGGCTGACTGGGCATTGTTCGTAGCAGCTGGCACTGCCGGGATGTACGCGCACTACTTCTTCGCCATACTGTTGGGTACGCTGGCGATATGCCTTTTGGTCGAGGGACGCAATGAAACGTCCTCGCGCAGAGCCTGGATCAGTCTTGCGGTCCTCGCCGCGCTGTGTGTGCCGGACCTGTGGTTGTTGCGGATCGACCTCACCTTCCAGCCGACTCCCCATGCCGGGAAACCGGCGTTTGGTCCAACCGGGTTCGGGTATACCTATTTTTCTTTTGTGAGCGGGTATACCATCGGTCCGTCAATGCGGGAGCTGCACACCATCGGCGCTACCGAGGCGTTGCGGGAGCTTATGCCATGGCTACCGATCGTGGGTCTGGCCGTCGGATATCTGGCATGGTCGGTTGTCCGAGCCCCAGCTGGGGGAGTGGCGCTTCGCCCACTGCTGATCCTCTGCCTCGTGCCCGTGATCATGCTCGGCATGCTGACGAGGTTAGGACACATCGGGTACAACGTTCGGTACGGCTCCTGGGTGGTGGTTCCCGTGGTTGTGTTCCTTGGGGCCGGGGTAGCGCAATCGATCAAGCGCTGGGAAGGTAAGCTAGCCCTCGCGCTGGTGGTGGCGATCTTCGCCCTGGCACGATGGAACCGCGTCACCTTGGATCGCTACCGAGAAGAAGACAGCCGGGCGCTCGCCGGCTTTCTACAGAAACAGGGACTGGCATCCCGAAATGTTCTCGTGACGGCCGGTTACATGGCTCCGTCCGTGAGCTACTACCTGGACGGCGATTGGACGGTCGGGCCAGTCCCGGGCGTTTCGTCAGAGGGTGACGGACTGGACGAAGCCGTGGCCGTGATCCTGGCCGCTGAACAGGCTGGAACGGACATTTGGCTCGTCTACGCTCGGCCGTTCCACGGGGACCCAGGTGGCCTGTTGCTCGACCGGCTTCAGTCGGCAGCGAGCCGCGCGGAGAGATTCGCAGGTATCGAACTGTATCTGGTTGACCGCGGTAAGTTGTAGCGTCCCGATGAGCGAATTGGGGCACGACCAGAGTCGGACATTGAACGGCATGTCCAATGGGCCGTCACGCCGACCGGGACGGCGGTATGTCGTTCTGCTGGGAATCGCGATCAGCGGCGCGCTCCTCTGGCTGGCTGTGCGTGGCACCAACGTCTCCGAAATCGGAAGCGCCCTGGCGACGGCGGACCCGGTCTGGATCGTTCCCTATCTCCTCGCCGCGTACGCCTCCTACTGGCTGAAGTCCTTCCGGTGGCGGTGGCTTCTGTCTTCGGCCTGCGACACGCGGGCCCGTAAGCTGTTCGCACCGATCATGATCGGACACCTCGGAAACCTGGTTCTGCCAGCCCAACTCGGGGAGTTGGTTCGGGTCGTCTGTGTCTCGAAGCAGATCCGTATTCCGCATTCCACGGCCCTTTCGAGCATGGTTGTCGAGCGAATCTTCGACCTCCTGACGGTGCTCCTGATCTTCGGCCTGGCGTTGCTGCTCGGGGCGGAGGCGTCACCGATACTCATGCGGGCCGGGATGATCGTCGCAACGCTCACGGTAGTCCTCGCCATGGTCACGACTGCATACGTAGCCTGGACCCATGAGTTCGTCTCAATCGTTGGCGCGGTAACGAAGAGGCTCCCGCAGAGTATGAGAGTTCGTCTCCTGTCGAGCCTGGAGCACGGTGTGACTGGTGTACACGCACTTCGGCGACCGTCCGTCCTGGCTCGCGTGGTCGTGTATTCCTTGTTGCACTGGGGCTGTTGGCTGCTTTGTGTGCATTTCAGCCTGGCTGCACTGGGGATAGACGTGCCGGTATCCGCCCCCCTCCTGGTGCTGGGTCTCGCGGTCGCGAGCGTGACCCTGCCTACGAGTCCCGGTTTCGTGGGCGCGATCCAGGTCGCGTTCACGATCGGACTGGCTCCATTCGGAGTGGGCCCGGACCGGGCCTTTGCAGCATCCGTCTACTACCATCTTCTGGCCGTGACCGCGGTGATCGTCCTCGGCCTGTTCAGCCTGAAGCAGATGGGGCAGACGTTTCGGCGGGCCAGAGAGGACGCTGAGAAGATCGCGACGGCGTAACGCGGGAGCGGCCAGCCCGCCCGTACCGGCGCCGAAGGCGCATCGAGAATGGTCGTTCTCTCAGACTGCGCCGGGTGCCCGGATCTTTTTGAACCGGTCGCCGTGAAGCGACCTATCGACCACGACCACCTTCTGCGGGATCTTGTAGGGAGCGAGACGTTCTTTGCAGTACGATCGCATTCGCTTACGGAACTCGGCGAGTGACTCCTCCTCTTCCAAGTTCACGTGAGCCACGACGATCTGTCCGAGGAGAGCGTTCGGCTCCCCGTTCACCATGACGTCGGCGACGCCCGGCAATCGCTGCAGGGCGCTCTCGACTTCCGCTGGATACACTTTCTCGCCACCGACGTTGATGATCTCCGAGTCTCGACCGAGGAAACGGAAGTATCCATCCTCCTCCTCGACACAATCACCCGTCTTGAACCATCCGTCTTCCGTAAACGGGCTGGGAGCGTTGAGATAGCCTAGCATCGCGGATCGCGCCCGAATCTCCAGCAACCCGTCCACGACACGGGTTTCGAATCCCTCGCCGCCGATCTTCACCCACAGGGAATCGGACGACTTCGACTTGGAACGGAGGATTCCGAGCTCGGAGAGCCCATAAGTCTGAAGCAGTCGAACATCGGGAAACAGGGAGTGGAACCGCTCGAGCGTGCTCTGCGGCATCACCTCCGTGCCGTAGGTCACCAGCTTCAGGCTCGAGAGGTCATGGCGACGGTACGCTTCGCTGACCAGCAGCAGATTCAGAAAGCTGGGCGAGGTCGGAAGGAGCTCCACTCCGTGTTTCTCGATCGCGGCACATACGGCTTCCGGGCGTCGATCCTGAATCGTGACGATACAACCCGCGTTCGAGAGATTGTAGAGCAGGGTGTTAACGCCTCCAATGTGGTCGAACAGCAAGAACGTGATCGTCCGCAGGCTGTGCCGTTCGACTCGAAACTTGTCGAGAAGCGGCACGAAGTCGTGAACCGCGGCTTTGTTCTTTCCCGTCGAGCCGGAGGAGAACAGAACCAGCCCCGGGTTACCCCGAGATTTCAGGTCGAGCAGAATCCTCTGGGTTACGTCTCTATCGACGTGGTCGAGAAGGTACGAATCCTCCTTGTTGAATCGGATCGTCAATTCGACCTGGGCGATGTCTCTGAACTCCGGCTTCTTCGTCTCGACCGTCGACGTGAGCGGTACCACGATACAGCCTAGATCGATGAGAGCTACGAGCAACGACACTGCGTCCGGCGAAAAATCGCCCTCGATGGTCGTGACGGTCCCGGGCTCGACCGAGGCTTTCGCGAGTTCTCGGCGCCAGCGATCAACACTCTCGAGAAGCGTGGCGTAGGAGACCACGTTTCCTCGCCAGATCAGGGCGTCCTTTTCAGCGTTCGCCTGGAACACGTCCTTCAGAAACGCCGCGTGCATTACGCTCCCCCCAGGTATATGGTCTGGCCTGAGATCAGTCGGCTCTCTTTCCTGAGGAAGAAGTTGATGGCGTTGACGACGTCCTCCGGCGCGGCCATTTCCTTCACGATTTGCCTCTGGACAATCCGCTCAATCTTGTCCTTGGGTACGGACCGGATGAGGTCCGTCTCGAGCGGGGCTGGGCCGACCGTGTTGACGGTCACACCGAATGCAGCGAATTCCCGGGCCAGTACCCTTGTCAACGACTCGACTGCGGCCTTCGACGCCACGTAGGCCGCTTCGCCCTCCAAGTGCAGGGCGACGGCGATTGATGACAGGTTGACGATTCTCCCGCAACCTCTCTTCATCATGAGCTTGGCGGCCTCGCGCGAGCACAGAAAGGTGCCGACCAGATTCGTATCGAAGATCTTCCGCACCGTACTGGCCGGAGTGAGAAGACTGTGGTTCATCGACGCGATACCGGCGTTGTTCACCAGGTGATCGAGTCTTCCGAATTCCGTACGAATCGACGAGAACATGTCGAGTACGGACTCCTCGTCGGTCACATCGACGCAGAAGTGAGTGTAGCCGTCGAGGGACCATTCAGGGGCCGTACGGCTGCAGCCCACCACGCGGGCTCCGGTGCTCGCATAGGTCCGGACGAGGTATTCACCGATTCCCTTGCGCGAGCCGGTGATGAGGGTGACGGGCTTATCCATGATCGGGCGCTTCTATCTGTTCGGTAGCGTACGCGGCCAGGGTCCCGATGGTTCGAAAGGGGCTGCGGGTCCGGGAGAGTGCCTTCTCGTCGGCGAGGCTCACGGTTACGTTGAGTTGCTCCTGTATGGCCTGCTCCAGCGCCACGATGAGAGTCACGAGGCCCAACGAGTCGAGGAAGCTACCGGCGCCAAACAAGCGCGTATCCGAATTCAGCTCACCCTCGGGGGTGACGCGGTGTTCCTCGTCGATTTCCTCGGCGAGGGAAATGACCAAGTTGGTGATTCGATCCTTCACTGCGCCTCCTGGTTCTTGTTGCGGGGCGGAACCGTCACCCTAGCCTCTCTGTTCCCGCCATCACCACCAGAGCCATTCAGATCCAAAGTGTACAAGACGGAGCTGACTCTCCATCCCGTAGCGGCGCCGGATGAAGTCCATCCCCGTACCCGATAAAAGAGGCGCGCCTCCATGTTATCGGTGTCCACGACGGCTCGGACGCGACGCACACCCCCCTGACGGAGAGAGAAGAGTGCCGTTCCGAGCAGATCATCGGAGAGACGGATTCCGGTGCGTTCGACGAAGCCACCCGATCGGAACTCTTCGCGAACACCCATGGACAGAAGCTCACCGGTGTTGATTTGACGTGACACTCCAATCAAACCACGGTTGATATGGAGGGTCTCAATCACGACGGAAAGCCGGCCGGGATTCCCGAGCATCGCCCCACCGACAAGCAATGAGATCCTGAGCCAGTGTCGGCGGAAGGCGGCCCGCATGAATCCTGACGGATCGTCGGTGGCCGTGATGAAGCCTGCCGGCTCGCCATCCACGTACGCGATCGCGCCGGTGATATAGCCCTCGGAGGGAAGAAACCGGTAGAAATACCGCTGCATGAATCCGCGACCCAGGAGGACCACGGGACTCCGCGGAAGCAGTTCCGTGTGGAGCGCTGTCACATGCTCGATCTCTTTCGCGCCCAGACATCTGCGGTGGAAGGTGACGAGCCGGTAGTCCGCCCCATGAGCCGTCTCACTCATCGGCCACCTGGAGCAGGGCCATGACCAGGCTCTTGACCGATGGGTCGAAGGGCAGTCCGTCGTGGTTCGAAGGAACATGAGCGAGGTAGTTTCCGGGGCTCGTCTGCTCGAACATGACCTGCAGCCCGGCGGGAAGATCGACGGAGACTCCGCCGGCTCCGGCAAGAAGTGCACTGTCCTCCGGTTTGATCCACTCGTCCGGATCGATTCTGATGGTGAAGTACGCGATGCGGCGCTGGTTGTCCGGGGCCACCGACGGAGTGCCCGCAGGATCCACGCCGACTCCATAGGGCGACTCGTCGGCCGGCTCCTGAGTCGTACCATTCAGCTCGACCTGGAACGAACTCTCATCAACCGATTGCGCGAATGCGGGCACCATCTCGTCGTTGCCTTCTCCGGGAAGGCCCTCGAGCGCGTCGGTCCCGTGGTTCGCTCCCGCGATGCTGATCCACACGTCGACGCGATCTGGCCGGATATTAGCGACATACCACCTGCTGGACGCCGCACCCATGCTGTGGGATACGATGCAGATCGTCTCAATACTCAAAGTGGTGTGACCGGCCTCCGCGGCTGCCGCCCTGGCTTCGGCGAGAAGACCTTCGACCGCGGGCGCGATCGCCTGCGACGCCGCGATGCGATTAGCGCCGTCGTTCGGAACGAGGTCAACGGCATACAGATACCTGCTCGGATAGCCGTCCTGTTCGAGGGACTGGATCATACCGTCGAAACTCTGCGATGACAGGCCGGATCCATGCACGAACAGCACGGGGCAGCGAGCGTATACGCCTGGGTCGGCACCGGCACTGACCGTGATCGTGGCATCGGCAGTCGCGCTTCCCGCGGACGCCCGCACAGTGGCTGTGCCAGGGGCCAATCCCTCGACCAGGCCACTGGAGCTCACCGAAGCCACGGAAGGGTTCAGGGACTCCCATGCGACCTGCACCTGGAGTTCGATGCCGGCCGAATCGTACACGGTGGCTGACAATACTCTCGATTCACCTGTCAGAAGCTCCAGAGAGGCCGGGTCCAGGGCGATCTCGGAAGGAGGTCCGGCACTGGGGTCATTGACCATGATCGCGGCATCGGCAGTCGCGCTTCCCGCGGACGCCCGCACAGTGGCGGTGCCAGGGGCCAATCCCTCGACCAGGCCACTGGAGCTCACCGAAGCCACGGAGGGGTCCAGGGACTCCCATGCGACCGACACGATGAGTACATCGCCGGCGGAATCGAATACGGTGGCCGAGAGCTCCCCGGATTCACCGATGAGCAATTCCAGCGACGACGGGTCCACTGAGATCGAAGCCGGCGACGGCGGGGGCGGCCCATTCACGGGCCCACCTCCGGAATCGCTGCACCCGAGCGAGAACACGAGCGCGCAGGCAGCTAGGACCGGGGAACTCAGGATCGCTGACTTCATCGTTCTACGCCTCTCATTCCGATCTTCTGAGCCGGTACTCCGGCGACGATCGTATTCCGTTCAACCGGTCGCGACACCACGGAGCCCGCACCCACGATGCTCCCTGCCCCGACGCTCTCCATGACCACGGCGTTTGCGCCGATCCAGCAGTCGTCTTCCAGAACGACGCGATGCAGACTCCCGCCCTGCAGCGCCATCGGGATATCGGTCCGATCGAATTTGTGGTATTTCGAACCGCTCAGAAATCGGCAGCCGTCCGCGACCAGCACGTATGAGCCGAAGTCGCAGTAGTGCACCGTGTTATACATGCCGATCAGGACGTGGTCGCCAATGCCGATGTCACGGTAGAGAAGGACCGTGCCGAACCCGATCGTTACGTTCCGGCCGCAGCGTGTGAGAGTCATCCGATAGAACTCGTACCGGACGATCACTCCGATGACATAGGGCACGAGCGAAAGGACCTGCGAGCACGAAACGAAGATGAAATCCGACAGGCGTGATAGAAGCGCGAGGGGTACGACCACGGGCCAGCTGAGCACGCCGAGCAGGCGCGTGAGGACGGGTAACCATAGCGGCTGCGTGAACTGGTGGTAGTCGACATCGACATACCGGTCGGTTCGGATTCTCTCGCTACGACGCATATCGGACCAGGCTGAAAGTCATTCTCCGTCAGTCACGAAAGGCTGCGCTGGGCTGTCGCTTGCCGGCGCCCGTGACAGAATCGTCCGCGCCAGGAGCCACAGGAACAGGCTGTTGTTCACCAGGTACCGCTTCCACAGCCGGCGAGGCTCCTGCCCGAACCGCCAGAACCACTCCATACCTACTTTTTGAACCCAGCGAGGTGCTCGCCTGACGAACCCGGCCAGCACATCGAAGCTGCCGCCCACGCAGAGAATGACCGGCACGGACAGCTCCTCACGGTACTGGCTGCTCCAGGTCTCCTTGAACGGACTGGAGATACCGACGAACAGGATGTCGGCCCCGCTCTCGCGTACCTGCCGGACCACCTCCGGGCATTCCTCTTCCGAAAAGTAGCCGTTCCGGTAGCCGGCGACCTCCAGCGCTGGATGCTGCTCTCGCACGATTTCCACGAGCCGGGTCACCACCTCTTCGGTGGCTCCTAGAAAATACACCCGCAGACCGTGCCGGCCTCCCTCCGCCAGAAGACGAGTCATCAGATCGCAGCCGTTGATCCTCTCCGGCAGCGGCTCGCCCACCAGGCGCGAGGCCCAGACAAGAGGCAATCCGTCGGCTACGACCAGGTCGCCCCGGGCCGCGGCATCCCGCAGGTCGGGCGCGCGACGCATCATCATGAGGACCGCCACGTTCACAGGAACGACGAGACGAGATACGGCAGCGTCGTCACTCCATGCGAGACAGGTTTGGAAGGCCTCGTCATAGGTGATCGCATCGATCGCACAGCCCATGAGCGATATCTGCGGCCGGGCCGGGTCCTCCGTGCGCGAGCCGACCGAGGCGGGGGATCCCGCCTGCGTGACCTGACTAGGGACTGCCATCGAGCGACGTCTCGATTCCAACGTGTTCGGCAGGCTCGGGCCGACGGTCGGTCAGCACCCTCGCGATACGCTGACGCGTGAGCCCTGGCGAGCACGTGGCAGCCCACCCGAGTCGCAGATAGCCAAGCATGCGCCGGGATCCAAGCAGGTCGGCGACGGCCAGTCGATACTGTCGCCGCGCGTAGATGTCCAGGGCCCGCCGGGCGCGCTTCCACCACGGAGCGCTGCGCTGGGTAGCCTCGAAGTCCTGGTACTGAATCGCCGGGAGGCCGGACTGTCTTCGTCGGGCGCAATCGATCGCGTATTCGACGTGGGATCGCATGGCTGACATATTCGCGCCCGTCATGCTCCCGGAATCGAATCGATACGACAGCAGCACCCGGTCCAGATTGGCCAGCTTCGCAACCTCTGCCATCCGGAGGAACATGTCGGACTCTTCCCCGAACGGAAGTTCCCAATAGCCTCCGATGTGCCGCAGTGATTCCGTGCGGCACATGATGGTGGGGTGGTACATGGCCGGTAACCCATTCATCAAGTGCTCCAAGATCGCCTCGTGCCCGGTCGGCAGCAGAGACTGACCGGCTCCTCGGTTGATTCCCATGCGTTCTATTTGAGTGCCCACCAGCCCTACTTCCGGCCTCTCGCGAAGGAAAGCCACCTGCCGCTCAAGCCGAGTGGGATACGCTACGTCATCGCCGTCCATGCGGGCGACGAACTCGGTGTGACACTCGGCCAAACCGCGGTTCAGCGCGGGACCCAGGCCGGAGTTCTGCGTGTGAATAACTCTCACGCGCTGGTCCTGCAGACGATCCAGGTAATCGGCAGTCGCGTCAGTCGATCCGTCGTCGACGATTACGAATTCCCATTGTTTGAACGTCTGCTCGAGAATCGACTCTATCGCTTCGGGCAAGAAAGGCATGCCATTGTAAACTGCCATCAGCACAGCTACATCGGCCATCGCGACCCTCCGTGAAATCCCGATTTCGGTTCACTGTCAGGCTGTGCGAAAGACGCAAGAAACCGGCCCGGCGGACCGGTCCAGCGTAGCCCCGGCTCGACGATTGCCGGCTCCCCGGATTGGCGCTCGCGCACGCTACAAACCGTAGACGCGGGGAATCGGAGTCCTCGGCCCTAAGTGCATGCTGTACAGTCTCCTACCTTGACGAGCACATCGTTGTCGAGAGGAGCAGCCAACGCCCTGGTCGATGCGGGTCGATAGAATCTACGCCATGGATCGGGCCGTGGGGAGGTCGTGGATCAGGGGTTGATTCACGCCCAGGTGTTGCGGGCCTGCCACGGATCGTCGCGTCGAAGCGATCCCCCGCTCGAGCTGCGTGACCTTTCGGATCCCCTCCGGCCGAGCGACCGCGCTACCGGAATTACCTGCGATTCCACCGTGAAACGTATATGATCCGGTGACCGAGGCGATGGTTCTTGCCCGTCGGATTTCGGCTCTGTGCTCGGGCTCAGTTCTTGCCTCGGAAGCAGGGCTGAACAGGAATGCCCAACGTCCCCCGTGGATACGATATTGCCAGATTCGCTGCGCTCCAAGGAGCCGTTGAGCAACTCGCGCCTGACGCGCTTCCTCAAGGCGCCGTTGAATCGATGGCTGAGGTCGACGGCGCTGGTTGACCAGGGTATCGTCAGCGCGACGAACATCGTGACCGTAGTGATCCTGGCCAGGTTTGCGGGCAGCGAGCAACTGGGGCTGTACTCGCTCGGCATGACAGCCGTGTTCCTTACTTTGGCTGTGCAGGAATCCCTGATTACCGCCCCCTACATGGTCTTCATCAACCTCAAGGGCCTGAAGGGACGGGCCTTGAGGCGGTACGCCGGTAGTGCGCTGACGCAGTCCCTGGCGCTAGGCCTGTTGGCCAGCGGCGTTCTGGCGCTCGGCGGAATGGTAGGCGCTGCTCTGGGACTTTCCGATGCGTCCAAGATCACATTCGCGCTGAGTGGTGCCGTGTTGTTCGTGTTGCTCCGTGAGCTGGCGCGCCGAGATTGCCTGGCACGCTCGAGGATGTCTCTCCTTCTGTTGATCGATTCGGTCACGGCGACTCTGCAAGTGGGCCTGATGCTGACCATCGGGGTGGTATACACGCTCGACGCACGCCTGGCGATCCTGCTTCTCGCCCTGGCCACGGCATCGGCGTCCGCCATATGGATCTTGGCCGTGCACGTCGACATCGGGTTTGACCTACGATCTCTGCGCGTACACAGTCTCAGGTCGTGGATGTTCGGACGCTGGGTATTGTGGTGCAGCATGGCGACCGTCCTGAACCACTACAGCGTACACTGGATTCTAGCGATTGGAGCGGGTCCGGCGGCCACGGGAGCGTTCGAGGCGATCCGAGCGCTTGCGAGTCTCATCAATCCCATGATCAACGGACTGCGCAACATCGTCGGCCCGCTTGGTGCGCGCAGTATCTCGCGCGCCGGTGCCAGTGCTACTCGCCGGCTCGTGGCGTCCACGACCCGGTTGATAGGAGCCATGGGTGCGGTGTGGTTGGCGGTGGTGTACTTGGGCGGAAGCTGGCTGCTCGGTGTGTTCTACGGGCCGGAATACGCGCAGTACGGACTGGTGCTGCTGATCACGGCGGCGGCGTTTGTTATGTTTGGTCTGGGCGTTCCTGCAGATCAGGGCCTCTGGGCAGCGAAACGGCCAGAGATCAATGCGTACGCCGCGACGGCGAGTCTTGTGGTTACCGTTGCGGTGAGTCTGGTCCTCTTTTCGGTCGATCCGCTCCTGGCGGTAGCCGTGGGATTGCTGGCCGGTAAGATCCTGGAGGCGCTGGCAAGGATAGTCGGATTCCTGCGAGCGACGAGCCCGCGAAAGTCGCACGCTATCTAAGAACCAGAGGTTGGAATTGCGCACGACGGAGTCCTCTCCCACGAGCCAGCGGAGCCGGGCGTACATGGCCCTGTGGATCCTGCTGGTGCTCGTGATGGGTAGCTATCGAAGCCGGGATCCAGGCCTCTTGTGGGAGAGCGGCGGAATCGACTGGGAGATCCAGCTCCAGATCGCGGGATGGGCGATCCTGGGTTGCGGGGCGCTGGTCGGCATTAAGCGCGGTCAGTTGCTCCCGGGCTTCTTGCGGTCCGCTCCGATCCTATGGGTAGCCGTGTTCATCGTGTTCGGCATGATCTCGTCCGTCTACTCTCCCGCTCCCGCTTTCTCGTTCTTCCGGGCCGTTCAGCTGGCGATTGCGCTCGCGCTCGTGCTCATGTCCGGGATCGATCGCGACTTCCTTTACCAGGCTCTGGCGGCCTACGTCCTGCTCAATGTGGCCGCCGCCATTGTGGAGCGGGCATGGTTCCCCTCGGATGCCGACGTCTGGTTCTGGCGGCTGGGGTCCTCCCTTGGCCATCCTAGCTTTCTGGGTGTCGGTGCCGCGGTTGGGGCCGCTGGACTGTGGGCGCGCTGGCTCAAGTCGGGACTGTCGAGCCTTGGCTTCATCGGGCTTTGCATGTTCGTCGTGGTCACCTTCGCAACGGTGAGTCGAACGGCCATCGCCGGGATGGTGGGAGCAATGGCGCTGGCAACTCTCTTTTCGGGGAAGAGGCGCGGCTATGCTCTGGCAGCCTGGATTCTCCTCCTCGGCACCACCGTGGAGCTGTCGACGGGCCTTCTTTCGCGTCTCGTGAGACGCGGTCAGACGGCCCTCGAATTCGCCTCGCTGACGAGCCGCACCGAAGTGTGGAAGGCAGTGTACGAACGGATACCGGCCAGTGGAATGTTCGGAGAGGGTCTGGGTTCCACACGCTGGCTTCCGACGCTGGACATCATCGGTCTCGGACACTCCCACAACATCTATCTCGAGGTCATCCTGACGCTCGGATTCCTCGGCGCGATCCTCGTCACGCTGATACTCGTGACCTGGATCCGGAAGCAATTCGTAATCGTATTCCACGGCCATGGCCGGTGGACTCTCGGCGTCGTGGACCTGGAGAACCTGAGCATCCTGTTGCCGCTGCTGGCCTTCTGCCTGCTCGACCGAGGCTTCATGTCTCTCGCGGACCCGCTCGTTCCGGTCTATTTCGCCGCCATGAGGCTGACCCAGGAAGACCACGCACTCACCTCTGCCCGGGCTCGCACGGCAGGGTACCGCCATCCGGTGAAGACCGCACTCAGAGGGCACCTCAGGGGCGGAAGTCCCGTGCCCTGACAGGCCATTTGAAACCACGAGGCCGGTTCGGAGTAGCAGCACGGGTGACGGTGGCGCCGGCTGAACCTCGTGCATTGCTGGGTACTTTTGTACGGATTCATAACCGAAGCCTCTCCGAGACGGCGGGATCTTAATTGACTGTGACGAATGATGTTCGGGCCGTTCTTGACCCGCAGACAGATCACGGTGCAGCTCTTGCCAATTCGAATCACGAGCGATCCGTTGTTGTTGGACCTGCGGCAAGAGAGGTACCGTGCGACACTTCCGGGCCCGTGATTCGGTTGTGATAGCCCTCAGTGTCATGTTGCTGGCAGCGTGCGCTGCGCAGCCCACTTCGCCGGCCGACGCCGGTGACGGATCGGATCCCGAGGGATCCATTATCTCGCTCGAGGTGAACCCGTCGCGCGCGGTCATTCAACCCAATGATACGATCGTCTTCGATGTCGAAATGGTCGTATCGGAAGACCTCGAGAGCATTCCCGACCTCGAATGGACTGCCTCGCGTGGATCCATCTCGTCGGACGGGGTGTTCATCGCTGGAAGGCGGGCGGGCAAGATCGACGTGACCGTGAAGCCGCGGGGGCGCGAGAAGAAGGCCCGCGCCGAAATCCACGTCGTAGAGGAGGAGCCACCCGTCGCGAGCTCAGTGGAAATCTCGCCTGAGACGGCGAGCCTCAACAGCGGCGAGACCCAGAGTTTATCGGCGGCCGTGCTCGATCAGAACGGCGCGCCGATGTCGCTGACTCCGGTCTGGTCGGCGCTCGGAGGCACCATAACCCGTGGTGGAGAATACACGGCCGGTGCGGTCGAGGGGTTGTTCCCGGTCGCAGCCACCGTCTCGCCAGATGTGGCGGACACGGCGTGGATCACGATCACTTCGCTACCTCCTGACACGCAGGATACTCAGCCCGTTGGGCCGGCTGGTAACTGGAGCCTGATCATGGCCGACGAGTTTGACGATGCGGCTCTTGATCCGGCCCTGTGGCATACCGCCCAGCCGTGGTCGAACGCGCTGATCAATGGACAACAGCAACTGTACGATAACTGCCCGTACCCGTGGCAGACGTGGATGACGGTGTGCGCCCCGACGCCCCACGTTGTAGAGCAGGGCGGGACGCTCCGGCTGATAGCCACCGACGACGAAATCTCGACGGCCGACTGGACCTACCCGTTCACGAGCGGCGCGGTGAACACTATCGACCTCGCGTGGTTCACCGCCCCGCTGGCGGTAGAAATCCGGGCGAAGCCGCCAGCCGGGCGCGGGCTCTGGACGGAACTGTGGCTTCACCCCGATCTGGGCACATGGCCGGACGGTGGGGAGATCGACATCCTCGAACTGCTTGGGGAGAACCCCTACGTCGCGCATCAGACGGTCCACTGGGGCGAAAACGGGTCAGACGCGGGGAGCGGTGAGCCGTTCAACAACGGCACGGACTGGACCAGTGGCTTTCACACGTACACGGTCGAATGGACCGCGAGCGCGGTCACGTTCTGGATCGACGGGGTCCAGACGCATCGGGTCGCGGGCCACAGCCCGCAGGGGCGAATGCACCTGATTATGGACCTCGCGGTCGGTGGGAGTTGGCCGGTACCGCCCGACGCTTCGACACCGTGGCCGTCCATACTAGAAATCGAGTACGTGCGGGTCTGGGAACGATGAACTTGACACGAGATCGATTACATCCGCGTCTGGCAGGATTGAGCGAGGGGCCGGTCAGTTGGCGAAAGCCAGAATCAGACCGATCGCAGAGATGGTAGCGCCGATCAGGACCGCGGCGTTTCGGGAGAACCAGCTGGTCCGCGGAACGAAGATCTGATCCCCGCTCTCGAGAGCGATGGCAGCTCCCTGTCTCAGGTCGAGATCCTTCTCGACCTCCTCCCCGCCCCGGACGAGGGACACCTTCGTGAGGTTCCCGTCCGCCTCCGCGCCGCCAGCGAGAGCGACGATGTCATCGAGTGTCATCGTGGGATCGGCGTCGTAGATCCCGGGATTTCGAATCTCGCCCAGGACGCGGATCCGCCTTAAATAGACGACCTGTACGGACTGATTGCGGGTGCGCGCCGCATACTCCCCCTCTAGCCGTTCCTTGACCTCACCGGCCGGCTCATCGGACACGTTCACGTCGCCAAGCAAGGGCAGCGAGACGGTCCCGGCCTCATCGATCGGGAAGCGTCCGTTCAGCTCAGGTTCCCGGGAGAAGCTCACCCGTAGGGCGTCCCCGGGCTCGAGGGGTGCATCCACGGAAGAAGTAATCGGCTGACCTACCGGGTCGTCCGAAGGACGCGACCCACCGCACGCGAGCAAGGCGCCGGACACGATCGAAGCGATGATGAGTCGCGACGCGACACCATGGTAGCGCCCGGCTGCCGGCTTCTGTTCATGCATTGGCTTTGCGATAGGTTCGGTAGTATTGAGGCACTGTTGCGTCGTTCAACACGATTCCGGCTGCGTGCGCCCGGGCTCGAGCCAACCGATCCAGGGTGAATTCGAGCGAAGCCCGGTCCGTAACGCCGGCTCGGACGACCACTACCACCCCATCCACCAGAGACGCCACGGCTGCGGCGTCAGTGACTGCGCCGAGAGGTGGCGTGTCGACGATCACGAGATCCCAGTTCTTCTCGGCCGAGCCCAGTACTCGTTTGAAGGCGTCCCTTTCGAGAAGCTCAGCCGACCACGAGATCGCCGAACCCGCAGGGAGAACATCAAGTTTGTTCTTCCCCGCGACCACCACCGATTTCGTGAAATGCTCGATTCTGCCTTGACTCGCGCACAACTCGGCGAGACCCGGAACATCGTACGACAGGCCGAAGAACCTGGATACGCCCTCGCCCCGCATATCCGCATCGATAAGCAGCACGCGGTTTCCATGGCTCGCCTTGGCGATCGCGAGATTAGAGGCGGTAAACGTCTTGCCTTCACCGCGCACGGCGCTGGTCACTGCCACAGAGCGAAGCTCGCCGCCCGGCAGCTGCTGGCCGATGAAATGCAGCTCCGTAACGAGGGTCCTGAAAGCCTCGAGGGCAAGTTCCCGCTCGTCGTTCCAGGGCGGAGCCAGCGTCTTCCAATCTCCGCGGGCCGCCTCGCGCAGGGACACCGAGATCACCGGACCTTCCTTGAGTCTCGGAAGCATGCTGAGGACTGGAATGCCGGTTTCCTGCTCCACCGCTGCGCGTTCGTGGAGACGCGTGTCAGTGTACTCTCGCCAGAGTCCGACGAGCAATCCGATGCCGGACGCCAGCAGGAAGCCCAGGCCGAGGTTGAGGCCGAGCTTCGGGCTGTGGGGCCTGAACGGAAGCGATGCCGAGTCCACCACTCGGACGCTCGGCAGGTCTACCGCCTGTGCCACCTCGGCCTCTCTCAGTCTCGTTTGCAGGAAGGCGTAGAGATCGCTGAGCAGACCGACCTGGCGTTCGAGACGGACCGCCTCGACCTGTTGACTCGGAATCGTGGCGAGCTGGCTGCTGGCATTGGCGATGGCTCGGCTGAGCGAGTTGATCTGCGCCTCGAGTGAGGACTCATATCCGACCGCTATCGAGTGCAGCTGCTCCTCTATTTCCACAATGCGTGCGTCCAGTGCCGCGAGCTCGATGTCCTCATCGGATCTCCGAACGGCCAGGTTGCTCCTTTCGGTCTCGAGCGCGACCAGCGCCTCCACCAGATTGGGCACGATCTGATTCTGCTGGGTCAGAAACGTGGGAAAGCTCGCCAGGTCCCTGTATTTGGCGCTGCCTCTCTCAGATCCTCCGATCCTGTCGATCAATGAGACGATCGCCTCGCGTTCCGCACGCAATTGCTCCCGCTGGGCCCAGAGAGTAGCGCTTTCACGTACCTGCGCGACGGCCTGCTCCTGCAATGCCACCGACCGGGTCCTCTCCCGGAACCGACGCAGCGAGTCCTCCGCGGCACGGAGGGTCAGCTCTACCCTTCCCACCTGGTCGCTCAGGAAACCGGCGGCCGCGTTCGCCTCGGCTCTCTGCAGCTCAGCTCGGAGACGCAGGTAGCGCCTGGCGATCTCGGAGCACAGGCCCTGGGCTTGTTCGGGTGAGTCGCCCTCACACGTCAGGCGGAGCAGATCGGCATCCCGGCGGACTTCCCGCGCTTCGATCCGTTCCTGGACTTCGTCGAGCGCCTCGGACAGGGCTACCACTTCGACTTCAATCTCGTCGCGGTCCCCCAGATCATGAGGAAAGAGAAGTATCCCGCCCAGGCCGAACGCGCTGTCGGCCTCGACCACCTGGCCCTCGCCGGATTGCTGGTGGTCGACGACGACCATGCTTCCGGAGGCGTTCCGGCGGATCGAATACAGACCCGGCGGCAGGTCGCCGGCAGCGGAGAAGACGTCGAAGACTTCTCCCGGCTCCACCCGACGTCCGTTCAGCTGGACGTTGACCTGCAAGTCGAGCTCATCCACCACGGGGGCCAGGACCCGCCGACTCTGAACCAGCTCGACCTCGGTCTGGCGACTCGTGATCTGTCCCAATCGGGCCAGAACGTCCAGTGCCCGCGTTTCACCCCTGACGGTTTGTTGCTCGACGAGAAACGTCGCGTCCGACATGTACTCGCGTGGTGCGAAAATCGTGTAGATGACGGCAACCGCGAACACGCCAAGGAAAGTCCCGAGAATCGTCCAACGGCGCCTTCGCAGGAACGAAGCGATGGAGGGTACATCCACCCCTGGCGTCCTCGAGTCCCCGACCTGGGAAACAGAGGCCAGTGCTTCAGAGTAGACCGCAGGCAGATGCTCGCCCCGATAATCCGACCGCTTTCTCAGAGTTCGCCTCCCGGCGCAACCGCCATGTGACACGTGTGTTCCCTCATCGACTCGCTCCGTCTCGATCTCAGTGAATCGGCGAGATTCCGTCCTGTACGGCCACGATGGACCGGAGTTCCTCGACCAGGCTGAGCGGAACCGGCCGGCCGCCGTTCGGCTCTACCGTCGCTCCGGACTCGTGCACCCTAACCAGCCCCACCCCCGTGCCTCGGGCCCATGCGGCTACGTGGGGGAGGTCCGTCAAGACGACGTCGGCCGACTCTGCAGCGACTCTCACGGTCGAATTGCTCACGTACTCCAAGTACTCCGGCATGGTGTCCTTTCGATCCTGGACTTCCGGAACTTGCTTGCTCACGATGCCGTCGATTACCGAGCTGTTGCACGGAGCGACCAGGAGCTTGACCGGCCAGCGGCGTGACAGGGCCACCGAAACCGATACGCCAAGATCCCAACTTGCCGGCTCATCCGGACGGCGGCGCTGATCCAGAGCCACGAAGACGTACCCGTCGTCAGCCTCGGCCGCGGTCGCGGCGGAGCCCGCGCTCCGCTGGAGAACCTGTTCCCGGCGTGTCCTCCCGCTCACAGCGTGCAGCAACCGCTCACCGGCCGCTCGCGCGACGCGCGTGACGGCAAAGAGGACCGTCTCGCCGAGAATCAACCAGTCCAGAGTTAGACTCCGGTGCCGGTTGTAGTACAGGTCATACTCCATGTTGGCGTGGATCTCCTGACCGCGGTCCGGGCTCAGTTGCCAGAGACCGGTGATGCCGGGTTTGGCCTCCAGGCGCTGCTTCTCGAAGCGGCCGTACTCTTCCGCGATGAACGGCATCTCCGGGCGCGGGCCGACCAGGCTCATGTCGCCACGCACGATGTTGAGCAACTGGGGGATCTCGTCCAGTCCCGCCGGGCGTAAGATCCTGCCGACGCGAGTGATCCGCGGATCGGATTCCGAGGTGGGTGACGTCGCGTACGGATCCGAGTCCACGTACATGGTTCGGAACTTCAGGGTCTCGAAAAGCTTGCCCTTCTCACCTACTCGCATCTGTCGGAAGATGGCCGGACCTGGAGAATCCAGGCGAATCAGGACCATCAGAAAGATCCACAACGGAAGCGCGGCCGTGATCAGCAAGATCGAGATCGTCAGGTCGATCACCCGCTTCGCCACCAGGTACGACTTCCTGGTCCCACCGACATCCGGACGCAGCACGGTGACCGCGCTGAGGTCCTCGACGCGCAGCTGATCCGCTCGGACTCCGCCGATCTCCGGAACGAACCCGAGGTCGATATCCAGCTCCTCGCAGTGGTTCAATAGATCACGAATGAGGTCCGACCGCTCCAGCGGAACGGCCACCAGCAACTCGTCCACGCCGTACTGGGCGACCAGGGTGTCCAGGTCACGGATACGGCCGAGGACCGGAACGCTGAACCCGCCTCGCTCGTCGTGGCTCATACTGCACCAGACGGAACTGCCCACTGGCTTGAGTCCGTCGATGAACCCCACCACGCGGGCCCCCAAGCCGGGCGCCTGCGCGATCTTCTTCATCAAAAGCCTGCCGGTTGCACCGCTACCGTAGATCAGGACTCGACGTCCTCTGCCCCTCCGTCTCCGCCATTTCCGACCTGCGGACCACGTCAATCGGCGTCCCAGAAGCACGGTGAGTACCGAGAGACCCACTCCGAGTCCGACGAGAGGCGCCGGCGCACTCGCCACGCCGGCGAGGAAGAGAACGGCCAGGAACAGGCCCGCGGACTGAAGGAGATGTCGGACCGTCGATTGCAGGACGCTGAAGTCCAGCACCGCTGCGTGCGCCCTGTACATGCCCCCGCGCCAGAACACCGCAACGCACATCATGCCAAAGACCGCGCCCAGGATCATGAGTTCGAGCAGCTCGGGTAGCGGTTGCGCGACCCAGCCAACCTGGAAGAACCACCCGTAGAGGACGTACGCGACCGCGAACGCGCCAAACACGGAGATGAGATCGGACACGCCGGTCGCCAACGAGGATATGCGATCTGCCTTCCTCAAGTCGGCGCCGGCCCGCAAGCTCACCACCGACCGCCTTTGCGAGTAGCTTCTGCGGGTTCCGAGAAGCCGGAAGTAATCTCGCGCCGTGTCGAGAATCCGCATCCGACTGTCGCTCAGCTTTCGGTCATACCTGAGGCGTAGGGGAACCTCGGTGACCCTGGCGCCACTGTTCCACGCTTTGAGGAGGACCGCGAAGCCGGCGACGAAGCCGCCCTCGTTCACGAAGGGAGCGTCGCCCTGTTCTTCGGTCATGCTGTTCAGCAGGGTGGAGCGATAGGCCCGGTAGCCGGAGGTGAAGTCCCGAACCCCATGCATCGGCGTGAGCAGCCGCAAGACGATCGAGGCGGCGTCGCTCAAAAAACGGCGGTGCAGTGGCACCCCCACCACCGCACCTCCCGGCTGCATTCGAGATGCGATGACGACATCGTGACCTCGGTCGATCGCCCTTAGCATGCCGGGAATCAACTGCGGGTCGTGAGAGTCGTCGGCATCCATGGTGACGACGACCTCGCTGATCCGACTCCCTTCGAGGAGACCCGTCTGGAGTGCTCTCCCGTAGCCGGCGTTCTTTTCGTGGCGAAGAAGCCGAATCGGCATCCGGAGGGCTTGTTTCTCGACGATCTCAACCGTGTCGTCCTGCGAACCGTCGTCGACCACCACTACGGTGTAGTCGGTACCCGGTTCCTGCAGTGACTCTCGAATCCTGTCCAGCAACGTGCCGATGCATGAGGCTTCATTATAAGCGGGTAGGACGACCGACACTCTGTGCATTGCGGTCCAGTTCTCGCGTGTGTGATCCGTGACGTCAGTTAGTTCACCCGTTATGCAAGTTCGGTTCCCCGAGCTTGGGCCGGAGCTGGGTGTGGATCACGACTCTCACAAGCCAGGCCACGTGGCCCTTACGTTCAAACTACACAAAGACTTACATCGACGACGTGTTGAATCCGAGCGGGGCGCGTTCACTGGATTCACTCATAATCACCCAGCGGTATTCGTACCGCAACGTGTAGCGCGAATCCCACACCGATCGACTCGCACGTCGGTCCCGTGCCGGCCACGAGCGGATCACGTGAGGACAATTGGATGGTGAAGTCCGGACAGTCCGGAACGGTTCTGGTCGTTGCCGGTACCCGGCCCGAGATGCTGAAACTGGCACCTGTGATAAGAGCCTTTCGCGCGGCGACGGACTGGCGCGTTCACTTCGTCGCCACGGCTCAGCACCGGGACCTGCTCGACCAGGCGCTCGAGCGCTTCCGCCTCCGACCCGACGTCGATCTCGACCTCATGCGAGCCGGCCAGAGCTCGATAGACTTCTGGGGCCGAGCCCTTCCAGCCGTCGGAAGGCAAATCGAGGAAGCGAGTCCAGACCTGGTGGTCGTGCAGGGTGACACGAACACGGCCGTCGTTGGTGCCCTCGCCGCGTTCTACCTCCAGGTTCCCGTCGGACACGTCGAGGCCGGACTGCGCTCCCACGACCTACAGAATCCCTACCCTGAAGAGGCCAACCGGCGCGTGATTTCCCAGGTCGCGAGTCTTCACTTCGCCGCGACCGAGACGAACCGGCGAAACCTGCTTGCGGAGGGGGCGGACCCGGGCTCCATCACCGTGACGGGGAATCCGATCGTGGACGCGTTGCACGACGTAGTGGAGGGCTTCGGCGGAGACCGTGAAGCTCACGACGCGACCGGCCGTGAGGACGGCTTGCGGCAGGTGCTCGTCACGCTGCACCGCCGCGAGACGATCGGCAGGCCGCTCGAGAGGATCTGCGACGCTCTGGTCGAGCTCGTTCGAACCCGTGCGGATGTGTCCCTCGTATGGCCCGTCCACCCGAATCCGGCGGTGCGAAGGACGGTGCAGGAGAGGTGCGGAGCTGTCGAGCGGATCCGGCTGACGGACCCGGTCGGCTATCTCGAATTCGTCCGAATGATGTACGACGCAGACCTTATCGTCTCGGATTCGGGCGGGGTCCAGGAGGAGGCGCCGACAGTAGGGACGCCGCTTCTCGTGGCGAGGGATGTCACGGAACGGCCCGAAGTGATAGAGTGCGGGGCAGCTCGACTGATCGGCCGGGACCCGCAGCGCCTGCTGGCGGAAGCGACGGAACTCCTGACGGATCAGGCCGCATACGCGGCGATGTTGAACAAGGAGAACCCGTACGGAGACGGGCGGGCGGCCCAATATATCGTGGCCGCGGCCAGCGCCTTCGTGCGAGGACTTCCGCTCGTGGAGTGGCCCACCTGCTATGCGACTGAAGGGCACTAGAGCCGCAGTCACCGGCGGCAACAGCGGTATCGGACTGGCGATCGCCCGTGCCCTGTCCCGGGAAGGAGCGTCCGTCGCGATCATGGGTCGCGACCAGCCCACGCTCGAATCCGCCGCGCTCGATCTCGGTCCGGGAACGGTCGCGTTCAGGGGTGACGTCTCCGACCTCTCCGACCTCGACCGTTTCTACGCTGAGATCGAGTCGGCCTACGGCGGCCTCGACGTCCTGGTCGCCAACGCCGGTGTCTATTTTTCGTCTCCTCTCGACGAGACGACGCCCGAGTTCTTCGACGCGATGTCCGACGTCAACTTCCGCGGCGCCTTCTTCACCGTGCAGCGGGCCCTGCCCCTCCTGCGCGAGGGCGCGTCCGTCATCCTCGTGACCTCGACGATCAACAAATCGGGGGTCCCCGGGCTCGCCGTGTACGCGGCCACGAAGGCCGCTCTCCGATCGCTCGCTCGCAGTCTCGCTGCAGAGCTCATGCCCCGAGGAATCAGGGTGAACGCGCTCAGCCCGGGGATCGTCGACACACCGATCTTCGATCGCATGGGCATGGCGGGTGACCAGGTCGAGGGGCTTAAGAAGGACCTCCAGGCCCAGGTCCCGATGGGTCGGCTCGGAACGCCGGACGAAATCGCCCGCGCGGCCGTGTTCCTAGCTTCGGGCGACTCCTCCTACATCACGGGCACGGAGCTCCCGGTCTCCGGGGGCCTCGGTCAACTCTAGCGCACCGTTTCAAGAGATCCGCTGTCATTTGAGCGCCTGCCCGCGCCGCCCCCATCCGCGTATACTTAGAGAGGAAGATGTGGGGTCCGCCCGGACCTGTGCGGGGGAGTGAACCAAGGGGGACGCGACAGATGGTACCGCTAGGCGACATCATGACGACCGAGCTAGTCACCGTGAGTCCGGACCTCTCGCTGCAGGAGCTGGCACGCGTGTTTGCCGCCCAGGATATCAGCGGCGCGCCCGTAGTGTCGGGGCGCGAGCTGGTGGGCGTGATCTCCACGACCGACCTGATCGAGTTCGAGACCACCAACCCGGGATCGCCGCGCCAGCGCGACGATCAGACCGAGTGGGGGGAAATCGAGACCCTGCCTCTGCTCGACGGCTCCGAGGAAAGCGAGCCGGGGCTCTACTTCACCGAGATGTGGGCCGACGCCGGCGCCGATGTTCTCGAGCGATTTCGGAGCGACAGCCCGGAGTGGAACCGCATGGCCGAGGCCACGGTCGGCAGTGTCATGACTTCTGCGGTAGTGTCGCTTCCTCCCGGGGCCGCGGTTCAGGAAGCCGCTCGAATCATGCTCGCGGAGGGCGTGCACCGGATCCTAGTGGTAGACGAAGGCGGCATCCTGGTCGGCCTGGTCAGCTCATCGGACATGGTACGGGCCGTCTTGGACCGAGGACTGGCCGAGACCTGATCGGGGCGGGCCCTCAGCCGAGACCCAGGGCGCCGGCCACCCGCCTCAGAAGGCCGATACGACACCGAGCACCAGCCGCGCACCTTCGCGCTCGATGTCCCACGCTACCTCGCCCGTGAATCGTATGTTTCGCCACACGAGGTACGACGCGTCCAGGGCGACGGCGTTGTATCTTTGAATGAACACCTGCTCGTTGATCCGCAGAGACACGATGGGGTCGCTCGCGTCGATCCAGTTCCATAGAGCCGTCACGTACCAGCGACCGTTCACGCCCGTCGGCCACCAGATCAGTTCGGCGAGGGCCGAGTTTGCCCAGGTTTCGGTGGGCGCTCCCGCCGTGTCGAAGAACGGCTGCGAGTCCCAACGCCTCAGGTACTGCAGGTTGAGCTCGCCCCAGCCACCGAGCGCGAGCGACGCGTCCGGTCCGATGTACCAGATGTCGTTGCTGACGTCGTTGGCGGTTTCCTTTCCGTAGAATCCGAAGGCCCCCAGCCGCAACGTGCCCAGCGAGTGCGAGTAGCGCGCGAACAGATTCTTGCTGTCGTCGCGGTCGTATTGCCTGGCCTCCGAGGCATCCCGAAGTCCCTGCCCGTTCACCACGCCGAGTGTCCAGTCCCCGTTTTTCCACAGCGAGAACGGAACCATCAGGCCACGGTCGTACGTCAGGTCGGCCCGGGCGTCGCCCATCCGGATCCGATACAGCTGGTAGTCCTCGAACGTGAGCCGCAGCTCACGCTTGAACAGCGGATCCGAGACCTGGAACTGGCCTGCCATCACGCTCACTCCGCTTCCCCCGATATCCGTGAACTGCAGGTACGCATCCTCCAGGCCGGCGACCTCTCCCCGCTCACTGAGGAAGAAGTAGACGTAGTAGCTGATCTTGTTCGCGATCGGACCGCCCGACAGCAGCTTGATACCCCACGGGAACGAAAGGTCGTTGGTTACCGCATCGCTGTCGCCGAGCGTGTTGGCCTGGGCGTATCCGTCGAACCGAATGGCCAGCGGCACGTCCTTCATGAGGCGGAGCATGGGGTCACCGGTGTCGATCGTATCGCGCGGTTCTTCCTGTACGGCGATCTGGAAACCGTTGCCCGCGAACGTGTTGCCGAACTCGGTCAGCCGGGGAATGGGCGCGTGACACACGCTGCAGCTGAACTTGTAGTTGCGCGCGAAAGCCGGGATCTCGAACGCGCCCTCCCCGACGGTCACGCGGCCGGGTGCGTCCGCCCCGGCGGACGCCGGAAACAGAGGGCCGGAGACGACGAATACGGCGAGCCAGGTAACGAGGCGGAGTCGGGTTGGCATCAGACGCCTCCAGGTTGGGCGAGGAGGTTGCTAGGGTCGGCTGAATGGACAGGCAAGGTACGAAACCGAGCCTAGTGAAAGCGAGGCGGGCCACGAGATGTGGCCCGCCCCGGGTTGGAGTCAGTGGCGACTCAGCGCCGCGCAATCGGTCAGCGATCGGCGATCGGACTGTAATCCCTGTCGTCGTACCCGATGAACACCTGCCGCGGGCGCGCGATCCTCTGATCGCCGTCCTGGAGCATTTCGCTCCACTGGGCCAGCCAGCCGGCCGTCCGCGGAATCGCGAACAGCACGGGGAACATTGAAACCGGGAAGCCGAGCGCCTGGTAGATGATCCCCGAGTAGAAGTCGACGTTCGGATACAGGTTCCGCCCCACGAAGTACTCGTCCTCGAGGGCGATCCTCTCGAGCTCGATCGCGATGTCGAGCATCGGGTTGGTGCCCGTGACCTTGAACACTTCCGGCGCCATCTCCCGCAGGATCCGCGCGCGTGGATCGTAGTTCTTGTACACGCGGTGGCCGAAGCCCATGAGCCGGAAGTCACCGGCCTTCACCCGCTCGATGTAGCCTGGGATCTGGTCCACGTGGCCGATCTCGCGCAGCATGCGGAGCACCATCTCGTTGGCCCCACCGTGCAGCGGGCCGTACAGCGCGGCGGCTGCCGCAGAGAGCGCGCAGTACGGATCCGAATGCGAGCTCCCCACTGCCCGCATCGCGTTGGCGCTGCAGTTCTGCTCGTGGTCCACGTGCAGGATGAACAGGACGTCGAGCACCTTCTCCAGGATCGGGTTCGGCTCGTACTTCAGCTCGGTCGTCTTGTTCATCATGTTGAGGAAGTTGCCTGCGTAGCTCAGGTCGTTGTCCGGGTAGACGTAGGGCAGGCCGCGGCTGTGCCGGTACGCGAACGCCGCGATCGTCGCGACCTTGGCTACGAGACGATGGATCTGCTTCAGTCGAATCTCGGGATCGTCGATCGTGCGCGCCTCGGGATAGAACGTCGAGAGCGCGGCGAGCGAGCTGACGAACATGCCCATGGGATGCGCGTCGTGCCGGAAGGCGGCCATCAGCTGCTTCAGGTTCTCATGCAGGAACGTGTGGTGCGTGACCTCGTACACCCAGCGGTCCATCTCGTCCCTCGTAGGCAGCTCCCCGAATAGGGACAGGTAGGCCACCTCCAGGTAGTTGCTCTTCTCCGCCAGCTGCTCGATCGGGTATCCGCGATACCGCAGGATTCCCTTCTCGCCATCGATGAAGGTGACCGCGCTCTTGCACGAAGCGGTGTTCGTGAAGCCTGGATCGTAGCTCAGCATCCCGAAGTCCGTGTCGCTCGCCTTGATCTTGCGAAGCTCCTTCGCCGGGATCGCCGCGCCATACTCAGGATACGTACCGTACATGATCGGGAGCTCGTACTCCTTCTCGGTACGGTTGTCGATGATGGTGAGGGTGTCGGCCATCGGTTGGTCTCCTGTCGTTTTTTTGCCTGCGGGCGCAGTGGCGGATTTTGGCATCGGGACATCTCCTGGGGAGTCTGGACTCCCCCCTTTCAGTGACTCGGACGGCGTGGCCGCCCGAGGGAAGGTTCGGAATTCGACTGCCGGGTGACCGGAGTCCCGTGGAGGGTCGGGGCCTTCCGATCTGGAAGCATCGGCATCGACTCCCAAAAGCGGTCCACACAACGATTACGCGTGCAAATCCGGGACCACCGCAAGTAACACCCGCGCCAGGCTTCCCCAGTTTCCAGCAGCGGATCCCGCGGGCGGGAGCGCCCGGCACATGATTCTGTAACACCAAGGGCACACACGAGTTCCGTCTGGACCTGGCAGGGGAGCCGCGCCGACGCCCGTCACAGTTCGCACGCGGTCCATTTACCGACGCCCCGGCGGCTTGTACCATTTGGGACAAAGTGGCAGAACTGTGATCACCGGGTGTCGGACACATTGGCGCACCCGGTTTGCCCGGAGCGAAAGTAACGACCGGACTCGTTGCGCTGGTGGGAGCCACCTCGACCAGGACGGAGACCCTGAATGGCCACTCTCGAGCATCGGATCGCGGCGGCACGTGGCGACCGGGAATCAGACCTCCTGCTTCACGGCGGCCGGCTCGTCGACGTTTTGGCGGGCGAAGTCTACCAGGCCAACGTCGCCGTTTTCGATGGCGTCGTCGTGGGAATCGGCGAGGGCTACACCGGACGGGAAGAGGTCGACTGCCGGGACCGGTGGATCGCTCCCGCGTTCATCGACGGTCACATGCACGTGGAAAGCAGCCTGGTCACGCTCCCCGAATTCGCGCGCGCGGTGCTTCCCCGTGGAACGACGACCGTCGTCCTCGACCCCCACGAGATAGCAAACGTGCATGGCGCCGAGGGCATACGCTACATCCTGGACAGCCGGCGCGGACTTCCCCTGCGAGCGTTCGTCATGGCGTCATCGTGCGTGCCAGCCACGCACATGGAGACGGCGGGAGCAGAGCTCTCTGTGGACGACCTGGTCGAGCTCCTGGACGAGGACGGGGTGATCGGGCTGGCGGAGATGATGAACTTCCCCGGCGTCGTGTACGGAGAACCGGGAGTCCTGGCTAAGCTGGAGGCGGCCCGGGAGCGAGGCCTGACGATCGACGGACACTCGCCCGGCCTCGCGGGACGCCACCTGAACGCATACGCCGTGGGCGGCCCGGGAAGTGATCACGAGTGCACGACGCTGGAAGAGGCGAAGGAGAAGCTGCGGCGGGGTATGAGGATCATGGTCCGGGAGGCCAGCACCGCGCGGAACCTGGAGGCCCTGCTTCCCCTGATCGACGAGAGGAACGAGCGTCGCTGCAGCTTCGTGACCGACGACCGGCACCCGTCGGATCTTCTGACAGAGGGACACATCGATCACTCGGTGCGGAAGGCGATATCGCTCGGCCTCGATCCGGTCACCGCGTGGCGCATGGCCACCACGAACACGGCCGAGTGGTTCGGGCTCGACCGGATCGGCCTGGGGGCCGTCGCGCCCGGGCGACGGGCAGACATCCTGGTGCTCTCAGACCTGGATTCCGTGGCCATCGAGCGGGTGTTCGTGGACGGCCAGCTCGTCGCAGCTCAGGGCGTGCTCGAGGTAGACCTCCCGCGGGCACCGGCCACGCTTCCGCCGAGCGTGCACGTGGACCTGGATCGCTTCGCCGGGTTCGCCGTACCGGCGGAGGGCCAAACCACGCGCGTGATCGAGGTGATCCCGGGACAGATCGTGACCGGGCACGGAACCGCGCAGGCGAGCATCCACGGCGGCGAGGCCGTGGCCGACCCGGCCCGGGACTTGGCCAAGATCGCGGTCGTGGAGCGGCACGGGCGGCGGGGATCCGTCGGGCTCGGTTTCGCGCGCGGGCTTGGCCTGAAAGCGGGCGCGATCGCGAGCTCCGTGGGGCACGACTCGCACAATATCGTGGTCGCCGGCGCCGACGACCTGTCGATGAAGCGGGCGCTCGAGGAGGTCGTGGACCTTGGGGGTGGACTTGTCGCCGCTTCGGGAAGAGACATCCTCGCCTCCCTGGCCCTCCCGATCGCCGGTCTGATGAGCGACCTCTCGCTCGAGGAGGTCCGGTCAGCGCTCGACGACCTGCACCAGGCGTATCACGAGCTCGGCGGGACGCTGGATGACGCTTTCATGAGCCTCTCGTTCCTGGCGCTCCCGGTGATCCCGTCCCTCAAGATCACGGACCTGGGATTGGTGGACGTGGAGCGGTTCGAGATCGTGCCGCTTTGGGTCTGAGGCCCAGGAGACGAGGCCTTCGCTGATTCGCGAATGCTGGGCCGGATGCAGAAAGCGGGGCAACCCGGATTGGGCCGCCCCGCTTTCGCTAGAGGATCGAGTGCTGAGACTTACGGCGCCGGAGCGACCATGCCCAGTGCATCCATCTGGTCTGTGTCCAGCGGAGTCACCCACTGCGTCGGAATCCGAATCGTGTCCGCGCTCGCCTTGTAGAACTCCCACACCGGCGGGTCGAGGACGTCCGTCGACACGAATTGGAACCGCAGCGACGTCAGGTAATCCTCCGGAATCGGCACCACACCGTTCGGATTGACGATCACCTCGTTGACGTCGTCCCACCACGCCATATCGATGAAGCCGTCCGTGTTGTACTGCTCGACCGCCGGGTTGTTCGCGGGGTTGTGACAGGCGGAGCAGTCCCTGCCCGTCCCGATCGTGTGTGGCGTGTAGTACCCGAATGCCACATAGCTCGTCGAATCTCCACCGTCTGTCGTGTACTTCACGCTTTGGAAGTTGGCCGGGTAGACTTCCGTCTCACCCGATTCGTCCCTCTTGAGGCGATTAGCGAGCAGAATCCAGCCACTCTTCGGCGGGGTCGGGAATACCTTCCCGGCGCCCGCAAGTTCAGCCTCGAAGTGGCAGTTGTTGCAGGTCGTGACCGTCTGCGCGTGACATGAAGCGCAGGCTACGGCTCCGGCGTGCGGGTCGGTGGACGTGCTGTGTTCCGCCGGATCGTGGCAGTTCGTGCAGTTGGCGTCGATCGCCCCAATGTCCTGGAGACTGCTGTATTCCGTGCCGTCGCCGTGCACGTCCTCCAGTGTATGGCAATCCATGCATCCGAAACCCATGTCCCGGTGCACGTCGGTCCAAGCAGTCGGTGGATCCCAAGGCGGCCAGGCGCCAATTTCCGCCTTCTGGCGGCTGTGGCAGCTGAGGCATTTACTCGTTGCCGGATCCCATGAGTCGTCGACGTCCTCCGCTCCGAGCTGCGGATCGGCCGTGGTGTGGCAGCGGTCGCACGTGCGGCCGCTGACCGGCGGCCGTCCGTCCGTCGAGCTGTGGCAACCTATGCAGCCAGGATCGGTGTACGGCTTACCCGTGAACCGTTCGAATCCGCCGTTCGCGGCGCTGTAGTAGGTGATCTTGCCCTGACCCGTCTCATGCAGACTGGTCGGGAAGTACTCGTCCCACGGGAAGAAGTTGGTGTCGACGCTCTCCTCGTTGCTCGGCGTCGCGCCCTCGGCGTTGATGGCGTAGACGGTCGCCGCATACGTGACGCCGTCCTCGAGGCCGTCGTCCGTGGCGGTGAAGACCGCTACGACAGCGTCATCAGCCAGGGTCTTCGTGAGGTCCTCCGTGCCGCCTACCAGCTCGGCCCGGTACGACGTGGCGAGAGCCGATAGATCCCACGTCAAGGTGACTTCATCGGCGTCCGTCGATGCCACGATCGTGACAGCAGCGGGCGCTCCCGGACAGTCCACGTTGAACGTCTCGCTCTCGGTCACGCCTGCGACCAGGACCACGTCGCGCGGGTTGTCACCCGCGACCGTGCAGTTGGCCGCCACGTCCGTCAGTCCGACCGAATACGTGCCGGCCGTCTGGTCGGAGATTCTCAGCTCGCCGTTCGCGTCGATAGCGCCGACGCTGTTGCCGCCGACGGTCACTGAATAGCCGTCGGCATCCGGGTTGTCGCCGGTCGTCACCGTGACGACCAGGATGTCACCGGTCGTCGGGGGGGCCGGATCGTCATCGCCGCACCCGGCCGCAACCACGCCGGCGAGCGCCACGACAACGCCGGCCATCAGCGTCCTGCCAACTCGCTCGTTGATCCACATATCGCGCTCTCCGAATCGGTTGTGGCGGGGGTCTTCTGCTTCAGTTTGCCGAGCGCCCGTTCGCTCCCGCCTCGCGTGCGACCACTCGATGCACGTCGTTGCAGGATCCCACAGCAATGACCGTGCCGCTTGTGAATTCTGTAACTAGTTGAAATCAATGGAGTTCGGTACTAAAGTACTCAGGGTCTCCGTAAATGTGCGGAATACCGGCATTAACCGCTTTTCCGAGTGTGCGGGTATCGACGGATTGGTCCATTATTCCGCGGGTTAGAGAGCCCCGCAGGTGCCCGCTCCAGTGGCCGAAACGGGCGCTACGGGACCCTTTGTGACAGAATTACTCAACCAGGTACGGAAGCGGGTCTTCAGGCAGAAGTCACGTCACCGGGCTCTCCCGCGGCGGACTATGCCCCTCCCTGCTTGGCACTGTTGACCCGAGGCCCCTAGTATACGCCGGTCGGTTCGATCTGCGAGCGATTCCCGGTTCCCTCACACACCGGAACTGACGTCACTCCGTCGTGCGGACTGCGTCCGACGCGGCGCAACAATCTCGAGACCCCATGCCTCAACAAACGCGACGGTACCTCACCGGCCGCATGGTGGACTGGGCCGAGCGGGAGTACGCGATCGAGAAAGGAATGGACTGACGGGCACGCGTCAGCCGCTCCTGCCCGGATTCTCGACGCGGGACATAGTGGCCGGGTTCAGCGTGGCCCTGGTCCTCGTCCCGCAATCGATGGCGTACGCCGACCTCGCGGGTCTGCCCGCTCACTACGGTCTGTACGCGGCGGCCCTCCCGCCGATCGCGGCGGCCTTCTTCGCTTCGTCGCCGTATCTGCAGACGGGGCCGGTGGCCCTCACCTCGCTGCTTACCCTAGGCGCTCTCTCGACGATCGCGGCGCCCCACAGCGAAGCATATGTCGCCCTCGCCGTGCTTCTCGCGCTGGTGGTGGGCGTCGCGCGGATCATCGTGGGCCTCGTCAAAGAGGGCCGAATCTCGTATCTGATGTCCCGGCCGGTCCTCCAGGGCTTCACGATCGCCGCGGCCCTTTTGATCGTGGCCAGCCAGCTTCCGGGAGCGCTCGGGGTATCGGCCCCGGTCGACGGCGTAATATCGGGGGCCTGGTGGGCACTGTCGCACCCCGGCGAGTGGGAGGCGGCTTCCGTCGTTCTGGCCGTCCTTACCGGGGTTCTGATTCTCGGTGGACGCAGGATCCACCCGCTGGTCCCGGGCGTGTTGTTCGCCACCCTGATCGGCCTCGGCTTCTCGATGGCCACCGGTTATGCCGGCGCGACAGTGGGCGAGGTACCCGCCGGCCTTCCGCCACTACCACGCGACCTGCCCTGGTCTCAGCTCCCGCTACTGGTAATCCCGGGCGCGGTGATCGCGCTGGTCGGATTCGCCGAGGCCGCATCCATATCGCGCACCTTCGCAGTGATGGATCGGCGCCCGTGGGACCCCGACCGCGAGTTCATCAGCCAGGGAGTGGCGAACGTGGCGGCGGCCCTGTCCAGCGGTTTTCCGGTGGGCGGGTCGTTCGGACGCTCGAGCCTCAATCGCCTGGCGGGGGCCCGGTCGCGGTGGAGCGGAGCCGTGACCGGCCTCTCCGTCCTTCTCTTCCTCCCGGTCGCCGGGATCCTCGCACCGCTGCCGCGCGCGGTGCTCAGCGGGATTGTGATCGCCGCCGTTCTCAGCCTGATGAGATTCCGCCAGCTGGCCGGCCTGTGGCGCCTGTCCAAGCCGCAGGCGCTGGCGGCGTGGACCACGTTCGCGCTCACGTTGATTCTGGCGCCGCGCATCGATCTCGCCGTCGTGCTCGGCATCCTGCTCGCACTGGGGATCCACGCGTGGCGGGAGATGCAGGTGCGGTGCGACTCGTGGCTCGAGGACACGACCTTCCACCTGGCGCCGCGTGGCGTCCTGTGGTTCGGTTCGGCTCCCCAGATGCAACGGAGCTTGTTCTCCACCTGGGCGGACTGGGGCGCATCGACCTCAGTGGAGCCATCATGCTGAAGGAGTTTCGGGAGGAGATGGCGGCCGGCGACATCGAAGTCGAAATCGCCGGCGTGCCGTATCACGCCCGCCGCATCCTGAGACGGACGCTGGGCTGGGAACCGGACGGTACGGCGGGGCCGACTACCGGGCCTTGAAGTGCGCTCCCCTTATGCTGCCGGCCCCTCCTTGCCCGCCCGCGCCGCTGCACCAAACCACCACCACAGGCCGCCGGCGAGGCCGAGCAGGATACCCGCGACAGCGTCCGCCACGTAGTGCTCCTTCAGGGTGAGCGTGGACACCGCGATCCCCGCC
>JBDGWG010000025.1:0-37305 GCA_039585235.1 Gemmatimonadota bacterium | reverse complement strand
CCGGAATGTCTCGCCCGGCCGCAGGACGGTGCTCGGAAAGCCCGGCTGGTTGGGTGAGTCCGGGAAATGCTGGGTCTCCAGGCACAGACCTGCGCGGTGCCCGTAGACCGTGCCTCCTTTTCCGATGCCGCTCCAGTCGGGGACGTTGCCGCTGAAGAACTGTAGCCCCGGCTCAGTTGTCAGGACTTCCATCGTCCGTCCGCTCCCAGAATCGTGCAGGACGGCCGCCCGTCTCAGGACTCCATCGTCTTTCCATCCATCGAGCACGAAGTTGTGATCGTACCCGCCGCCGAACTCGATCTGCTCGTCGACGGCCTCGATACGAGACCCGATCACGGTCGGCTGTTTGAAGTCCAGCGGCGTGCCCTCGACCGCCCGCAACTCTCCCGTCGGAATCAGGGTCTCGTCCACCGGCGTGAACCGGCCCGCGTCGATCGTGAGCTCATGGTCGAGGATGTCGCCCGCTCCGTGGCCTGCCAGGTTCCAGTAGCCGTGGTGCGTCAGGTTGACGACGGTCGAGGCGTTCGTCGCGGCCTCGTAGTCGATTCGAAGCTCGGCTTCCGACGTGAGCGCGTACGTGACCCTCGCGGATAGCTCACCCGGGTAGCCCTCGTCGCCGTCGGGGGAGGCATACGTGAGAACGACCCCGACTTCGGCCTCGTTCGCATAGGGTTCCCCATCCCATACGACCTTGTCGAACCCTCGCTCGCCGCCATGCAGATGGTGCCGCCCGTTGTTTACCACGAGCTCGTGCTCCGTCCCGTCGAGCGTGAAACGCGCTCCGCCGATCCGGTTCCCGTACCGTCCTACGATCGCGCCGAAGCGTTCCCGCCACGTAGGACTCCAGCCGTTCGTGGCCCAGAACCACGTCGGCCGGCTCGCCGTCACGGTCCGGCGCCAGGAGGCGCGTCACGACGCCGCCGTACGTCGTCACGTCGAGCTCGAGGCTGCTCGGGCTGCGCAGAGCGATGAGGTACACGGGCTCTCCGTCGGGCGTGGTTCCGAACAGCCTTCTCTTGACCATTTCGGTTCCTTCCGCCTGGTGATTTGCCGTATCGTCGCCACATTCGACCATGCCGGAAGGTGCTGATCGCCGGGTGCGCCGGCAATGGAGAAACCGCGGGGTGAGACCGGCCGTACGTACAGGTAAGCTTGGCCGTCTCGCATCGTCTCGATCCGCGAACCCGAAGTGGAGAGCTGCTGCCGTGGATCCGCTGCTGCTGATCGTCACCGTACTGTTCTGGATCATCATCGCCAGCATCATTGGCGGGGTGATTCTCCTGAGGCCAGTCTCGAAGAATCTCGGTCGCTTCCTGGAGGAGTGGACCGCAATCCGCCGCAGGGAAGCCGAGAACCGGGCGCCTGAGATACAGATGCTAGCTGCTCGCCTGGACGCCCTCGAGTCGGGGCAGACCCGGCTTCTCGAGAGCGTAGCGTTCCACGAGGAGCTGTCGGAGGCCGAGGAAGACTGATCCGGCGTTGGACCGCGGACCTCGCCGTCTGCTGCCCGTCGACCACCCCGGCTGCGGTCGACCTTCCGCCCAGAATCCCCCGCATCCTTGCCCATTTGATGGGCGTTTGGTCACTTTGGGGCCGGCTGCGCACCCTATTCGGAGAATGCAAGACACGGATGACGGGACCAAACAAGCCGTCTCGCGACGGGAGACTGCGCTCGTTCTGGCAGGTACTCGCCGTATATATCGGTGCGTCCTGGGGCGTCCTCCAGGTCGTCGATGTCGTGAAGAACAACATGGGATTGCCGGGCTGGGTGTTCCCGTTCGCCGTGGTTCTTCTTCTCATCGGGCTCCCGATCATGCTGGTCACGGCCATGATTCAGGGGAGGCCGGCAGCGCCCGAGACCACGGAATCCTCTCCCGCGCGCCAATCGTCCCAATCCGATAGCGAACTCTCCCCGCGCCGCCTGTTCACGTGGCGCAACGCACTCATCGGGGGCGCCGCGGCTTTCGTCCTCCTCGCCGCTGTCACTACCGGCTTCATGTTCATGCGGAACCGAGGGATCGGCCCCGTGGGGTCGCTCGTGGCGAAGGGCGTGCTCGACGAGCGCGGTAAGGTGATCCTGGCGGACTTCGAGGCCGCGGATCCAGAGATCGCGCGGGCGGCCACCGAGGCCTTCCGGGTGGACCTCGCCCAGTCGAACATCGTGACGCTGGTCGAGCCCGACTCGATCGAGGATGCCCTCAAGCGCATGGGGCGGGACACCGGCCAGCCCCTGAGCGAAGACACCGCGCGCGAGCTCGGAGTGCGCGACGGGGTTCCCGCGGTGATCGCTGGCGAGCTTTCCTCCGTCGGTGGGGGCTTCGCGCTGTCCGCGCGGCTGGTCGCCTCGGAGGACGGCGCCGTACTGGCCTCCGCCCGGGCCTCATCGAGGGACTCGAGCGGCGTGCTCGAGGCCATCGACGTCGTATCGTCGAAGCTGCGCGAGCAGATCGGAGAATCCTATACGTCGGTACGCGCCAGTCCGCCGCTCGCGCACGTGACGACCAGTTCGCTCGAGGCGCTGCGTAAGTACACGCAGGCCCAGGACGCCCGGCACAAGGAGGGAAACCTCGACGCTGCGGTCGCGCTGCTCGAGGAGGTCGTTGCGATCGACACGGCTTTCGCCCTGGCCCACCGGGATCTGGCAACGATCCTGGGCAACATGAGACGTAACTGGGACCGGCAGATCCAGGCGCTGGAGAGCGCGTACCGGCACCGGGACCGGCTGACCGAGCGTGAGCGCTACCTGGTCGAGGCTTCCTACAGCCAGGATGTCCTGCACGATCGGGCTCGCACGATCCAGGCCTATGAGACCATGCTGCGGCTCGACCCGGACGACGCACAGGCCCTGAACAACATCGGGTTCAACTACTGGCAGCAAGGCGATTTCGCGCGGGCCGGCGAGTATTACCGTCGCGCTCGAGAGGCGGATCCGTCCGAAAGCATCTACGCCGCCAACGTAGGCGCGGCGTGGGCCAACCTGGGCGAGCTCGAAATGGCGGACTCCGCGTACGCCGCACTCGACGAGATGCCGCGCAGTCCGCAGTACGAGAGCTGGCGCGCGCTGTTCGAGTATGAACGGGGCGACGAGGACGCGGCCCGGGCCAAGTTCGCTGCGCTGGCCGACGAGTACGCGTCCCAGCCCGGCGTCGTCAGCTTCACGAAGGCGTCCCTTGGAAGATTCGAGCTCGTGCACGGCCGTTTGCAGATCGCCGACGCCTTGCTCGGCGAAGCGAGCGTCCTGGATGCCCAGCGGGGAGCAGCAGCCGCGGAGCTGACCTACGGGCTGCAGAAGGCGGCGGCGCTGCTTTTGGTGGTGCAGGACACTGCGGCCGCCCTGCAGGAGCTGGAACGAGTGCTGGCCGACCATCCCCCGGAACGCCTACCCGTCCTCGACCGTCCGTGGATATGGGCGGCGACGATCGCCGCCCGCGCAGGAGGGCCAGGCATCGCCAGGGATCTGGTGGCAGAGCGCGACGCGGAAGTCAGTCCCCGCTATCTAGAGAGCGAGCGCCGATACGAGCACGACCTGGAGGCCTGGATTGCCCTGGCAGAGGGCGACGCGGACCAGGCCCTCGCGGAGCTCCGGCAGCAACCGGCGGACGGCTGCGCCCGTTGTCTCCCCGCAGCCTTCGCCCACCTGTTCGACGCCACAGGCCAGGCGGATTCGGCGATCGCGCGATACACGGAATACCTGGAGAAGCCGAGCAACTTCAATCTCTTCCTCGACGCCCTGATGCGTGCCCCGGCCCACGAGAGGCTTGCCCGTCTGTACGACGAGCGAGGCGACCAGGAGAGCGCCGCCCTTCACTACGCCCAGTTCGTCGAGCTGTGGGAGGACGCCGACCCCGAGCTGCAGCCGCGCGTCGAAGCGGCGCGGACACGCCTCGAGGAGATCGTGCGGGAGCGCGGCTAGAGTCCGGCTGGCCCTTCAATAGAGACCGTCTTCCGCCTCCCCGCGCGAGATACCGACCCCAGCGTTACATTCCAGCATGACGAGGCTCATACCTATCCGCGGCAGTACCCGCGGATACGGAAAGAAATCTTCCTCGCTCCGCGCATTCCTTCTGATGGGGCTGTGCGCGGCGCTGTTCCCGGGTTCCGTAGTCGCGCAGGAGGTCCCGTCAGGAGCCGCGCCGGAGGCCGCGTCGGAACAGGGCCGTCGCCCCGACCCTAACGACCGCCTCGATGCTACGCCGTGGTCGGCGATGGTCTACCGGGGCTGGACCAACTACCACACGCTCGGCCGCACCGTCCGCTTCATCTGGGACTACGTCGGCGAGGACGTATACGGACTGGAGCTGGCCTACACCATCTCGCCCGAGACCGGGTTCGGGGGCTTCCTGGACCGTGCCCTGGCCGCTCGCTTCCAGGTCGCGGGCAAGTTCGTTGGCCGCTATCAGGAATCCGGAAGGTGGATCCGCGAGGTGGACGCGTACATCGCTCTCAGGTGGCGTCGCCTGCCGTGGAACCACGTATTGGCCACCTCGCTCGCGATCGGGGATGGGCTGTCGTACGTCAGCCGGGTTCCGGATGTGGAGATCTTTACGACGGAGGTGGGAGGTACGAGTCAGCTCCTGAACTACTTGATGCTCGAGATAACTCTCGCGGTACCGTCGCTCCCGTACGTGCAGCTCGTGGGGCGGATCCACCACCGCTCGGGCATGTTCGGAGTCTTCGGCGATGCGCAGGAATCGGGCTCCAACGCGGTCGGGCTCGGACTCAGGGTACACCTGTAGCTTCACCACCGTTCGGCGTCCGACCCAGCCGCTGACAATGACGAATGCTGACCGCGTTCGCGTGTATCCAGAAGGAAGGATCACGTTACGAACGGAGGACCGGAGATGAACGACAAGCCTGAGCTCAGGCTGCACGAAGAGATTCTGCTTCTTACCCTGAAGGACGAGAAGGGCACGCCGCATTACGCGCAATATTCCTACGCCCTCGGCGGGGCCATGCTGGCCGAGCTTCTGCTCGAGGAGCGCTTCATCCTCGAGGAGAAGCCGCGCAAGAAGCCGCTCAAATCCGGGAAGAAACCCGCCTACCTGGTGGCGATCGACAATCCGAAGCCTCTGGCCGATCCGATCCTGGACGAGTGCATGCACCGGGTCGCTACGTCGAAGAAGCCTCGCTCGCCCCAGGAATGGGTGACCCGGTTCGCACAGCTCAAGGACCTGAAGCGTCGGATCGCGGTGGGCTTGTGTCGCAAGGGAATCCTGCGCGAGCGAGAGGACCGGATCCTCGTCCTGTTCCGGCGCAAGACCTACCCGACGCTGGACGGCGCACCTGAGACTCGCGTCGTCGACCGGCTTCAGGAAGCGGTTGCCGGCGATACACTGAATCTCGATGCCAGAACGGCTGTGATCGTCGCGCTCGCCGATGGAACAGGCCTCCTGAAGCCCGTACTCGGCAAGGATCTGGTCAAGCAGCGCAAGGAGCGCATCAAGGAGATCGCCGAAGGGGACATCGTCGGTGAAGCCACGAAGGCGGCGGTCGAGGCCGCGCAGGCAGCTGCGATCGCTGCGACGGCTGGCGCTACCGGCGCCGCGGTGATCGCGGGCTAGAGACGGCGGGCGCCGGATCGCCGCAGGGTGCTCAGCTTGCCCTGGCCGCCCGTCCGGGTCGATCTTGGGCGCCATGTCCGAGACCCCGGGTTATCAGCGTCTATTCGCCGAGCTCAAGCGGCGAAAGGTATTCAAGGTTGCCGCCGTGTACGGCGCGGTGTGCTTCGGCGTCCTGCAAGCGGCGGACATCCTCGTGCCGGCGATGGAGTTGCCTGACTCCGTGGTCCGGGGGATCGCGCTCGTCTGCCTTCTCGGATTCCCGATCGCGCTCGTGCTGGCCTGGGCGTTCGAGACCGGCCCGCAGGGGGTGCGTCGAACCTCCGACGCCCAACCGGGAGAGATCACGGAGATCGTCTCCGCTCAGCGCGTTCGGCGCTGGCCGTCGGGAGTCCTGGCCCTCGCCGGTACCGCTGCCCTGATCATCGGCGGCTGGCTGGCTCTCTCGAGTCGGAATGGCCGGTCGGCCTCGGATGAGGCCCACGCCTCAGCCGCGCGCTCCGCCTTCCAGACCGCTGCCGGAGCACCGGACGACCGCACGTCGATCGCTGTCCTTCCGTTCCGCAACACGAGCGGGGATCCGGGGACGCAGCCATTCACAGACGGGGTGCACGACGACCTCCTCACTCAGCTTTCGAAGATTGGGTCGTTGAAGGTGATTTCGCGCACCTCGGTCGAGGAATACCGGACAGCCACGAAGAGCATTCCCGATATCGGACGCGAGCTTGGCGTCGACAACATCGTCGAGGGAGGAGTACAGAGCGCCGGCGGAGCCTTTCGCATCAACGTCCAGCTGATTGACGCGGAGTCGGAAGGGCATCTGTGGGCGGAGCAGTACGAGGGAGAGCTGTCGGTCGCCAACATCTTCCAGGTCCAGAGCGAGATCGCGGATGCCATCACCCTGGCTCTGCGAGCTCGGCTGACGGACGACGAGCGGGCCGCCATCGCGCGCACGCCAACCGAGGACTTCGACGCCTACCAGGACTACCTGCAGGGATTGGCGTACTTCCAGGAGAGCTACAGCGAGTCGAACTTCCAGGCCGCGGACCAGATCGCCACGCGAGTGATCGAGCGAGATCCCTACTTCGCGGAGGCGTACGCCCTCAAGGGCGCGACCGGCTCCATGCTGTACTGGTTCTTCTTCGATCGGTCCGATTCGATCGTGGCGGCCTCGCGCGAGCTCATCGATCGGTCGCTGGAGATCGCTCCCGGCCTCCCTGAGGGTCACGCGGCCCTCGGCCACTGGTACTACCGCACCCAGCTGGACTACGACCAGGCGCTGAAAGAGCTCGAGATCGCCCGTGCCGCGCTTCCAAGCGCCGCCGACGTGGAGACGACGATCGCGTCGGTCCATCGCCGTGCGGGCGACATGGAGGAGGCCGTCGTTCACTTCGAGAGAGGCGCAGAGCTGGATCCGCGGTCCGCCATGGCGCCGTTCAGCGTCGGCGAGACGCTGGGGCTTCTGCGTCGCTACGACGAGGCCCAGGACTGGTTGAGGAGCGCGATCGACGTCCGCCCCGATTTCGCCTTGCCCTATTCCTTCATGGCGATGATGAGGCTGAGAGCGGAGGGTGATACGGCAGGTGCCCGCCGGTGGCTGGAACGTCTGGCAGACCGGGGACTTACGGACGACCAGAACGACTTCACGACGGCCGACCTCAGCCTGACGGTGGGTCTCAGGCCCCCGGAGGACGTCGCCGACGGCTCGGCTGACGCGGCGGTACAGTCACTGCTGGCCGGCGTGAGACCGGTCGACAACCAGTTCCGCTACGTGCCTCTGAGCCTCCTGTCGGGTCTCGCCCGCAGACAGCTGGGCGACCGTGCGGGCGCCACGCTCGCCTTCGACTCCGCCCGCTTGGAACTGGAGGAACGGGTGGCGGGCGATCCGGAAGAGCCCCGTTACCGCAGCTCGCTCGGACTCGCTCTGGCCGGGCTGGGGCGCTCGGACGAGGCCGTACGCGAGGGCAGGGAAGGGCTTCGCCTCATGCCGCCAGAGAAAGAGGCGTGGCGTGGGGGCTATCGGGTAATCGACCTGGCACGGATCTACGCGATGACGGGACGGGTGGACGAGGCGATCGAGCAGCTCGACTACGTCATGTCGATTCCCGCCGACCTCTCAGCATGGGAGCTGCGACTGAATCCCACATGGGAACCTTTGCGGGGCGATCCGCGGTTCGAGGCGCTGATCTCAGGCGACGGTTCGCTCTGACGGCCTGCGCGGGCCGGCCTCCCCGGCCCTGTCGCGAAGTCGCTTCCAGTGCTCGTTCGCCATGCGGTACTTCTCTTTCACGTCACCCGGAAGCAGGTCGCGCCGCAGCTCGAGCCCGGTCTGTTCGGTGATCGAGCCGGTCTCGATGATCTCACGCCCCGCCCGCTGCGCCGCCTCGAAGTAGCCCTGGAACAGGCCCTGGAGCCCTCGCAGACGCAGGGGCTCGGCGAACGGTCGCAGGATCTCCCCCACGACTTCCATGCCGTGCATGCGCGCGATATGCCGGAACGTGTGCACGAGAGCCTCGAAGTTATGGAAGCCCGGGAACCCGCAAGGGGACACCAGGACCATGCGGGTCGGTTCGGGCGAGCGGGCCGGGTGCCCGGAGGCTCCGGGGACGTGGGGGCTGTCGATCAGCCAGGGCTCGTAGCGCGGGAGCAACCGGTCCAGGAAGGACTTCAGCGTTCCGGTCATGCAGCCGTGATACACCGGGGTGCCGAAGACCACCAGATCGGCCTGTACCCAGGCGTCCAGGGCCCGGTCCATTCCGTCCGGGTGGATACAGCGGCCCGGCGTCTGCACCCAGCAGGCATAGCACCCGATGCAGGGCTGCAGCTTCAGGTCACGCACATGGATCGAATCCACAGCAGCCCCTGCCTCACGCATGCCCTCCAGCAACGGCTTCATGATCTTCCAGGTGCAGCTCGCGCCGCCGCGCGGGGAGCCGTTGAGTGCGAGAACCGTGGGGGAGGTCATGACAGCGCGGCCACGGCCGGCGATCCAGCGATCGAGGCGGCTGCGATGCCGGAGCCGATCGCGAGGACTATCCCTACGCCCGCGGCAAGCCTGAGGCGCCGGCGCCACCCATCCACGTTCTCGATCCGAAGTCGGGACGCCCGCCGGGGGAGGACAGCCGTTGCGGCGATCGCGGGGATGAGGAGCGACCAGCGCATGGGTCCCAGCACATTGGCCGCCCCCGGCCATCGCAGAGAAGCCGCCGACAGCACTCCCATGGCGACGAACACGGCCCCCCACACGAACGTCAGCACTCGATTCACGTGCAGGAAAGTGCCGTTGTCCCGGAGCGCTGGGGCGTGGTCCCACTGCGAGTACTCCGCGGTGAGGGGACGCACGGCGATCAGGGATGACAGCCAGATGACCCCGAGAGCGAGGCTGTCGGCTACTCCACCCCACGCGCTCAGACCGGCCCCTCCACCGGGCGCGAGCGACCAGGCGGAGGCAGGGCCCAGCAGGACCGTCGATCCGACCTCGAACCAGGTGGGCCTGCCGAAGGCCAGGTGATACGCCGTGATGGCGGCGGCGAACGCGAATGCGGCGCGAACGCCCGCAGCGGCTTCGATACCGAACAGAGGAGCAAGCCAGAGGACGACCCACGGGAGAAAGGCCACGGTGAGCCAGCGGCTGCCGCGCAGCGCCAGGGGACCGGGCCTTCGCCAGTCCGCCGGGGCGCGTACCGCCTCCTCCGGCCGCCCGAACAGTCGAGCCATCCGCATGAGAAGGCCGGCGTCTCCCCGCACCCGGTACAGCCCGTCGAGCAGGGCGTCGCTACCTGAGATCTCGCCCCGGCTGATGCTTCCCCACACCTCCGACGGTGCCGATATGATGAGCGCGGGATCTGACTGTACACCAACGTTAAAGCTGCATTGACCTCCGGTAATTTCGATATAAAACGCACCCGGTTCCTCACCGGACAGATCGAACTGAATCACGGCCTCGAGGTCCTCGGCTTCTTCAGGGTCGAAGACCAGGGGCATCCCTTCCATGGTCTGCCGGATCGTCCGGGTCGTCATCCCATTTCCTCCACGATCTCGATGGCCTCATCCAGCCAGTCCACGAACATGCGTTCGTTCCTCTCGCCGAGGTCCCGCACGAGCTCCCAGAACGTCGCCTCCCGCTCGAGATGCGTCTGCGCGGCTACCTCCGCGATCATCGCGCGGGTCTCTATGTATCGCTCCAGCTTCTGGCGGTGCAGCTCTCGCTGAGAGCGTAGCTGAGCCAGCGCCTCGTCCCGATCGAGGTACCCGGCGAAGAAGAGCTTGAGGAGATCCGGATTGCGTCCCCGGGGCAGGTCGGCCAGTGGTTCGGCCAGCCACTCGAGGAGCTCCTGCCTCCCCGTGTCCGTCATGCGGTAGACGACCCGGTCAGGCCTTCCGTCCTGCGGTTCGACGGTACTCGCGATCCAGCCCTCGTCCTCCAGCGTCTTCAGCGTCGGATAGATCTGGTTGAGGCCGGCGTACCAGAAGTTCTGGGTGGAGCGGTCGAGCTGCTTCTTGAGGTCGTAGCCCGTCATCGGGGCCAGATTGAGAAAGCCCAGCAGGGCATAGCGCAGGGACATCGAAACCTCGCGGTTATATCATTAACGATGTATCACTAATGATATAATATACGAATTCCGCGAACGGTCAAGTCCTGCCTCCGAGAGTCACGGCCGTGCGCCGTCGCCTGACCACCGACGCGCGTCTATATTCCTTGCCAAGACCGGCGAGCCCTGTCGCCGACTACGGAGCCCCCGGAGCCCATGTCCGAGCTCATCGAATTCCTCCGATCCGGCCTCGCGGATCAGTACGATGTAGAGCGCGAGCTGGGGCGCGGGGGAATGTCCACCGTGTTCCTCGCCCGCGACCTCAAGCACGACCGGCGGGTCGCGCTCAAGGTGCTCCGTCCGGACCTGGCCTCGGTAGTGGGCTCGGAGCGATTCCTCCAGGAGATCAAGCTCACCGCCTCCCTCAATCATCCGCACGTCCTTCCGCTGCTCGACTCGGGTGCGATCGACGGCCTGGTGTACTACGTCATGCCCTTCGTGACCGGAGGGTCACTCAGGGGACGGCTCGAGGGGCAGGCGCCACTCGAGCTGACCGAGGCGATGCGGATCACGCGCCAGGTAGCTGCGGCGCTCGATTACGCGCACCGGGCTGGCGTGGTGCACCGCGATATCAAGCCCGAGAACATCCTGTTCTCCGAGAGCCTCGCCGTGGTCGCCGATTTTGGAGTAGCTCGCGCCGTCAGCACGGTCGATCGCCAGACCCTGACGCGCAGCGGCTTCCCGGTGGGCACCCTCGGTTACATGAGTCCGGAGCAGGCCGCCGGTCGCACGGACCTGGACGAGCGAACCGACGTGTTCAGTCTGGGGTGCGTCGTGTACGAGATGCTGGTGGGCGACACTCCGGCCGGCTGGCCGAGTCCCGAGGACTCACGCCTCGGCCGGTTTCTCGAAGCGCCGTCGGCCCACCGGTCGCGCCTGGACATGCTTCCCGGGCGCGTCGAGCAGTGCCTCGCCCGAGCTCTCTCTCTTCGGGCTCCCGACCGGTTCGAGTCACCGGGGGCTTTCGCCGAGGCGCTGGCCGCGGCCGCCGCGGGAAGGGAACCGATCTCCGACGAGGAATTGCGGGCGATCCTGGCCCGCGCCTCGGAGCTGGAGGCCGAGCGAGCCGAGGGAGCGGCGTCGGGGGCGCGAGCCCTCACGATGGGATCGGTGGAGCGAGTCGCGGCGGAGGTTGGCATCCCACCGGAGCGGGTGCGGGAGGCGGCGGCCCAGGTTACAGATTCGAAGCGGTTCGGGGGTGAGGCTGTCCGTCGGGTCGCCACGGAGCCGGCGCCGCCACCGGTCCGGCCGAGGCCTAAGTTCCGGAGGGCTCCGGATGTGTCGTTCGCCAAGGAGCGTCTCACGGCGGAGCGCACGGTGGTGACCGAGATTTCCGAAGTTGCCTATCCCGAGGCCGTAGACCTGATCCAGGACGAACTCGACCTGGTGGGCCACGTGTCCACCGTCGGCCGGACGCTAACCTGGAGCCCGGCGCGGCAGGGGACCGAGAGCCGGCAGATCGTCGTCACCGTCCGTCCGCGGGCAGGCGTCACGGATCTGCACGTCGAGGAGCAAATCGAAATGGCGGGGTGGCGGATCTTCGCGCCCGGCTGGGGTGCCGGCGCCGGAGCCCTCTTCGGGCTGGCAATGGCGGCGCTGCTCGGGATGCAGGAAGAGGCGATTCTGGTGCTGGCCTTGCCCTCGGCAATCTTCGGCGCCGTGGCCACTGTGCGCGGCATGATCAACACGAAGGCCCAGAACGCGGGCCCTCAGCTTCAGCGCGTGCTCGACGGGCTCACGGAGATCGTCCGGCGGAACCCTTCGACGGGGCTGCCGCCGGCCGACGAATAGCCGAAAGGGGCGGCAGCCCTTCCCAACCCTGGCCGGAGCCCCGATCTTCCCGGCATGATCGAGGTCCCGTCGTATCAGAGGTTGTTCGCTGAGCTCAAGAGGCGTCGCGTGTTCCGCGTGGCAGCCATGTACGGCGCCACGTCGTTCGTGATTCTCCAGGTCGCGGACCTCCTGCAGGAGGGACTGCAGCTTCCGCAGGCGTTTCTGACCGTCGCCACCGTTGCCGCCCTGGTCGGTTTTCCCGTGGCGCTCATCCTGGCGTGGTTGTACGAGCGAACGCCCCAGGGTGTAGTCCGGACGCCGGACCCGCGGCCCGATGAGATAGACGAAATCGTGGCGCAGCCCCGCGGGCTGCGCTGGCCAGTCGGAATCGCGGCCGCGGTGGGTACGGCACTTCTTCTCGTGAGTTCGTGGTGGGCACTCGGCCGACCCGACGCTCCAGCGATCCAACGCGGAGACTACTCGTCGATCGCGGTCCTGCCCTTCGACAACATGAGTGGGAACCCGGACGACGCCTATTTCGCCGACGGTCTGTCGGAAGAGCTTCTGAACGCCCTCAGCCGCATTCCCGGCCTGCGGGTAGCCGGCCGCACATCGTCCTTCGCGCTTCGTGACGCAAACCTAGACATCAAGACGATCGCTGACACGCTCGGAGTGGAAACCGTGCTCGAGGGAAGCGTCCGGCGATCCGGTGGCCGGGTACGCGTGACCGCACAGCTCATCGAGGCGGAAGAAGGATTCCACTTGTGGTCACGCGACTGGGAACGTGAGCTCACCGCCGACAATGTGTTCGAGATCCAGGACGAGATCGCGGGAGCCGTGGCCACGGCGATGGTGACCGGCGAGGAGCCGACTGCTCGGGCAGATGCGGCTTCTACAGGAGCACAGGGCAGCCCGGCCGCGCTCGTGCCCGCCTCGGTTCGGACGTCCGACCTCGACGCCTACGAACTGTACCTGGCCGGCAGGCACCACTGGGCCACCCGGACTCCACAGGGGCTCTCCGAGGCCGTCCGGCTGTTTGAGGCGGCGCTGGATAGGGACTCGCTGTACGTCCCGGCCTGGGTGGGGCTGTCGGCCGCCTACAACGCGCTGCCCTGGTATACGGAGTTCTCGCCCGGAGCGGCGGCCGAACGCTCCAGGTCAGCGTCGGAGCGGGCGCTGCAACTGGACCCCGACAACGCCGAGGCCCTGTACACGCTCGCCATAACGATATTCGAGTTCGATCTCGGCTGGGAAGAAGCGGCCCGTCTGTTCAAACGGGCCATCGAGCTCGATCCCGAGTACGCCCAGGGACTGACCTGGTACTGCTGGTTCCTCTCCAGCATGGGCCGCTGGGACGATGCGATTCCCTGGTGCGCGAGATCAGTGGAGCTGGATCCACTTCGGGTGCACGCGCTGGCGCAGCTTGGCGAGATCCTCCTCGTCGCGGGCCGGTACGAAGATGGACTGCGGCCTATCAGCCGGGCCCTCGCGATCCAGCCCGACTTCCCGTACGGGCGCATGCTGATGACGCTCGGCCTGGCGTCCAGCGGTCGATTGGACGAAGCCGAAGAGAGCTTGCGTCTCTACGCACGGGAGACTGGAATTCCGGGAGGTGAAGCGGAGGCTTCGACCATTGTCGGGGGGCTTCGCGACCCGTCCCGACGGGATGAGGCGGTGTCGGCAGCTCTCGGGTGGTTGGATTACGGAGATATCCAGTCCTATTGGATTCTCGATTGGCTGGTTCTACTGGGCGCGCGCGAGGCAGCCCTAGACGTCGTGGAGGGCATGTTCGAGACGAGTCGGCACGAGGTGAGCGCGATCAACGCGTCGCTGGCGACCCACGCGCTGCGTGGTGAGCCGCGCTTCGACGCGGCGGTTGCGGCGCTTGGCATACCGGATCCTCCCCCCGCGGCCGAGGCGATCACCTGGTGAGCGGTACTCCCGGATATCAGCATTTCCTCGCGAAGCTCAAGCGCCGCGGAGTCTTCCGGGCCGCGGCCCTCTACGGAACCGCTGCATTCGTGGCCATCGAGGGAGCCGACCTGGTCTTCCCCAGGCTGACCTTTCCCGAGTGGACGATCACGCTCGTCGTGTGGGTTGCGCTCGCGGGGTTCCCGATCGTCCTGATTCTGGCCTGGATGTATGAAAGAACGCCGGAGGGGCTCAAGGCCACCGATCCCGCCCAGACTCTCGAGCTCGACGCGATCGCCGCTCAGCCGCGCCGCACCCGCTGGCCCGCAGGAGTAGCGGCCCTGGTGGGCGTCGTACTCCTCGGGCTCGGAGCCTGGTGGACGCTGACCCGAACCGGTCCTGGCTCTCAGACGTACGACTCGATCGTCGTCCTGCCGTTCGCCAACCTGAGCGGAGACCCGGACAACGAGTACTTCAGCGACGGACTGGCCGAGGAGCTGATCAACGCGCTCGCCGGGGTGGAGGATCTCAAAGTGGCCGGTCGCACTTCCTCGTTCGCGCTGCGGGGCCAGAATCTGGATCTGCGGACGATCGGCGACACGCTCGGCGTGGAGACCGTACTCGAGGGGAGCGTCCGCCGCTCGGAGGACCGGGTCCGGATCACCGCCCAGCTGATCGATGCCGAGACCGGGTTCCAGCTCTGGTCCGACGAATACGATCGCGGCATCACAGACATCTTCCTGGTCCAGGAGGAGCTGGCAAGCTCCATCGTGGCGGCGTTGCTGCCGAGGCTCGGCGGTGATGCCGAGGTCCTGTACAGGGGCGGCACCTCGGACGTCGAGGCATACGATTTGTACGTGGTCGGAAGGCAGAAGTGGTATACGAGGCGCATCCCGCTGCTGTGGGAGGCCGTGAACGACTTTGAAGCCGCCGTGGCCCGGGACCCCGATTTTGCCCTCGGCTGGAGTGGTCTGGCGGACGCTATCGACGCCCTTGCCTACCGGGATGCTCGAGCGCAGGCGCTGGTGCCGAGGGGCAAGGCGGCGGCGCAGAGGGCCGTACTCCTCGACCCGAGCCTGGCGGAAGGTTGGGCGTCGTGGGGGGTGCTCGCCTCCGAAGCCGACCGAGATTGGATCACGGCTGAGCTCGCCCTGAAGCGGGCGATCGCGCTCAAGCCCTCATATGCGGGGGCCCGGGCGTGGCTGGGCGACCTGCTTCGTCAACAGGGCCGCGTGAAGGAGGCGATCGAGCAACAACGGATGGCGCTGGAGATCGATCCCCTGTCGCCGGTTCTCAACACGACACTCGGTCTGTCGCTCGTCATGTCCGGTCAGTACGAGGAAGCGCGCGCCCTGTACGAGCAGGTGATGGAAACGGGAGACCGGTCGCTGGCGCACTCGGCCTTTCTACTGTGGGGGGATCAGATGGGCATGACGGCCGAGGAGATCGGTGAGCATGCCGTCGGCCTGGCACGCGTGCTCGAGGCGAGCGACCCGGAGGTCGCCCGCATGCTGGGACCCGCTCTGGCCGACCCTGCCCCCGACAGCGCGCTGGTTTCCGCGGCGCGCGAGGCGGTGGCCACGTTGATTGCGGACAGCGTCTTCACCACCCGCCAGGTCGCCGGTCTGTACGCGGCGCTGGGAGACCACGAAACGGCCCTGCAGTGGCTCGAGGCCTCCGCTGCCCAAGGTGATCTCTCGTTGGGCGTCATCGGCACGGATCCATCACTCGATCCCCTGAGAGACGATCCCCGGATGCAGGCTCTCATGGACGAGCTCGGATTGCCCAACGGATATGACTCGGCCGCCGACGTGTACGAGCCGGCGGAGAACTGAGCTGCCTACGACGCCTCGGGGTTCGAAACCCAAGCGTCTCTAAGCTTCCTCTGTTCCTCCGACGGCTCAGGATTCACCACGAATCTCACCGCCCGTCCGTCTTCCCGCCGCTCGAGCTCGATTCCGATCCACCCGTAGTACTCGTCGATCGGGAGCGGCTCCGTTCCCCGCACGTAGGCCTCGAAGAACTCGCCGATCTCCGGAAAGGTCATTTCCGTGACGATGTCGAAGAACTCATCCTCCGGGAACGGACGTGACACACCGTATCTCTCGGCGAGGTCCAGGAGAAGCTCCTGCAAGCCGTACTCGCCGTTCGAAAGCTTGAGCAACCTGAGATCGAGCAGGCTCCCCACGATGGCTCCGCGCTCGTAGATGTTGGGGTACTGGCGCTGTCCCTCCGCCGTGTACGACGTGAGCGCGAGCTTGGACAGGCTGTAGTCCTGGTCGAAGAATCCCTCGTCGGACCGAATCTTCTGCACCTGGTCGGCCAGATAGCGGTCCGGGTCCTTGAGTCCGGAGCGCAGCTGCATCGCGTCGGAGGCCCACTCCGTCACTCCCTCGTACAGCCACACGTGCTCGGACGGAACCGGCATCTCGAAGTCGAAGTTCTCGATGATCTCGCTGTGGATGTGAAGCGGCGTCACCACGTGGAAGAACTCGTGCGCCGCGATATCGGAGATCATGCGAGCGTACCGATCCGAGAGCCTCGCCTCTGGTAAGACGTACTCGGAGCTGTAAGAGTGCTCCCATGCCCCGGCCGAGGGGTTCTGGCCTTCGAAATGGAACAGGAACGTGTAGCGGTCCACGGGCAGCTCGCCGAGGAACTCGCCCGACGCCTGCAGCACGAGGTCCATCGCCTCCATGAGCTGCGCCGACTTGATCCTGTCGGTAACCGAGTACGTGTAGATCTCGACCGGGACGCCCGTCACGGTCGTGCTCGCGTAACTCAGTCGACCGATCAGCAGCGGCGAGTCGACGAAGTGATCGTAATCGTCGGCCACGTACGCCCCGTCCGCGTTCGTGTCGAGCGGCGTTCCGATCTCCCATTGAGACGGGTACTCGAGCCGAAGTTCGATCGGAGCGTCCTGCATTCCGGCCGGGAAGGGGAACACCGCGTGCGAGTTGATCAGCACGTGGTCCTCCTCGATCGAGGTACCGGCCATTGGGTATACGGGATGCTCGTCCACCGGCGTGTCCCAAGTCTCGGCGATCGAGTATCGGACCTCGGACACGACGGCCGGATCCTCGAGTCGCCACTGGTTGGTGGAGACCTGCTCCACCGGAACCTCCGCACCGCTCGCCGTGAATGCCTGCAGCTCCTTTACGTACCGGCCGATGTCCATGACCTGGTACGTGCCCGGTGCCGTTGACGCGAACTGGAGGATCGCGTTGTCCGGACCCAGCCCCGATACGGTCATCCGGACGTGGAAAAGGTCGTCGGCCCGGTCGTTGAGGTCGAGCGCGTAGGAAAGGACCGAAGGCTCGTTCGTGGTCTGCCCGAGCGCCGCGATGGGTCCGCCCAGAATCAGCAACGCGGTTACGCTGGCCACGCCCACGATCCAAGTCGGCCCTGTCCGTTGAGTCAGGAAGATCCCTCGCGTCCACCCTGTCATGTCGTCCCCCTGTGCATGCGTCCTTTCCTCCGTCGGCCTCCGGTGTGCAGACTCGTACGCTGCTGAGCAGTCTGATGTTTCTTGGGGTCGGGACGTGGGCCTCACTCCACCCCGCTTGACCCCCGCTTGACCCAACCAGACTACCTTGCAGTCGACGAGAAGACGAAACCTGCCGGCCGGTGGGCGCAAGGAGATGACCGATGCAGAACCTCAAGCTGGACCTCATCAGCCCGACCGCCTCGATCTGGCGCGCGCACAACAAGGGCAGACCGCGCGGCCCGCGCGTGTTCCGATTTTCCATGTTGCCGAGCCTGGCTGTCGCCGCCTCGATGCCCGGCGGAGTGAAGACCCGGATCATCGATGAGAACGTCGAGCCCGTGGACTTCGACACCGACGCGGACCTGATCGGCATCTCATTCATGACTTTCAACGCGCCCCGCGCGTACGAGATCGCAGCCCGGTTCCGAGATCGCGGGAAGACGGTGATCTTCGGCGGCTTTCACCCGACCTTCCTGCCCTACGAAGCCATCGCGCACTGCGATGCCGTGTGCGTAGGGGAGGCCGAGCACAACGTACCCCGAATGATCGAGGATTTTCGTGCCGGTCGGCTCCAGCCGATCTACCGGAGCGAGCCGGTGGACCTGGCAGATCTCCCGGCGCCGCCCCGGCAGCTGCTGCAACCCCGACGCTACCTGACGCCCAACGTGCTCCAGGCCACACGCGGTTGTCCGTACCGGTGCAAGTTCTGCTCGATCGCCGCCTTCCACGGGTATCAGATCCGGACCCGGCCGGTAGAGGCAGTGGTGGACGAGCTGCGAGGGCTGGGCCGCCAGGTCGTGTTCATGGACGACAACATCATCGGAGACCGCGACTATGCCCTGAGGCTGTTCGAAGCGATGATTCCGCTTGGAAAACGCTGGTTCAGCCAGTGCGGGATCCACATGGCCGATGACGACGAGCTCCTGAGCTTCGCCGTACGGAGCGGTTGCGGCGGGCTGTTCGTGGGCCTCGAGTCGCTGTCCCAGGAGAACCTGAGCCGGTGGACCAAGGGTCCCAACCGGGCCGGCGAGTACGTCCGCCAGGTCCGGAAGCTCCACAAGAACGGGATCGCCGTGTACGCCGGCTTCGTGTTCGGGAGCGATGGCGATTCGCCGAAGGTCTTCCAGCAGACTCTCGACTTCCTGGACGAGGCGAGGATCGATGCGCTGCAGGCTACCCGCCTGACTCCATTCCCGGGTACGCCCCTGTTCGACGAGATGGACCGGGCGGGCCGGATCTTTGACAAGGACTGGGGCCACTACGACTTCGGGCACGTGGTGTTCGAGCCGCTGCACATGAGTCGAGAGACGCTGGATCTGGGCGTTGCCTGGATCTCACGGGAGTTCTATTCCCGTCGTCGCGTGGCCCGGCGCCTCGCTGCCGAGCTCCGCTATCTCGCCCCGTCCTCCATCGTCCGCGGGACCGTTCCCCTCAACCTCGGTTACCGGGTTCGGTTCGCTCGCAACGGTACCCTGCAGAAGGGGGCGCGGTTCGAATCGACCGCTGGCGACAGAAGTCCGTTCATGATCTATGAACACACATCATATAAACGCTCGAAACAAACACGTATTAAACCTCTTACGCAGACTGTCGAATAATCGCAGGGGTTGCGGCGATTCGGGTATAGCGTAAGGTAAGGATGTCCGATCGCCGGCAGTCCAGGCGGTCGACCGGTCGCGGATTTGATCGCAGCTTGGAGGCGCGCCGGGTCCGGAGGGACACACCTTCTAAAGCGCGGAGAGGGCCTGCCTCAGACGTACAGACAGGCCCTCTTTCTTTGGTGTAGATTAGTCACCATGCCCGACCGTCCCCGTACCTGGCTTCTGCCGGCCCTCGCGCCCGTCTGCTCGGCCGCGGTCCGCGTGTTCTACCGATTCGATGCGAAGGGAACGCTGCCGGCCGACGGTCCCGTGCTGTTCGTCGCCAACCATCCCAACTCGATCGTGGACGCCATCGTGGTCGCGGCTTCCGTTGGGCGCCCGATCCGCTTTCTCGCCAAAGCCACCCTATTCGAGGAGCCGGGAATCGGATCGCTGGTACGAGCCGGCGGAGCGATCCCCGTGTACCGCCGCCAGGATGCTCCCGAGCTCACGGACCAGAACGCACGCGTGTTCGAGGCGGTGCACGAGGCGCTGGCCGCCGGAGACGCCGTCGGGATCTTCCCTGAGGGCCTCAGCCACTCGGAACCGTCGCTGGCCAAATTGCGGACGGGTGCCGCCCGAATCTCGCTCGGGGCATCGGAGCGGCGCGGCCTCCGCTTTCCGATCATGCCGGTGGGAATCGTTGCGCGTCAGAAGCAGACCTTCCGCTCGCGATGTCTGGCTCTGGTGGGCGCAGCGATACCTTGGGATGATCTGGCCGGACGCGCTGAATCGGACTTCGAAGCAGTGCGAGAGCTCACCGACCGGATCGAGGAAGGGCTCCGCACGGTCACCGTCAACGTTGAGCGCCTGGAAGACCGCAGGACTATCGAATGCGCCGAGGCGGTCTTCGCGGCAGAGCAGGGACTCGATGCCGCCCCTGAGACACGTGTGCGCCGCCTCCGCGAGGCCTCTGAAACGCTCACCCGACTGCGCGAGAACGATCGGGACCGAGTGGAACGCCTGTTCGCGGATGTCGAGAGCTTCGCGTGGACCCTTGATGTCCTGGGCATTCGGCCGCGCGATCTCGACCGAACCACCAGACTGCGCTCGACTGTCGGCTGGTCGCTCAGGGTGTTCGGTCTCCTGTTTCTCGGCGGGCCCATCTCGGCCGCCGGACACCTGGTCTTCTTCGTTCCGTATCGTCTTACGGACTGGATTGCGACCCGCCCGGGCATCCGCATCGAGCGCCAATCCACATGGAAACTCCTGGGGGGCGCGGTCCTGTACATCGGTTGGATCGCCCTGCTATCAGTAGCCGTCGGGATCGCCTCCGGTCCGAAATGGGGAGTCGCGAGCGCCGTCGGCCTGCCACTCCTCGCCCTCGCTACGCAGTTCGTTCGCGACCGCTGGCGTCAGGCCCGCACGCAGGCGCGGCGCTACCTGCTGCTGCGCAAGAAAGGCCGCGTGCGGGAGCGTCTCCTCGAGCAGCGAGCCCGCCTCGCGCAGTCCCTGGATGAGTTGAGGAGGTCCGTCGGCGACGCCCGCTGAGCAGCATCCGCCTTGACACAGCCCGCCGATTCGACGTTTCTAGGGGGTCCCGATACACTCAACCACATGCGACGGAGCAACGGAAATGCACAAAGCTGTAATGATCTTCGCCATGGCCATGCTGGCGTTACCGGCTACGGCCCTGGCGCAGTACGACGACGACGGAAAGTCCGCAGTCAAGAAAGTCACCGCGAAGTGGCAGGCGGCATACAATGCAGGCGATGGGGCTGCGATCGCCGCCTTGTACTCGAATGACGCCGTACTGCATCCGCCCAATTCGGCGCCAGTCACTGGTGCGGAAGCCATCGAGGCTTTCTGGACCCAGGGTGCGAGCCAGGGTGCGTCGACCGAACTGACGACCAAGGAGCTCTACTCCATGGGCGATATGGCCGTAGAAGTGGGGATGTACTCGGGCACCAACGCGGACGGGTCGCACGATGACCATGGCCACTTCACCGTCATCTATAAGAAAGTCGACGGCAAGTGGATGATGTTCCGCGATATGTGGAACAGCGACATGTCCCAATAGGCTGGATCGTCAGTTGGCGGCTGCTGCCGCCTCAGCCTCTTGAGCCAGCTTTGCACGAGCGCCCGGTCTCGGCCGGGCGCTTGTGCATCGGTCTCGCCTCTGGATTCCGGGTTGCCCCCGTGCTTCCTCCGCCGCACTCTTCCATCCATGTCGAGACCCCGACTCCTTGTCAAACTCACGATCGCCGCTGTCGTCCTGGCGATCGCCGCCGTCCTGTGGCTGCGAAGGACGGAAACGTCTGGCGAGGCGTCCGCCGGCGCGAGTGAGGAGACCGTTGCCAGCCCGGTGGATCAGCTTGTCTGGCTTGCAGGTTGCTGGAAGCACGAAGAGCCCGGTTTCCGCCGGGATGAGCAGTGGATGAGGCCGAGCGGCAGCACGATGATCGGGATGAGCCGCAGCGTCGCCGATGGCGAGACCGTGGAACACGAGTACCTGCGGATCGAAGTGCGCGCTGGCCGCCTGGCGTACGTTGCCAATCCCTCCGGCCAGGCCGAAGCCGTCTTCCTCGAGAGCGAGGTGACGGAGCGCTCAGTTGTCTTCGAGGCTCCCGAGCACGACTTCCCCCGGAGTATCACCTACGAGCGCATGTCTCCGCGCTCGATTCTGGCCTGGATCGAAGGCGACGTGGACGGAGTGTCGCGCGTCATTGAGTTTCCGATGACGGCGACGCGCTGTCCGTAGCAACCGCCATGTCAGAAGCACCCACCGTCGAGTTTCACGCCTTGTCGAGGCCGCAGGCCGCGAGCGCCGACCCGGGCGGCACCGACATCCACGTGTGGAGGGCGAGGCTGGACGTCCCCGTCGAGCGCCTGGCGCAGCTTGAGCGCACTCTGACCACGGACGAGCGGGGACGGATCGGGCACTGGCGATCCACGACCAACCGCAGACGGGCCGTGGCCAGCCGGGGGCTCCTCCGGTACGTCCTTGCCAGGTACGTGGGCAGGCCAGCCGCGGAGCTCAGGTTCACGTACGGTCCGGCGGGCAAGCCCGAGATGGCGGCCGCGCCCGACGGCGAGCCGCTCCACTTCAACTCGAGCCACTCGGGCGACGTGCTGCTGGTAGCGGTCGGCCGGGTCCCCTCGATCGGTATCGACGTAGAGCGCATCCGCCCCGTGGCCCGCTCCGATCTAGTCGCCCGGCGCGCGTTCTCCGAGGAGGAGCGCCGACGGATCGCGGCGCTTCCTCCCGACCAGCGACACGAAGCCTTCATCACGGGCTGGACACGTAAGGAAGCCTGCGTAAAGGCGGTAGGTGAGGGAGTCTGGTCCGCCTTCGGCCGGTTCGAGGTCTCGCTGGAGCCCAGCGAGCCGGCTGCGGTCCTGTCCGTCGATGGCGAAGCGGATGCCGGAGTGGGATGGAGCCTGTACCACCTGGAGCCTGAGGTGGGCTACGTTGGAGCGTTGGCCGTGGCGGGCAGCGGATGGCGAGTTCTCGGCGGAACACTCGATTCCCTGGAGGCAGGGGCGTGAACGTTCTCAAGACCGATGTTCGGCCCGGCGGCTACTACGACTCGATCGTGTTGATGCAGCTTCAGGCCGCCCTGGCTGAACTGCCGGGCGTCGTGGACGCCGGTGCCGTCATGGCCACGCCCGCCAATCGGGCGCTCCTCGCGGCCAGCGGGTTGCTGCCGGACGAGGAGGTAGGAGCGGGTCCGGCCGACCTGCTGATCGCCGTGAAGGCCGGGAGCGAGTCCGCCGCCGACGAAGCGCTGTCCCGGGTGGATGCCCTGCTGGTTCGGAGCGGGGGAGCCGGCGGCGAGGACTACCGACCGCGCAGTCTGGAGTCCGCCCTGAAGTTCCTGCCCGAGGCGCGGTGGGCCCTCGTCTCGGTTCCGGGTCGCTTCGCCACGCGTGTGGCCGGAGAGGCGCTCGACGCCGGACTGCATGTATTTCTGTACAGCGACAACGTCTCGATCGACGACGAGGTCGCTCTCAAGACGAGAGCGGTCGCCGAGGGTCGGCTCGTGATGGGGCCGGACTGCGGCACCGCGTCGATCAACGGGGTCGGCCTCGGGTTCGCCAACCGAGTGCGTCGTGGCCCGATCGGCCTGGTGGGAGCGTCGGGCACCGGCCTGCAGGCCATCTGCAGCCACGTGCACGCGCTGGGTGGCGGTGTATCACACGCCATCGGCACCGGGGGGCGGGATCTGGATGCGGAGGTCGGCGCGAGCACCTGCCGGCAGGGCCTGGACCTGCTGGCCCGCGATCCCGGGACGGACGTGATCGTCCTGGTCTCGAAGCCACCCGTTCCGTCCGTGGCCCGGACCGTTCTGCGCGCCGCGAGTAGCACCGGAAAGCCGATCGTCGTGCATTTTGTTGGGTTTGCGCCCCCGGCGCGGCGGCTGGGTTCTCTCTATTTCGCCACCAGCCTCGCGGAAGCCGCCTGGATGGCGGTCGAGTTGTCCAAGTCCGACGGTGCTGGCGGGACGCCCTCACTCGGTGAAGGCGAGAGCGAGCGGGCTCCCGGTTACCTGCGCGGCCTCTTTTCCGGCGGCACGTTGGCGTCCGAGTCGCTCCTCGCCCTCAGGAACTTCCTGGACCCGCTGCACTCCAACATGAAAGGCGATGCGGTCCGGTCCCTGGAGACCGTATCCCGCAGCCAGGCTCACACGATTCTCGACCTCGGCGCGGATGAGTACACGGTGGGTCGCCTGCACCCGATGATCGACAGCGACATGAGGATTCGCCGGATCCTTCAGGAAGCAGCGGACCCCGACGTGGGACTGATCCTCGTGGACGTCGTGCTGGGCGACGGGGCACATGCGGATCCGGCCGGCGAGCTGGCCCCGGCGATCGCCGAGGCACGACGCACGCGGGACGTGGAGTTCGTGGTCGTGGTGGTGGGCACGGACGAGGATCCACAGAACCTGGAATCCCAGGTCGAGGTTCTAACCGGGGCAGGTGCTCTGGTATTCGAGGACCTCACGAATGCCCTGAGTCATGTAGTCGATCGGCTGGCGGGGTCCGTCGCGCCTTCCGCTCCACAGGTGGATCTGGACGTTCTGACCGCCCCCGTGGCCGCGGTCAACATTGGCCTCGAGACGTTCGCCACGAGCCTCGTTGACCAGGGAGCAGAGGCCGTCCACGTCGACTGGCGCCCACCGGCCGGCGGAGATGACAGACTGATGGCGATTCTCGAGCGAATGAGGAGGTAATCCGGTGGATCTCGAGCAAGCCAACAAGACGGCGGTCGAGCAGATGATGGCGGCGCGTCCCTTGCTGAAGGGCGTGGCGACGGCACGGGACGTGATCCCCAGGATGCGGGACGGACTGATCCTGCACGCCGGCCCACCCATCGAATGGGCTCGGATGTCCGGCCCCCTGCGCGGCGCCGTGGTCGGGGCACTGCTCTTCGAGGGACTCGCGGCGGACGAGGCTGAGGCGGCAGCCCTGATCGAGAGCGGCGACGTCGAATTCGAGCCTTGCCACGACCACCAGACGGTGGGTCCGATGGCCGGCGTGACCTCGGCCTCGATGGCCGTCTACGTGGTCGAGAACGTCACGCACGGCAACCTGGCCTTCTCTAATCTGAACGAGGGGTACGGCAAGGTCCTGCGGTACGGCGCCTATGCTCCCGAGGTCCTGGAGAAGCTCGGCTGGATGAACACCGTGATGGCGCCTGTGCTGGCGGACGCGCTGGCTGCGAGCTCCGAGCTCGACCTGCGAGCCCTCCTGGCCGAAGCGTTGCATATGGGGGACGAAGGGCACAACCGGAACAAGGCCGGTTCACTGCTGTTTCTCAAGCTGCTGTCACCCCACGTCGCCCGGGTGGCCTCTCCGGACGTTGCCGAAGAGGTCCTGCGCTTCCTCGGCGACAACGCCCTCAGCGTGCTCAACCCGGTGATGGCCGCCTGCAAGGCGATGGCGGACGCCGCACACGGCGTGGAGGGCAGCACGATCGTCACCGCCATGGCGCGCAATGGGACCGATTTCGGGATTCGGGTCAGCGGCCTGGGTGATGCTTGGTTCACGGCGCCCGCGCAGGTGCCGGACGGGTTGTACTTCTCTGGCTTCAGCGCCGACGATGCGAACGCCGACATCGGCGACAGCACGATCACGGAGACCGCCGGGATCGGCGGCTTCGCGATGGCGGCGGCTCCGGCCATCGTCACGTTCGTGAGTGGTACGCCGAAGGACGCGGTGAACACGACGATGGAGATGTACGAGATCACCGAGACCGATCACCTGCAGTTCACGATCCCGCAGCTCGATTTCCGAGGCACTCCGACCGGCATCGACATCCGGAAGGTGGTGGAGCTCGGGATCACTCCGCGCATCAATACCGGTATCGCGCACCGCGAGGCCGGTGTCGGGCAGGTGGGAGCGGGGCTCGTGCGTCCGCCCATGGAAGTGTTCGCGGCGGCGCTCATCGCCTATGCGGAGCGCTACGGGATCTAGGGAAGGCCCACGCCTGACGGCTGTCCGATCGGCCTGATCTCCTCGATCCGCCCCGCGACAGCGAGGACCGATTCTTCGCCCATCGGCGGACCCACGACCTGGATCCCCACCGGAAGTCCGCTCGGGTCGAGCCCCGCCGGCACGCACGCCACGGGCAGGCCGGTGAGCGTGAGCACGAACGTGGGGGCGATCCACTCGATGTAGCTCTCCATCGTTCGACCCCCGATCGCCTCCGGATAGTCGTGCTCGACCGGGAACGGTGGCACCGGGACACACGGCGTGAGCAGATGGTCGTGGCGCTCGAACAGGCCGCGCATCGTGCGCCGCAACTCCTCCCGCGCCGCCTCGGCCTCCTCTACCTTGCCAGGGGTCAGCTCCAGGCCGGCCCTGATGTTACCTGCCAGGTTCTCTCCGAGCTCGTCCAGCCGGTCCAGTCGGGACCGATGGTGCTCGACCATCCACCGGCCGCGCAGCGTGAGGAACGTCTCGAGGCCGGCGGACAGGTCAAGGTCTATCTCTTCCACTTCGAATCCAGACCTCGCGAGCGACTCCGCAGCCTCCCGGCACACCAACTCCAGGGCCGGATCACTGCCGAGCCCCGCCACGTCGGGTGCGTACGCGATCCGCAGGCCAGTTGCCGGCCCGCGCTCCACGGCGCCTACGAAATCGCGCTCGACGCCGTCATGGGAAGGGGGGGCCGCGGGCATGGGTCCGCATACCGCCTGAAGCATGAGCGCCACGTCTGCTGCGGTGCGCCCCATGGGCCCGGTGACGCTGAGGTCATCCGCCGGCCAATCCGTCGGCACGGTGGGAACGAGGCCGGGGGAAGGGCGCAGCCCCACAACGCCGCAGAACGAGGCCGGCACGCGCAGAGAACCGCCGAGGTCCGTTCCCTCGGCCAGTGCGATCATCCCGGTAGCGATGGCCGCCGCTCCGCCGCCCGTCGACCCCCCGGCGCTGAGCTCCGGGTCCCAGGGATTGCGCGTGCACCCGAAGACCTCGTTGAACGTGTTGCCACCCGCCGCGAATTCGGGCGTGTTCGTCTTCCCGAGGATCACGGCGCCGGCCGCCCGGAGGCGGCGCACCACGAGGGCATCTTCGTCCGGCACGTGATCGGCGTAGAGCGGCGAGCCGTAGGTCGTGCGGAGCCCGCCGACCTGTGTGGTGTCCTTGATCCCAACGGGCAGGCCGCACAGAAGACCGGGCTCCGCACGCGCCGCGAGCCGGCGCTCGAGCTCGTGGGCCTGCTCGCGGGCGGTCTCATCCAGCGTGACGACCGCATTGATCAGACCGTTGTGCCGATCGATCTGCCCGAGGCACGCATCCAGGACCTCTACGGGCGACAGCTTGCCGCTGGCCACCCGGCGACGCAGCTCGGCGGCTGAAAGGAGGGCGATCGACGACCGGTCGCTCACCGGTGCGAACTCCGCCCCAGGCTCTTACCCGAACGTCTACTGGATCTCACCGGTCGCCGTCCGCTCAGTCCTCCACGAACGCGACGGCGCGGCAGAACGCCGCCTCGCCATCCTTGAACTTCCACGGGAAGATCCCGATGGTGAGCCGCTGGTTCTGGAGCTCGGGCGCCGCGATTTCGCCCCCCATGTTCTCGACGTGCATGCAGTTGTGCGGAAACAGCTTGTTGTGCGTGAGCTGATAGTCCTCGTCCGGGAACAGGCGCGCCACACCCTCCGGGCCCCCGAACTTCTCCTCGGCCAGCGCCCGCACGCGGTCGCAGTGCCCGAACGTCCCCTTGCCGAGGAAACGGCCGATCGGGAGGTCCATCGGGTGATCTGTCGAGATCGCGTCGACGCCCCAGATGTGGACCCCTTTCTCGAGCAGCCACGGCACCATGTCCGGGTGGGCGCCCGGGTGCACATGGACATAGCGCTCCTCGTCCGGCGTCTCACCGAACTGAGCGAATCGCCCCCAGCCCGTGTGGAGGATCACGATGTCCCCCTTCTTCACTTCGACCCGGCTTTCGATCATCTCCGGGGTGTACGCGGCGAGGTCGTCCATCTCCTCGCGGAGGTCGACGATCACGCCCGGCCCGTACAGCCATTCGAGGGGAATCTGGTCGATCGTCATCCCGCCGGTGACGAAGTGTCGGGGTGCGTCGAGGTGGGTCCCCATGTGGTTCGACGTCTGGATGTACTGCGCGTTGACGCCGTGCTCGACTTTCCTCTTGATGTACTTCACCTCGAACGGCGGATAATAGGGCCAGAAAAAGACTTCCTGGTTCAACGGCTGTGACAGGTCGTATAGCTTCATGTCCGCCTCCGTGTTGTGATGTTCACCGGGCGCGCGGGGTGGTCGTCCGCCCTACACGACCTCTTGCCGGCGAAGCTCCGCCACCTCCGCGCCGCTCATACCCAGCCAGTCGATAAGGACATCTTCCGTGTGCTGCCCGAGCACGGGCGGCGGCGAGTCTACCGCTCCCGGTGTCTCGGAGAGTTTAACGGGCACTCCGGTCACGCGGATCGGCCCGGCTTTCGGATGCTCCAGCTCGACTACCATGTCGCGGGAGATGACCTGAGGGCGTTCGCACACGTCCCGTACGGAGTCGATGCGTCCGGCCGCGACGCCGGCTGTTCGCAGGGCCTCGATCCACTCCGCAGTCGTCTTCTCCAACATGGTCGGGCCGAGGGCAGCGCGCAGGTCATCAGCGTGCTCCACGCGGTCCGCGTTGCTCCGGAAGCGCGGATCCTCGGCGAGCTCCTCGAGATCGGCTGCACCACAGAACCGGCGCCACATGGTCTCGTTGCCACAGGCCACGTTCAGGTATCCGTCCCGGCACTCGAAGGTCTCGTACGGGACGATCGACGGATGGCGGTTTCCGATTCGAGCCGGGCTCTCGCCGGTGGCAAAGTAGATCCCGGCCTGGTACGTGAGCAGCGCCACCTGGCAATCGAGCATGCCGATATCCACCTTCTGCCCCCGGTCGGTGCGCTCGCGAGCGATCAGGGCCAGCAGGATCCCCTGGCAGGCCATCATCCCCGCGACGATGTCGGCCTGGGAGGTGCCGGCCTTGAAGGGCGGGCCGTCTGAATCTCCCGTTAGGCTGGCGATCCCGCCTTCGCCCTGGATGATCAGGTCGTAGCCCGGGAGGGCCGCGTCAGGCCCGGTTCCGCCGTACCCCGAGATCGAGCAGTAGACGAGCCGCGGATTGATCTCGCGAGCCGCTTCATATCCGTACCCGAGGCGGTCCATCAGACCGGGGCGGAAGTTCTCGACCACGATGTCGGCCGTCTCCAGCATGTCGCGCAGGATCCCCAGGCCCCGCTCGTGCTTGAGGTTGAGGGTCATACTCCGCTTGTTGCGGTTGATGCTCATGAAGTAGGTGCTTTCGCCACCCACGAACGGGGGACCGAACCCGCGCGTGTCATCGCCCGCCCCCGGTCTTTCGACCTTCACCACGTCGGCGCCCATGTCCGCGAGCATCATGGTGCAGTACGGGCCGGCCAGGACGCGAGTCAGGTCGAGTATCCGGAGGCCGGTGAGTGGCCGCGGCAAGCGCTCCTCTTCCCCTGCGGGACGATCCATCACGTGGCCCCCTCCAGTTTCCCGAGTGTCCTCGCCGTGCCGCGCATCAGCCACCAGTAGACCAGGCCGGCCGCCGCCGTCGCGCTGAACCACGCCCCGTCGAACAGAAAGCGGAGCGACGGTGAGGTGAGTCCGAGGAACGCCACGCCGATTCCCGCGAGCGTCGCCGCGAGGGCCGCACGGTTGAAGCCTGAGCCGTATGCGTATTCGGAGCCCTCCGTGTAGAGGGCCTCGACGTTCAGTCTGAAGCGCCGAACGAAAACGTAGTCGCACAAGATAACGCCGCCCACCGCGCCGAGGAGGCCCGAGTAGCTGATGAGCCACGTCTGATACAGGTCGAGCAGCTTCCAGGGGAAGATCAGGATCCCGATGAACGCAGCGATGATGCCGCCCGCCCGGAAGCCGATGCGCCTGGGGTCGAGGTTCGCGAAGCTGTTCGCGGGGCTCACCACGTTGGCCGCGATGTTGGTGCTCAACGTGGCGATCACGATGGCCATCATGGCCAGCGCGCCGAGCCACACGCTGTCTCCCTCCACCGCGAGTCGCGACACCAGGTCCACCGGGTTCCAGATCGCCTCGCCGTACAGGATGACGGTGGCCGCAGTGACGGCCAGGCCGATGAACGAGAACAGCGGCATGGTGACCAGCAGTCCCACCGCCTGGCCGGTCATCTGGTCGCGTTGGCTGCCTGCGTAGCGCGTGAAGTCCGGGATGTTCAGCGAGAGTGTCGCCCAGAAGCCGACCATCGCCGTGAGCCACGGGATGAACAGGGTCAGCACAAACGCCACCTGGCTCATGTCCTGCCGGGCCGTGGCTAGGTTATCGGACTCGGAGAGGATGGCGCCGATCCCGCCCGCTGCGCCGGTAGCCCAAAAGAACAAGGCCAACCCCATCGCGATCAGGAACGGAGCGGCCAGCGTCTCCAGCCACTTGATGCTCTCCGTGCCTGCCCACACGAAATAGACGTTGATGAACCAGAAGATGAGGAAGCCGGCGTACTCGGGCGCTCCATGTCCCATGACTGACCAGCTGCCGCCGAGCGAAGACCAACCGGCCCACAGGATCCCGATCAGGCCGCTGATCGCGAGGCCGCCAATCCACGTCTGGATGCCGAACCAGCCGCACGCCACCACCGAGCGCAGAAGAGACGGGATGTGTGCTCCGGTCAATCCGTACGAAGCGCGCGCGAACACCGGGAAGGGGATCCCATAGCGCGTGCCTGCGAAGCCGTTGATCAACAGAGGGAAGAGGACGATGGTGTTGCCGAGAAAGATCACGAGCAGGCTCTGGCGCCACGACATCCCCGACTCGATCATCACGGCGGCCAGCATGTAGGTGGGGATGCACACGCTCATTCCCACCCAGAGAGAGACGTAGTGCCACAGCTTCCAGGTGCGCTCGCCGGCCGGGATGGGGGCGAGGTCCTCGTTGGTCAGACGGCTGTCGGCGGCTCCGGTGGCCCCCGGCGTCATCGGACTCCCAACCGCCGCTCTACCGGCTCTGCCGTCACGCCCCCGCTGCCCTCCGCGCGGCCGTCTCGAGCACCCGTGTCGTGAGCACCCGCGTGAGCTGACGGCGGTAGGCGGCCGAGGCGTGAATGTCAGCCGGCGGATCGATGTCCCGCGCGGCTGCAGCCGCGGCGGCATCCCGAAATGCGTCTGGCGTGAGAGCTCTGCCGCGCAGCGCGTCCTCGGCGGTCTTCGCACACACCGGACCATCTCCGACGCTGAGCAGCGTCACCGACGCGCGAGTACAAGTGCCGCCCGCGTCCAGCGAGAGGGCGGCGCACACGCCCACCAGCGCGAAGTCACCTTGCCGGCGCGAGATCTCCTCGAACGCGGTGCCCGTGCCGTTCGGGAGGGCCGGGATCTCGACCCCGGTGACGAGCTCGTCCGGGGCCAGCGCCGTGCTGAAGAATCCCGTGCAGAAATCGCAGAACTGCACGGCGCGGTCGCCTCCTGGCCCGCGCAGGTGGATCCGGGCGTCGAGGGCCAGCATCACCGCCGGGAGCTCCGCGGCCGGGTCGGCGTGCGCCAGGCTTCCCCCCACCGTGCCCCTATTGCGGATCTGGGGGTGCGCGATCCACGGCATCGCTTCGGCCAGGAGCGGCGCCCTTTCCCGCACGGCCGCGCTGCGCTCGACCTCGGAGTGCCGGGTCATCGCTCCTATATACAGGCCATCCGCGTCCCCGTTCGCCCCGCCTTCGCGGATTCCTCGCAGCTCGTCCAGCCGTCCGAGGTCCACCAGCACGGCCGGCAGGGCGAGGCGGAAGTTCATCGTCGGAATGAGGCTCTGGCCTCCGGCTAGCGGCTTGGCTCCGTACCCCTCGGCAACGAGCACGGAAATGGCCTCGTCCACGGAGGACGGCCGGACGTACCGGAACGGGGCAGGCTTCACAGCGCGAGCACCAAGAGGGTCGCGGCGACGATCGCGAGGACGATCAGAAGGATCTTTCGCTTCCCGCCCGTGGCCGGGAGCGATGCCGAAGAGGCGAGGCCCGTACCGGTCGTTGCGACGGCGCCACCGTCCGCCGGGGCGAGACGAGCGTCAATGGACCGGCTCACCGCTTCAAGACCTTGCTTGCTCATCATCTTGCCGACCGACTCGAGCAGTCGCTGACCCACACTCGCCACGCGTCCTCCCACCTGGAGATCGGCCCGGTACTTCATGACCGTGCCGCCGTTCTTCGCCTCGAACGCTACCTTCGCGATCCCGTTCACGAACCCGGCCTTGCCCTTGCCGTCCACGTGCATGTCGAAGCTCTCGGGCCGAACCTTGTCTTTCAGTTCGACCACTACGGAGAACCGGGCCGCCGTTACGGGGCCGACGCTCGCCTCCATCTCACCTTCGTACCGGTCCTCACCGGTCAAGTCGAGTCGATCGGTCCCCGGAAGCGCGCTCGCCAGGATGTCTGGATCCAGCAGCCCGTCGTACACGACCTCGGGAGGCACGTCGAACATGAACTCGGATTCGATCAGCATGGCTATCCTTCCTCACGTGCGTCGCGGATCAGCTCGAACAGGCGGTTCGGGCTCAGCGGTATCTCGCGTACCTCGAACCCATCGATGTCGAGCGCGTCCTCGAGTGCCTGGGCGAACAGGGCGCCGACCGGGATCGCTCCAGCCTCGCCCACGCCCTTCACCCCCAGCGGGTTGAGGGGCGAGGGCGTCTCGACGTGATCGGTCTCGATGGTCGGCACATCAGTGGCCGTCGGCAGCAGGTAGTCCATGAACGAGGCATTGAGGAGCTGGGCGCCCTCGTCGAATACGAGCTCCTCGTAGAACGCGTTCCCGATCCCGTGCGCCACGCCGCCGTGGATCTGTCCCTCCACGATCATCGGATTGATGACACGGCCACAGTCGTGCACCACGACGTAGCGCAGGATGCGAATGAGGGCCGTGTCCGGATCGACCTCCAGAATCATCGCGTGCACGCCGCTCGCCGTGACCCCTCGCTCCGGTCCGAAGTACGCGGTCGCCTCTAGACCCGGTTCCGTTCCCGGGGTCACGGCCCCGCGCAGCGGGTTGGCGCGCGCCGCCAGGTCGCCGAGGGAGACCGACTCTCCGCTTCCCACCACACGCACGAGACCGTCCGCCAGGTCGAGGTCTTCCTCGGCCGCCCCGAGCACGGAACTGGCGAGAGTGAGAACCTTCTTCCGCACCAGGACCGCTGCCGCGTGGCAGGCGTTCCCGGCGACGACCGCTCCACGGCTCGCGAACGTTCCGGTACCCCATCCGAAGCGGGCCGTGTCGCCCGTCACCACCTCCACCTCGTCCGCGCCCACGCCGAGCTGATCGGCCACGATCTGCGCGAAAGACGTGAAGTGGCCCTGGCCCTGCGTTCCTACGCCGGTCACCAGGTTGATGCGGCCGCCCGGCTCGATTCCGACCCGGGCGCCTTCGTACGGCCCGACGCCCGTGCCTTCGACGTAGGAGACAATTCCGAGCCCCACGTGCCGACCCTCGGCTCGGGCCGCCGCTCGGACGCCCGACTCGAACCCGGAGTAGTCGATCATCTCGGCCGCCCGGTCCATCGCCTCGGCGTAGTTGCCGCTGTCATACACGAGCGGCCTGAAGTCTTGGTATATGATCTCGTGATCGTGCGGGAACTCCTCGGGGGTCAGGTAATTGCGGCGACGGATTTCCACGCGGTCGATCCCGAGCTCGTCCGCCGCCCGGTCAAGGAGGCGCTCCATCACGAACACGCCGTGCTGCCGACCGGCTCCCCGGACGGGCGTCACGATCGGCTTGTTCGTGAACACCATCCGGAACTCGCTGTGATAATGCGGGACGCGGTACGGCCCGAGCAGCGTGCACTGCGTGTTGATCGCAATCGTGAGGCCGTACGGGTTGTAGGCTCCGGTATCGCACAGGAACTCGTCCCGAACGCCGAGGATTAGTCCCTCCTCGTCCACCGCGAGCTCCGCCTCGTGGTCCTGCCCGCGCTCCTGCGTCGTGGCGAAGAAGCTCTCCTGCCGGTCCTCGATCCACTTCACGGGCCGGCCGAGCCGCATCGAGATCCACGGAAGGAGTACCTCCTCCGGGTAGAACATCATGATTTTGGGTCCGAAGCCCCCCCCGATGAACGGGGCAATCACCCGCACCTCCGACTGGGGAAGGCCCAGCATGGCCGCCAGCCCGTTGCGGATCGGAATCGGCGCCTGCGTCGTGTCCCACACTGTGAGCTCACGGCTTCGGGCGTCCCAGTCGGCCACGATGCCCCGGTTCTCCATCGGGGCCGAGGCGCCGTGGTCGTACCAGAAGCGCCTCTTGATCACCCGATGCGCTGACTCGCGGGCCTCCTCCCAGGTTCCCTTTCGCTGTATGACATGCGCCGCGAGATTCGACTCGAGATGGTCGTGGATCCGAGGGGCATCGGGTCGGAGGCCGCCCTCGAGGTCGGACACGGCCTCGAGCGGTTCGATGTCCACCTCGATCAGGGCGGCCGCATCCTCCGCCTCGTAACGGCTCCGCGCTACGACGACCGCGATCGGCTCGCCCACGTGCCGCACCCTGTCCCTGGCCAGGGGCACCTGCGTCGCGGCGTGAAACTCGAGCTGCTCGATCGGTGGAGGCGGAACGAGCAGGGGCCCCGGCTCCCAGTAGTCGCCCAGGTCGTGCGCCGCGTAGGCCGCGACGACCCCGGGGTGCTCGAGCGCGGCCGTGAGATCCACCGACTTGAGTATCCCGTGCGCGTAATCGCTCCGAACGAACGCCGCGTGCAGCATCCCATCCAGGTGAACGTCGTCCACGAACAGGGCCTCGCCGGTGAGCAGTCGGCGATCCTCGTTGCGTAGCGGAGATGCGCCGACCTGGCGTGGGCGGGCCGGGGCTTCGGCCGGAGGGGCCGCGAAGGTCGTATCGTGGCTCACGAGCGCATCCTCCCCGCCGCCAACCGCACCGCTTTCACGATGTTCTGGTAGCCCGTGCAACGGCACAGGTGGCCGGAGAGGGCTTCACGGATCTGTTCCTCGTCCGGGTCGGGATTCTCTTCGAGGAAGGGGACGAGCGTCATCAGGATGCCGGGCGTGCAAAAACCGCATTGCAGGCCGTGCGATTCACGGAACGCGGCCTGGATCGGATGGAGGTCGGCGTCTTCCGGGTGCGGGATGCCGGATCCGTCCGCAGGAGTCGCGAGGCCTTCGACGGTGCTGATCTCAGCGCCATCCGCCTGCACGGCGAACATGAGGCACGAGCGCACGGACTCACCGTTCACGAGGACCGTGCAGGAGCCGCACACGCCGTGCTCGCATCCGACGTGCGTGCCCGTCAGGTGAAGGTCGTGTCGAAGGAAATCGCTGAGGAGGAGCCTCGGCTCGACGGACCGGTCATACTCGTTCCCGTTGACCGTCAGTCGGATGGTCAGCGTCTCGCCCAACGGCTACGCCCCTTGTCCTGGATTGCCGATCTGCGCCGAGGAGGCGCTGAAGCTCACCCAGAAGAATAAGCGTTTGTGGCGCAAAAGCCGATAGGACGCTTCTGTTGCGCGGACTGGTTGAGCCCGCCCGCGGTTGCCCCTACCTGCCGAATCGGGCGATCTTCCGCTCCGACCGGTCCACGCGATCTGGACACCACTCCACGCCGTCCCATATACTCCGATCGCCCTCTTCGCTCGATCCCACCCGAGCGCGAGGGGCACTATGTCCAGTCGGCGATGCATCTGTGCGGCGGTCGTCTTGATTCTAGCGCTGTTCCAGCCGCTCTCCCTCGGCGCGCAGGAGTCCGGCGTCCCCTCTCCGAGCGCTGACTCGCCTTCACATCCGTGGTACCTTCGGCTCGAGGGCGGGGCAACGCAGCTCCACGACTGGGGTGAGACCGGTCCACCAATTTGCCTTCCGCGGAGGCCGGGATCTGATTCGCAACGGCTTCGTGCGCGCCGGCCTCGGGCTCACCTACTCCGGGGTGGACGGCGGCTTCCTGACGATCGAGCTCGATCTCGAGATCGTCCCCCTGCAGGAGTTCGTGGTGTCGCCCATCGTGGCCGGCGGCATCGGCGTGCTCTCCGAGACGGACTGGGGAGGATTCACGCCGGACGTGTCGGTCGGCATCGTGGTGTGGCCCGCAGGCCGCCTCTCGCTGCTGGGCCTTTACCAGTGGGCCTCGCACGGCGGCATCTCCGGTCCTAACGGCTGGTACATCGGTGTGGAGGCGTCTCTCTGAGGGCCGAGTCGGTCCGCTGCGTCTGTGCAAGTATCCGCGGCACCGACGTCCTACAAACGAAGGGAGGTAACGCACACGCTGTGGGGCGAAGACGGCCCCGGAAGGAGAGACGATCATGCGACCCCTCATCATCCTGCTGCTTGCCGTGGCCTTCATCGGCCTTGGCGGCGGACTTCCGTTGATTCCCCAGATTCCAGTTGTACCAGGTGTCTTGGTGGCCACCGCGGTCTCCGGGTGGGCCCTGCTCAGGCGCGGGCGACAGCACGCACAGCTCGCCTTTCCGGCCCTGGCCGTAGCCGCGACGCTCCTCACCGTGGGGCCGATCGACGTCAGCGTGAGACGGCACGCCGCGCTCGGCGGGCGGGTCGTTCCCGTGCAATACGGTTTGCCGACACCGGACGCGTTCGAGCGGGGCAACGCCGGCGATCTCGACCTCAGGGGCTGCATCGTGCCCATGTTTCCGAAGTCGTACACGGTGCGGATCGGGCTCAACCCTCTTGCCTGAGCCCGTCACGTCACGCGAACGGGCTGACCCCGTGACGCGGAGGCCCCTCTGGCCCTATAGTCCCGATAGTCTGGTAGCCTCAAGCCGAGGGGCCATAGCTCGGCCCTGAAACTGAACGCCAGCAACCGGGATTCCGGCATGGCCACAGGAAGCACCCGCGCCGTCGTCGCCGCCATGATCGCCAACGGGGTCATCGCCGTGGCCAAGTTCGGAGCGTCCGCGATCACCGGCAGCTCCGCGATGCTCTCCGAGGGGATCCACTCGGTGGCCGACACCGGGAACCAGGCGCTCCTTCTCTTCGGCAACTGGAGGAGCCATCGGCCCGCCGACCGCAAGCACCCGTTCGGGTACGGCCCGGAACTCTACTTCTGGAGCCTGATCGTCGCGATGATCCTGTTCGGGCTCGGGGGCGGGTTCAGCATGTATGAGGGAATCGCTCACCTGAAGCATCCCGAGGCGCCCCAGAACCCGGGCTTGAGCTACGCGGTCCTGGCACTCGCGTTCGTGGTGGAGGCCACGGCACTCCGCGTCGCGCTGAGGCAGCTCGGGGGGAAGGGGAGTGGGAAGAGCCTCTGGCGGCGTGTCCGCGACAGCGAGGACCCCCGCGTATTCGTCCCGGTGGCGGAAGATACGTCTGCCCTCGTGGGTGTGGTCGTGGCCTTCCTCGGCATCTACCTGGCCCGCGCCCTGAACGTCCCCGCGCTCGACGCGGCCGCCTCGATCGTGATCTCCTCGCGGCCGTAGCGGTCTTTCTGGGATACGAGACGCGAGCCCTGCTCGTGGGCGAGGCGATCTCGGACGAGCTCAACGTCAGGATCCAGCGCATATGCCTGGAGGACGAGGCCGTGGAGCGCCTGGTCCGGATCCTCGGCGTGCACCTCGGCCCGGACGACATCCTCCTCACTCTCGGACTCAAGTTCCGGCCTGGCTACCACGTGGATGAGGTGGCCCACGCCGTGGAGCGGATCGAGAAGGAGATCCGCGGGGTAGACCCGCGCATCACGCGCGTGTTCGTGGAGCCGGAGATCGCGAGCGATCCGGGAGGACTGAAGACACCGTACTAGGAGGCGCCGCCTCCCCTCCGAAACAGTCTCCGACATTTCCAGGAGGCTACCTTCCCCGAAGTGTCCACTGCGCGTGCGTTCAGACAACGCCGTAGTGCCATTGTCATCCCCCTGTTTCGGGCATGGCTCTTGCCTTATTGCGGGAGTGTCATATCCCCC
>JBDGWG010000024.1:0-36859 GCA_039585235.1 Gemmatimonadota bacterium | reverse complement strand
CGGATCGAGGCGGCACAGACCACGGGCAGCGGTGCTTTCCTGGCCTACTTCCGGTCGGAGAAGATGCGCGCGATCCTGGGTCTGCTGCGGAGCCACGACAACGTTTGGTTCACATGGGATGAGTCGCGGGTCGCGGCGATCCGCGCCGGCCGCGAACCGACTGCTGAGACTGGAGAGGGTGCCGGGTGATGCTGAACAGCATCGCGGCTCGCCTCTGGCCCCTTCCGTGAGTAACTTCCGCTCCCCGTGGGACAGCCAACCGCATCGTTCTGTCCAACCCGGCGAGGGTCCATGCGATTCGTCACCCGTGCTACGGTGCGTAAGCGATGATCGACGACTTCCTGGACGACCTGAAACGGAAAGCCTCCGAGGCCGGCGTCACGTGCGGCCCCCACTGCCCCGGTAACCGGATCCCGCTGACCCCATACGAGGTGGCGCGGATCGGGCGCGGCCTCCGCGTTCCGACGGGTGAAGTAATCCGGCGCTACGTGCAGGAGGGCTCAGGGATCCTGGAGGTCGGCGCCGACGGAAACTGCGTTTTCCACCGCACGGAAGGGTGTCAGCTCGACGCCGAGCGTCCGATGTCGTGCCGAAATTTCGCCGACCCGCTGGATGGGGCCGGCAGGTTCGTGGCGCGCGCCCGCCAGTACCGGACGATCCTCCGCGCCTGGCGCGCCACGCGCGAGGCTGAAGCCCCTGCCGACTCGGAGGCCGTTCTATCCGCCGGTGAGAATCGAAGGCACGCCGCGCCGGAGCTCGGCATGTGGATCCTGGACGTCGATGCGATGGTGGCGGAACGCTGCCAGGAGCGGGGGATGCCGATCCCCGATGACCTGGAAGCCCGCATCGACATCCACCTGGAGGTACTGAGGTCTGCGCTGGAAGGCTAACCCCGCCCATCCGCGCGACCTTCGAGCGGGTCGGTCCAGGGTATGGGCCGGCCCGTTCGCTCATCTGACTGCGGCTCGCGAGACCGGACTCCTATCCGTCGTCGCTCGAATCGAGCTCCCGCAGTAACGCTCCGGTCACGATGTCGAACACCTTCACCGACGTGATCTCGCGCTCTTGTCCGTACTCGCGCACGATGACTTCCTTCTTGTCCTCACCTGGCCGATACACGAGCCAACCGCCGGCCGGCACGCTTCGGGAGACGGAGTCACAGTCGCCGGCAGGATACTTCTTCTTCTGCTTTCCGGGCGGCTCACCCGGCATCCAGGCTCGGCATTGGCCCGGAGGCGGCAGGTGTCCCGGGGGAATTCCGAACTTCGCAGCCGTGCTCGCGTTCTCGGGCACGTTGTCGCTCTTGCGCTCGGGCTCGGTTCCCTCGTCGGAACCGGATCCCGGAATACTGGACGACTGCGGGTCCGGTCCGGTTTCCACGTCTGGGTTAGAACTGGAGCAGGCGCCCAGGCCTGCTGCCAGGAGCAGAACCATCCACCGTCTTCGCATCGGTATCCTCCGTGGCTTGGATGTCATGCAACGAGCCACCCGTGACGCGGAGGCTCGCTCGACCTCGATACCAGATGCGTGCCAGACCGGACGTGCCTTATCCCCAAGGGGGTCCCCGGCCGCGGCCATGCCGAAGGTCGTTGCAAAACCGACGACGTAGGCACGAAATGCACTGGCTTCGCTCTTGCAACTTCTGGGCAAGCGACGCCGCTGCGCGTCAACCGGCCCCGGACGGGCTGATCAGTGCAACAAGTTGTGATTATGATCGTTACGGGTCCCGAGTCGCCTCACGGCCCGGGATAGGCACAGTCGAGGCGTTGCGTACACCGCGGCAGCGTGTGGCAAAACGCTCCGCCAGAGAGATCGGGACGGCCGATGCTGGACAGCGACGATCGGGCGCAAAGGGATTCGGATCCTGCCGCCGAGGGCGATTCCTCGCACTTGATTCAGGTCGGGCTCAACCCCGAGCTCTCCGCCTGGCAGCGCCGAGAGATGAATCAGATGTTGATGGACCTGCCCGCTCGGGCCAACACACTTCCGGAGGCCCTACGCTTCGCCATGGAGGGAATCTGCGAAGCGATGGGCTGGACGGCGGCGTTCGCCCGCTGGGACAATGGCTCTGAATCGGGCACTGATTGGCATACCGTGGAGGATGATTCGGAGCAGCTGAAGGCTCTCGAGGGAGCATTGGAGCGCGGTCCGGTCGCCGGGTTGAGCGACGACGGTAAGGACCCGAAGATCAGGCTCGAGCCGCTGATCGCGCTCTCCGAGTCCCGGGCGCGCGAGGCCGCTCGAAACGCGGGATTCGCGGGCTACGCGCTCCTGCCGATCCTGGCCGCAGGCAAGCCTGTCGCGCTGCTGGAGCTCTTCGCCGCGACGGCTCCGCCACGCACGGGCGGGCTCACCCGTCCCACGGAAGTCCGGGATGGCCTCCACGTACTGGCGACGACGCTGGGCCTCCTGGCGACCCGGGAGCGCATGCAGGACGCCGTGCGGAAGGCCGCCGCCCATACGCGCCAGCATATGGCGAAGGTGGCCGAGGCTGGGGCGGAGCCGGTGCAGGACAGCCCGGACGCCCTGTACGACGAGCGGACGGGTCTTCCCAACCGACCGATCCTGTTCGACAGGCTCCGGCAGGCCATACGGAGGCGTCAACGTTCGCCCCGCGACCAGTTCGCCGTGCTCGTGGCGGATGTGGAGGGCCTCGACCAGATCGGCGAAGGGGCTGGAGATCGGGCCGCCGAAGACCTGATCGTGGCGGCCGGCCGAAGACTCGCCGGCCATACCCGACCGGCGGATACGGCGGCGATCGACGGTAAGGCTCGATTCGTGTTGATCGTAGAGGGAATTCGGGCGATCGACGAGGCTCTCGTGGTGGCCGATCGGGTCCGGAAGGAGCTGCGTCGCCCGTTCCCGACGGTCCGCACCGATATCCGGCTCGACGTCCGCATCGGGGTCGTGCTGGCCGGACCGGCCTATGACGACCCGAAATCCCTGCTGGCAGACGCGGAGGCCGCCGCCGTACGGGCGGGAGGCTCGCGAGAGCGCATCCAGGTGTTCGACCGGGTCGTGGAAGAGAATCACCGCCAGCGCGAGCAGATGCGGATCGATCTCGCCGCAGCCATCGAGCGGAGGGAGCTGCACCTCGAGTACCAACCCATCGTGTCCCTGCAGGACGGCCGGATCACGGGACTGGAAACGTTCCTGCGCTGGCGTCACCCCGAGCACGGACTCGTGCCGCCCGACCAGTTCATCCCGGTGGCCGCCGAGTCGGATCTGATTCACGACCTCGGATTCTGGGTGCTGGAGCAGGCGTGCGACCAGATCAACCGGTGGCGCGGCCACCTGTCCCGGGTCGAGTTGCCACCGATGGGCGTCAATGTGTCGGGCCGCCAGATCTTCTACAACGGATTCCTCGGTCGAGTGCGGGAGATCATGGAGCGGCACGGCATCCAGGGACGGCAGCTCCGGTTCGATATCGGCGAAGCCGAGCTGATGCACGACGCGGACAAGGCGGCCGTCGTCCTCGACCGGCTTCAGGGCATGGGCATCGACGTGGCCATCGACGACTTCGGAACCGGCTATTCGTCACTCAGTCTCCTGCACGACCTGTCCGTTCGAGCGCTCAAGATCGATCGATCGTTCATCAGCCACCGGCGCGAGAAGCTCCGGAAGTGGGGCGTCGCGCGAACGATCGTGGAGCTGGCGAAGATCCTCGAGGTCGAGGTCATCGCCGAGGGGATCGAGACCCGCGAGCAGTTCCTTGCCCTCCGGAAAGCCGGTTGCACGCAGGCGCAGGGATACTACTTCTCCGGACCGGTGGGCGCGCCCAAGGCCGAGGCGCTGATCCGCGACGGTTATCCACTCGACCTGGAGGCTCCGCAGACCTGACCGTGCGCTGTCTGCGGGCCGCGGCAGTCGGGTCGAGGTCGAGGTCAGGCAGGCCGGATCGGGCGGCGAGGCCTTCGGAGCTCACGACGGCGATCCGGCTCGTCGGGAGTCTCTGAGGCGCGCTTGCGGTCGGATCGGGGCTCGGTTCTGGCGTCCGTGCGTCTCGAGGGAGCCGACTGTCGGCTCCACAGCCGTCGGCGCGGACCATCCGCCTCCCCCTGGCTCGCGGAAAGAGAGAACCGGTGAAGCCGTCGTCGCCTTAGGCGTGCCAGACGACTGGGTTCACGCCTCGAAGCGGAGTCACGCCCCCCCGGTGAATCCTTCACCCTGGCCTCCGATACGAGAGAGTGGCGGCCCCGAACGCTCCGGTCGGAAGCCCGCGGGATGTGGGCAGAATCGCGCCGACGTGAAGCGACCCGTCGGCGCTTACCCAGAATAGTCGCCGGCGGGTCGCTTTTGTACCCCATCCCCTTCAGCTGAACTCGATGCCCTGGGCGAGTGGAAGCTCGGTGCTCCAGTTCACGGTGTTCGTCTGGCGTCGCATGTAGGCCTTCCACGAATCCGAACCGGACTCCCGTCCGCCTCCGGTCTCCTTTTCGCCGCCGAACGCTCCGCCGATCTCGGCCCCGCTGGTGCCGATGTTCACGTTGGCGATCCCGCAGTCGCTCCCCCGGTTCGACAGGAAGTACTCGGCCTCGCGAACGCTGTCGGTGAAGATCGCGGACGACAAACCCTGCGGCACGTTATTGTGGACCTCGATCGCTTCCTTGATCTCGCCCACGGCCTCTCGGGGCGTCGCGTCCTTCGAGCCGTAGGCGATGATGTAGAGGATCGGGGCGAAGGTCTCTTCCTGCACGATCGAATATTCGTTCTTCGCCGCCGCGATGCAGGGCTTCACGTAGTGGCCACCGGGGTACTCGTCGCCCTTCAGGGGCTCGCCCCCGTACAGGATCTCTCCGCCCTCCGCCTTCACCCGCTCGATCGCGTTCTGCAGGTCTGCCACGGCGCCGCGGGTCACCAGCGGTCCCATCAACGTGTCATCCTCCAGCGGATTCCCGATCCGGACGCCTTCGTAGGCCTTCGTCAGGCGCCGCACCAGCTCCTCCTTCACCGATGCGTGGACGATGATCCGGCGCGTGCTCGTGCAACGCTGGCCCCCGGTTCCACAGGCACCGAACAGGATCGCGGGCAGCACCATGTCCATGTTGGCGCTTGGGGTCACGACGATCGCGTTGTTTCCGCCCAGCTCGAGGATCGTTCGGCCGAGGCGCTTGCCTACGGTCTCGGCGACGCGGAAGCCCATCTGGGTGCTGCCGGTGAAAGAGACCAGCGGCACACGTTTGTCCCGCAGCATGCGCTCGCCTACGGTCGAGCCCTTGCCGACCACGAGCGAGAAGGTTGCCGGATCGACGCCGTTATCGCGGCACACCCGGGCGGCGATCTTTGTGACCGCAACGCCGCACAGCGGGACCTGGCTCGACGGCTTCCACAGCGTTGCGTCTCCGCACACTGCGGCGAGTGCCGCGTTCCAGCTCCAGACGGCTACCGGAAAATTGAACGCGGTGATCACGCCGACCACCCCAAGAGGATGCCATTGCTCGAACATCCGGTGGTCCGGCCGCTCGGACTTCATCGTGTTACCGTACAGCTGACGCGACAGGCCGACCGCGAAGTCGCAGATGTCGATCATCTCCTGGACTTCGCCTTCGCCCTCCGCCACGATCTTGCCCATCTCGAGGCTGACCAGCTGTCCAAGCTCCCGTTTGTTCTCACGCAGCTCGTTCCCGATCTGCCGCACGATCTCGCCGCGACGCGGCGCGGGCATCCTGCGCCAATCCTGAAACGCCCGCTGGGCCCGCCCGGCGATCTTCTCGTACTCCTCTTCGGTGACCTGCCGCACGTGCGCGATCACCGCCCCGTCGATCGGGCTGGTGGCCTCCAGCTGGGCCCCCGTTCCCAGCCACTCGCCGCAGAAGCCGCCGAGGTTGTTCTCCTCGATTCCGAGCTTGGTCAGGAAGTCTTGCATGAGGTCTCTATCCGTTTCTCTCTACGTTATTTACGTACACGTGGCGCAACGTCACCGAGCGTCTCGCAGCGCCGTTCGCCAGAACACGGGATGTTAGCCGTTCCGGTAACGCGAGGCCACCGGACTGGCCGGACTCGGCCGACATGGCCGCGCCTGACGCTCGTGTGACGGCTCGCGGACAATTTGATGCGGAGCGGCCGGACTTTCCCCAGTTCCTACACACGGCGTATACTTGGGGTGTCGACTGATCCGACGCACCGCGCAGAGTCGGAGATCGCCCCCCCGACCGACGCCAGGTGTGCACCGGCCTCGTCCGGTCGAACCCATATTCGCTCAAAGGAGGCAATCATGAGCACCGGGTTCCGTATCCTTTCTGCCGCCGGTCTCGCGGCCCTCACCCTGCCTGTTGGCTTGCAGGCCCAAGACCAGGACGTCCGTCCGATGTACGAGCTGCCGTCGATCACGGTGTCCGCTCTGTCCGAATCGGACCCGTTGTACGAATCCGCGTCGAGCCTGTACCAGGCAGGCGACTGGGAAGGAGCGGCGGGGCTGTACAAGGACGCTGCCGAGGCCATGCCCGAGAACGATCCCAACTCGTATCTCACCTTCGACCAGTCGGCCAGGCTCTACTTCTACGCCGGCGAGTACTCCGAGGCTCGTAAGATGATGGAGCACGCTGCCGAGGTCGCCGAGGCGACGGGCGACATGGTGTCGGCTGCTTATCGTCACGTGGACGCGGCGTTCATCGCCGTGTGGGAAGGCTATCCGGGCATGCGGAGGGAGCATGTCGCCACGGCCGAGAAGTACGCGACCGAAGCCGAGTTCGACGAGGAACACGCGCTCCGTGTCCACGCCCTGACACGTGGCGTCTCCTCGCTGCCCGTCGAAGGCGAGTAGGCGCTCCTTCGCGTCGCCTCATACTCTGATGCTGTCCCGGGAGAAGTCGCTCCCGGGACGACATCCACTCGTGCCTGGATCCGACGAGTCATGCTGAACAGAGACTCGACAGTTTGTAATGTTCGGGGCACTCGAGCCGAAGCGAACCGATGGCCCGCTGCTGGCTGATGAAGTCCGAGCCCGACGTCGTCTGTCCGTTCAGCCGGTGAAGCCCGAGGAGTACGAGATCGTCGTTCGCATGGGCAAGAGCGGTTGAACGCTACCTCCGATTCGCTTCGATCGTAATCTCGATCTCCACGTCCGCACCGACCACGGTCGTCTCGGTCCAGCTGCCGGTGCCCACACCGAAGTCTCGCCGGTCGATCACGGTCGCGGCCTGGAAGCTGGCCACCTGCTCGCCGAGCCGCTCTCTCCTGTTCTCGGGAACATCCATTACACCCAGAACGGTGATCGGAAGCTCTATCTCGATCGTGGTATCCTTGATCGTCAGCTCCCCCGCGGCGACGAACTCCGTGTCGCTCAATGGCTGGACCGAAGTGCTGCGGAAGGTCATCGTCGGATACCGCTCGACTTCGAACCAGCTATCCGAGCGCAAGTCGTTGTCACGCCGCTCGTGGCTGGTATCGACGCTGCCCACAGAGATCGTCACCTCGACACTGGAGTTCTCCGGATGCGCCGGATCGTACTCGAGCGATACCTCATAGTCGTGGAACAGCCCCTTGACCGGTGTAAAGAAGTGCCGCACCGAGAATCCGACCTGGGAGTGCGCCGCGTCCACGCTCCAGGTTGCCGTCCCCTGAGAGTCGCCGGCACTCGACGTCGGCGAGCCGGCCGCGAGGGTCAAGGCCAGCGCGGCCGCGGCGGCCCCCGTTCCGAGAAGTCTGTTCATCGTAGCTCCATTCATGGACACAGAATCATCGGCAGGCTTTCGCCGATGGTCATGTCGTTGGAATCGGATCAAGGAAAAAGGGGCAAAGGTTCCCGTCGGCAGGTATATTGATTTGGCGTTGATCACTGGCGAGTGTTCCCTCCCGTTCCAGAGAACACCGATGTCGCAGGCCTGGCAGCTGGAGTCGGATCCGGAAGCATGCTCGATCGACGAGCCACGGTAGCGTGAGATTCGCGGCGTTGCTCCGGTTGAGGAGGCCGACGCGAGGGTAACTATCGGAGGGATCCGGGACCGTCCCAAGCCAGGGGGGGAACCTGTGGTCTACCTGCGCCGCGGTCCAGCCGCCCAGCTCTCTGGGCTGCCCCCCGCCCCGCAGGCGGTCCGGCCCGTGAAAGAGTGGCTCAGGCGGCCTGCACTGCAGGCGACGGGACTTGCCGCCGGACTAACATTCGTGGCATCACTGTTGGGGCAGGTCATCCGGCCAGTCGAAGGAGAGCGGCCCTCAGATCCTGCATGCGACAGCTCGGGTACCGTCGCCGATAGGACCCATATCGGGGCATGACCATGATGCGAATGGCGCGCACGCGGACCGCGGTCTCTCGAGTGGTCGTGCGGCACTTCGCCGCCGATCCTTCCCCGCGATGCGCGACATCGTGGCCCAGCCAAGGTAGTTCGTCCCCCCGGCGAATCACAGCTATGTTCTACTGTTGAACTCATGGACCCCCGGGGAGAGCCCGAACCTAGGCTGACACATGGCGCGCATCATAGTCGGCTCCTACCTAGTCCGGTTTCCGTTCGGCGGGTACTTCTCCTGGGTCATTCAGTGGCTTTCCGGGTTTCAGCGGTTGGGGCACGATGTGTATTTCGTCGAGAAGAGTGGATGGGCTAACGCGTGCTATGACCCGTTAAAGGGTGTGATGACTGATGATTGCTCGTACGGTATCGCCCGCCTCGACGAGCTTTTGCGCCGATTCGGCCTAGCGGACCGCTGGTGCTTTGTTGATGCAAGAGAACGGTATCACGGCTTGTCGCAGAAGCGAATCGAGGCCCTGTTTAGGTCAGCTGATCTGTTCGTAGACATGGGAACTCACGGTTCCTGGCTCGCCGAAGCCACTCACGCTGGCCTCCGGGTACTCATCGACGGGGAGCCAGGCACCAGGCAAATGAGGATGGTGAGCGGACAAGAAGGAGCGAAGGATCCGGAGTACGACGTTTACTATACGGTCGGACAGAATATTGGCACGGCGAAGACAAGTGCGCCCTCAGCAGGAAAGGACTGGCACCATGTCTTCTTTCCGGTCCAAGTCAGTGACGTGTTGGAGACTCCGGTCAGGCCGGGTGCCCCGTTCACGACCGTGATGAGTTGGCAGGCGTACGCGCCAGTCGAGTTTGAGGGACGATCCTACGGTATGAAGGACGTCGAGTTTCTCGAGTTTCGGGGCCTCCCACGCCGGACGAGCACGCCTCTGGAGATCGCGGTGGCCGGTAAGAATGTTCCAAAGACTGCATTGATCCGTGAGGGGTGGCGCGTCCGGAACGCACATGAGGTCACGAAGTCGTTCGATGACTACTGGACTTACATCTATGAGTCAGGTGGCGAGTTCTGCGTGTGCAAGAACGTCTTCGTGGAGACAAACAGTGGCTGGTTCGGAGACCGCAGCGCCGCGTACTTGGCCGCGGCACGGCCCGTCGTGATGCAAGATACTGGTATCAGCTCCCACCTTCCGTGTGGAAGGGGCTTCTTTGCCGTACGTACGGTGGACGAAGCGGTGACTGCACTGGAGACAGTCGCCAGCGATCCTCAGCGCCACGGCAAGTGGGCGAGAGAGCTAGCCCTTGAGTATCTCGAAGCGGAGGCTGTACTCGGTGACTTCCTCGACGAACTAGGCGTCTGAAGTGCCTGAACCGTGAGGGAGGCCTCCACGGTTCGTTCGTATGACTCGCGGTCCCTCTAGGCTCCGTCTTGCTAGCGCCGCATGGCCTCGGCGAGGACACGCTCGAGGTAGTCACCGTATCCCGTCCCTTCCAGCGGATCAGCAAGACGTGCAAGCTGCTCCGCATCAATGAAACCGAGGCGAAGGGCGATCTCCTCAACACAGGCGATCTTCAGACCCTGCCGCCGCTCGATGACCTGTATGAAATGCGAGGCATCAAGCAACGCTTCGTGTGTGCCTGTGTCGAGCCACGCCATTCCCCGCCCTAGAAGTTCGATCCGAAGTGCGCCTCGTCTCAAATACTCGCGATTGACGTCTGTAATCTCGTATTCTCCGCGCGCCGACGGCCTGATCCCACGGGCAATATCGAGGACAGCGTTGTCATAGAAGTACAGTCCTGTGACGGCCCAATTGGATTTCGGTACAGTCGGCTTCTCTTCCAGGCCTATGACGAGTCCCGCCTCGTCGACCTCCGCCACGCCGTAGCGCTCCGGATCGACGACGCTGTACCCGAACACGGTGGCCCCCTCCTGCTCCTGTGCCACCCGCTGCAGGACGCGGCCCAGCCCATCGCCGTAGAACAGGTTGTCACCCAGAACGAGCGCGACGGTATCGTCGCCGACGAACTCTCGGCCGATGATGAAGGCCTGCGCCAAGCCGTTGGGAACGGCCTGCTCCGCGTACTGAAAGTTCAGGCCCCATTGGCTCCCATCAAACAGCAGCTCTTCGAAACGCGGAATATCCTGTGGCGTGGAGATCACCAGGATATCCCTGATGCCTGCTAGCATCAGCGTCGAAAGCGGATAGTAGATCATCGGCTTGTCGTAGACCGGGAGCAACTGCTTGCTCACGGCTCGGGTGACCGGGTGCAGCCGCGTGCCTGCGCCGCCCGCCAGGATGATCCCCTTCACGATTGTCCTCCCAAGCCGAGGCGATCCCCGCGGTACACGCCGCTCCGAACCCTCTGCCACCACGTCGGATTATCGAGGTACCACTTCACAGTAAGCTCCAGACCGCTCTCGAAGGACTGGGCGGGCCGCCAGCCGAGCTCGCACCGAATTCTCGACGCATCGATGGCGTATCGAAGATCGTGGCCGGGTCGGTCCTCCACGAACTCCACAAGTGATCGGGAGCCTTCGGACCTGGAGTCCGAGGAGTGTCCGTCGACGAGGTCACAGATGGCATGCACGACGTCGAGGTTCCGGTGCTCGTTCTCCCCGCTGATCGCGTAGGTCTCTCCCACCGCGCCGCGCTCGAGCACGGTCAACAGAGCCGATACGTGATCCTCCACGAACAGCCAGTCTCGAACGTTCTCCCCGCGCCCGTAGACGGGAAGCGGCTTTCCTTCCAGAGCGTTGAGGATCATCAGCGGGATCAGCTTCTCGGGAAACTGGTACGGTCCGTAGTTGTTCGAGCAGTTGGTGATGAGAATGGGCAGCCCGTAAGTCCGGTGCCAGGCGCGGACCAGGTGGTCCGCGGATGCCTTGCTCGCGGAATAGGGGGAACTCGGGTCGTACCGCGTGGCCTCATCGAAGTACCCCGTCGGTCCAAGGGAGCCGAATACTTCATCGGTCGAGACGTGGAGAAAGCGGAAGGACGCTGCTCGCTCGGAGTCCAGTTGTGTCCAATGGCGCTGTGCCTCGGTCAGCAGGACGAAGGTGCCTTCTATGTTGGTCCGCATGAAGGCGGCGGGGCCGTCGATCGACCGATCGACATGCGATTCAGCGGCGAGGTGGAGCACTGCGTCCGGCGCGTATGCTTCGAACAGGCAGCGCACGGCATCGCGGTCACAGATGTCGACGTGCTCGAATCGATGTTGGGGATCGTCGGCGACCAGCGCCAGTGAATCAAGATTCCCCGCATACGTGAGCGCATCGACGTTGATGACGGTGCCCTGCCCGTGGCCCACGAGGTGCCGGACGACGGCCGACCCGATGAATCCTGCGCCTCCCGTTACGAGGTAGTTCATCTTCTCACCGTACGTAGTGTCGAGGGGTTCATCGCCTAATCCTGCATGGCGGCAGCCGGAGGTCAACCACCAGCCCTCTCCCCGCACAGAACCTCGATCACGGCATCGATGACCGCGCCCTGCTCCTCTTCAAGCCCCACCCACAGGGGAAGTCGAACCAGACAATCGCCTGCAGTATTCGTGTTCCTCATGCCTCCTGAAATGCGCCCCGCCTTCAGGCCGAACGGGGAGCTGTGAAGAGGCACGTAGTGAAACACCGTCTGTATCCCACAGCTCCTCAGGGTGGCGATGAATTTCGTCCTGTCGGCAAGGCTCGGCAGGGTCAGATAGTACATGTGGCCGTTGTGCCGGCATTTGTCGGGAATCTCGGGCCGCGAGGCCTGCCCTGCACTCTCGGCGACGGCCAGAGCAGCGTGATAGGCGTTCCAGATGTCCATTCTCCTTGTGGTGATGTCTTCCGCGCCCTGCAGTTGGGCCCATAGGAAGGCCGCGATGAGCTCGCTCGGCAGGTAGGAGGAGCCGACGTCGACCCACGTGTACTTGTCCACTTCACCGCGGAAGAAGCGGCTTCGGTTGGTGCCCTTCTCCCGCAACACCTCCGCTCTCTGGCTGAGTCCGGGATCGTTGACCAGGAGCGCCCCCCCCTCGCCGCTCACGATGTTCTTGGTCTCGTGGAACGACAGACAACCGAGATGGCCAATGCTTCCGAGGGCCTGGCCCCCGTAGCTGGCCATAACACCTTGGGCCGCGTCCTCGACGACCATCAAGCCATGCTCCCGCGCGATGCTCATGACTCGATCCATGTCACAACCGACGCCCGCGTAGTGCACGACCACGATTACCTTAGTTCGGTTGGTGATCGCCCCACTGATGAGTGCTTCGTCGATGTTCATGGTGTCCCTGCGGACATCGACGAACACGGGAACCGCCCCACGCAGGACGAACGCATTGGCCGTCGAGACGAAGGTGTACGAAGGTAGGATCACCTCGTCGCCGGGCTGGATATCACACAAGAGAGCGGCCATCTCCAGGGCCGCAGTGCCCGAATGGGTCAGATAGGCCCTGACGCAGCCGGTGTAAGCCTCGAGCCATCGGCTGCAGCGAGCGGTGAACGGCCCGTCGCCCGCAACGCGACCGCTGGCGAGTGCTTCCGCGATATTTGCGAGTTCTTGTCCGCTGACGAAGGGTCGGTTGAACGGCACCTTCAACGAAGCACCTCCCTGGAGGGGGACAGGACCTTAGCGAAAGCCAGCATCGTCGAGCATGCGTCCAATCACGGTGCGCGCTTCGAAGCAGGTCTCCGCAAGGGTACGTGCAGCCAGCGCGTGACGCGGATAATCCATCGTCAGTTCTCGCAATCCATCGATGACTTCCTGAACCGTCGAGAATGACAGAACGCCTTCGCCGGCCGGTAACCAGTCCGTGAAGCCCGTGTCTTGATGCAGCACTGGCCGTCCGGACGCCATGTAACATAGGCTGCGGTCGCTGAACCAGCCGCTGCGCGACGCAACGTACGCGTGCTTGGCGATGCCCAAGTCGGCATACGAGCCCACTATGAACTCGCGGTAGGCACCGATTGTTCGTGTCACGGAAAGAGGATTCGCGAGCTTCCACCCCCTCGACAGCAATCGCTTCTTCGGGGCGGGGCCTCCGACTGCGAGCAGAAGCTCATGCGACGTGAGCGACGGGAGATCGATCAAGTATTCCATGACGCGGCTCTTCTGGCCGTAACCGCGACCATCGACGTCGACTTCTCCCCAGGCGGACCAGTTCATCACCGTGGTAATGGGAGCCGACGGCCGGGGGGGCGCGACGTCCCAGAGGGCGGTAGCCACTACTGGTGTCGTAGATATCCAATCCCGCCCTGCCGTGGGCACGGTCGTGTCGGCCGCGCCCTGCCGAGTCCAGTAAGTGAAGAGTGTCGGGTACCGCGCCAGCGTGGCGGCGGTCGACCCCGTTGCATCGAGCATCGCCGCCTGTGTGAAGAGCGGATCACCATCGATGAAGGCTCGGCGTGGGCAGCGCTCCAACTCGTCCAGCCAGGTCGGGACCGCAATCGTCAAAACGAAGTCGGCCCTGTCGAGGGCTTGACACAAGCCCTTGAGTCCTGCGCCGTGAACCTCGCCGGCGAGGTCGATGAAAGTCCACGGAACGGCCGGGCCTGGCAGGCTTCCCATGCACGCGTCCAGCCAGCGCAAGCCGTAACGCGCTTCGTCGCCCATGGTGTCGACCTCAGGGTCGTAACACTCGCCCGACCTGTCCACGCGTTCCAGGTAATGCACTTCGTAGCCGAGCTCCTGGAGGCCCACGATGTAGTGGAGGTTGTACAGCGCCATGCCCGCCAAGGGGATCTTGGCGACGAAGCCGACGACGACTGCGCCTGGCCGCTTGTTCACCGAGTCAGGATCTTCGTGGAAGGTGTTAACGAAGCACTCTGCATCGAGCGGTCGGCATTATGGTCGTCGCCGCGCTGGCGCAATTCACTACCCGATGGAATCCGCATTAAGATCATGGGCGAGGCGTATGCGATCACCATTCTAGAGTGGCGGCGGCAAGCGACAACTCCCCCGAGTAATACGTCATCTTCCCCATCGCCTTATTTGCCCAAGGGCCTTTCAGGGTCTTGGCTTCACCCGAAAGCGCCTTCAAGGTCGCGAGGACCCTGCCGACACTCAACGGCGCCGAGAGCCGGTCTTCAGTGACTTCATTCCACTGGCCGGTTAGCTCCTCACAGTAGCGGGCAAGATCAACGTTGACGAGATCGATCACGGCCGGGCCCCAGCCTGCACTTTCCCAGTCGAAGACACCCAGAACGGACTCGCCGGTCACTTGGCGCACACGCACGTTCTTTCCGTAGAAGCCCCCGTGAACCAGGGTGTCCGGGACGCCAGACAGCATGTTCTCCAGTTCCGACCAGCGGTTTTCAAATCTCTTGAGAACTTCGCCAGTTGCTCTCAGCGTCGTTCGGTGCTCCGTCAGCAGCGAGAGGTTCGCCGTGCCCAGAGCGACGGTCTCCAGAGCGGCTTCGAGCAGGGCCCTACGGTATGCAGAGTCTCTTGCCGGGAGGAAACCAGCATACCACGCGGACGAAGAAGCATGAAGAGCTGCCATCCACTGGCCCGCAAGCCGACGGTGCTCCTCGCTGCGAGTCGAATAGCGGACATCACCCGCGTCCTCCGTGAAAAGCCACGTCGATCCCTCGTCCTTAACATCCAGCATGCCGTAGAGACGCAGCGTAGGATAAGGAACACTTGGAAGCACATGTTCGTAGACCGCCGCCTCCACCATCCCAGTTTCCTTGCGACAACGTTTTCCGATCACTGTCAGTCCGCTCCGCATCACCAACCGGTAGACGGCTGACTTCCGCTTGAGCGGCTTAAGCGTTTGAACGAGACGAGGAACCTCGCGTCGGTCCGCTACACTGAGCCATGCGCTGACCGCCGGGTGCTGGACCACGGAATCGGTATCGTCAACGTTCATCGACATCGGCAGGTCGAATCGAAGTCGGCCGCGCACTAGGACTTCGGCAAACTGAGATCACAGCGTACGCTCCGAATACCCTCGAGGTAGGCTGCCAGATTGGCCACCGACCTACCTGGGAAACTGGACGACCTCAGATGTGCCAGTTCCCAGTAAACCGCTGCGACGCAACGGTAGAGGAGTCCCAAATCTCTCAGCGCCTTGAGATGCCGCCCGGAGTCACTCGCCGAATCACCCAGCGCCTGCCGGTAGGTTTCTAGGTCGACCCGAACAAGGTCTGTGGCGGGCGCGCCCCAACCGGAAGAACCCCAGTCAAATACACCGAGAGAGTTTCCGAACTCGCTATGGCAGATACGGAGGTTCTTCGGAACGAAGTCGCCGTGTACCAGAGTATGAGGAAAGCGACCGCACAGTTCCTCGATCGACTTCCACCCCTGCACCACCCGCTCACATTCCTGGGCTAGTTGGCTGAAGATTCTCCGCTGCGCCTCAGAAGCACCCGGCTTATCTCTGATGTCATCCAGGCCGCTCAACACAACCGTGAGCCGAGACCTGGCCCGCAGATGACAACCGTCGGGAAAGCCCGGTGGGGGCTTCTTCGTTGCCGCGTGCCCGTGGACCGTCGCGAGCCACTGGGCCGCAAGGGCTCTGTCAGCAGCGTTGTCTTCGTTGAACGACCGTCCTTTGAGCTCCTCGGTGAACATCCACCACTGCTCGCCTCTACTCTCTCGCATCGCTCCGTAGTAGCGCGGCGTGCGTACAAGTTCGCTTCGTACGCCGCACAGCAGCGTGTGATAGACTGCTTCTTCGATCTTTGCCTTCTTCTGCGAGCACCTCTTCGCAATGGCGGCCCCCCCCATCTTGAAACGAACCTTGCATACCACCCTGTGAGTCGAGGACCAACTCCCCTCGGGACGTCCTTTGATTAGTTGCACGTCAAGGATCGGACCACAATCAGCACCGAGCTTGTGCCAGGCAGAAAGGAGCTCTGTCCTGGCTGTCCATTGCTCCATCCGAGTTCCGCCGGTCATGCTGAGCCGACTCTCGAACTGACCTCCAGATCGTCCAAACGGGCGCCGTAGAGCTCGAGATGACGCAACGGTCTCTCAACCGGACCATACTTGAGGTATCCGAGGGTCCAATCGATGGATTGAACGCAACGGAAGAGTCGACCCATTTCCACCATCCTGTCCACGTCGTCCTGGTGGATATCCCAAAAGCGACGCACCTCAGATCCGTAGAGTAGAGGGTCGACTTTCTCCAGATCCACAGCCGGTGACGTGACGCGCGCGTATTCCCAGTCAAACGCGAGAAGAGCGCTCTCGCCGCTCCCAGCCCGGACTCGGACGTTCTTCTTGCAGAAATCGCCATGCACGACGGTCGGATAGACTCCTTCGAATCCTGTGAAGACTCGACTCCACCGGCTCTCCCACGTCTCCAGCCGCTCACGTAACCGGCTCATTGGTTCGCACAAAGCGGGGTTTCTCTCAACCGCGGAAATCTTGGCGAGCGCAGATTGCAGAGCGGCATGATAGTATTCGCGTGCATCGGAGTACATGAGCTTCCTTGACGCGTCAACCTGAGCCGCGAGACCATGTAGCTTCGCGAGCCACTCGCTGGCGAGGCGCTGATGATGTGGCTGGCGGGCTGCAAGGCGATCGCCGTCTGCTTCCTCCACGAAGAACCAACCGCGATTCCCAACGATCTGAGTCGCTCCGTAGTACTTCAGGCCCGAGATCGGAATCTCGGGCAGTAGCTCCTCGTAGATCACTCGCGTATGTGTAAGTTCCCACTCACCGCATAGCTTGCCGATCACGTTCGATTCGCCGCGGCCAGCACCCACCAATCGAACAACGATAGCCTTGCCTGGCCCCGACAGCTCGTGAACCTCACGAACAGATCCACTACCGCCAGCGACTTCCCGCCAGGCGCTCCTCGCAAGTTCGACGACGTCATCCGACGGCTCCGCAGCCCGCATCATGTCACTATGCTCCTCAACCCCGTTATGAAGTCGCTCTCAAGACGTGCGATGCGACGACGGGCCCTGGACGTGCACTCGCGGGCGCGCAGCTTCGCGTCATCGGAAAGACAATAGGCAAGGGCTTCCTCCAGGGTCGGCAAGTTAGCATGCTCGATGTGCACTACGCATGGCCAGTCAATCGTCTTCATCTGGCTTGACACCTTCGCGCCGCCATCGATCGGATCGATGGCGAGAGCCGGAATTCCCTGAGCCAGTGCCAGCACCGCGCCATGAAGGCGGGTGGTCACAACGGCATCCATCTTCCCGATGACGGATACGACTTCGGGCACTGATCGTAAACCCACCTCGTTCTCTTCAAGTCGCGTGTCGATCGCGACTCGTGCGACTTTCCGCTCCATCAGCAATTCGTCTATCAGGGCATGTGCTCGGGAGTGCATGCCTCGAGCGCCGTACTCACTTTGCTTGTGGACCTTTATCACGCCAACTACGGGTGCACGTGGCAAGTCGGCCCCGATACTCAAATCGGGATTCGACTCGCTCGATGAGTCTCGGACAATCACGAAGGCAAACGGATTCCACTCCTCAAGAGGCTGAAGGAGAGACAATCCCATTCCGAAGAGGGCGCAGTGCGCGAAACGGTCCAGGACGTCGGTAATCGGCCATCCGTTGCCGAACGGACCGCACACGAACACGATCGCCGCGTAGTCTGCAGGACTGACCACACGCCAGTCGACACCGCCAACGAAGGGAGGGGCCAGCGCCACGTCAGTAGGAATGCCGGTCCTGGCAATCCACTGCCCGACCACATCCCGGGCCAGAATATCTCCTGCCGTGGCACCCATTCCCTCGAAGCTAAACCATCCCATGAGAAGAGCTCTGGACGGAGTAACTCTCACTCTCAGTTCCTCCTTATGCCAGGCTGTCGCTGATCAGCCGCGAGATCACCACGGAAGAGTCGAAGTAGGCGGCGGCCAACTCCAAAGCAGCCTTCCGATGACGTTCATAGGATCCTTCAATTTCTCGAAGGGAGGCGACTGCTTCTTCGATTGTCCCGAACGTCAAGACACCTTCGCCAAGCGGAATGACACCGGCTATCCCTGTATCCTGGACGACCACCGGTCGGCCCGCTGCTAGATAGCAGGCCGAGCGGCAGCTGAACCAGCCTGGTTGTCCCGCGACATACCCGTGCTTCGCAACACTCCATTCTCCCTTGGAACTCTGCAGGTAGCGTCGATATGTAGTCCATTCGGGACACACCACCGCCGGGTCGACCACGCGCCACCCCTTGTGTCGAAGCAGATCCGTTGGTGCTTGGGCCGTCTTGCCCTGCGCAATGGCGATTTCCAGTTTGGTGGGAGACGCCCGGGAGGGCAGGTCCATGAAACGACGAAACTCCAGATCCTTCTGCCCGTAATGTACTCCTCGAAATTCGACCGGCTTGTAACTCGTCCAGTTCATCACAGTGGTGAACGTCTCCCGACAGTTCTCACCGGAGCGCCACTCTTCCAATACCACCGGTTGCCGAGTCGGAAGCCAGTGGTAGCCGGTGTCGGGCACGAGAGACGATTGGGCCTCGCCGAAGCTAAGATGCACATCGTGTGCATCCACCACGGCTCGGAAGTCACACTGCCCCCGTGCCAGCTTCACCTGTGTAAAGACCGGATCCGAATCGATGTAGACCATCCGGCCCCGTCCCCGGTATTGTGCCGGATCACGCACCGTGCCGGAGACGTTAAGAAAGAGGTCCGCGGTGCGGATCACGTCCTTTCGCAGTTTGTCTGGAATACCGAACCACTGCTCCTGCCAAGGGAAGCGGTAGGCCCACCGACCGTCCAGACCATGCGCCCTCATTACCTTGGAGAGATAATCGACGTTGAATTCGCAGCTTTTGCTGATGCCTCCCTCATGCGGGTTGTATGGCCACAACCCAGTGTCCTCCATGTAGAAAACGTCCACTCCCATGCGGTGCAGGCCCAGGACATATTGCAGGTAGTCCCAAGTTACGCCGCCCAGCGGATACTGTGCTATTAGGCCCGAGACGACGACTCTCAAGGTGTCCATGTTGTCTCAATCATGTTCGGCATCGCCATCCTAGCATGCACTGCAGGGGAGCCGCTCACAGCAAACCGATCGTAGTCATCATATCCCTGAGAACGACGTCACACGAGAAATGTTCGCGGGCGATTTCCTGGGCCGCCGTGCTATGCGCCTCGTAGTTGCCGGCTATGCTTTCAATCGCCCTCCGGGCCTCAGCCAGATCGTGGAACGCCACTACACCCACTCCAGTGGGAATTACCTTCTCGAAGCCGGTGGCCTGAGTCACGACGGGACGGCCTGCTGCCAGGTAGCACACGCTACGGTCCGAGAACCAACCCGAATCCGGCTTCACGTACTGCTCCTTTGCCACCGTGAACTCTCCCAGCGAGTCGCAGATGTAGTCTCGGTACGCAAATGGATCCCTGAGATGTTCGGTTTGAATGGTGAACCAGCCGGCCATGTTTAGCCTTGCGAGGTCTTCAGTCGCTATCGCCGATACGGCGAGTTCAATCTCCAGCGGGGATTCGCGTGCCACGCCGAGCACTTTGAGGAATTCGTGATGCTTGCTCCATCGCCAGATCTCACCCTCCCAGACCACGTCCTTACCGGAATGAGCCCATTTGGCGATACTGGTCATGCGCGCACGGGCGCCCGGTTCCCGTCCCGATTCCCACCACTCAAGGAGCACTGGGGGACGGGTCGTATGCCATTCAAACTTCGTCAGGGGTATGCGACAACCAGGTTTGCCAAGCCGCTCACCGTACGTGAACAAGAAGTCGTAGTTAGTAAGCTCCTCGATCTTGTCGGAATCCCCATTCGCCACCCTGACCTGACTCTCCACCGGGTCCGTCTCCAAATACACCCGGCAGTTGATCCTTTCGTGATCCTGCCTTATCTCCTGCGCCCCGCAAAGGTTGAAGACCGCGTCCGCGCTCCGGTACAGCTCCAGCAAACCCTGGTAGTCCAGTGCTCCTGCACATTGGACGCCCTCCCGGGGCAGTCGGAACACCCAGCGGTCCCCAAGACCGACCGCCTCCATGAATCTCTTCACGTATTCGATGTTCGAAGCACATTCCTTCGTACGCTGAAAGTCCACAGCATCGTATACGTAGCGATCCGAGTCCTCCACGTACCATACGTCGAAGCCGAGAAGGCGCATTCCAACCACATAGTGCAGCACCTGCCACGTCATGCCACCGAACGGGTAGCTGCCGAGCAGTCCCCACACGACCACCACACCCTTGTCAGCCGTCGGGTATGAACTGGGGGTGTTGACTATAGCTCCTAGCCCGGCACTCATCCGATCCCCCACAGTTGCCTTGCTTCTTCGTAAAGATGAGCAAAATACCACTTTCGACGTGGGTGTAGTGTGGCCCAGGGCTCGTCACCTAGCCACCGCAACGGCCAGTAGACTCGGGCTAGCTGGAGTTGGCGCTGGAATGCGGCTGGAAACCGGTCGCACTTGCGCTCAGCCCAGTATGCCCGCAGAGCCTCTTTCACCAACGCGCCGCGGCCCCAGCCCTCTGTCAGGCTCGCCAGATCGACCATGCCGGGCCCGAACGCCGCCGACTGCCAGTCCACCGGAATGACCTCGTCGTCCCTCACGAGGATGTTCGCCGGATAGTACTCACCGTGGACCAGCACGTAGTTTCCCTTGTCTGCAAGCTCGTGCGCGTCTCTCATGAAGAGTTCAGAGACTTCCGGCAACCAGGGATACTCACCGACCAGCGACTCGGTGAAGCGAAGGGTCCTCTGTGCCCACCCGGCAAAGTACTCCTCGTCATACTCGAAGACCCCCGCCCTACCGGGTACCTTATCGCTTCGCCAAGCACTGCTGCGTTCGTGCAGGCCTCCTATCCAGCGTGCCGCATGGACGAGGGAAACCTTGGGAGAGCTGGTCAGCCGACGATGTTCCGTTAGTGCCTCGAACACCAGGCAGGGTTCTTCATCCTGCCGGACGCTGAAGCACCCCAAGCAGTCTGCCGTGCGACCTCCAAAAGGTGCGAGAATGCTCTCATATATGGACGCCTCGTAACGGGTACTGCCCCAATAGCCGTGACCGCTGTGTCCTCCGTGCCTCCCCCACTTCAGGAACACCGTGGGTCTTCTCCCGTCGTCGAGAATGCATGTGACAAACTCGCTTGCAAACGCCCCCGCGAAAGGGTTTTCCCGTCGCTCAAGGCCAAGGATCGCGTGACCTCCGAACAGCAGGTCGGCGAGCTTCGTGGCCAGTAGCTCGTCGCCGCAGTACCGGCTCCCGCTGGTGCCGGAAGCCCGGTCAGGTCTTCGGTACTTCAGAATCAGACTCCGAGCCTTGGCAGCACCACTTCGAGTTCATCCGCGTAGTAGTGCAATTTCTTCACGACTCGATGCGGGTAGCCGGGTCGCATTCCAGGCATTTCCCAGAGGACGGCCCGGACCAGCCAGAATGCCACTCCCACACCCTGCAACAACGTCAGAGTAGGCAGGTCGAGGTGAGTCCACGCCGTAATGGTGGTCGCGTGATACGCGGGGATCGACACGAACGCCAGATCGATCGCTGCGCAGCCCCAGCCAGCGTTTCCCCAATCAATCAGAACACCCTGTCGATTGTCCGTCCCCACCCGAAGCCGAAAGTTCTTTCTGACGACATCACCATGCACCAATGTGCTAGGCATCGCAGACAGAAGGTCCTCGCAAGTCTTCCAGGACCGCTGCAAAAGCGCTCCGGCAGTCGAGATCCGCGTGAGCACGTCGTCCTCGCTCCCTGGTCGCCCTGCCCCTGACATACCCGGGCCCACAGAGCGGACCAGAGTCTCGACCATGCGACGGTGAAGGTCTATGCCATGGTCGGGCAGGGCCAACGACCCCTGCAACTCAGCGGCAGCGACGTGCATGCGTGCCAGAGCCTGGCCCATTTCGATTTCTGTCTCAGGATCTGCTGTCGCCAGCTCTTCCATGAACATCCAGGCAAAACCGTCCTGACCGTCGACGGTTGGACCGTACAGTCGTGGCGTCGGTATCGTCGTACAGAGGGACAACGCCTCATATATCCTCGCCTCCTTCGACAGACTCGCGTCTGCTGATCCCTTGGCGATGACAGTCTCACCGGTGTCCAGCGCGAGGCGCACGATCACGCTTCGCGGCGGTCGTATCTTCACAGCTTCTGCACCCACGGCAGGGTGCTGCGGATAGCTCAGTCGCCAGGCACGGAGCGCCCTGGACAGCCAAGGTTCGAGCGTCGGAGATGCCGGCACGGCACCTCCTTCGGACTCGATCGAAGGTTCAAATGACATTTGCGACCCCGGTACGCCGTCGGGACGTGCATTCGGTTCAGGAGACATTGCGCTCGAGTTGCCGATAGTGGGTCAGATCCCGCACGAGGCGCCTCGTGTGAGCCTTGATCTTTCGTGGCGTCTTTCGATGAAGACGTCGCGTTGCCTCGCGAAGCATGCGCCCCAAAGTCTGCTGAAGACGCAACTGGTGAAGGAAACCTCGTTGCTCGGACAACCCCAGGGCGCGGGCGTATTCCACTGGATCCAGTCGCGCCAGATCCAGTGCCGCAGGGCCGATTCCAGACTTCTCCCAGTCCATCACAAAGAGGCGCTGCTCCGATGTTCCCGCGGTCCCCAGCCAGACATTCTCAGGCGCCAGGTCGCCATGGATGAATACCGGCTCCAGCGCGTTCAGCGATGCAGCATACCTTGGCCATTCGTGCAGAATATCGTCGAAGATGCCCACGAGGTCATCAATGACTTCTCTGTCGCTAACATCGAATGTGCTGCTCTGAAGCCTGACCAAAGCGCTGCGCTCCTCAGATATCCGTGATTCGTAGGACTCCGGTGAGCGAAAAGGAATCCCGCCTCTCGGTTCCATACCGACACTTCTTTGATGCAACACCGCAATCCATCGGGTCAGGCTCGAAAGATGGTCGGGATCTGACACATCCAACATCACGCCCACCGCTTTCTCGAGAAAGATCCAGGAAAAGCCTCTCTCTGCAGAGTGCACGGTCCCGAGGCACCCCAGTGACCGCAGGCCGACTGCGGGAAGGACTGAGTTGTAGACTGTAGCCTCGAGAGCGACTACTCTGCTGGGCGCGCGCTTGGCGACAACGGATCGGTCCTCGCCAAGCACCTCCAGCTCAACAACCGTCGCCTTGTGGTTTCCCGGAGCGAGATTAGCAACACACCGGCACTCGGCAGCACTCCCGGTCATGGCTGCCCAAGCCTCGACGGCCGACATGTCATTGACCATCAGACCAATTGTTCCGCTGCGTAGCACATAAGCTACGAAACCAAGATTCCTGGAGCCGCAGCCAGAACTTCAAAGCAGACCACCTCCGACGCGCGCCGACTGCCTCACTCGTGTCTGGTACCATGGCGAAGCTCAAGTGTGGAGGGAAGGCTCTGACTATAGGGATCCACCGCACACTGATCATGAATAATCTAACCCCTCCTGACGGCGCCTGCGCAGTCAACGGCCCATAGAACTCGGTCGTCATTGCCTGTCCGTCCAGCCCGAGACCTCGTAGATTTTTGCCGTGTCGGCTCCTGGTGGGGGACCTTCACCGCAGCCCAGTCTGAACGGAACCGCTACCTTCGGTAGTCGTCACGCTGTCACCTTCTCGTCCTTCAACCATGGCTGACTACATCGGGGAGGACACGTAGGGGCATCGAAATCATGGTTGGCGGCCGGTCACTTTCTCCTTCAGGCGAAACTATGTCAACGACGGGGCGAGAGAGAGTCGCTGCTGGTTACATCCTCGCCGGCGGCAACAGCTCACGAATGGGGGAAGACAAGGGTCTTCTCGAAGTGGGAGGACGGCCGATGCTGGTCCACCTGGCCAGGCTCATGGACCCTGTCGTCACGAGCGTCACAGTTATTGGCCATGCGGAGCTTCACTCTCATCTGGGTCTGCCCGTGATACCCACAGTCGCGATCGCAGACAGGCAAATCGACTTCATGAACGGTGTCGTAGCAGCTCTTAGACACACCGGCGTTGAATTGAATCTGATCATTCCCTGCGATATGCCGTTCTTAACCACCGAGTGGCTCGGCTACCTAGTTGCTTCCGCGGCTGCGTCAAGAGCTGATTTGGTCACGAAAGGATTCTGCAGTGTCTACCGGAAGCGCAGCCTCTCAAAGGTGGTCCGTTCGATCGAAGCCGGCATTAGGTCCTTCGGCGAGTCGATGAGTTGGCTCGAATACGAGACCATCAAGAAGGCTGACGTCCTGCGGTTTGACCCCGACGGCTACCTTCTTTGGGATATCGACACGCCACAGGAGCGTTCTTTGGTGGAGGATGTCCTGGAGAAGAGGCGTTCCCGGAATATCCCCGGCTGGTAGAATCGTCGACTTGTCGTCAACCGCCGCTCTAGACGGAGTCCTCGCTCCCGACTGCCCTAGTTACAGACCATGCCGTCGAGACTACGCAGGCGATCCACGCCCGCGTCGATTGGGGCGGAGACTCCCTCTCCCGATCATTCGGGTAACCGGCCACCAGGCGTTCGTGTGCCTGGCGCGGCCGACTCACGGACGACCGGGCCGATAGTCCCTGCAAGCAGTGCCGCCATTTGCTGGTTTCCGTACTCGGTCATGTGAATGGAATCCTTGAACAGGCGCCAGTCATTCAGGGCAAAGCCGTAGAAATCCACCAGCGGAATGGCATGTTTCGCTGCAAGGTCGGCTATGGCTGCGTTGTTCTGGTGGATGCCCTCGGCCCAGAGTTCGCTCGGCATGTGCTGATTCCAATCATACTCGTCATCGCTGAATGCAAAGGTCGCCATGACCACCTGAATTCCTCTTGCATTGGCCGATGTGATCAGGTAGTCAAGATTCAGTCGAAACGCGTCGCTCGACGTACTCCGGAAATTGGTGATCCGTACCTCGTCGGTGACTGGCAGGTTGTCGAACTTCCAGATGTGGTTAAGGAGGTCACGGTTTTCGCTAAAACGATCGGGAGCTAGGGAGCGAAGGACAAGACGATAGAGATAGGTCTTCTCCAGGACGGTTGGAGTGTAGCCCGGAATTTTTCGAAAGTGGTAATAGTCCTCAGCGAAGTCGTTGAACATCCTCGGAACCAGGTCATTGTAACCGTGATAGATGAAGATCATGTCGGGTGAGAGCGGCAGGATGTCCGTGAAGAATCGGTGGAGACTCTCTGCCGTAGTCGCACTGACCAATCCAGCGTTGATCACCTCGACATCAATTGAAGGCAGAGAGTAGCGAAGCGCGGCTTCTAGCTGAGCAGGATATGTGTCTTCATCAGCAAGACCGATGCCGTACGTGGTCGACGCTCCGAGCGCGACGATGCGGTACTTGCCAGAGGGCTTCTCACGCGGAGTATCGGGGCCCCTGAACCCGAGGCTGTTCACATGGGCAAGACTGTCCCAGCGTACATAGTCGGGTTTCATGCCATAACTGGTGTACGGATGTGCGAAATAGAGGCCGTCACCGCTCTTGACGTCCCACGGTGGATAGGGGTTATCGAAGTCTGAGAAGAATGTCGGGAACAGACCCAAGCGATCGGCTGCGGCGAACGAACCTTCAGCAACGCAGGTTATGACTGCCACTGAGAGTAGAGTCAGGACTGTGTTGCTACCGACCTTCTTCCACGGACTTGTATCGGAAGACATAGAGAGCCCTTTCTGATTCTTCACAGTCCAACAAGGAGATGCGCTGCCCGCCCAGGCCTCTGCGGCCGACGTGCATTGCTCTATCAGGTCATGCGCACGACTTCAGCCTCGACCCGAGGGAGCCAACGAGCATATGCCTGGAGGTACTGCTGTGTTCGTTGACCGTAATGGCCTTCGTCCGCGGTGCACCAATCGACAGATGAAAGGAGACGAAAGAGCCGGCCGATCGTTGCGGTTCGCTCCAGACTGGGCAAGGGAAGTACGGTACCTCTAATTTTGCAGGCATGACGATAAGCGTCGAGGCTCACACTCGTGCTCCCCCCGAGGTCCGGGGCTGGCGGTCCCCAACCTGCCATCTCCCAGTCGAAGACGTAGACCGCACTCTGCGGGTGCGTCGTGACTCGAATGTTTTTCGATACAAGATCGCAGTGCACAACGGTTGCCCAGGGCCAAGCGGCCAATTCAGCTAGCTTGTTCCATCGTGCACGGAAACCCGAAAAGGCCGTTTCGAGAGAGCGAATCGCTCCGAGGGCAGCATTGTCGATCGTCCCTTCCTGGAGTGCGGCCAGCTTGGCGAGAGAAGAGTCCAAGTGGCCGAGGAAGTACTTGGCATCGCGGCTGGGCAGCTCTGGAGGATGATCTAGATCGACTGCGGCGACATGGAGTTCAGCCAACCACGTCGACAGCAACTCTCGACCTGCAGGTGTATGAACGCGCGACGCATCATCACCTGCATCTTCAAGGAATAGCCACTTGCCGTCAGTTTCTTGGCACGGTGCCATGCCCAGACAAACCGGACCCCGTACTCCCAGGTCCGGCAACAGACTACTATAGATCCAATACTCCAGCGACGCTCCCGACGCAGTCGTACGTTTCGCCACGACGCCTTGACCTGATCCGCCGACTTCCAAGAGTCTGCAAACCAGGGATTTTCCCTTCCAGGGCCTGTGTTTACGACCTTTCAGCAACTCGATCGAAGCGAAGCTGGACTGGTCACCCGTCGCCAGCCGCCACGCCCGTCCGGCAGCACATAGAACGTCCGAGAGTGATTCTGACCTTATTGGTGAATTCACATGCGCTTGACCCGCGCAAGTTGAGATTGGAGTCTTTCTGTCTGGGTTCATCATTACACTACGCGAGGAGTTCCTGTAACGAACCAGCGGCCTGTGCCCGCTGCAGAGCCACTTTCACGTCGCCTTCCACCAGTTCCGCAGTTCCCGAAGTCATGTGAATGAGAAGGTCGCAGCTCTCGAGAGTGCTCAGCCGGTGCGCTATGATGAACGTCGTCCTTCCCTCCATGAGTCTATCCATGGCGTCCAAGATCGCCCCCTCCGTGCCAATATCCACTGAACTGGTCGGTTCATCCAGAATCAAGACCGGGGCATCTTTGACAAAGGCACGGGCCAGAGACACTCGCTGCCTCTCGCCCCCGGACAGGCGCATTCCGCCCTCACCCACCAGAGTATCGTAACCGTTGGGTAGCCCCATGATTACGTCGTGGACGTTCGCTGCGCGCGCTGCCTTGGCCACTTCAGCGTCGGAGGCCTCCGGGCGGCCGTAGCTGATGTTGTCCCTGATCGACGTGTGGAACAGGCTCGGCTCCTGCATTACGACCGCAAACTGACGCCTCAGATCGTCCAACCTGTATTCCCTGGCGTCCACACCATCCAGAAGTATCTCACCGGCCATCGGATCGTAGAATCGTAGTAGAAGTCCGGCGAGCGTCGTCTTACCAACGCCGGTTCGTCCGATGATTCCGACTCTGTCGCCAGCCTCGACCCTGAAGCTGAGATTCCGGAGGACAAGTGAGTCGCTTCCGTAGCCGAAAGAAACATCACCAAACTCGATGGCTCCCACGGCGCGCACGATACGACGGCCATTGGCCCGATCAGGTACGTCACGGGGCTCGTCCAGCAAAGTATAAGCTCGCTCAGCCGACGCCAGAGACTTCTGCAGCGCTGTGACCCGCTCGCTGATGGAACTCAACGGAGCGTACATTTGCCCCAGGTATGACATGACCAAGAGCAACGATCCCAAGGTCAGTGTCCCCATCTGTACATGTCGCACGCCAAGGTACATGACGAGAGCCGTGCCGATCGCGGTGGTTAGCGAGACGAGAGTCCAGAAGCCTCCCTGCAACCATACTGTCCGCAGGCGAAGCCGCATCCCACGACCGTACTGCTTCTTGAAACGATCCTGCTCGCGATCCTCCTGGACGAAGGCTTTCACTACTCGGAGATTGGACAGTACCTCCTGGACGACGGCCAGTGAACTGCTTTCCACAGTCTTCACGTCACGCCATTGCGCCCGCATGCGCGGCCTGTAGAAGTACGTAAGCGCGGTCAGAGAAGGAACAACCACGAGCGCAACCAGGGCCAGCTGCCAGTCGATCTTCGCCGAGACCAGGATCATGGCCACGAGGGTCACGACGTTGGTGACGAAGGGTAGAACAGAGTTGACGGCGATCTGTCGAATGGCCCCCGCGTCCGACTGAATACGGTAGATGGAGTCTGCGCTGCCTGATGAATCGTGGTAGCCGAGGGGCAGTGTTTGAGCATGCTGGAACATCTTGGCCTGGAATCTGAGGACCAGGCTCTCGCTCGTGTATGTCTTGAGCATGTCAAGTGCAAGACGCTGCATCCGCGACAAGATCTTGAGCAGGATTACCAGGAGCGCGGCCAAGAGGAGCAGCGAACCCGGATCCGTCTGCAGACTCGACGGAACCGCTGCAGCGACAGGTGCGGGCAGCGGTTCCGATCCCAGCACGCTATCGACGGCAATCTTCAGCGGCACAGGTCCCAGCAGGGCAAGTGGCGTGGCGAGCAGCCCAACGAACAAGATCGCCGCTATGTGCCACCAGTAGCCTCGTACTTCACCAAGGACCCTCAAGTACAGCTTGAGATCAGTTCTCACAGATGGATCGCCTCGTACCCTGCGTACGTGTGAAGACGCCGGGATTGGATCAGCGTCTACAGCTTGTTGTTCAGTCGCGTGTTGACCACGTTGTTGAATATGGACCCGAAGCGGTACCGGAGTCCGATCGAAAAACGAAACTCGTAGTCCGTGGCAAGCTCGCGTCGCCGGAGAAGAACCTCCTCCTCCGTGGCGTCTTCCTTCGGGAGGTTGATCTGGTCACGGATCGCCTCGTAGGCCCCGCGCAGGTCCAGGGATAGACCTCGGGTGATCCGAAGGTTGAGTTCGCCTGCCATGACGACGCGAAACTTGCTTGGGTCATTCAGAAACTGAGAGCCGCCTAGCGTGAGACCCGTGCCACCCCACTGCTGGCTTAGATCCAACGAAGCGACCGCCCGATGGCTGGGAAGAGTCTCGGACAGTCTGTCGAAGAGCGTAATCTCGAAGTACCTGAAGTGGTCGACACCGATCGAGTATTCGATCGTGAACTGCCTGCGTGAGACCTCCCAGTAGGGGAAGATGTTGTACTCGATTGCCGGTGCAAACCGGGCGCCGAGCTCGATGTTGGAGAAAGTCGATGACCATACCTCGGGGCGAAATCCGATGGTCCAATGCGGGCCCAAGCTCCATGCTGCGAGGCCGGTGACTCCGTACTGGTGCGCCGTGCTCGAAAACGTCTCACCCTCATACTGAAACTCGTCGCGGACATATCCGCCATAGAACTCTGCGTCAATCTTAAACGCCTCCGTCGTTCGATTGATCGAGAGGCTTCCACTTGCCTCCAGGCCGGTAGTCGACGCCTGTGCGAAGTAGTCTCCACTCCCAGCGAGGCTAAAGACCCAGTGATCCCACGGATCCGAGCGCAGCGCTGGCGGTGCCAGGTCTGGAGGAGAATACTCGACGGTGATCCAGTCCGCGCTTTCGGTTGACGCTGCGTAAGCCGCAAGACCCTGCGCGATCCGGCGGGTCAGGCCCTTGAGCTCCTCCTCGTCGGTGTAGAAGGACAGTGCATCATAGATGAGGACCAGGCCCTGGCTCTCGAACTTCTCTCGACCGATGAAGTCAAGTTGGAAGCGATCGCCCTGTGCCCCAGTCTCTTCGGAGGTGATCAGCAGGTGGACATCCGAATCTTCCCGGTCTCGCACCCAATCGACGAAGGTGATGTCCGTGCGGAACCGATCGAAATTACATCCGCCGGTCTGACAATCGAGGAATACGCGCAATCGCGTCTTCGCTCGCAGCTCCGCAGGAGAAGACTCCTGCTCAGTGACTAGCTGGAGAACACGATACTCTATGAGGGCGGCACGAATCTCCGTTCGGAGCGCATCCACGTGGTCGGCAGTGGAATCTCGCGGCAACGATACAGTGCTTCGCGTGCGTTCGATCCCGGCGAGACTCTTCCGACCCGATAACAGGAGCGTGTGCGTCACTCGATCTGCCGCCGTCAGATTTGTCTCGATGGTAATCCGAACATCCGCCAGTCCGGCGGATTCCACCGGCACGGCAAAGGAAACATCCGGAACATTGCGATCTGGACCACAGTAGATACTCCGGCACTCGATGTAGAATCGGAGAACGTCAGTAGACGCCGTCGGATCTGCGTCCTGAGTACCAGCATAGGCAGCTGGCAGGCCGGGCGACCCCAGCGCAAGCAAGGAGGCCACCAGAACTCGGAACTTCGGATGCCCCTTCCTGGGCGCCGGTCTCCGCATTGCTCGGGGCCCCAACCCACCGTTTCGTCTCACGATTCCCTTACGGCAGATAAACACCATAGAGTCGCCGGATGAGCCGATGGATCAGCCAGCGACGGGAACGTCAACCCGCGCTCTAGCTCACTCAACACGAAACAGGGCGCTGTCCGCCGGCCACTCACTCGTCTCGTAGCGATAGTCCCCGTAGTGCTCCAGGTAGAACTCCCTCACCCTGTCCACGATCCGCTCGCTTTCGGCAGGCGCAACAGGTGTCCCGAGTATCTGCTCCTCTTGCAGGGCCAGATAATCGGGGAAGACATCGAGGACGGCAGCGACGAGTATTTCCGTTTCCTCTGGCTTCCAGAGATGTCTCTCCTCCGCCCGTTCGCTCACGGCAGTCATACCCGCCAGGAGGCTAGCCTTCTCGACCATGTCCTCATACTGATGCATCTGCCCGAAGAGGCGGAGCAGCGTTCCCTGCATCGGATAGTCCCTGGCTTCGTCGTACGAGGACTCCTCTCCTGCCGATTCAGTTGGAGAACTATTGAATCGAGCCTGACCCTCGACCGTACCCAGGATGCCCTTCCCAACGATCGTGTCAAACACAGTCGCAGCGACGATGAGGTTCCCGCGCCTGGTCGGATGGACGTAATCTAGGAACAGGTCGTAGCCCGGAGCTGAAAACTCGCTGGCGAGCTGAAAGGCCGCTCCCAAGTCCGCCACATGGACATTAGCGTACCGGCTGGCAACACCCTGCAGAGTTTCATCGAATGGTGAGATGGAGCGAAACGGATTGCGATCCTGATCTCGCGCTTCTCGATATTCGAGATTGGCCTCCACGTGCTTCCCGGTCTGTTCAAGCGCCCTCGCGAGATAGTAGTGCGACGCTGCGTGCTGAGGGTCCAGCGCGACGGCACCCTGCAGAGCAGAGGCAGCCCCAACTGCATCTCTCTCAAGCAAGGCCCGCCTTCCTTCTATATAGAGAGTCTTCCAGCGCGAATGATCCGGGCCACTCAGCGACTCAACGGACACGTTGGGTCGCCAGTCTCGAAGATTGACCGGAACCGTCGCGAGGATCACCGGGGTGCCTCGCCGCTGCGCCTTCCTGGCCATGGCCTCGATGCTGTGCCCGTAGTGCTGCTTCACTCCCTCAAATTGCGTAGGATCGTCACGCAACTTCAGGGCACGCTGCTCCACCTTTGACCAGATCGAAAAACGCATCGAAGCGCGCCAATTAGCCCAAAAACTGTCTTCACCTCGTGGGTCGCCCTTAAGCCACTGCTTAGCCAGGCGAAACGCCGCGGACTTGTGCGCCAGCATAACGAGGGGCTTGAATCGGGCCTGGATTGCGGCATATGCTCTGTCTTCAATGAACTCGTTGTTCCCGCTGTAGACGATAATGAGATCGGGATCGTACTCCAGCATCTCCTCAAATATGAGCCGAACCCGATAGGACGGGTACGCGCGACCGCTCGCGTTGATCACCTCTATATTCTTGCTGGGGAACGCGTCCTGCAGCGCGCGCTCAAGATAGACGGTGTAGATCTCCGATGGAGGGTGTGGCCAACCGGCGCTGGCGGATCCCCCCACAGCGAATATGCGCACTGTGTTCTCGTCTTTGTCGACGGGGAAGACCGCGTTCCTGGCCCGGTAGACCTGATCGTGTTCGATTCGGGCGACTCGCACGCCGTCCTGCTCCTCTTCCGAAATGAAGTCGGCCTCTCCGTACATTGTCAGGTAGGGATCATCTGAAACCCACGGGCTCGCCAGACGAGCGATTCCCTCGAACAGGGCAAGCAGAAGCAGCGGAACTGCCAGCGTGATTGCCCAATACAGCCACTTACGTCCTCGCGAGAGCTCCACCTGCTACTCCTTGTCGCTGGGCTAATCCCTGGCCCCTTTCGCCAGAAACGAGCCTCTCCTTCCTGCAGTACCGACAGACAACGTCGGTCCAACGAGTGCCAGTGAACCTAGAAGACGGTGTAGATGAAAGGCGCGAGTGCCGACCCTTGAGCAAACACGAGCAGGCTGCCGACGAGCATGAGCATGATAATGATCGGCAATAACCACCACTTCTTTCTGACCCGCATGAAAGCCCAGAGTTCGGAAAGGAGACCCGATTTCGCCATTTGAGATTCCCTCGTCGTTAGAATTGCTGGTTCAGATCGCTGCGAGGTTGGTTCTCACGCCCGTGCCAGAAGCCATCAGCTCCTTCACGGTGGCGCAGCGGCTGTCTGCCCAGCAGGCGCATCAAGAGCCCGGTCGGTGTGATGACCAGCACGTACATGATGCTCATGAAGATAGGATTGGTCACTCTCGAGATTGCGTGCGCCATAGCCATCCAGGCACGGTGAGCAGGGCCCAGATGACCTGGGATGACAAGGCCAGCAACGAGCAAGATGGCTCCCAATGTGCCCAAGATCACCGGCAGGACGAGATGTCCACGCCAGAACCCTACTCCGCCGAGAATCCCGAACGCGAGCCCGACTGTGAGGCCGAACTTCATGCCCTCGGAACGCGTCAATCCAGTTCGTATTGATCCCGCCAATTTCCGTCCTCTTGCCAATCGGGTTGGTCCAGCTTGTCAAGCAAGTAGGGCCCTATGACCAGATAGTCCATGTTCGTCCGCATGAAGCACGTATATGCGTCTCTCGGTTTACATACTATGGGCTCACCCCGGACGTTGAAGGAAGTGTTCACGACTACGGGACACCCCGTGAGCTCCTTGAAGGCAGAGATCAGACTGAAGTAATCCGGGTTCGTATCAGCGTTCACGGTTTGGATCCGGGCAGAGTAGTCCACGTGAGTGACTGCCGGGATATCTGACCTGATTACATTGAGCCGATCGATCCCCCAGAGTCCTTCCTCTCCATCGTGGTGTACCTGTCGGTCCGTCTTCACAGGCGCGACCAGTAGCATATACGGCGATTCAGAATCGATTTCGAAGTACTCGCTCACGTTCTCCTGCAGAACGCTGGGCGCGAAGGGGCGAAAGCTCTCCCTGAATTTGATCTTGAGGTTCATCTGGGCCTGTATTTTAGGGCTTCTCGCGTCACCCAGAATGCTGCGGGCTCCCAGGGCACGTGGCCCGAATTCCATGCGACCGTTGAACCAGCCCACCACCTTCTCGTCGGCAAGCAACCGCGCGACACGCTTGTGCAACGCACTCGAGTCCATCTTCTCATATCGAGCGCCCATTGAGTCCAGAAGCGACCCCACTTCCTCTGATGAGAATTCGGGACCGAGGTAAGCTCCCTTCATGGAGTCCCTTCCATCGACCACCTGTCGGGGCATCCTACAGTGCCGATGCCAGACGATCTGGGCCACGCCGAGTGCACCGCCCGCGTCTCCAGCAGCCGGCTGAATCCACAGGTTCTCGAAGGGACCCTCCTTGAGAATGCGTCCGTTGCCGACGCAATTGAGCGCAACGCCGCCCGCGAGACAGAGGTCTTTGAGGCCAGTCAGGAGATGGGCAGTACGGGACATGCGAAGCATGATTTCTTCGCAGACGTCCTGAACGGAACGTGCCAGATCCATCTCGCGCTGGGTAATCAACGATTCTGGCGCACGCGGGCCTCCCCCAAATAGCCTCTCGAATGCAGAGTTCGTCATCGTGAGGCCCGACGTGTAATCGAAGTAGTGCTGATTGAGTCTGAACGAACCGTCCTCCCTCAAATCGATGAGGTGATCGTAGATCAGGTCCACGTATGTGGGTTCACCGTAGGGAGCCAGGCCCATTACCTTGTACTCGCCGGAATTCACCTTGAAACCCGTGTAATAGGTGAATGCGGAGTAGAGAAGCCCCAGCGAGTCAGGCCAGTGCAGTTCCTTCAGCAGCTCGATATCGTTTCCTCGGCCAACTCCTATCGAGGCCGTGGCCCACTCGCCAACCCCGTCCATCGTGAGAATCGCGGCCTCCTGGAATGGAGAGGGAAAGAAGGCACTGGCAGCATGTGACTCGTGATGCTCTGCATACAGCACCGTCCCGTCGAAGTCGAGCTCCTCACGCAGCATTCGATCCGTAAATAGCTTCTCCTTGATCCATACGGGGCCGGCCATGAGGAACTGTCTGAGGCCACGGGGCGCCACTCCCAGATACGTCTCCAGAATCCGCTCGAACTTGAGCAACGGTTTGTCGTAGAACCCAACAAACGCAAGGTCTTCCGGCTTGATGCGGGCACTCTCGAGGCAATAGGAGATGGCATGCCTCGGGAACGAGGCGTCGCCCTTCTTCCGGGAGAATCTCTCTTCCTGCACTGCCGCAACAATCTCGCCGTTCCGGAGCAGACAGGCTGCGCTGTCGTGATAGAAGGCGGATACTCCGAGAATGTACTCGGCGTCAGCCACTCGGTTTATCGTTCCCTTCGAATGAGTCATTCCAGAACGGCCTTCGGGGACACCAGCAGAAGCAGCAGATTGGCGGGAAGGCTATTTGGCGTCAGTCTTATTGTGGCCATGAACAAGACCCGAGTCTACTCGGATGCCTTCGTGGCGTTCGCGCCGAATGTCCTCGGTTCACCCATATTGATCACACCTTCCGGTCGACGAAGGCCGCTAGCTGCTCCCTCTGCAGATCGGTTGTCCCCGGCTCGTCAACCGGCACCGCGTTAAACCTCCCCTGGAGAACTAACATACACTCTTCCACGGAGCGCAGGGCCGCCCCCTGCTCGAAGACAAGCCGGACGTTGGCGACGACGACCAGGATAGCGAGGACGGCGACAACGATCCAGGCGCCCTCGAAGGCGGCGGTGAAACCCAGGAAAGTCAATAACGTCGAGCCCCCCACGAAGGTCGCCGGTGCCGGACGGGGCCACACCCGGAGCCTCACGAGTTGTCTGCCTCCGGAATGGTCCTCACTGGTGAGAAGAACGCGGACCCCGCCCAGAAGGCCGCACCACGCCTCCAGGTCCCAACGGTCGTGTGGTCCACCGGTACGGACGACCACCCGATGGTTGCTGAGCTCGCGGTCGAGTTTCTCCAGCCAGGTGTGAGGTGAGTGCCACCGCTCGCTCCACAACGAGATCACCTTCCTGCGAGGTAAGGAGATGCCGACCACGCCCCGCCTGCGCCATGGCGTGAGATTATAGCCGATGCGCCCCAGGAGCCGTGCGACCGGCTGCGCGAGGTGGAGGCCGGCGATGGTCGCACGTTTCTGGAAACGGCTCCACCTCTTCGTCCCGTTCCTCTTCAGATTCACGCGGACCGCGCTCGCAAAGGCCTGCGCGACGACTATCGCGAGGAGCAGCACGAGGACCGGGACGAACACGAGCAGCGGACTCCACAGCGCGCCGAGCGCTGCCAGCCCGGCTGTCACCGCAACCGCCAGGAACCACTCCGGCATCAGCGGCAACACTCCAAACGGACCCGATCCATTCTCGTATGCCGTCTGGAACGGAGCGCTTCCCCGTATCCCGTAGTAGATACGCCAGCGGCGAAACACGACCGGAAGGGTGTGTCCACTCCCGTATATGCGGCCGGACCAGACGGGATGCCCGAACTCGTTGTACTTTCCGGGCCACTTCCTCTCCAGCATCGCTTCGGCGCGGCCGTAATTGAGCTGCTGCTTCCAGTAGCCCCAGAACGTGTCTCGGCTGTGGTGAAACACCGTCGCCGCTGCCTTGAATCCGATCTCGCCCCCGGCCTCCTGGATCCGCCAGCACGCGTCCACGTCATCCCCGGCGATCCCGAATTGAGTGTCGAACCCTCCGATCGCCTCGAGCGCACCCACCCGGAAGGACATGTTGCACCCTGGAATGTGCTCGGCGTGCTCGTCATCGAGCAGGACATGGACCGGCCCCCCGGGCCCGTTCGCCACGCACGTCTCCATGAACCCGGCATCGAGCGGCACGATGTTGGGCCCTCCGACGGCCGCGTGCTGACCGTCCGCATAAGCTTCCGCCAGGTACGCGAGCCAGTCGGAATCGGGATAGGCGTCGCTGTCGATGTAGGCGATGATGTCGCCTGTGGCATGAGCCAGGGCAGCATTTCGGGCACTGCTGAGACCCATGTTCTCAGTCCGGACCAGCTTGACCAGAAACTTCTCCGCAATCTCGGCTGTCCTGTCACTCGAGCCGTCGTCGACCACGATCACTTCATAGTCCGGATAGTTGAGGTTCGAGATTCCCTCGAGACACTCCCCGATCGTCTTCTCGGCGTTGCAGGCGCATACCGCCACGCTGATCTTCGGCGGACGGTTGAGCAGGTCGGCCGGATGTCGCGAAAGGGCCCTGCCCGCCGCCCACAGGGCCGGCTTTGGCTGGCGGAGCCGGTCCGTGAGACCGAAATCCCAGTCCCAGATCTCTTCGCCGCCGCGGTACCACTCGTCCGTCCATGCGAACACGACCGCTCCCGCACAGCCCGCCCGGATGGCCGTATCGATCTGCCAGGCCACAGACATCGCCTGGCCATCGACTCCGTTCGCCCGGCTGTCGAGCCCGATCTCCGTGAGAATCAGGGGCTTCTCTCCAGCGATGTTCTGAAGGCGTGCCAGATACTTCCTGAGAGGACCGGGTTGCTCCAGAAACACGTTGAAACAATGCAGGTCCAGAAACGGCAGCTGGAGGTACTCGGTCGTCGGGTAGTTGA
>JBDGWG010000023.1:0-39419 GCA_039585235.1 Gemmatimonadota bacterium | reverse complement strand
AGTCAGGAGCGAACACGTGACCAAGGTCTCTACATGCCCCGAGTGCGGAACCGAGATGGGCGAATTCGATCAGACGTGCCAGAAATGCGGCAAAGCGCTGTCGTACGAGGCCGGCGAAGGGCACGTCGGCTGCACAGTGTGTGGACCTGTCCGGAGTGTGGAGAGACTGGTTATCCAGCGCTGAGGCCGCGAAAGGGGCGCAAGTTCAAGGGCTCCCCGCACCTCGAGGCGAAGCGCTCCGAAGAGGAGTAACGGCCCCGAAACCGTGACCTCCGCAAACGCCGACTCCTCGGACTCCATCCAGCCGGACGCGGTCGATACGGAGGCGGGCCGCGCGGCATTGGCCCGCTTCGTCGTCGTCCTGTATCAGCCGCAGGACCTGGTGAACATCGCGCTCGTGGTGCGCGCGATGAAGAACATGGGCCTCACCCGGCTCCGGCTCATCTCCCCGGCGATCTTCAACGCCTACCGGATCACCGGCATCGCTCACGACACACATGAGATCGTCGACGCAGTCGAGCTCTTCGACGAGTTCGACGAAGCCGTCGCGGATGTCGTTCGAGTCGCAGCCACGACCGCCAGGCGAAGGGCCAGCAGGCAGGCGTGGAGCGAACCGGCCACCGCGGCCGAGAAGCTGGTGGCGCGGAGCGCCGACGGCGATATCGCGCTCGTGTTCGGACGCGAAGATCGCGGGCTTCCCAACGAGATCCTCGACCGCTGCCACGAATCCGTATGTATCCCCACCGACCCCGAGCATCCGAGCCTCAACCTCGGCCAGGCTGCGATGGTCGTTCTTTACGAGGTCCGGCAGGCGGTGCGCCGGTCATTCGACCTCGACGAACGCGATCTTTCGGGTAAGGTGCGCGACCAGGCGCCGCCGGCCACGACCGCCGAGTTGGAGGAATTCTTCGGCGTGTGGGAGCAGGCGATGAGCGCGCTCGGCATGTTCCGCGGGGTCGAGCCGAGGACCAAGATGCGAAGCTACCGGAGAATTCTGAAGCGATCCGAGCCCGATCGCCGCGAGCTGCGCCTTATGGAAGCTACGGCCTGGCGGATCGTCCACTTCGCCACGCGCATCGAGAGCCGCATACGCGACAGGATCGAAAAGGAAGCCCGGAATGCGGATCCTGCCGGATCCAAGAGGCCCGAAGGATCCGAAAATCCTGACTCGCGGAAGTGAGCCCCTATTCCTCAACCTCGATTCCGCGCGCCCGCCGCGCCGACGGAACATAGTACCGCTCCGTGTAATCCTTCAGCATGCGCCGCGCCGTGAAACGGGCCCCTCCGGTACGGATCGCCTGCTTCATCGTGCGCACCCAGCCCCGCGGGACGCCGTCGGCGTCGCGGGAGTAGTACAACGGTCGCACCTCTTCCTCGATCACGTGGTACAGCGACGCAGCGTCGGCAGCGTCGGCAGCAGCCCAGTCCTCGGGCGTCTCTCCGCCAAGGTCCTCTCCGATCGCCCAGCCGTTGAGTCGCGTGAAGCCTTCCGCCCACCAACCGTCCAGGGTGGACAGGTGCGGAACTCCGTTGATCGCCGCCTTTTGCCCGCTCGTACCGCTCGCCTCCATGGGTGGACGCGGAGTGTTCAGCCACACGTCCACGCCCGACACGAGGTCGCGCGCAACGTTCATCTCGTAGTCCTCGACGAACGCGATCCGGCCCGCGAACTGGGGGTCCGAAGCCATGCGATACACCTCGGCCAGCAGCTCCTGGCCCGGCTCGTCCGCCGGGTGTGCCTTGCCGGCCATGACGATCTGCACCGGCCGCCAGGGATCGAGTAGCATCGCATTGAGGCGCTCCAGGTCGTGGAACAGCAGCGCAGCTCGCTTGTAGGTCGCGAACCTCCGCGCAAACCCGATGGTCAGCGCTGTCGGGTCGAGCAGGGTGCCCGCTGCTACGACCTGGCTGGGCTGGGACTCCCCGTCCGTCCACCGACCCCGGGCCCGCATTCGGAGCTCCGAGAACAGCCGGCCACGACAGCGTTTGTGAGCCTCCCACACCAGGTGATCTGGCAGGTCCAGGGCCCGCTCCCACAGGGCGGGATCGTCACGCTCGATCTCCCAGTCCGGCCCCAGATACCGATCGTACAGGTCCCGGAAAGGCGGAGATACCCAGGACGGCATATGCACTCCGTTGGTCACGTGACCGATGGGCACATCGTCGTCGCTCTCCGCGTTCGGCCACATCGACCGCCACATACGACGGGCTACTTCGCCGTGCCGCTCGCTGACGCCGTTGCGGCCGTTTGACATCCGAATCGCGAGCGTGGACATGTGAAAGCGGCCGTCGTCGTGCGGATGTCGCCCGAGTGCGAACAGTTCCTCGCGGGACATTCCCAACCGGTCAAGATAGTTCTTGAAGTACCGGTCCATTCGGTTGAGCGAGAAGGCATCGTGTCCCGCGGCAACCGGCGTGTGCGTGGTGAACACGGTCGTGTCAGATACCCGCCGGCGCGCTTCGTCCGCGGACAGGCCTTCCTCCTCTACGTATTCGCGGACCCTTTCGAGCGTCATGAATGCGGCGTGGCCCTCGTTCGCGTGCCATACTTCGGGCTCGATGTCGAGCGCCCTTAGCGCCCGTACTCCGCCGATTCCGAGCACGATTTCCTGGCGCAGCCGCATCTCATTGTCGCCTGAGTACAGCTGGTGGGACAGCTCTCGGTCTTCTGGATCGTTGCTCTCGATGTCGGTGTCCAGCAGGTAGATGGAGGAGCGCCCGACCAGCAACTCCCACACTCCCAAGTGGACCGTGCGTCCGTCCAGCGTCACCGTGGCATGGATTCCCTCGTCGCCATTACCCCAGACCTTTCGGATGGCCATCGAATCGGGATCGAAGGGTTCCTCGATCGCAAGCTGCCGGCCATCCTCCGTCATCCGCTGGCGGAAATAGCCCTTCTGATAGAACAGGCCCACGCCGACGAGCGGAATGCCGAGGTCGCTGGCTTCCTTGAAATGGTCGCCCGCCAGGATTCCGAGCCCGCCCGAGTAGATGGGAATGGAAGCGTGCACGCCGAACTCGGCGCAAAAGTAGGCGATTCCACCCGATGCCAGGTCACCGTACGTCTCGCGAAACCAGCTCCGCCGCTGCTCGAGCACAGCGTCGAGCTCCGCCATCACCGCGTCGTACTCCCGGAGAAAGACCGGATCGTGCGCTGTATACGAAACGCGGTCGGCGCCCACACGCCTCAACACTTCGATGGCGTTCTTCCCGGACAGCGCCCATAGGGTCGGGTCGAGGCGCTGAAACAGCCCGCGTGCGTCCTGGTGCCAAGTCCACCACAGGTTGTTCGCCAGGCTCTCGAGGCCCGCGATTCGCTCTGGAAGCTCAGATTTGCGCGTGTCGTTCATTCAACCGTCGCCCTGGATCGGTTCGCCGCCACAGAGGGGATCGGCCCGAGCCGGCCCCTCGACGCACGACCCGGCGGAAGGCATAGGCTCGTCGCCTCCTCACCGGGTCATCTGGTTCTGAAGGTGAGTATGCTAGATGCGTGCCGCGATCTTGTCGAGGAGGACCGCATTGCTGGAGGTCCGCTTCATGATACCCAGCACCTCTCCCATCGCGTCCACTTCGGACACGCCGCTCAGTTCGCGCCGCATGGCATGCGAGGCGGTGAGGGCCGCGTCCGACAGGAGTAGTTCCTCGCGCCGCGTGGCGCTCGCGTCGAGATCGATCGCCGGGAAGATGCGCCGATCGGCCAGCTCGCGGCTCAGCACCAGCTCGCTGTTTCCGGTGCCCTTGAACTCCTCGAAAATCACCTGGTCCATGCGCGAGCCCGTGTCCACCAGCGCGGTGGCGATGATCGTCAGAGATCCACCACCCTCCGCCGGATCGATGTAGCGGGCGCTCCCCAGAAACCGCTTGGGCTTGTCGAGAGAGCCAGCATCCAGGCCCCCCGACAGCGTGCGGCCGGTGCCCTCTTCAACCGTGTTGTAAGCACGGGCGAGTCGTGTGATCGAATCGAGGATGATCACCACGTCCTGGCCCATCTCCGCTCTTCGGCGGGCACGCTCCAGCGTGATCTCGGCCACCTGTACGTGCCGCTGGGCCGGGTAGTCGAAGCTGGACGCCACCACTTCGCCATAGCCGCACGCCTCCATCTCGGTCACTTCTTCCGGGCGCTCGTCCACAAGAAGAATGAAAAGCGCGGAATCCGGGTAGTTCTTCACGATGCCTTCGGCAATCGCCTGAAGAACCATCGTCTTCCCGGCTTTGGAGGGTGCCACGATCATCGCCCGCTGTCCTTTGCCCAGCGGGCAGAACAGGTCGATGATCCGGTTGGTCGGATCGGGCGTGCCGCGGCGCTCGAGACCGCACTCCAGCTTCAGTTGCTCTTTCGGATGCTGCGCGGAAAGCCGCCTGAAGTCGCGGCGGTGGCCCAGATCTTCGACGGGAATGTCGTTGATGGTGAACACGCGCTTGAGAGGGGGGCTCTTGCCGCTGCCTGGCGGGTTTCCGACCTCGCCCGCAATCTCGTCGCCCGAGCGCAGCTTGTGCTTATGAATCAGTCGTTGCCCGACGTAAATGTCGTCATCACTGGGCGTGTAGCTCGTATGCTTCCGCCGGATGAAACCCGACTTTCCGCCGAGGACTTCCAGCACCCCGAGGGTTCCTTCGTTCGTCACTTCGATTCCGTTCTTTGCTGATCGACCCGCGCGGATACCGGCAGGTCAAGGGATACGAAACAGCCACACCGTCCGCCGCCGCGACCATGAGGATCGAAACAGAAGCAGCATGGCGCTACCAATGGGACCCGACGAACCTCAGGGGAATCCCCGGCGGAGCCGCGGGTCGGCTCGATCGCGACCGCCTCCCGGCGGATCGTGCGTGCGATCGAAGTTTACATGATATCACTCTGACGCCCGGAATCAACCTCCGGTCAATTGTCGGGCGCCGCCGCGAGGCTCCCAGGACCTCATCCAGACTCTGAGTCATGGCTAGAACCGCAGGCGATTCGTCAGCCCGATGTCACGCCCGGGAAGAGGCGCGGCGGTGGTTGTAACCGGCGTCGCGGGGGCGGATTGCCGGGAGACTACTCCGAGATGTCAGCCCCGGACGCGACGGGCACTACTTTGCGCACCAGCCAGGCACATAGAAGCAACAAACCGAACATGCACACCATCAGAGGTCCGGTCGGCAGGTCGAACCTGAACGACAGACCCAAGCCGGCGGCGGAGGCCAGCGCGGCCACTCCCCAGCTGATGGCGATGAGGCTGGCCGTCGCGCGCGTAAACTGGAAGGCAACGACCGCCGGCACTACGAGGAACGTAAATACGAGCAGGACCCCGGCGAGTGGGACGGCGAGCGTGATCACCACTCCGAACAGAAGATAGAACATGAAGTCCCACCATCGGATGTTCCAGCCGCGGGCTTCCGCCTCCGACTCCTCCAGCGAGATGGTGAGAAACCGCTTTCGTAGCAGCCACTGCCCGACGCCCACGGCGGCATACACGAGCGCGATCCGACCGATCTCGGGCCACGTGACCCACAGCAGGCTCCCCACGAGCACGTCCCTGATCGCCTCGCCGCCCGCCGGAGTCCGGTCGGCTACGAGCAACGTCGCCGCCGTGGCAACGATGTAGACGATTCCGATGATTGCCTCCTGGGGGACACGTCTATCCTGCCGGCTTTCCCGTGTAACCGCGAAGACGAACGCGCCGAGAGTCGTGAAGCCCAGCGCGAAGCCGTACGAGAGCGGCGAGTCCGTGCTCACGCTGAACAGGAGTCCGAACGTCGCTCCCAGGGCCGCCATCTGTGCCAGGGCCAGGTCGACGAAGATCACGCCGCGCGCGATGATGTGTACTCCCAGGTAGGCTAGCATAGCGACGAGAACCATCGACGCCACGAACGGGGCGATCATCAACTGTAGCATCTCCGGCATGTCACAGCTCCTCTCCGGGGGTTCCCCGGACCGGTGCAAGGGGGGACTGCCTGCGGTCCTATCTCCCGGCCTGCTCAAAGGCGGAGGAGAGCTCCCGCACCCACAGGTTCACGAGATCCTCATAGGTCTCGATGCCGGGCGCCCCGTGTGTATTCGACGGCACTATCACGGCCGTGGCATTCGTCCGATCGGCCACCGACACGACCTGGTTCCGATCGAAGTAGTTGGTCGAGAACAGGACGTGCAGGTGACGGCGCTTCATCAGCTCGATCACGTCCGCAACGTGTCTTGGGGTCGGCGGTATACCGGGCTTCGGCTCGACGTAGGCGGCACACGTCACGCCGAAGGCGCGGTTGAAGTAATCCCACTCCTTGTGGTAGCACACCATGTGGCCGCCCCGAAAAACCTCCGCGCGCTCGAGCCATCCTCCCAATCGGTCCATCAGAGGGCGGCCCTCAAAGGTCTGCGACTCGAGGAACTCGATCAGCCGGTGGCCCCGGGCCAGGTCGAACACGGCGTCGGCGCCCAGAAGTTCCACCAGCTCATCCCCGGCGAACGCGCGAAGGATCCGGTCTTTCCAAACCGAGTACCGCTCCTCGTAGTAGGTCGCGTTCTCCGGAGCCACCCTCTTCAGACCCGCCAGGATGTTGGCGCCAATCGTGATCGCGTTCACGGGCGACGTCCAGATGTGGGGGTTACCGAATGCGTGGATGTCACCTTCCGTCCGGCTCACCGACGTCGGCACGTCCAGCAACTCGACTCCGGTCGATGCGGCTACGTAACCGATCGCCCCGGGCCGGACTTTGGAGTTGTTCGCCTTGTCCTCGAGAGCCGGGATCCACAGCTCGAGGTCGAGACCGGTGACCACGAACATGTCGGCATTGCGCAGCTGAAGTACTAGGCTGGGCCGTGGAGTGACGAAGTGGGGATTCTCAGCGCCGTTCGCGGTCGCCGCCACCTCCCCTCGCTCGCCAACTATCTCGCTCGCGATCGAGGCATACGTCGTCAACGAGGTCACCACCCGTGGTGAATCGAACTCCTGAACCGCCTCGGCGATAGACCGGTTCGGCGCCTGGGGTGCAACCACGGCCAGCGTGGCCACACTCGACAGCAACAGGTCCGCCACCCGGAGGCCGATCATCAGTAGCTCTCGTGCTTGTGGGGGCCCACCGCCCAGACCACCTGGATGAGGAACAGATCCGAAGCGGCTCGGGTCCCGTCGTCGAATGCGGTGGACAGATGTCTCCACTCCGCCCGAAGATGGACCCACTCGCTCTGATACCAGTTAATATTGGGAACGAACTGCCAGTCGTTGGAGGCGGCGGGCCTGTCCAGGGGCTCAACCCAGTCGTACCGGGCGCCGGCGAACCAGCTCCGGCCGAATTGATACTGGGCTCCCAGATACCAGCCCCAGCGGGTATCGCCGATCCCATCGATGCGCTTGCGCGCTGCGTAGACCTCTCCCGCCAGGGTGAAGGACCGGTAGAGCTCGCGACCCGGAGGACGCCACGTGAAGCGGGCGTCACCCCCAAAAACCTGTGATACCAGGCTTGCCTCCGGGTTCTCGCCATACAGGCCGGTAAGTCCCACCTGGACAAACGATGCATGACCGAGCTGCCAGAAGTTGTTGAGGTGGCCGAGGAATGACGGTCGGTTTCCCCCGTCGAACATCACCTCGTTCGATCCTACCGATACCTCCGCGTAGAGCTCGTGCACCGCCCCTTCGAGTCCCGCAAAGGGCGCCATCCAGTAGACGCGCGCCCCGTCGCCGATCAGTCCATCTTCACCGAAGTAGTCCTGGATCACCAAAGGGTACTCCGTCTGCGGGAGGGCGTGCAGATGGACGCGGTTGATCTGTCCGAGCTGCTGGCGCAGTCTTCCAAGATCGACACGGAACGCACCCGGGAGTCCCGACCAGTAAATGTAGCCCTCCTCCAGGTCGATCGACCCATCTTCCCAGCTCAGGAAGATTTTGGTGCCCGCGTACGGGTCCAATGCGGCCTGGAACGCGAACTCGAACTCTCGCGCCTCGAACAGGTCGGTCTGCGGCCCGGGCGACCTGGCCTGGAGGCGCACGTCACCCGTCGCGCTGATCTCGGGGTTCAGCTTGTTGAGGCTCCTCGCACCGGTAGCCTGGTCGGCTGATTGCGCGGCCGTGGTGTCCGTCGCCCCGGCCGCCGCAGCGGCGGCGTTGGCCGCGGCACGTAGCGCTTCCAGCTCGTCCACCGCCCGGGTCGTGTCCTGTTGAGCGGCGCGAAGCTCGGCCACCACGCGTTCGAGCGAGTCCAGCCGGACGGTCAGCGCTCGCAACTCGGCAAGGAGCGAATCCCGAGCGGTCGCCGGCTCCTTTTCTACATCCTGCGCGTGGCCGTCCCGCGCGAGGACCAGGCTGGCTGCTGCCAACGTCATGAACGCTATTCTCATGGGTCGATACAATTCGAGACCCTCCGATGAAGGCCACCTCTGCTGCACCCCGAAGGTGCTCGGACAGTCCACTCATTGGATTCGTGGACGGATCCGCTGCCACTTCAGAAGGGGGGTCTCAGGCCGGAGGCGCCCGGGAATGGCGAGGGGAAGATTGCCAGCGCCTGGAGGTCTCAGAGGGAGCCGTGCCCTCCAGTGCTACGACACCGGGCAAGGCGGGCTCGGGAAGCGCCACGGCGTCTCCCACCTGCACCGGTTGGTGGACGACGTGACAGACGGCGCAACTCTGTGGATAGTCGGCCCCGCGCGCGTGGGTGTGGCTCGTTGTCGCGACCGCACTTCCGATCAGCGAGATTGCCGCCGCTATGCCAAGTACATGCCGCATCGCGTTCCGTCGCAGTGCGTCGGACCGTTTCATGGTCGCCAGATCGCTTTCCTGATCAGCAGAGTCCCGGTTCGAACGCAACCTCCAGACAAGTGCCTCGAATACAGTCGGGAAGGTACCGTCGCATCCGCCGGATCGCCAAAGTGACTTCAGTGGTACCAGACCCGCACAAGGATGTTCACCGACGAGAACGTCCGTGACCCCACGCGGAGCGCGACGCCGTCGACTGAACGTCCGCTGGCGTCATTCCATCTCGAGGACCGCGCTGCCGTCAATATCGTCGTTCTTCAGGCGAATCAGGGCCTCGTTCGCCTGCTCGAGTGGAAACGCGGTGACGCGTGCCCGTACCGGCACCGCCGCCGCTTCACGCAACAATCCCCGACCGTCTGCCCGCGTGTTGGCCTCTACGCTGCGCAGGTTCTTCTCATGGAACAGGTGCGTTTCGTAGCTGAGTTCCGGAACCGGAGTCATATAGATGCCGGCCATCGCGACCGTCCCACCTCTCCTGATCCCGCGAAGTGCCTCCGGGACGATTTCACCCGCCGGAGCGAAGATGATCGCGCTGTCCGCTTCCGCGGGAGGTGCCTCACCCGGCGCGCCGACCCAATGCGCTCCCATCGACCGGGCCAGCTCGCGATGGCTCTCGCCCCGCGTCACGACGTCCACCTCGTAGCCGCGGTGAAGAGCGATCTGGATGACGACGCTCGCGGACGATCCGAACCCGTACAGGACCAGGCGTCCTCCGGCGGGTACTTCCGCCCGCCCCAGAGCCCTGTAGCCGATGATCCCGGCGCACAGGAGGGGCGCCGCCTGCACCGCATCGTACCCCTCGGGAATCGGGTACGCGAATTCTCCCGGCACCACTGCAAGCTCCGCAAACCCACCGTTCTCGTGATATCCCGTGTAGCGGGATTCGGCGCACAGGTTCTCGTCCCCCCGGTCGCAATGATCACAAGTTCCGCACGTTCCCCGCAGCCACGCGATCCCGACACGGTCTCCCGGTATGAACTCGTTCGCCCCCGGACCGACGGCGTCCACCTTACCCACGATCTGGTGGCCTGGAATGATGGGCAGCGTGTGCTCGGGGAGGTCTCCCTCGATGACATGCAGGTCCGTACGACAGACGCCGCAGGCCCGCACCCGCACCCGGATTTCACCCGGGCCGGGCTGCGGATCGGGTACGTCGAGCAACCGCAGGGGTCTCTCGTCTACCGGCGAGATCCGGTCGAGAACCATGGCTTTCATCGCGTCGCCTCCGGCCGATCGTGATTTCGGCGAGAATAAGCGGACGCCATGAAGTTACCGCGAGGGACACCCCGGCGGGAGCGGGATGAGCCGGCAGGTGGCGTTGAGTTCTGCCCTAGAACGTCCCGAAGATCAGCGCGGCCGTGAACACGTCGCGCGAGGCTACGGTGTATTCGGCGTTCAGGCCAACAGGGCCGAGGGACAGTGTCGCGCCCAACTTGAGTGTCACGTCGTTCGGCGTTTCTTGCGTGAACTCGATCTTCTGCAGCTCGACCGGGACGTCGGCGATGATGTCGGGCTCGAACTCGTAGGAGATGTCCAGGTTCGCGTTCTCGAGCGTCCCGGCTCCATACAGGGTGACGACCGACAACTTCTTGCTCGCGATCAGCGAGAACTGGGTTGAATTGGCGTTCAGGTAGTCGCCCACCTTGAAGTGCTGGAACCCGAAAGCGAGAGCCAAGTTGAGGGGAGCTTCGTCCCAGATCCACTGGTCCAGCGAGTGCTTGATCGCACCTCCGATCATGCTGATCGATCCGACGTCATCGCTCGGCGTGAAGCTCGGAATGAAGCGAAGCACGAGCTCCGTTCCCAGCGGGATGCCGAGAGCCCCTTGAATAGCCGCATAGGGAGCGATCGGAATGTCGAACCCCTTCGGAAACCGGATGTTGTAATCGGCGGGATTCTCTCCCAGGGCGAGCAGCGAGTCCCGGAATTCGCCCTGCGGCGTCAGCAGCACCCCTTCACCCTTACCGGTGACGGTCGGAGACGAGAGAAGAGAGCCTCCGGCCGCACCATAGGGATCGTTGAACACGCGCCCTTCAACGGTGACGGAGTCCGGCAGGACCGGCATGAACGTGTCGAGATCCTCGGGCACGAACGAGCCCATCACGCGGAAGCCGGCGTCGAATCCGAGTACGTCGTGCACCTGCGCCGTGTGGTAGAAACCGGAATTCAAGGCAGCCGCCAGTCCCGTGGACAGGGGGCCGATGTATAGCTTGCCGTTCTCTTCGTTCAGGCTGCTCAGGGATTCCGAGATGTCCTGGGCCGCGAGGCGGCCGGAGGACACGGCGATGGCGGCGAACGCCAACCCGCAGACCACGGTCCAGCGAAGCGAGTGGAGGGCGGCCCCGATTGATTTCTGCATCCTCAGGTCCTGTCGGCAGTTGCGTCGTCAGCCATTTCGTGCGGACGCGGGCGAGAGGATTACGGGGCAGAAGCCGGGCCAGACCGTCAGCAGTGGCCGCCGCCCGGCGGCGCGCAGGGCTCGCAGCTCGCAAATGGTTGGTTTCAGGGAGCTTCGGACAGGTCGAACGCCGCGGCGGGTTCGTACGATGGAGTGAGGCGCGGCAGACGGTACAGGGACCTGTGTGGCAGCGCCCTGCAACCGTTGCACATCGCGGCAGCGAGGCGGAGCCGGCCGATTGAGCTCTACGCCGTGGGCGCCGCCAGTGTCGGGAGGGCGGCTCGCCCCGTTGCGCCGGCGACCGCGTGCAGATCGGCCGCGACCCCCGATAGTGTGGTCCGCACAAGGCTTCCTGGATCGGAGAGACCACCGACGCGCACCCTCAGATAGTCGCCCGTGAGTCCAGTGGTCTCCGTCTCTACCGCGACCAGTGCCGTGCCTCCCACGCGTCTGGAAGCGTAGGCCGATCCCATCTCCACCCCGATCTCGCGAAGCTCCCGTGACCTCTCGGTGGCCAGGTGGTGGGGCACGCGATCGGGTAGATCCGCGGCCTGTGTTCCTTCCCTGACCGAATACGGAAACACGTGCAGGTAGGTATACGGGAGTTCTTGCACCAGTGCTCGGGTCAGGGCGTGGTCGGCCTCCGTCTCGCAGGGGAAGCCGACGATGATGTCGGCCCCCAGTCCCAGCGGTTCTACGCGCGCGGCTATCTCCAGCACGCGGCGGCGATACTGCTCGCGCGTGTGCCATCTGCGCATACGGCCGAGCACCTCGTCGCTTCCGCTTTGCAGTGGCACGTGGAGGTGCGGCGCCAGGAGGCCTTTCGAGTCGGCCAGCAGGTCGACCAGAGCGTCGTCGATCTCGGTGGCCTCGATAGAGCCGAGCCTGAAACGCACGCCGGGCACTGCTTCCAGCAACCGCTGGCAGAGTCCCGAGAGCGTGATACCGCTCGTCATGTCCAGGCCATAGTGTCCGATGTGGATTCCCGTCAGCACGAGCTCGGCGTGACTCCGAGCCAGAAGCTGGGCCTCGGAAACAAGCTCTGCGACCGGGCGGGACCGGCTGGCGCCGCGCGCGATGCGTGTCGCACAGAACGAGCACCTCCGGTCACACCCGTCCTGGATCTTCATCCACCCGCGGCTGCCGCGGCGGTTTGCCCGTAGCAGGACGCCACCGATGGGCTCGTGGTCCTGCGCGGCCAGACCTGTCTCAGGGGCCACCTCGGCCGCCACGGCTACCGGATCCTGGCCGCGGACCACCCGTCCCACCTCCGGCATGGCACGATATTCATCCGCCTTGAGAGCCGACGAGCAACCCGCGACCACGATGTGAAGATCGGGATGGCGGCGTCGGAGCTTGCGAATCAGACGACGGGCGGAAAGGTCCGCCTGGTCCGTGACCGTGCACGTATTGAGTACCGCGGTCGTGGCTGATTCAGGTCGGTCACACGTCGCCGCGCCTCGGCTTTCTAGCTCCTGGCGCATGCGCTCGGTGTCGTACTGGTTGGCCTTGCAGCCGAAAGTATGATACCAGACCGAAGTCGTCATTCCCGATCCTCACGTGAGTAGCGGGACGTTATGCCGATGCGGCGGACATTGCGCAACTCGTTCCTTTCAACCATTCCTTTGCGGGGCACATCCAATCCTCTCGATGAACGCGAGTATCGCTCTGGCCATGACTCCCGGCGACGGCAGCGCCGATGCGAATCGAGACGTCGAGGACGTCCGGCTGGCAGCCGGAGGCGACGTGGCGGCTTTCGAGCGTCTATACCGCAGGCATGTGCCCCTCGTTCACTCCCTGGTTTCCCGAATGCTCGAGCCGGAGCTGGCCGATGAGGTCACGCAGGACGTCTTCGTTCGGGTGTGGGACAAGCTCGGGACGTTCCGCGGTGAATCCGCATTCGGCACCTGGCTACACCGGGTGACCGTGAACCTCGTCCTCGGACGCCGAAAGAAGCTCGGGATCCGCCGGGAACGATATCACCCGAACGCCCAACCGGTGCTGGACCGGACGTCGGGCGAGGAGCCCAGGGCGGCTCTCGGGGCGGAATTCGAGGCCGGTGTACGGCGATTGCCGGAACGCGCGAGAGCGGTATTCGTCCTGCACGACATCGAAGGCTACAAGCACCGGGAGATTGCCGGGATGCTCGGAGTGACGACCGGAACGACGAAAGCGCAGCTGCACCGGGCACGGATGCTCATGCGGGAGTATCTGAGTCGCTGATGGTTCCGGCGCATCGCCATCCGTGCGGCTCCAACCATCCGGCGGTTCCCACGATCGAATCGTATGCGGAGATATGCCGCGCAATGCATGGACCGGGTCGAAAGTAAAGGAAGAGCGGGACGATGACCGACTGGACAGAGAGACTCTCGGACTACCTGGACGGGGATCTGCCCGAGACCGAACACGCCGAAGTCAAGGCGGCCCTGGACGGGGACGTCGAGCTTCGTCGCGTGCTCGAGGATCTCCGGGCGGTAAAAGAGGCCGCGGGCTCGCTCCCGCGGACCTCGCCCGAGACCGACCTGTGGCCGGGTATCGAATCCCTTATCCTGGCTGGCGACGAGGAAACCGCCGTGGTGGAGCTGGCGGACGCGCGGGACAGGCGCCGTCGCTTCTCCTTCACAATCCCACAGCTAGTGGCGGCAGCCGTCGCTCTGCTCGTAGTGGGCAGTGCCAGCGTGTGGGTCGCGATGAGCTCCACGGCCGGAGGCGTCGAAGCCGGAGACCCCGTCGCGGTGGCCCCGGCCCCCGAGGCGGGCTTCGCATCGGCTCCCGAGCAGGGCTCGGCATTCTCGTACGAGGCTACGATCCAGAACCTCGAGGAGCAGTTGCAGGTCGGGCGTGACCGGCTGGACCCGAAGACTGTGGAAGCGCTGGAGGGAAGCCTGGCCACCATCGACCGGGCGATCGCGCGCGCGCAGGAGGCTCTGGAGGCCGATCCGGCGAGCGCATACCTGAACCGTCACCTGGCCGATGCCCGGACGCGCAAGCTGCGGGTCCTGCAGCAGGCGGCCCGGTTGGCAAGCTCGTAAACACTCCGATGTGAGCAAACCCGTGGACGGGAGGTCCGCGGGAGTGATAAACGGGGAGAAGGGAAGGGATCCATGATCGCGCACGTGACAGCCGTAATGCTGGCCGCAATGGCGCCTGCGCAGCAGGCCGACACTACCTTCGCGGTAGATGCCGGAGGCCGGCTAGAGGTGAGTCAGATCGAAGGCGTAGTAAGCGTCACGGTCTGGGATCGCGCCGAGATGCGCGTCGTAGCCGACTACGACGAGGACGAGGGTCGGCTCGAAATCCGGCAGTCCGGCGGCACGGTCCACCTGTCCGCCAAGGGCGAGTGGGGCGAGCCGGTGTATGCCGAGTTCGACATCACGGTGCCCCGGAGGATGGCCTTGGAGATGGCCGGCGCCTCACTCGATGTCGGCATCGAGGGAGCGGCCGGTGACGTGTCCGTCAGCACCGTCGAAGGTGAGATCACGCTCGCGGGTGGCTCCGGCAACGTCGCACTGAACGCCGTGGACGGTTCGGTGATGGTCGACGGCGCTTCTGGTAAGATCGCGATCAACGCCGTGGATGGTGACGTGTCGGTCACCGCATCGGACGGGGCCATCGCCGCGACTGCCGTAGACGGCGACGTGATCCTCGACGGCATCACCTCGGACAACGTCAGCGTGAACGCCGTCGATGGAGACATCACCTACGAAGGAACGATCGTGGACGGCGGCCGGTACGTGCTCTCCACGCACGACGGTGACCTGTACGTGACCATTCCCGACGGGGCGAACGCCCGGATCTCGATCGACACGTTCAGCGGGGATCTGGATACCGACTTTCCCGTCGAGCTCGAAGGCGACTTCGGCAAGAAGCGGATCTCGTTCACCGTGGGAACTGGCAAGGCGCTCGTGGAGCTATCCGCGTTTGACGGCACGATATCGCTCAGAGAGCAGTAGACCAGGGAGGAACGAACGATGAATACGATTGGCGCGATCGCTATCGCGGCCGCGGGGCTGTTGACCGCAACGGGATCGCTGGAGATGCCTCTGGCAGGGAGCGTTTTCGACTCTGCGCCCGGCACGCAACAGGCCCAGGATTGGGATTGGCAGGGATCGATCGATCGCGGAGACGCGATCGAGATCAAGGGGATCAACGGCGGTATCAAGGCCACTGGCACGTCGGGCGGCCAGGTCGTGGTATCGGCCGTCAAGACGGGCAAGGACGATGATCCCGCCGGGGTGCGTGTCGAGGTGGTGGAGCATTCCGGTGGGGTGACGATCTGCGCTGTCTACCCTGACGTAAAGGGCAAGAAGAACGAGTGTGCGCCAGGAGACGGAGGGCGCCTGTCCAACCAGGACAACGACGTCAGCGTGAAGTTCACCGTGCAGGTGCCCGCGGGCGTGCGACTGGTGGCTTCGACCGTGAACGGAGACATCGAAGCCGGCAACCTGCAGGCCGACGCAGCCGCGACGACGGTGAACGGCGACGTCAAGGTCTCGACCACCGGGCTGGCGCGGGCTACGACGGTCAATGGATCGATTCAGGCGTCGATGGGGCGTGCCGATTGGGACGGCACCCTCCACTTCAATACGGTGAACGGCAGCATCACGGTGAATCTGCCCGACGGAGTAAATGCGGACGTCTCGGCAGCGACGGTCAACGGCGGAATGGAAACGGACTTCCCTCTCACCGTGTCGGGACGCTTTTCCATGAAGAGCATGAAGGGCACGATCGGCAGTGGAGGCCGCGGGCTCGAGATGGAGACGGTCAACGGCTCCATTCAACTGAAGAGCGGCGGCTGACTCAGCGCCACGGCGCCGCACGGTGGCCCAGCGTCACCGTGGGCGAAGGCCTTAGCCGGTGAAGCGTCGTCCTTACTCGGGCGGCGCTTCGTTTTCCACGTCCTGGAGTGCGGCCAGCGTGTTCGTCTCGATGATCCGCAGGGCGCGGCGCAGGGCCTTCAACTCCTTCTTCTTCAGACCCTCGTACAGTCGGTCCCGCGTGCGCATCGCCAGCGGCGCGGTCGAGGCCACGACCTCGCGGCCTCTGGACGAAAGGTAGATCCGGGTCTTTCGCCGATCCTCAGTATCCGGGCGGCGGAGCACCAGGCCCCGGCCCTCCATCCCGGCCAGGATCCGACTCATGTTGGGACGATCGCGGTACGTCGCCGCCGCGAGCTCCGATTGGCACTGACCGTCACGAGCTATCAAGCGGGTCATCACCGTCCACATCTCGGGTGTCACGTCCACTCCGCCTTGCTCCTGTACCAGGCGTAGAAACAGCACCCTGAGGAGACGAGACGTTCGCTGAATCAGCCACGCAGGTGCATCGTCCGAGCGGCCTGCCTGCAGCAACCCCTTCCCATCCGACTTCTTTTTCCGTTTCTTGTCTTTGGCCATACGCGAATATTGATCGTTCCAGTTGCCTGCGCAACCAGTTATTTGCCAAAGCAACGAAATTATCAACGGACTAGAGAGGTTCGCATGAATCGACCTTGGTTCCAACCGTTTCTCGCGGAAGCGATCGGCACGTTCGCGCTGATCTTCTTCGGGGCCGGCTCGATCATCATGGACGCCTACACGGGCGGGGGAGTAGGCCTCGTAGGCATCGCGTTCGCGCACGGCGTGGCGCTGGCGGTGGTCATCACCTCCACCGCGCATATCTCAGGCGGGCACATCAACCCCGCTGTGACGATCGGCGTGTGGATCGGTCGGAAGATCGAGACCCGCATGGCGCTCATCTACATTGCGGGGCAGCTCCTCGGCGCCGTGGTCGCTGCGGCCTTCCTCGTCGGCCTCTATCCGGCGGCGGCGGTTGACGCGGCCTCGCTCGGTACACCGATGCTGGCGAGCGACGTGACCATCGGCACGGGCATCATGATCGAGGCCGTCCTGACGTTCTTCCTGGTGTTCGCCGTCTTCGGGACCGCCGTCGACTCGAGGGCTCCTAACCTGGGCGGGTGGGCCATCGGTCTCGTGCTGGTCTTCGCCATCCTGGCGGGCGGACCGCTGACCGGGGCATCGCTGAACCCTGCGCGCACGTTCGGGCCGGCTCTTGTTGGCGGCCACTGGGCGGGGCACATGGTCTACTGGGTCGGACCGATCTTGGGCGGAATCGTCGCGGCTGGGATCTACAGCCGGCTACTTATGCAGAAACCTGACGCGGCCGGCGCTACTGCTGCGGAGTAGGTCGCTCCACTCTCACACCCACATCCCGGTGGGGGGCGCCCGAAGGCGGGGCGCCCTCCGGCCGCGGTGGCCTGCCCTTCTCGACCCACTCGACCTGAATGGCCGACATCCTCTGGGCGGTATCCGAGAGACGAGGTATCTCTCCGATCACGTCGCCCCAGTCCTTGAGGAGCTTGCCGTAGGCGGCCATGGCAGCCCGCGGCTTCCCGAGCAGCTCGTACACCCTGCCCTTCATGTACAGGATCGTATGGAACTCGACCGGATATAGCCGGTCCGAGTCCTTCACGTACAGCCGGTCGGCGGCCTCGACCAGGTTCAGGGCTGTCTCGCCCCTGCCCAGATCAAGCAACGTCCACACCGAGCTGTTGATGCGCGACACTCCGCGGTCGGGATCGAGAAGGCCGTCCACCCACAGGGCGCTCTCGCGTCCCGCCGCCTCGAGGTCGGGACGGCCTTCTCGAACGCCTACGGCCTCGGCTCGTCCGTACGCCGCCCGGGCTTCGGCGAATTGTCCTTCCCAGGCCCATGCGTCCCCGATCAGCAGGTGCGCCTCGGATTCGATCTCCGGGACGGAGCCGGACGTGAACGCCTCCATCTCGGTGCGGGCTCCAGCCGGATAGTCGGCCCGGAGATACGTTCGGGCGAGCAGGTCGAGAAGCATCGCGTTCTCCGGCTCGACTCGGAGCGCCTGCCGGTACGCGTCCCTGGCCTCTTCGAACCGCTCCGCGTGCTCGAGAAGCTGGCCCGAGCCTGTGTGCACCTTGAACTCGTCCTTCTCCAGCCCTGCGTAGCGCACGATCAGGCTGTCGGCCTCCGCCATGTCTCCCTGGACGATGGCGATCCGGGCCAGACGCCCTACGGCCTGTGCTTCCTCCGGCGAGATCTCGATGATCTCCTCCAACGCCTGGCGGGCCTCGTCCTCGCGGCCCGGCATCATCTCCAGCATGTCCACCAGGTGGTAGCGCACCTCGAGGCTGTCGCTGTCCAGCTTGTTCCATGCTGAGCGAAGACCCGTCTGGTACTCGCGGAGCTTGCCCATGTCGCCCGTGAGCTCGAGGGGCGACTTCTCGGGCGCTGCCGCCATCTGGTATTCCACGCCAGCTGTGAGACGACTCGCCAGACGCTCAGCTACCGTGTCGGCCAGCGCGAATACGTCCGATCCCCGAGCGCGCTCGGCCGCGATAATCGTCCCGTCCCTCAGGTCGATGAGCTGCGCGTCGAGCGCCATGTCGTCGGCCGTGCCGAGAATGGCGCCGTGGACCATCGTCCGGGCTCCTGACCGCGCCGCGATCTCCATGGCGCGCTCCTGGGGGATTTCGTCCGTCTCGGCGTGGCCCTCCTGCCGAAGAAGCTCAAACAGGCGCTGCGGGCTCACCACCCTAAGGGCTCCGGTCTGAGCGAGATTCGTTGTCAGCATGTCCGACATCCCGGACCCCAACCAGTCCAAGCTGTCCACGCCCGTGCTGTTCACGAACGGGAGGACGGCCACCGATCGTTCGCCCAGGTCCACGGCTGCTGCCGGGATGGCGTCTGTTTCCCTCGGAACGAATTGCTGGCTGCCGAGGTTCTCGGCGGCCGTGCTCAGTCTGAACGTTCCTATCGCCGCCAGAACGGCCAGCGTCAGGAGCAGCGAGGCCTCTCCCCGCTGGATCTGCTGCTTGCCCTTTTCACCGTGGTTCCAGGCGATGATCAGCGCAGCCGGAAAACCGAGCACGATGAGAAGCACGGCGATGTCCAGCACCGTCCTGGACCAGCCGTAGTTGTCCACGAAGAAGCCGATCGCTTCCATCGAAGCCCAAGCAGCGCCCAGATAGATGAAGGCGGTCCTGAAGATGTGCTTCTCACGCAGCCGTTCGTACCAGCTCATCGACACTCGACTATTGTATGAGTCCCGTCCCGAGCGTTAGAAGCCCGAGGAGACTGAAGCTATTCCCGTTGCGGGGTGGCTGACCAGCGAGGAACCAAAGCTCGCCCGCTTCCCTTTTCTTCTTTGACACGCGAAATGCCCGATGGGATGACCGGACGTTGTGGCCGCGTGCGTGACTACCCGGTATACATAGCTGGGATCCCTTGGCCTGGAGGTGCAGTGGCGGAAGACAGCCCAGACCTGAAAAGAACGCAGAACGTTGCCGGCTCGACCGGCGACAGCGCTCTGCGAATCGGGCGGTCGCTCGGGCTGCGCACCACGCAGCTCGGCTCGGCTTTCGAGCGGGAGCACAGGCAGCTGCTGTGGCAGCGGACACGGTTGGTTCTCGGCATCGGGCTGGTCATCAACGTCCTGATGTGGGTGCTCACCCTGTTCGTGCCCATGGCCGAACCCGTTACCGAGTACGTATGGGCGTGGAAGAACTGGCTGGATGTCCTTTATCCGGCATCCTTTGTCGTCGGTCTGGCCTATCTATATGCCGCCCGGCCGGGCGTCAAAGGACTGCAGGTCACCGCGCTGTTGGTGATCGCGGCTAATGTCGTCGCTTCGCTGGTTCAGATCGCCTTTTCCGAACCTGACATGATTCCGGGCTTCGGCATCGGCCTGGCCCTGTTCGTGCCTGCGGCCTTCATTCCGTGGCGCCTGAATTACCAGGTGGCGCTATCCGCCGTCACGTTCGTGGCGGCGGTGGCGGCTCCAGCGCTCAGCTACCTGTCCGTTCCCGAGATCCAGGAGTTCTGGGCCGCCAACGCTGCACGAGGGTTCAGCCAGCAGGTACTGATGAACGCGGTAGGCACGCTGCTCCTCGGGGCCACCTCCGTGTTCGTCACGCGGACGCTGTACGGTCTCCGGAAGACCGCCTTCCGGGCGCAACGACTCGGCAACTACGTGCTCCACAAGGAAATCGGTGAAGGAGGCATGGGGAAGGTATTCGTGGCCGAGCACGCCCTCATGTGCCGGCCCAGTGCCGTGAAGGTCCTGAAGTCGTCGAGTGGTGCGGACCGGACGGCGCTGGCCCGCTTCGAGCGCGAGGTGCGCCTCTCTGCGAGCCTGTCCCATCCGAACACCATCACGATCTTCGATTTCGGGCGGGCAGGCGAGGACACGTTCTACTACGCCATGGAGTACCTCGAGGGCATGGACCTCGAGCGATTCGTGGAACGGTTCGGTCCGATCCCGGCGAGCCGCGTCCTGTTCCTCCTCCTGCAGGTCACCGGCCCGCTGGCCGAGGCGCACGAGCGGACGATCGTTCACCGTGACCTCAAGCCCTCGAACGTGTTCCTCACCATGCGAGGGGGTCTGTACGACTTCGTGAAGGTGCTCGATTTCGGGCTGGCCAAGCGCATTCAAGGGGCTGACGCGCCGTCCGAACTCACCAAGACAGGCGTCGTGTTCGGAACGCCCCGTTACCTGGCGCCCGAAACCGTGTACGGTACGGCCAGCGTGGGTCCACGCTCGGACATATATGCGCTGGGCACCGTGGCCTACTGGATGCTTGCGGGTCGCCCTCCGTTTGCATCCGAGTCGGCGGTTGAGCTGATGATCGATCACGTGAAGACCGTTCCGGCTCGTCCTTCGGAGATATGCGAGATGCCGATCCCGGAGGAACTGGACGACGTCGTGATGAAGTGCCTGGAGAAGGACCCCGAAGACCGATATCAGTCGATCGCAGAGCTCGAAGAAGCGCTGCGAGCCGTCCCCGATCCCGCACCCTGGACCCGTGTGCGTGCGGCGAAGTGGTGGGAGCTCCACATGTCCGACGACGAGGTAATACGAGACTGTTTCTGCCCGCCTCTCGACGAGCCGGTATTCGACGGCGAGGACCACTCTGAGCTGCTGGAGCGCAGTCAGGTCCACGCTGCGGTCCAGGACTGACCGGGTCCAGGCGTCCTCGTACCCGCGGGCTCGATTCCGGGCCACCGCCGCGAGTATCCGATTCGTGCAAAAGGTGGCAAACCGGGGTGATCCGTACGGGGCCCGGTGTGGCGAAAGCGCCACACTCGCGCCCCCATATGTTCTCATACCGTTATGCAAATAAACCACATACGAGTATCGTGGCCGCCGCTACCGCACTGGCCTGGTGGTTGCGCATGTTGGGGCCGGTATGGTGCGTCCCGGTCAGTCTGAGCGCTTTCGATCACGCGGTCCAGAAGGAGCGCAAGGGAAACATGAGCACGCCACATGGCTCGGCAGGAACCATGCAACGGCACCGGTCGATTGTGAGAGACGAGCAAGGCTCCGTGCTGATGATCGTTCTCGTGACCCTGGTCGGACTTACGGCCCTGGCTGCCGCGGGGATGGTGATGACGGAGACGGAGCTGCGCGCCAGCGAGAACCAGGAGGCCGGCACGAGCGCTTTCTACGCGGCCGATGCTGGAGTGCAGGAATACCTGGGCACCAAGGAATACGCCACGACTACCGACACGTTCACCTATGCCGCCGGTACCGCGATCGTGCAGGGTGAGAAGTTACTGGACATGCCCACGACCAACGGGGACCAGTTCCTCTACCGGGTGCGGTCTGTATCGTCCTATACGCCTCCGGAAGGAGGTACGGCATCGAGAACGGTGTCGCGCCTGGCCATCTACAGCGACGGTTCGATCGTCGCCAAGGCCGCTTTCGCCTCGGGCTCCGGTCTTCTGAAGACCGGTAATGCGGGCACGCTTTCCGGAGTCGACCAGGCACCTTCCGGCAACCCGGACTGCCCCGATTCGCCGAAGGCACCCGTGGCCGGCGTGGCCGTGCCGCCTTCGGGATACGCCCAGAGTGGAGGGGGCGGAGGCCTCGTGCCCGATGGAGACCCTCCTGTAATGGAGGCGCCGTCCTCGCTGGACCTGCTTCAATCCACGGGCGTCCCGTGGGACGCTATCGTCAACGGGGGTCTCCTCGTTCCCGACTACGAGATCCCTGGCGACAGCTGGCCGAATTTCGGCTCCCTGCCGGCAGACGAGTGGCCCACGGTCTATGTGGACGGCAGCATCACGCTCGGTCCGGAGGATAGCGGTCGAGGTACGCTGATCGTGCGGAACAATCTGGATATGGACGGAAACTTCGACTGGGAAGGTATCGTTATGGTCGGAGGCTACCTGACGAGCAACGGATTCCAGACCGTGGAGGGCGCGACGATCACGGGCCTGAACGAGCTCCTGGGAGAAACGGTACCATCTTCCGACCTGGGCAACGGAAACAAGGAGTTCTTCTACGACTCCTGCAAGATGAAGACGGCCATGAAGAAAGCTTTTGGAGGCCTCTCGGAGGTCCCGGGCAGTTGGGCCGAGCGCTGGCAATAGGAGCGGAAGGTAGAGCAGCCCGAGCCCGTTAAGGCAACAAGCATAGCGGCGTCCCTTGCTTCGGCCGGGGGCGCCGCTGTCTTCATCCGAGTACGACTCTTGACTAGATAATCGGTTTGGCGGACGCAGCAGGTCCTTTCGCAGACTTCCTCGCTGAAGGTGAAGGCGCCGGCGAGGCGCGCCGACCCCTAGCCCCCTAGGGCCTCAGTTACGGAAGGGGATGTCGAACTGCAGCTCCCTCTGTACGCCATACCGGTTCGCGCCATCACCGACGGCTGTCGCCGTGAGACGGACGGCCACTACTTCGTCGAGCTGAGAGGACGGGACGTTGTTCTTCAGGGTACCGTCATCCATCACGTAGCTGAACGCGGCGTCGTTCTCGAACGGGCCCACCAGTTCCTGGGCACCTCGCCACAGGGCGGTGCGGGAATCAAAGAACGTCGATGGCCTGAATCTGTAGGTCAGCCGGCTGTAGAACCTGACGATCGAACCCCGATCCGGCACTCCGCCCGTGAAGTTACCTCCCCACCCCGAGAGGGTGGCGTAGGTGTCGTCCGGACTCGTCGAGGGAGCCCCGTTCGCCACGCACGTCGCCTTGGGACCAGAGCCTGTAGATACAGTCGACGGAAGGAACGCGTCGGCATATTCGAAGTCTTCTTCGTACGGCCCCGAGTAACCCGTCCCGACGAACCCACCGTCGAGTCCCCACGCCGCCACGGTGTCATAGACGAGCACCGTTGCCTGATCCGTCGCGACCGAGTCGCACACAATCGCACGCATGATGTCGAACCGCAGGGCAATGGAGTCGGGGCGCGCAGCGAGCAAGTCGAGTGCGGACCCCATGCGCAACTCTGAGGACACGAGGTCAATGGTCGCGCGATTGCTCTGCTCCGCCCAGATCTGGTCGTCCGTATGCTCATAGAAGCGGGTCTGACCCAGCATCAGGGAGAGCATGGCCGAAGCCAGGATTCCGCTGATCGCGAGGGCGACCAGCGCCTCGACCAGGGTGAACCCATCCTGCGAACGAATTCGATTCATGCTCGACTTCTCCTCACGGGGCGGGTGGCGGGTTCGGAAGTGGTAGTGGCTTGTACAGACGCGTCCTGTACATCGCCGTGTCTACAACCCCGGCCGCGGCGACAACGATCGTGATCTGCTTCACTCGAGACGAGACACTCGAAACGTTGATCGTCACGGGAAAGTCATGACCAGCCACGGTTGCCGTATCGGAGCCGCTCACAGCCGACCACCAACCGTCCTGCTCAATCTCTTCCAGCACGATCTGGGCAGCGGTGGACTGATGCGTGCGCCAGTTGGCGATCAGCGCCTGATCCGCCGAGGCGAGACTCAGTCCGCTGACGGCCACGAGACCGATCACCAGGATCGTGAGAGCGATCAACACTTCGACAAGTCCGAATCCGCCCTCGTCTCTCACACGGGTCTTCAGTCGCTCGTTCACACCCATTCGCTCAGGCCTCAGTTCGCGATGATCCGGTAGCGCCCGAGGCCGTTCACCACCACCCTCTTGGAGTCGGAGTCGCTTCCGATATCGATCAGGGCGAAAGCCGACACGAGCATGCCTCGCGCATTGAAGGTCAGCGAGTCACCCGAGGTGAGGACATCCAGTTGTGCGAGCCGAAGATCCGAATCGGCGTCGAACCAGCGCGTCTTCAGCACGTTGCCGGCTGCGTCACGGATCTGGTAGGTCTGGTTAGACTCATCGGCGACCATCGATACGTTGGCGCGCTCGCGGATCGCATAGGTCCTGGTCAGCGCGACATCCGCCGCTATGACCTGAGCTGCACGATTCAGGATCGTGCGCTCCCTGAAATTGCGGTATGAAGTATTGGCCATCAGGCCCACGACGCTCATGATCGTGAGGGTGATCAACATCTCTACGAGAGTGAAGCCTCTCCGATTGCCTCTGCGGAGACAGTCCATGACATCCGTTCGTATGCCGTTTCAGTTTCAGTCGGCCGACTGGCGTACCGACTTCTTCCATGACCCGGAGGAGCAATTCGTGGACCAGCCACCATCAGCGAGGACATTTGAGCCTCGAGGCTTACAAAACGCGACAAGGTCTGGGGAAACATGACCTCGTAACAGGATATTCTGAAATACGTTACGAAACCGGACACTGCGAGGAATCGGGCTGTACCGAACAAAGGCCGAAATTGACCGGCCCGCGGTAGTTATCGGGCATGGTGGCAGTTTCCCGCAGGGTGCAAGATCTTCAGGGAGTTTCCGGTACGGCACCGACACGGCAGGCGAGAGTCCAGTCATAGGACCGGAAGCGAATCTGCGGGTGGGAGCTCTCCAGCCACGAGGCGTCCTCGACTGGCAGCCATGGACGCAGGCTCAGGGCCACCGAACGTCGACCTGTGGGTCGCCAGCTCGGCATGGTTTGCGGATGCGCGAAATCGGCTGCGAACCACAGGAAGATGCGGGAGAGGTGTAGTACTCCGCGCTCGCGATCTACTGCCGCGCAGCCCTCCGCGAGAAACTCCCGCATGGCGGTCTCCAGACGTTCGTGCAGGCCGGGCCCGTGCATCGGCACTGCATGCAGAGTGGGACAGGATGCCGACCCGCACACCAGAGCGCTGTGGACACGAGGATCGCGGAACCGCCGGATCTTCCCGTGCTCGATGTCATCGAGCGACAGGAGCTCACCGGCGATGGTGCACCGGGATCGATCGCTGAAGGTTTCCACGGTATGTGGTCAGGACCGGACGGTTCCTGGCAGCGCCTTCGAGACCGGAGTGCGCCGCGGCGCCGAGGACCGGGGCCAGGCACTCGTGATCGAGCGTCCCGTGTCCGCCGGGTCGCGGTCGACGCACCCGGCTCGCCTTCCACAAGGAACGCATGATCCGCCAGGTCGCTGGACCTCTCGGTATCGGATTCATGCCCGCCCAACCCTTCGAGATCGTTGTCGGTTCCCTACCGGACGTCATCTCTCTATTCTGCGGACATGCCTGAAAGGTTGTTACATTCGGCCGCATGAGCGCACCGGATGAGCTGCGATCGACTCACCTGAATCCGAAGATAGACGCATGCAAAGACCCGATGTCGGAGCCCTGAATCCCCCGGACCGAATCCTCATGGGGCCCGGTCCGAGTGACGTCCACCCTCGCGTCCTGCGTGCCATGAGCACGCCGCTCATCGGACACCTCGACCCGGCGTTCATAGAGATCATGCAGGAGGTGCAGGCTCTCCTTCGGTACACGTTCCTGACCGAGAACCGCTGGACGATCCCCGTCAGCGGTACTGGCTCGGCAGCCATGGAGGCCGCGTTCGCCAACATGGTTGAGCCCGGGGACGTGGTCCTGGTGCCCACCAATGGGTACTTCGGCGCCCGGATGGACAGCATGGCCCGGCGGGCCGGCGGCCAGGTGGTGCACGTGCATGCGCCGTGGGGGGAGCCCCTGGACCCCGCCGAGGTGAGCGCAGCGTTCGAGGAGTACGAGCCGAGCGTTTTCGGGTTCGTGCACGCGGAGACCAGCACCGGGGCCCTGCAACCGGGCGTGCCGGAGCTCACGACGATTGCGCACGAACACGGGGCGTTCGTAATCGCGGACACGGTGACCTCACTGGGCGGCGTCGAGCTTCGCGTGGACGAGTGGGGCATCGACGTTGCCTACTCCGGCGGGCAGAAATGCCTGTCGTGCCCGCCGGGAGCGAGCCCTTTGACGCTTAACGACCGCGCGTTCCAGAAGGTACGAAACCGAAGCGACATGGTACGCAGCTGGTACCTGGATGTAGGCCTGCTGGAGAGCTACTGGGGCGACGACCGTTCCTATCACCACACCGCGCCGATCACGGCAATCTACGGCCTTCGCGAGGCGCTGAGGGTGGTCGCCGAGGAGGGAATCGAGGAGCGCTGGGCGCGTCACCTGCAAATTGCGGGGGCCCTGAAAGCAGGCGTCGAGGCGATGGGGCTCGAGATGAACCCCAAGGACGAGTTCTGGCTCCCGAGCCTGAACGCAGTGCGGATCCCCGATGAGGTCGATGCAAAGGCCCTTTGTCAGCATATCCTAGTCACTCATGGGATCGAGATCGCCGGCGGGCTAGGCGATCTCGCGGGCAAGATCATCCGCATCGGCTGCATGGGTCACTCTGCGCGGCCGCGGAACGTGCTCAATCTCCTGCCAGCACTTGCCGACGGCTTCGCCCGCCAGGGTGTCGAGCTGGACGCGGCCGCGGGATTGGGCGCGGCGGCCGAGGCACTGGAAGCCGGCTGACGGACCGGGTAACGATCACGGATATGCGTGCCCTTGCGGAGGAGAACGACGAACGAGCCTGGCGCCTGGCGCTAGCGGTCGCGCTGGCCGCGGCCGTTGTCCGCCTCGTACTGGCGGAGCTCGTTCCGCTTCTCCCGGACGAGACCTACTACTGGGAGTGGTCCCGCCGGCCAGCGCCTTCGTATTTCGATCACCCTCCCGCAATCTCGGCGGTCATCGCATTCGGCATCGCTCTGTTCGGAGACACCCGAATCGGGGTGCGCTTCGGGGCGGTAGTGCTCGGCCTCGTCGGATCTCTGGTGACGATCTCGGTCGCCCGTCGGCTGGGTGGCGGACGGTCCGCCCTCGTCGCCTCCCTGGCCCTTGCCATCATGCCGATGGCCGCCGCCGGCCTGGTCCTCGCCACGCCAGACGCCCCTCTGCTGGCGGCCTTCGCCATTGCCACCTGGACACTCGTTCGAGCTCTGGAGGAAGAGCCGGGCAGCATGGCCGAGATCGGCTGGTGGTGCGCCACGGGACTGGCCTTCGGGGCCGCCATGCTATCGAAGTACACGGCCGTACTGATGCCGGGGGGCGCCGCGCTCGGTTGCATGCTCGACTCCCGGTTGAGAAGGCGGCTTCTCACGCCCGGGCCGTGGATCGGGGTCGGGCTTGGCCTCGCGGCCTTCTCACCGGTCATCATGTGGAACGCCCAGCTTGGCTGGCCGTCGTTCGCGTTCCAGCTGGACCACGGCCTGGGAGGCGGTGGGTCGGACGCTGGGCTCCTCGCGCGTGGGCTCGGAGCGGCGAATCGGGTGCTCGAGTACGTGGGGGGACAGCTGGGCCTGGTCTCCCCGATCCTGTTCGTGATGATTGGGATCGCGACGTTCGGGGCCCTGCGGCGCGGGGTGCGAGGCAAGGGAGACCCCCGTCGAGGCGTCCTGGCCGGAATCGCGCTCGTGGTGTTCGGCACGTTCGCGCTGAGCGCGCTCCGAAGGCGTGTCGAGCCGAACTGGCCGACACCGGCATACGTCGCAGGGATCGTCCTTCTCGGTACGGTAGCCTGGCGGGACCTCGGGCGCCGATGGCTGAGAGGGGGACTCTGGCTCGGCGCCGCGTTGGTGGCCGTCATTTACATCCAGGCGTTGGTGCCTGCGCTACCCATCGACGCCCGTCGCGATCCGATCGCGCAGGGGCACGGGTGGGATTCGCTAGCTTCGGTGACCGACAGCGCCCGCACCCGACTGCTTGGCGCCGGATGCCCGTCCGTCCACGTCGCCACGAACCGGTACCAGGAGGCTTCGGAACTCGCGTTCCATCTCCCGGATCACCCGACCGTGTTCTCGCTGAACGTCCAGCGACGCAGCAACCAGTACGCCATCTGGCCTGGTTTCGAGGACACGGCGTCTGCCGGTGACTGCCTCGTATTCGTGGACATCGACAATTCCTGGGCGCGTCGGATAGCGGAAGGCCTCCGGGACCGGTTCACCTCGATGGTGGACCTCGGTCCCACACAGAGGAAACGCGGACAACGTGTAACGGCGGATTACCGGCTGTGGGCGTTCGCGGGCTGGACGGGAGCGACTCGCACGCGCATCCCATAGGTTCCGGCGTCAGCCCCCGGCTGCCTCGTTTTTCCACATGGCGGCAACTTCGGCCGCGAACCGATCGAAGGGGATCGGGTCCCTTCCGAGGATACGCCCCTGGCGGGCAAAGTCATCGGCTGACGCCAGCAGTCCTCGCGTCTGGAAGTCCTCGAACATGATCCGGAGGTCTGCGATCAGCCAGGCTGGCATCATCGTGGAGACGGCCTGGGCCCAGACGTCCAGGTCGTCACCCGCGTAGGTCACCCCGGAGCCGAGGGCGGCCCCCCAGGCTCGAGCCGTGCCCTCGCCCGTGCTGACGTCGGAACCGACCACCGGGTAGTGTTCACCCTCGTGGCCGTCCTCCGTGAGGGCCGCGACAGCCGCGGCGGCGATGTCCCGCACATCCACCCGGTTGAGGCCCACGGAACCGATGGGATTTGGATAGACCCCGAACTGCATGAGCGGATGTTGCAGCATCAAGTCGTTCTGATAGAAGCTGTTGGGCTCGATCACCGTGTAAGGGAGCCCCGACCGCTCAAGCCCGCGCGCGATCTCGACCTTGCTCGCGAAGTGGGGAATCTGAGGAGCCTCATCCGCCTGGTGCACCGACATGAAGACGATGCGCCCCGCGCCTGCTGCCTTCGCCGCCTCGATCGCGGCCAGGCCCTGGTCCACCTCGTCCTGGGCGAGCGGCGTAAGGAGGAACAGGCGCTCCACTCCCTCGAACGCGGACCCGAGGGTGGACGGCTCGGACAGAGCGCCGATGGCTCCGGTCACGCCGTCCGGTAAGGCGGCCGCTTTCTCGGGAGATCGGGTCAGCACCCGCACGTCCTGTCCCGCCGCCACCAGATTCGCGACAACCTGGCTCCCGACTGTCCCCGTTCCGCCTGTCACGAGAATCGTCATCGTCTCTCCGCTCGAGTTACCGTTAAGTCTCGCCGTTTCCCGGTACTCCAGTCTAAGCAAAGGCGCCCGACGGGTGCAGTCTCCGTCGGGCGATAGCGGTGTGGGGGACGCCGCTCCGTCCTCAGGTCAGTCGCCTCCCCGCTCCAGGTAATCCACCGCCAGCGTAGCCAAAGCTCGCACCCCGATATCTAAGGCGTCCTCGTTCACGTAGAAGTACGGCGAATGGTTCGAGGCCGCTTCCCCGTAGTCCACACCGGGTGCGTTGACTCCGAGCACGAAGTAGAAGCCCGGCGCCTGCTGCGCGAAGAACGAAAAGTCCTCGGCTACCATGAGCGGGGGGATCTGAATCAGGCCCTGATCGCCCACTACTCGGCGCAGGCTCGGGAGAGATGCCGCGACCAGATCCGGATCGTTGTATGTGACCGGATAGAAGCGACGTATCTCGACCTCCGCGGTGGCCCCTGAGGCTTCAGCGATGCTCTTCGCTGTGCGGCGAATGCGCTCGTGGACATCGTTCTGCACCGCCGGGTCGTGTGTGCGAATCGTGCCGTCCAGCTTCACGGTCTCCGGGATGATGTTGAAGCGTACTCCGCCCTCGATCTTGCCGACGGAAACCACGACTGGATCGATGGCGGCTACCTGGCGACTGGGAATGGTCTGCAGGGCAAGGACGATCTGCGACGCCACCACGATCGGATCGACGCCCATCTCCGGCGCTGCGCCGTGCGTCTGCTTGCCGGTCACCGTGATCGTGAACTCGTCGGCGCTCGCCATGGCTCCGCCTGATTTCCAGCCGATAAATCCGGTGGGAAACGGCGACGTGTGGAGCCCGAAGTAGGCTTCCGGTCGGGGCGACTCGACCGCGCCCTCCGCGATCATCAGCTCGGCCCCGCCTTCCTCACCTTGCGGGGCGCCTTCTTCGGCAGGCTGGAACAGGAAGACCACCGTCCCGGCCAGGTCTTCCCTCATCCCGGCCAGCACGCTGGCCGCGCCCATGAGTGCAGCGGTATGCACGTCGTGTCCGCAGGCGTGCATGACGCCGACTTCGTGTCCGTTGTATTCCGTGGTCACGGTTGAGGCGAAGGGCACGTCGGTGAGCTCCGTTACGGGAAGCGCGTCCATGTCGGCGCGCAGGCCCAGCACCGGTCCCGGCCGGCCGCCACGCAGCACGCCCACTACGCCGGTGTGGGCCACGTCCGTCCGTACTTCATCAAGCCCGAGGGATCGGAGATGCTCGGCGACGATTCCTGCCGTGCGGAATTCTCGATTCCCGAGCTCCGGGTTCTCGTGGATGTCCCGGCGCCAGGAGATCACGTCATCCGTGACCTCGGACGCGCGACGGTCGATCTGTGCATGCAAGGGGCCGGTGTCCTGAGACCTGGCAGGAGCTGGCAAGCTTGCCAGCACGACCACCGCCAGGAGCATGAGGCGCGTCGACACCATCGCCGCAACGACCGGCGTCGATCTCATCTCGATCCGCATGATCCTGCTCCTTCGCATGTCAGGTCCTACTCCGAACGCACGAGCGGTCGTGTGAGACACGTCGGACCACCTCCACCCTTCACGCTGATCTCGCGGCCCCGGTACGTGTGCACTTCGGCTCCGGCTGCTTCCAGGCGCCGCCTCGTGACCGGGTTACCCTCGATCGCCACGCAGCGACGCGGTCCAACGGCCAGCACGTTACAACCCAGGCTATCGAACTCTTCTTCCGCTACCTCCACAAGCTCGTACCCGCGCTCGAGGAGGAGCTCGAGGAACGGCACCGGAAGCAGCGGAGAGTAGACCACGGCAAGGTCCCGGTCCACCGGGCTGAACATCGACATCAGGTGGAACACGTCCCCGGGCCCGCGCCAGTGCGGAAGCGGCACCGGAACGACCCTGTCCACTCCACTCCCTAACAGGCCGCGCAGCTGCCGGATCCCCTCGCCGTTGGTGCGGTAGCCGCGCCCGACAGCCACGGTCCGCTCGTCGATCCACGCGACATCGCCGCCCTCCAGCCTGCCTGCTCCCTTGATTCGGCCGAGAATTTGAACTCCGGCTTTCCGCAGCACTCTCTCTGCCGCGCCGGGTTCGGCGGCGCGCGCCCGCTTGCCCATCTGACATAGAATCGCTCCCCGATCGCACACGACAGCCGCGTCCCGCACGTAGATGGAGTCCGGTCCCGTCCCGGGATCGGCGGGCGCCACGTGAACCTCCAACTCGAGGCTCTCGAGGAGCGCCAGGAAGTCATCGTACTCGGCGACGGCGCCGGCGAAGTCCGGACGGCTCAGATAGCCGAGATCTTCCCACGTCGCGTCCAGTGTCGGCTGATCTCCGAAAGCCTCGCGGGCGTGCTTCAGCAGGACACTCCGGAGTGGAAGGACATCGGACTGGCCGAGCGCGCTCACGCGGCTCATCGCTCCGACTCCTCCAGTGCCTCAGGCAACCCGGACCCGCGCCGCCACACCACCCACACGTACATCGGCAGGCCGGCGAAGAGCAGGATGAGCCCCCAGTAAACCGTTTCCTGGCCGGCGCCCGCGATCGCCCACATGGCGTAGACGAACCCGAGGAGGGCGGTAATTACGGCCCCGGTGAGCCGACGCCCCTCGAACCTCTCCCGGTCGCGCGCGTAGATCATGATCTCGGCAAGGGCGCAGATCGCATAGGGTAGAAGGGCGGTCAGGGTGGCCAGCAGGATGACGAACGTGAACTGGTCCACCAGGGTCTCGCTCGAGTTCAGCAGCATGAGCCCGGTCACGAGAACGCTCGAGAAGACGAGAGCGAAGGCCGGCGTGCCGCGCTTCGAGGTCCGGGCGAGAACTGCCGGGAAGATCCCATCGCGTGCCGCGGCCCACGGAATGCGCCCCTGCAGCAGGATCCATCCATTGAGGGCTCCGAAGGCGGAGACCATGGCGCCCGCGGCCACGGCCGGCGCTGTCCATCCGCCCCACATGCGGCTCGCGGCGTCCGCGAAAGGGGCGTTGGAGCCCGTAAGCTCTGCGGCCGGGATCACCCCCATCACAGCCGCGGTGCCAAGCACGTAGACGACGGCGGCGAGAACCGTGCCCAGCACGGTGGCCCTCGGGATCGTTCGCTCCGGGTTCACGACTTCCTCCGCCGGGACGGTGGCCGACTCGAAGCCGAGGAAAGCCCACAGAGTGAGGGTGGCCGCCGCGGTGATCGCCGGGAAAGTGCCTTCACCGCTGGCGTTGAACGGGCGAAAGTTGTCGGGGTCCAGATACAGGAGACCGAGGGTCCCCACAGCGACCAGGGGGACCAGCTTCAAGATCGTGGTCACGACCTGCACCGAACCGGCCGTCCGGACTCCACGCACGTTCACCCAGGTAAGAAGCCAGATCGCCCCGATGCCCACGGTCGACGCCAGCGCGCGGTCCGACGCCAGCGCGGGCCAGAACCACGACAGGTAGCTCGTGAACGCCACGGCCAGAGCCGCGTTGGCCACCCAGATCGAAATCCAGTATCCCCACCCGACCAGGAAGCCGGCGAAATCTCCGAAGCCGGCCCGCGAGAAGGCGTAGGGACCCCCAGCGCGGGGAACCAGACGGCTCAGACGCGCGAACACGAGGGCCAGGAGTAGAGCTCCGGCGCACGTGAAGCCCCAGCCGAGCAGGCTAATGCCGCCAAACGATCCGAGAGATGCGGGAAGGAGGAAGACGCCCGAGCCGATCATGTTCCCGACCACGAGCGCGGCGGCCATCCACATGCCCATCTTTGCCGGGGTACGCGAAGCCATCAGGTCTCCGTTCCTCGAGGAGCCGCTCGGCACGGCCTGGCCTGATTACGACGCCCGAACATACGGGACGCCCCGCGCGCCTGCACATCCGGGTGTTCCAGCGTTGCCCGGGGGGCATGGCGCCGGCACATTGGGTCCCGGCCAAGAGTCCTCGAGGTGGGACTCTCACCCCGCTCGCCGGAGAACGCGCACATGGGACTCGCCCGGGCATTGCTGCTCAAGGGATCCGAGAGTCGTTGGCTGGCGGATCAGATGTCGCGCCGTCGGTTCGTACGACGGGCCACGACCCGTTTCATGCCCGGCGAGACGGCGGACGATGCACTGAACGCCGCGGGGTCCCTGGGCGAGAGGGGGATCAGCTCGATCCTCACGCTGCTCGGCGAGAACGTGGACGACACGGAAGCGGCCGCATCCGTGACGCGCGAGTATCTGGGACTTCTCGCCCGCAGCGCAGGAACCGACCTCGACGCGTACATCTCGGTCAAGCCGACGCATGTCGGTCTCGACCTCGGTTTCGACATCGCGGCACAGAACCTCCAGGCCCTGGCGGCGGGAGCCGCCGAGCACGGGCAGCCGGTGGCGGTGGACATGGAGTCCACGCGCTACTGCGACCCGACGCTCGACCTGTACCGGGTGCTGCGAGCGGAGAACAAGAACGTCGGGATCTGCCTGCAATCGTACCTGTATCGTACCGACGTTGACCTCGAGGAGCTGCTCACTCTCTCGCCGATGATCCGGCTGGTGAAGGGAGCCTACAAGGAGCCGGCGGACCGGGCGTACCCGAAGAAGGCGGATGTGGACAGCAGCTTCCTGCGTCTTTCCGGGACCCTGCTCGAGGCCGCGCGCGATGGAGCGGCACGGGTCTCGTTCGGGACGCATGACGCGGACATGATCGCCGAGATCAACCGTCGCGCCGCGGACATGAAATGTCCTCGGGAGTTGTACGAATTCCAGATGCTTTACGGGATTCAGCGCGACCTTCAGGCACGCCTGGCCGAGTCCGGGTATCGGACGAGGGTCCTGATCAGCTACGGTGCCTACTGGTTTCCGTGGTACATGCGCCGGCTCGCCGAACGTCCCGCCAACGTGGGCTTCGTCCTGCGGAGTATTCTGCGGGGCTGATCCAGAAGGGGCCGCTCCGTGGGCGACCCCTCAACTACATGGCCTTCGCCTCTGTACCGACCGTGCGGCAGTCCACCCGTAATCAGTTCTCCGGCGGGGGCGGGGCCTCCCAACCTTCCTGGATCAGGGGCATCTCGGCCGCGATCTGAAGGTCCATGAGGTTGTTGATCGTGCGCTCGAGCATGAGCCAGCGCGCGCCGACGAGCGGCGAGACATCTTTCGCGAACTTCTTGTAGTACTTCTCGCGCAGCTTCGCCCGATCACTCTCGACCTTGAAGCTCGTCTTGGCCAGCTCGGCCGCCTTCTCGTCCGTCATGGCGCTGAAGCTCGCCGCGTAGTCCTTGATGAGCGTGATACGCCGATCGACGATATTCGAGAGCTCGTAGTCGTAGTCCCGATAGATCTGCCAGAACGGCTCGGACTGCGCCTCTTCGAGTGCCATGGCGTCGGTCATCACGGCTACCTTCTGCGTCTTGATGTCCGACCTGAGGAGCTCAACGTACTGCTCCTGGGCGTAGGCGGTCTTCGCCACCAGCAGAAGGGCGAGGACGACAAACAACTTCTTCATCTGGACTTCTCCCTGTTGTGTTTTCCGGCGGTCTTCAGCCGGCGTATTTCTTCCCGTGGGCGACGAATGTGTGGCGAATCGTCCCGGCTGGCAATCCCGGGTTCACCCGAACACAGAGCCGAAGGCCGGTTACGCGATGGGTCGTCATACCGTCACTGGTAATCGGAGCGGAATATCCGTCTCAATCCCCGAAGCTGATCCCCAGCTCACGCGCCGTACGCATGGTGTCACAGTCCAGCGGAACGGTCTTCATGCGCTTGATCGCGCTGGACAGGGGCACGTAGCGCACGGTGGGCGGATCGAGGGCCACCATACACCCGAAGCAACCCTCCGCCAGGCCCCGCACTGCCGCTGACCCGAACCGGAGCGCCAGGATGCGGTCACGCGTGGTCGGGCTTCCGCCCCTCAGCAGGTGACCCAGGACGACGGTCCGCGTTTCCTTGCCGGTCAGTTCCGCGAGCTGGTCCGCTACCTGGTGCCCGATGCCGCCCAGGCGTTCCTGCTGCCCGACTTCCTTCGCCACGATCGAGCGCTCGCCACCGATCGGGTGCGCCCCCTCCGCTACCACTACGATCGCGAAATCGCGACCTCGCTCGGCCCGCTGCCTGATCTTGTCGGCTACTTTCTCGATGTCGTATGGGATCTCGGGAATCAGGGTAGCGTCAGCCGTGCCCGCGACTCCGGCGTGCAGCGCGATCCACCCGGCGTACCGACCCATCACCTCGACCACCATCACCCGGTCGTGCGCTTCGGCCGTCGAGTGGAGGCGGTCCACCGCTTCGGCCGCGAAGCTGACGGCCGTGTCGAACCCGAACGTCACGACGGTCTCTGCCAGGTCGTTGTCGATGGTCTTGGGAACGCCGACCACGCGGACGCCCTTATCGGACAGCGCGTTCGCGATCGCCAGCGAACCGTCGCCCCCTATGGCAACGAGCGCGTCCACCTCCAACTCCTTCAGTTTCGCGACCAGCTCGTCCGTGCGGTCCCGCTCATACCACTGGCCATCGTCACCGAGCGTGGGATACGCCAGTGGACTCCCCCGGTTGGTGGTGCCGAGGATCGTGCCGCCAAGGTGAGTGATTCCGCGAACCGAATCGCGCGTAAGAGGGACGACGCCCCCGTCGGGGTACGCCTCGGGGATGAGGAGGCCATTGTACCCGTCACGGATCCCGAGACACTCCCACCCACGCTGCAGCGCCGACAGCACGACGGCGCGGATGACCGCGTTGAGTCCGGGCGCATCGCCGCCCCCGGTGTTGATCGCGATTCGACGAACGGAATGATTCATCACGGCTCCACTGAGATGTGCCGGTGAGGCGAGACGTGGCTGCAAATATAGTCATAGTGAGTGCCGAGCGAAGGTGTCCCGGGAGCAACGGAAGTCCGGGAGCGGCGCCCTAGCGGTGGTGCCTGCGCGCCCTGGCGACGGCGATACCGATCAGGAGCCCCAGAACCGCGCCCAGGGGCGCGTAGAGAAGAGCAGCCGCGGCTCCAGTCAGCGTATCCCGCCGCACCAGCAGCGGACTGGCGAAGTACAGCAGGAATACGGCCGAGCCCAACAGGACGCTCCCCAGGCAACCATGCTTCGCCTGGTCCCTGACATCGGCGCGACCTCCACGAAGCGCAAACCAACCAAGGAAGACGGCGGCGACCGCGAACGGCAAACCCCAGAACAGAAAGAACTCGGGATCGTCGGCAGCCTCGGACGCTAATCCACTACCCATCGAACTGTCGATCGCCACCCAGGCAGCGAGGATCGCGCCCGCAGTCGCGAGCCATCGGAGCCAGGCCAGCGCTCGCTCTCTCACCCGAGAGTCACCCCATGGCGTTGGCTTCCATCGCCGGAATTCACTGCGCTTCGTCGAGTCATCGAGGCCCCCGGGGGAATCGTAGCGACGATCCATTCTGTGTTACCGAATATACACGTCCGCGGGACAGGATATCTTGTGTCGCTCAACAGAGGTTTCGTCGCGCGGCTCGCGGACGGGAGCTATTCTTAAATGTGACCGGTTCAACGACTCGAGATGAGGTCATGGGGAGGATCGCCGAAACCGTGGATTCGAGGCGCACAGTCTCCGGGTCGGAATCCCCGTCCGCCGACCCCGCCGGCTCGGACATGCGGCCCGTGGTCCTCGGCGTCGCCGGCGGCAGCGGGTCGGGCAAGACCACAGTGGTCAGGAAGATTCTCGAAGGTCTGGAGCCCACGTCGGCGAGCCTCCTGCATCACGATTCCTACTATCGCGATAATCCAGACCTGACTCTCGAGCAGCGGACGGCGATCAACTACGATCACCCGGACAGCCTCGAGACATCCCTTATGGCGGAGCATCTGCGGCTCCTCCTCGCGGGCCAGGCCGTCGAAGTGCCCGAGTACGACTTCACGGTGCACCGACGGCGAGCCGAGATACGTCGCATCGAACCGCGTCCGCTGATCATCATCGACGGCATCCTGGTACTCGCGGAACCCGAGCTACGAGACCTGATGGATATCCGGGTGTTCGTGGACACGGATTCGGACATTCGGTTCATCCGGCGATTGGGACGGGACACGAAGAAGCGGGGCCGCACGGTGGAGTCGGTCGTCCGGCAGTATCAGAAGACGGTGAGGCCGATGCATCTCGAGTTTGTGGCACCGAGCCGGCGGCACGCTCACGTCATCGTGCCCGAAGGTGGCGAGAACGAGGTGGCCATCGGAATGCTGGTGGCGCGCCTGCGCTACCTGGTGTCACGCGAAGGCTGACGGCCAGGGCGATACGCCGGGAATGACAGCGAGGCCCGCCGCACAAGACGACCCTCGCCGCATCCCTGACGTCAGTCCTGCAGAACGAACGTCACCTTGAGATTCACGCGGTACGTTGTCACGCGTCCGTTCTCGATCAGGACCTGCTGGTCCTTCACCCACGCGCTGCGAATGCCGTCCACGGTCTTGGAAGCCCGCTCCAGCCCTTCCTGGATCGCGGCCTCGAAGCTGACATTGGAATCCGTCGTAAGCTCGATGTGCTTGGCGATGGCCATCCTTGCGTTCCTTTCCCTCTAGATGAGGAGGGGCCCAGTAGCCCGGACCGGAATGTCGGGCGTGCTCAGGCTCGCTCAGCCGCCCGACTCGATCTTGCCGCGCGTCTTGAGCAGCTGGAGACGGCTGTTCACGACGTCGCGCTCCGTCTGAGCCACCTTCGCGCGCAGCTCGGCGCGCTCCTTTTGAGATTCCAGCGTACGCTTCTCGAACTCGTTCACCCGGCGCTCGAGGCGGCGGAGCTCGTCGCCGCTCCCCCGGGGACCACGATCGCGCAGCTCGTCGCGGGCGTTCGCCAGCTCGAGCTCCAGCTCGGCCGATTTGCGGGTCGCGGAAGCCAGTTTCGCGACCGTATCCCAGCCCTTGATCTCCTTGCGGCGCATCTCGCGGCGCTTCTCCAGGAGCTTCTTGGCTCCCTCGGCCAGCTTCTTGTCCGATTCGAGCACGATCGCGTCGGACTCACGGTCATCGTTCTTGGCGACCTTGAGGCGCGCCTTGATCGCGTCGATCTCCTCTTTCTGCACGTCGAGCTGGTCACGCGCCAGCCGCTCCAGCTCTTCCGCGTTCCGCTTCTCTTCCCGGGCCCGCTCTTCGTCCCGGCGGCTGCGGTCGATGTCGGCACGGATGTCATCGGAGGCGCGGAACGGGACCAGGACCAGGAATTCGTCCAGTGCCAACCGATAGTGCTGTGCGCGCTCGATCTCCGACGGTGATTCCTGGTCGACCCCACGCCCTTGCGTGGCAGTCTCCAGCTCGGTGTCTGGCTGGCTCGGCGGAGTACTCGTCGGGGTGCTCGTGGGAAACGGCTGCTGAGCCTGGAGCGGCAAGGCGAAGACGAGAATTGCGACGGCCGTGGGCAGGAATCTGTACGTCATGCTGACCTCCACGAGGTTTCGAGGTCACCTATCGGCGCTGGACGCCGGGACCTTCCGTCGTCATAGACAGTCACGACGGGCCGGAGTCACAATTTACCGGGGACAATCAACCGCTTCAGAGGTCAGGCCGCCGGTCGAGTGTGGAGTTCCTCAGGATCTCGGGCCGAACCGGCAGACGGACTGGCAACCGAACCCCATAAGCGAAAGGCCGGCCCCTGGATCGGGACCGGCCTTCCAATGGCCATGCCGGACTGGGGAAAGCAACCCCCGGCCGGGCCTGTTCGGGTTACGGAGTGTGGATCCCGTCCGCCTTGGCCGACAGGGCAGCCAGGTCCAGCTCGATGCCGCCTCCTCCCGTGCCAGTCACGGGATCATCGTGGCACTGGTAGCAGACGAAGTCCAGCGTGACTCCATCAGCGGCCGTCGCGACCAGAGTGGAGTCGGCGTTGAAGAAGTATTCCTTGTTCAGCGCGCCCGGGTTGATCGTGAAGATGTGCGTCTTCACGTCGCCCACGAAGATCGGGTTGGTGGCGTCCGCCACGGCCGACTTGCCGGCCTGCGGCATATGGCAGGTGATGCAGGCCGAATCCGTGTCATTGCCATCCGCGATGGGAACACCGTGGGCGTTGGTGGCTGCCTGGCTCGGGTGGCAGGTCACGCAGGACAGAACGAAGCCGCCATTGTCGTACCGCGTCCCGAGGTGCGGATCGTGGCAGTCGTTGCAGCCGGTGATGCCAGTGGTGGCGTGCACGGAGTTGGCAAACTCGTTGTACTGCTCGTGGTGCCTGATGAACTCTCCACTTACCGGGATATCGGCGTTGACTCCGCCCCGGTTGTGGCAGGTGCCGCAGAATTGGTCCGAATCGTCCGTCGTGA
>JBDGWG010000022.1:0-64870 GCA_039585235.1 Gemmatimonadota bacterium | reverse complement strand
GGCGTTCCTTGCCGGTCTTGTACCGATCACGATCTTCTCGCAGATGTGCAGCCAATGGGCCTCAGGCGCGACCGCAGGCTCGGTGGCCTCTTGGTTCCCCGATTCCGTCTTGTTGATCATCACCTGCTCCTTGTTCTTCGTGAGTTGCCAGCCCGAACGTGTTCAGCCGACCCCAGAGGATCTGGCTTGGGGACGCCAGTGGAGACACCTGGACCGCACTCGGAGTCGAGTCTCCGGAGCCGACCAGCCAGTGACCGGCAGACCATAGGCGAAGCGGGCTTCCCCACCGGCCTGCAACCGACGCCTTCCCTCTCACTGAGAGAAACCACGCGGACACGCACACGAGCGTCTGTGCGAAAACCTGTGCGGATTCGGGGACGGAAACGGGGCGTACGAACGACAGCGCGGTATGGAAGATGTCCGCCCTCCATACAGGAGCTATCAGGGCATCTGTTAGATGTTGTCCAAAGTCGGCGAGTCCCCGTCGCGCTCTTCAAGCACGAAGACGGAGCGGCTGGACCCGAGATGGCCGAACGGTTTCTTCTTCAAGCACGAAGACGGAGCGGCTGGACCCGAGATGGCCGAACGGTTTCTGGGTCACTTCTGATCGCGCGAACGCCCGCAGCGGTGCCCGGTCGCGCGCTCGCGGGCCGTGCTATATTATTCCGCTCGACTTGAACGGGATTTCCGGGGTCACCATCCGAGGAGCAAGAAATGGCGAAGCACAACTTCCTGGTCGAGCGCTACCAGATCACGCTGGGCGATCACCCCAAGACTTTCGGAGGCGTCGAGGTCCGGCCGAGGGGCGTCGTGGCCTGTTTCGGCGAGTTCCTGCGGCTGATCTATTATTTCCTCCCGGACGGAGCCGACGCGCCTGGCTCGATGTGGAGTGAGGATGCCAGGCTGTGCGTGGTGTTCCTTCCCTTCAGTGCCATGGCCCCGTTCGTAGACATACTGCGCAACGAGAAGCCGATCTACGGCAACATCGACACGGACCTCCCCGGGGATGCGTTCATCAGCACCCTGCACGAGCCGGTCGGTGAAGAGGAGAAGGGCGGCGGCTTCTTCCGACGCTAGATCCAGGGCGATCCCGGATGTGGAGAGGCCCGGCCGCTGCTAGAGCGTCCGGGCCTTCGTTCGTTCAGGGTCCGGGGCTCGAACCCGACGCCTCACTCTTTCCTCATCGTCGCGGTCGAAGTCAGGTTGATCGTGCCCGGGTCCACCCCGCTGGAGAACAGGCTGAGAACCGGACCGATGAACACGAATTTGTAGGGCAGTGAGATATCCACCGATAGCGCGTCGCCATTCTCGCACGCGGCGGGGTTGCACGTGAAGGTGATCGTCGCCGAGACGGGGTTGATGTTGGCATCCGTCAGCCGACCGTTGACCACGGGTAGGCCCGCGGCCTGGGAAGCCGCCAGCCCGTCTGCAGCCACGACTCCCTCCCGGGCCCCTTCCCTGGCCGCATTCGTGATCACCTGCTGAATGTTATAGGCACGGGCGAACTCGAAGATACCGACCAGGAGCGCGAGGAGAATCGGTAGGGCGATCGCGACCTCCACGAGGGCCTGCCCGGCCTCTCCCAGTCCATCCCGCACTGGTAGAGGACCTCCTGCGCGACGGACGTGTCGCAGCGATCTTTGGGTCATTCTCAACACGTTTATATCCCCCTGACAGTCTGATTATCTACTGGTATTACCAAGATAATCACGATCGCGCCAACGACCAACAGGCGCAGTCCCCCCCACGGTCACCGCGAAAGGTATGCCAAGGAGCGACTCGTTCACCCCCCGAGTCGCGGAAGGCCGCCGCCGGCGCACACGCGCGGCGCGCGGCCTGCCCTACACGACGCGCCAGACCGGTCTCACGCGACACCGGATCGTTGCACCCGCGCAGCAGGGCGTCGGGCGAACCGAAGCACTCTTTGCAGGGTGCCGCATATTGTATGATCCCGCGCTGCGCCACGTGCAACGTGCGGGCTGGTCGGCGCCAGGCTACTCGGGCGGAGGTGGAGGCGCGTCGGGTGGTGGGGCGCCGCCCGGCGGACCGTCACGTGGCGGCTTCCGACCCGGCCTCTGTCTGCCGCGCCACCCTTCGGGCGGCGGGCGGCGGCGCATCTCCATGTGCCTTCTCAGCTCCTCCATCTGCTCCGGATTGAGGATCGCCTCGAGCTCCGACATCACGGAGTCGGACAGGACTCGCATTTCCTCCTGAGTGCGCTGGAAGACCTCCTCGAATCGGGGCGCCGCGTCCTGCATGATCTCGCGGATGCGGGCCCTCTGCTCCTCGCTCTCCGGCTCGACCGCTCGCTCGATCAGCTGAGAGATACCCGGACCCGTGCGGATCCGGGCGATTCTCTGCATGCGGCGGTTATGCAACACACCGCTGATCAGGATGCCGATCACCATGCCGAGAACCAGCACTGTCAGGAGAAGAAAGGCGGACTTCGTACGTGTCTGCATGGCTCGCTCCTCAGCCTCCGAGAGTGAGGGCCGTTTCCAGCGTGGCCTCCGGCAGACCGAGCATCGCGTCGACCATCGAGCCTCCATACCCGCCGCCAATCGCCGAGTAGAGGCCGATCCCGACCACCATCACGAGACAGGCCACGACAGCCCGGGCGAACATCCAGCGCAGAGCCTCGTACATCCCCTCGACCGGCCCCGCGGCATCGGCCCGTCGGATCCTCGCCATCACCCTGGCGGAAAAGAACGGACCGAACGAGTCGGCAGCGCCCTGCTCGAGGGTTGCCGCGAGCGCATCCATGTTCTCCAGACTTGACTTCAGCACGGCGTCGTCCCGCAACCTCTCGGCGACCCGGGCTGTCTCCTCTTCCGACAGGTCTCCGTCCCTGTACCGGATCAGCAGCTCGTGGTCATCCATCCTCATTCTCCTTCATATCTGTCTCCAGCCGGTCCATCGCCCGAGCGAGGCGCGACATGACGGTCCCCACCGGTATGCCTAGTATTTCCGCCGTCTCCCTCGTCGAGTAGCCGTCGATCATCCTGAGCACGACGACGGACCTGTGATTCGGCGCCAGCCGCTCCACGGCCGCCCGGACCGTCCGAGCCGTGTCCTCCCGATCCTGCTCTCCGCGCGGGTCTCGGGATGCCTCAGGGGGTTCCCACTCCCGTTCGTCCTGGCGCACGAACCTCGATGTCCACCGCTGGCGCCGCTTCAGGGCCGTCAGCGACAGGTTGATCGCGATGCGTGTCACGTATGTCCCGAGACTCGATTCGCCTCGGAACCGCTCCAGCGAACAATACAGGCGAATGAAGGTCTCCTGGCCCACATCTTCCGCCTCGTCGCCCGGGCCGAGCATTCCAACCACGGTGGCTGCCACCCGAGGCTCGTAGCGCTCCACGAGGTCCTGGAACGCGCGCTCGTCGCCCGCGCGGGCTCTGTCGATCAAGTCACGATCGGATGCAGACTCCGTCCGTTCCGTCACGCCGTTCGTCTCCCGGACCCGGGACTCAGCCGCTGCGCGCAAGGCTGAAGTCGGGCGAACGACCGGGTCGGTCCATGGTGTCGGGCCCCGACATGTGGTTCTCCCCCGCCATCTGTTCGGGATCCGGGGCAGGCAGCGCCAGGTACATACGGCCGTGACGAGGCTCTCCCCCCATTCGAGCATTAGACCCCGCCCGGCGGATTCTCATTCCGACAGCACGGGATGGGCTCGCCACCGGTGCCGCGAGAGCTCGATCCTCCCTCCGCTTCCAAAGTCGATTCCCTCTTCCTCCAGGAGCCGCCTTTGCTCGTGGTCCGCACCCGAGGAACTCCTGAGGCTGATCTCGCCGCGCGCGTTGATCACCCGGTGCCACGGAACGTCACTGCCCTCCGGGAGGTCGTGTAAGGCGTAGCCTACCTGCCTGGCGTGCCCGCGCACTCCCGCCAGCCTCGCAACCTGGCCGTAGGTGGCCACCTGTCCGACGGGGATGCGCCTAACGACCTCGTAGATCCGCGTTCTCAGGGGATTCGGGCCTTCGGTCACCGGTCCCGGCACGCTCCGTCACATCCTCTCGTATAGAGACCGCAGGCGGTCCCTCGTCATGCGCTCCCGCCAGGCCGGGCCGAGCGCGTTTTCCCACAGGGGAGCCATGCCCAGCGACACGTCCATCATGCGCTCCATCTGGTCGTCCGACAGCGCCTGGATCACACCGGTCGGGAGGTCGATGGCCGCCAGTTCGGCCATCCGGTGAAATTCCTCGACCCCCTCGGGATAGAACTCCTCGAGGTGGTTGAACGCCACGCAGTTCCCCTCCCCATGCTTCAGCCCCAGGACGTAGGAAAGCCCGTACGAGGTCGCGTGCGCCACGCCCACCTGCGAGTAAGCGATGCTCATGCCGCCGAAGAACGACGCCATCATGAGCTTCTCGTCCGACTCCGGCGTCCGCTCTCCCAGGAAGACTTCCCGGCACAGCTCGAGCGCCTTCGAGCCGTAAGCCTCGCTGAACGCATTGAGATACGTGCCCTCCAGGGACTCGACGCAGTGGATGTAGCAGTCCATGCCCGTGTAGAAGCGCTGGCGATCCGGTGCGTCGGCGATCAGATCCGGATCGAGAACCACCTGGTCGAACACGGTGTGGTCGGAGTTGAGGCCCAGCTTCTTCTCGGGCCCGGTCAGCACCGCCGTACGCGAGACCTCGGCTCCAGTGCCCGAGAGGGTCGGGACTCCCACGTGATAGATCGAAGCCTCGCGGATCAGGTCCCAGCCCTGGTAGTCGGCCGACGATCCCGGATTCGTGAGCATGAGCGAAATCGCCTTGGCGAGGTCCATGACGCTTCCGCCGCCGATCCCCACGATCCCCGCTGGCTTGTCTCCCGCCGCCGCCCGCGCCAGGTCCGTCATTTCGTCCACGTACGACGTCTTGGGCTCGACGTCCACGTTCGCCCACAGAAGCACGTCGCCTTCCCTCACCGGTACGCGGTCCGCCAGCCGGGCCCCGTCGAACACGTCGTCGACCACGAAGATCATGGAATCGCGGCCGGGCCGCCTTCGCTCCGCGAGGATCTCATCCAGCTGGTCGAAACTGCCGCGACCGTAGACCACGCGAGAGATCATGGGGAAGTTCCTGAACATCAGTCAGCCCTCCAGCGCCGCCGCGATCCGTTCCTGTATCGCGCTCAACTCGTCGTCGGTCCAGGACAGTTTGACCAACATGGAGATCGTGCGCGAAATGACCCTGTCCGAGCGCTCTATGTCCGCCGCGTAGAGGTCCGGCGGCGGATCGAGCAAAGCGAGCGCGGATCGGCCCGGAGTGCTCAGTTCCCTCATGTGATCCCATTTGCGCGCGTAGTGCCAGTTGTTGTCGTACCAGTAGAAGCAGCCCGGCACGCCGGCCTCGGCCAGGGACGCGGTCCACGACCGGGCCGTACTCTCGTCCGGGGCGAAGATCGACAGGAACGTGGCCGAATCCCCCGCCGGATCCGGAATCTCGCGGAAACTCACCCCGCGACATGTGGCAAACGCGTCACGCAGCCGTGCCTTATGTCGGCGCTGTACCGCGAGGATCCGGTCCAACTTCCGCAGTTGCGCCAGGCCCACCGCCGCCCCGAGCTCGCTGATCCGGTGATTCGTGCCGAGGATCGGGTGTCCCTCCGCGCCGCGGTCGCTTCCCACGTGATCGTGGCCGTGGTCGGCGTACTGCTCGGCCCGATGGTACAGGTCCTCGTCGTCCGTCACGACCGCCCCACCCTCGCCGCACGTGATTGTCTTCACCGGGTCGAACGAGAAACACCCCATGTCGCCGAATGTCCCCAGAGATCGGCCTTCGAAACTCGCACCCAGTGCCTGCGCCGTGTCTTCGATCATCGCCAAACCCGCGCTGGAACACACGGCCTTCAGCTCGTCGATTCGGGCCATGGACCCGCACATGTGCACCGGGATTACGGCCCGAGTGCGCTCCGTCACGCGCGCCTTCACCGAGTCCGGATCGAGGCACAGCGTCTCCTCGATGTCCGCGAACACCGGAACGGCCCCCGCCTGGAGCACTCCCTCGATCGTCGCTATGAAGGTGAACGGGGGAACGATCACCTCGTCGCCGGCTCCGACCCCGCACGCCGCCATCGCGATGTCGAGGGCCGAAGTCCCGCTCGAGCACAGGTGCGCGTGGCGAACGCCGAGCCTCCGGGAAAGCTCCTCCTCGAACGTGCGGGCCTTCCAGTGGCCGCCGCGGGCGTCGTCGAAGCCGTAGCGGAACAGGACCCCCGTTTCGAGGACGTCCCCAACCTCCCGGCGCTCCTCATCCCCAAACCACTCGAAACCAGGCAACGGAATATCTCCTATTAACTTGAAGTATCTTTTTTAATGTGTTTTCGAAGTCGATCGAGGTCCGACGCGGTGTCGACTCCGATCCCCTTGTAGTCCCACTCGAGGATGCGCATCTTCCACCCCCGGTCCAGGACCCGCAGTTGCTCGAGGCTCTCGGTGATCTCCACCTCCGAACGAGGCAGCCGTGACAGATCGAGCAGAGCCTCCCGCCGGTACCCGTAGATCCCTATGTGTTTCAAGGCTCGGAGTCCATCGGGCCACGGGGCATCGGGTGCCACGGTCGCTTCCCTCGGCCATGGGATCGGGGCTCTGGAGAAGTAGAGCGCATCGCCGCCGGCGTCGCATACGACCTTCACGACGTTCGGATCCAGAAAGTCATTCATCGCGTGAATCGGGGCAACGGCGCTGGCGAAGTCGATATTCCCGGTGTCCATGAGCACGATCAGGGCGTCCACGAGATCCGGATCCATCATCGGCTCGTCGGTCTGCACATTGATGAAGATCTCCGCGTCGACCTCGCGCGCGACCTCCGCGATCCGGTCCGTGCCGCTCGCGTGCGGGGACCTGGAGAGCCAGACGTCGTCCGTGAAAGCCCTGCATGCCCGCTCCACACGATCCGAATCCGTGGCAATGAACGCCCGGTCCACCCGCTGCGCCATGGCCGCGCGCTCGTATACCCACTGGATGAGAGGCTTCCCGCCGATCTCGGCCAGGACTTTGCCCGGGAACCGCTGCGAGTCGTAGCGGGCCGGAACGACGACGACGGCGTGCAAGGAGGACATGGCCGGAGCGCTTTGAAGGTAGTCCGAATCGAAACCGCAGACTAAACGCGCTGCCGGGTTACCGGCAAGCCCGCGAGAGGCCCTGCTGGAGCGCCGGAGTGACTAGAAAGCCCCGAACTTCAGTGATACCTGTCCGAAGAACTGACTCAGGTCACCGTTACCGAGCTCGGGGTAATCCACGTCCCACACGAAGCGGTACCCCCCTCCGAAGTTCAGACGGAAGTACGGGGTCACGTTGACTTCGAGGTTCAGCTCCGGCTCGACCGTCCAAATCCCATCGGACTCACCTTCCAGGCCCAGCGAGCCCCCTCCGACCAGGGTGAGAAAGGTGATGTGATACACCTGGCTCCAGCCGCTGATGAACTCGATCTCAGCGCCACCGTACCACATGTCGAGCGACCTCTGGCCGCTCGGCCGCTGGACGTCCACCCCACCCCCCATCATGTAGCCACCGACACCCAGAGCGAACACGTGATCGATGAGCCATGCTCCACGGGCCCCGAAGAATCCTGCGAACTGATCGTTCACTCCGGATCCCTTGAATACGATTGCGCCGAAGCCCCCATGACTGGCTTCACCTCTGACCATCGTGCGCGCCTGCTGCGCATGCAGGTCCGCCGGCGCCTGGAACAGCAGCCACGATGAGACTGCGAGCATCAGGACACGGGGTGCGACTGACTTCGGTCCATTCCGCACGGCGCCCTCCGATCGTTAGGTCGGCTGCGAGCGGCCCTGTCGAACCGCTCCAATCCTGTTCGTCTACACGCTCGGGCGCCGGGTGAGCCCTCCTAGCCCGCCACCACCTTCTGAAACAGGATCATCGCGATCATCGACAGCGTCGCGATCACTCCTACCTCACGCGCCGACCCCTTGCCGTATGCCTCGGGCAGGATCTCGAGCATGACCATGAATACCATCGCCCCCGCGGCGAACCCGATGCCGTACGGAAGCGCTGGCGCGAAGGCTTCGACGAAGAGAAAGGCGGGAACCGCCATCACCGGCTGGGGCAGCGAGGAGACGATGCTCCAGCCGGCGCACCTCGGTACGCTGACGCCGTTGGACCTGAGGACCGCGCTGATTGCCACCCCCTCGGGGATGTTGTGGACGGCGATCGCCACGGTGATGAACGTTGCGAGGGCCATACCTCCACCGAACGACGTTCCGATGGCCACACCCTCGGCAAGAGAGTGGACCGTCATCACCGTCACGATCAGGACCATGCGGCGGAGTCCGTCTCCCCCGGCTCCCGTCGCGACGCCCGGGTGCACGTGACGCTCCCGGAGGTACCGATTCGTGGCGAGGATGAACAGGACTCCGACAAGCCCCCCGATGAACGTCTGCCAGCCTCCGAACCGGGTGCCTTCCGCCAGGAGCCCGAAGCTCGCGCCCAGCATCAGGCCCGAGGCGACGGCATTGAGGCGGCCGACCGTACGCCCTGAGATCGCTCGGACCGATAGGAAAGGCAGCGCTCCGAGACCCGTGGCGAGAGCGGTGACCAGTCCATAGGCGAAGACCAGCCCGACGTCTCTCACGACAGAATCCCGCTGAACAGGATGACGAGGCCGAGCGCAACGCTGGCCAACAGCGCGATGCTCGTAGATCCGGCCTCGCGATACGACGCGGGGAGCAGTTCGGTCATCACGAGGGTGAGCAACGCTCCGACCGCCAGCCCGAGGATCCACGGCAGGGACCAGGGGGCGGCCGCGATCAGGAGCCAGGCAACGACGGCCAGCCCCGGCTGGCCGATGTTGGAGATTGCAGCCAGGGCCGCCGAGCGGGCCCGGCTGGCTCCCCGCCGCCGAGTCGCGCGGCTGAGGAGCGCGGCTTCGGGAACGTTGTGCACCGCGATGGCGAGGGCCATGAAGACGCCGAGTGACAGGTCCACGGCCATGGCAACGCCGATGGCCACCCCTTCGGTGCACGCGTGCAGAGCGTGGACTTTAACGAGGCGGCCCGCGGCCGTCGGATCCTCGGGGCGCGGCCGGCTGAGGTCCAGCGTGTCGAGGCCGGTGATCGCGTGTGTCGCCACGATTAGGGCTACGCCAATGGCAGCTCCGATCGCTGCGTAGCCGGCTGCGACGTCAGGAACGACGGTCAGGACGAAGGCTGCCCCCAGCATCCCGCCGGCCGCCAGCGCGTGCGCCCACCCGACCCAACGATCGGCGCCGGGACCGGCTGACCAGCGCACCAGGCCACCGGGGATGGCCGAGAGTGCGGCGACAGAAGCATAGAAGAAGACAGTGAGGGACGTGGCCATGCGCAGGAGAATACGGCAGCCGCAGGGAGCCGGCCAGAAGGTCGACCGGCGCTTGCGCACCGCACCTCGTTGCCCGACCGTCAGGGACGTGAACCGGTCTCACCGGCGCCTCCGGTGCACTCCTCGCGCTCCGGGGCGCCCTATCGCTGGAGACTCACCATGTGCCGCTGGCTGGCCTATTCGGGAGCGCCGCTCTACCTGGAGGAGCTGATCTTCAAGCCGGAGCATTCGATCATCGATCAGAGTCTTTCGGCGAGAAGCGGCCCGAGCACCACCAACGGAGACGGATTCGGGATCGGATGGTTCGGCTCGCGAGACACCCCCGGGGTATACAAGGACATTCAACCCGCCTGGAACGACGCCAATCTCCGGCACCTCGCCGAGCAGATCCGGTCCCACATGTTCCTCGCCCACGTGCGAGCGGCGACGGGCGGCACGCCGGTCCAGCAGTCCAACTGCCACCCGTTCCGGCACGGCCGCTGGCTCTTCCTGCACAACGGACGCGTCAGGGAATTCGCCAGCGTGCGGCGCGACCTTGACTTCGGGGTGAGCCCCAGCCTGTACAACTTCATGGAAGGCACCACCGACTCGGAGGTGATGTTTTACCTGGCCCTCACGTTCGGGCTCGAGGATGATCCGATCGGCAGCGTGGAGCGCATGGTGGGCTTCGTCGAGGAAAAGGGCTGGGATTTAGGGATCGAGCACCCCGTGCAGATGACCGTCGGACTGACCAACGGCCACCACCTGTACGCGGTCCGCTATTCGTCCGACCACCGGTCGCGAACGCTGTACCACAGCCGCAGCATGCGGGCCCTGCAAGCTCTAAACCCGACGTTCAAGAGGTATTCGGAGGACGCGATCGTGGTGGTCTCCGAGCCGATGAACGATGTCATGGAGTACTGGACGGAGATCCCGGAGTCGACCGTCCTGGTTGTAGAGGGGTGTGAGGTCTCTACCCGACCGTTCAAGCCTGCCCGCCCGAGCTGAGCCAGGGGCCGGATCGAGGCGGGCACCGCCTGGCGTGATCGCCACGCGGCCTAGGCCAGCCCCGCGAGCTCTAGTCAAAGTCGCCTATAACGGCCGTGGATGGCTCGCGAACGGCCTGCAGGCGGGCAGCTACGGCCTCCGCCTCACGCAGCGCACGCAGGATGTTTCCGCTGGCCAGTTTACCGAGGTCCTCGTCGGTCCAGCCGCGCTCGATGAGTGTGGCAAACAGGAGCGGATAACTCGAGACGTCGGGCATCTCGAGCGGTGCGTTCATACCATCGAAGTCCGAGCCGATTCCCACGTGATCGATCCCGGCGACGTCCCGCACGTGCTCGATGTGATCCCCGATATCGTCCCGCGTGGCCTGCGGCCGTGGGCTATCCCGCCTGATTCCCTCGATCGTTGCCCGGATATCGTCTACCGGCGCTCCCCGATCGCGCATCTCCTGAATGGTCGCCGCGAGCCGGTCCTCCCAGTCCGCCGCTTCGCGGTTCACGAACGGCTGCACGAAGGTCACCATCACCACGCCGCCGTTCTCGGACATGCGAGAGAGGATCGAGTCCGGGACGTTCCGTGGAACGTCCACCCGGGCGCGGGCCGATGAGTGCGAGAAGATCACGGGAGCTTCCGAAACGTCGAGCGCGTCGCTCATCGTGGCGGGCGACACGTGCGACAGGTCCACCAGCATGCCCAGCCGGTTCATCTCCCGAACCACTTCTTCGCCGAATCCGGTCAGGCCGTCGTGCAGGGCCTTGTCCTGCGCGGCGTCCGCCCAGTCGAGGGTCACGTTGTGGGTGAGCGTCATGTAGCGCGCGCCCAGGTCGTAGTAGACCCGCAGGGCTCCGAGAGAGTTCTCGATCGCGTGTCCGCCCTCCACTCCCAGCATGGAAGCGATCCGTCCGTCGGCCATCGCCGCCTCGACTTCATCCGCCTTGCCTACGAGCACGAGCTCCGGATACCGGTCGATCATCCGGCGGGCGATATCGATCTGCTCGAGCTGCATTCGGGCATAGCCGCTGTCCGCGAATTCGCCCGGAATGTAGACGGACCAGAATTGCGCACCGACCCGGCCGGCCTTCAAGAGCTCGATGTTCGTGTGTCCCGGCACCGGCTCGTTCAGGTCGTACGCACCTACGTCCATGGGGGCCTCCTCCGCCGTGCGGATCTCCCACGGAAGGTCGTTGTGCCCGTCGAAGATCGGCGTGCGCTCGAGCACGGATCGGGCGTGCGCCACGGGATCGGCATCGAGATCCGCTCTCTCGGCGGTACCGGCCTGTTCGCCGCCACACGCGGCCGGGATCGCCAGGATCGCCAGGGTCCGGAGTGCGGCTAGACTGCCTGTTCTCATCGATCCTCCGCGAGATACGGGATTCGTAGGTGGAGCCTACGGTACGACGCACAGCTATGGCCGCGCAAACTCGTGCTGGCACGTGAGTTGCGGCGTTGGGGCGCGTTCCCGGGCGCTTTCCGGCACCGTTCTGCGTGTCGCGCCCACCGTAACTCGTTACGGAACTGACGTTTACGATATCACACAGGGCGCTGCACGCCTTACGGGCGGGCGCGTTCGGCAAACAGCGAGGTATTGCAGAATGAAACGACTCGTTTGCACTGCGCTTCTGATCGGGCTGTTCGCAGCGCCGCAGGTCCAGGCCCAGAGCATCGACCTGGGCGTCAAGGGTGGCGTCAACGTCGCCACCGTCAGCACTGACATTCCGGACATCGAGGACATCAAGGAGTCGCAAACGGGCTTCGTCGGCGGCGCCTTCGTCGCGTTCGGGCTGGGCAGCGTGTTCTCGCTGCAGCCTGAGCTCCTCTACTCCCAGAAGGGCTTCGCAGGTCAGGAGGGCGAGCTCGAGGCCAACCTGAGGACCAACTACATCGAGATCCCGCTACTGCTCAAGGCGAATCTCGATGCCGGCATGCTCCGTCCGGCAATCTATGCCGGTCCTGTGGTCTCGTTCGAGTCCAGCTGTGACCTCACGGTGGAAAGCTTCACGGTGGACTGTGACGAGGACGAAGAAGGCTTTGCCGACCGCAAGTCGACCGATTGGGGCGTCGACTTCGGAGCCAACCTCGACATCTTCGTCGGTCCGGTCATGCTGGTCGCCGACATCCGGTACCAACTCGGCTTGACGAACCTGGTAAGCGGCGAATTCGCTGACGAGGAATCGGTCAAGACCCGCGCGTGGCAGTTCATGGCGGGTATCGGATTGTCCCTCTGACACGCTGACACGCTGGAGGGCCTGTTCCCCGACTGGCCCTCATGGCGTACCAGGCGCCCGTCGGCCCCCGAAAGCCGGCGGGCGTCGTCACATCCGGGAGCCGGGATGAGCCCCTCCGGCGTGCCGGAACTCGAGTCACGGGAACCTCGATGCGTTCCGGGGGGTGCAACCTGCACGGTGGACTTTCGCCACACCGTTCCCCCGGTACCACGAGGAGCACCATGCGAGCATCGATCCACTTCCGCGGCCTGGCCACTGGAGCCCTGGCCGGTATCCTCCTGACTGGCTTGGTCGGCTACCACTTCGCGTCCCCGGCGCCGGACCTGGTGGACGAGATCGTACCGGCCGGCTTCTCGTTTACCATCGAGCGCACGGCCCCCGGCACGCCGGACGAGATCTACGACGCGTTGACCGGAGACATCAGCGGGTGGTGGGACCACACGGTCGCCCGGAATCCGGCCCGACTCTACATCGAGGCCACCCCGGGCGGCGGATTCTACGAGATCTTCAACGAAGCCGGAGACGGTGTGCGTCACGCGGTCGTGACGGCGGCGGAGCGCGGTGTGATGCTACGATTCGAGGGTCCGCTCGGCCTGGCCGGTAACGCGCTGCACATGGTGCATACGTACGAGCTCGAGCGCGTCGGGGCGGCGTCGACTCGGATCAGGGTGAGCGTGCACGCCGTCGGTGAGGTGCAGGAAGGCTGGCCCGAAGCCGTGGAAGGCGTGTGGGACCACTTCGTCAACGAGCAGTTCGTGCCCTACATGGAGGCCGGGGGGCGGGCCGGCGACTGACGTCGGCCGGTCACGCTCATACGTCGATCGCCACGTTCGGGTGGGTGAAATGCAGGCTCACCCGCACGGGGCATCCGAGGATCGCCGCGGCGGCCTCACGATAGACGCGCGCCTGCATCTCATACGTCACCGCCGTATCCGGCACGTCCGTCGCCTCGATCACGTGCGTCTTGAAGTCTATGATCCACGGGGCGGGCGACTCGGCCTCGGCGCCCGTTCGGAACAGGTCATAGGCCCCGAGTAGCCACTCCCGAGGTCCGAGCAAGTGGAGGAACGCCAGCTCGCGCCAGTGGTCCCCGTCGACGTAGTGAGACCACTCATCGCTATTCACGACCGCCGCGATTTCCGCCTGCAGGGCCTCGCGATAAGCTGATCCTGGCTCCAAGAGCGTCTCGGACTCGGGGGCGTCCAGGCCCGCAATCGCTTCCCCGAGGATGCGTGCCAGTTCGGACTCCGCCTCGAGCCGCTCGAGCACAGTATGGATCAGCGTGCCACGGACGTTGGCTGGCAGCCGGACAGCTCGGTCTGGGCGTCGGGCGAACTCCTGAGCCGGGATCACTCCGTGTGCGTAGCGAAGCTCCCACGCCTCGGGGTCCAGCTCCTTCATCCGGAGCTCGGTGGCCGAAGTAGAGAAGCTGACGCGTGGGCTGATGATCCGCTGCGTGATCGCGGGGGGCGGGCGCTCCCGCAAGTCATCCATCCACCAGAGTTCAACGGGGGTCGGTGCAAGCGTCTCCTGGATCGGATCTGGTGTCCGGAACAGAACGAGGGGTACGTCGACGTGGGAAACGTCGGACGTGGCGGAGCGTGCACTCGCATCCGAGTCCGAATCCTGCCGCGGCGCGAACAGGCTGAGCTGTCCTCGGTCGTCCTCCGGCGCGTGATCGAAACCGAAGGCGTCGAGCTGTCGACCCGTGCCCGTAGCCGAGTCGTCGTCGGCAGCCCGGTCGGCACGTCGGTCGCGCGCCTCCGCCTCCGCCGAAACGCCTCCCTCCAGCAGTGCCGCGGCCTCATGCGCTTCGACAGCCCCGGCCAGTCCGCCCTGAAGCCACCTGGCGTACCCCTTCGCCACGTCGGTGGGCCCCGATATGATCAGTCGATCCCGCGCTCGCGTGGCCGCTACGTACAGGAGCCGGGCCTCCTCGGCGTGGTCCTCTGCCAGGGCGCTCTGGAACAGGCGCAGCGATCGAGTCCCGCGCTCGTTCTGATTACCCATGTAGACGGGACCGAGCGACGGATCGCTCCAGAACGTGCCGCTGAGCCGTCCGCCCGAGTCAGGGCCGCTCCGCGTGCCCGCCAGGATCACGACGGGCCACTCGAGACCCTTCGCGGTGTGAATGGTGCTGAGGGTCACAGCGACGTCATCCTGGCTGGTCAGCGGCGCCTGCGGAATGCCCGTGTCCTGCTCGCCCCACCGGTCCCACAGTCGAAGGAAGCCGCCCAGCGGGAGGTGGCGGTAGTCCTCCAGCAACGCCTGGAATCGCTCGATGTTCGCCAGCGCCTCGGCCGCGTGATCCCGGAGCAGGAGGTGGAGCCGATAGCCTGTCCGATCCAGTATCCGGCCCAGGATCTCGCCGTGGTCTGCCCGATTCACCAGGCGGTGGGCCTGATCGATGGCATCGAGTCCCTCTCGCAGGGCCCAGACCTCGACCTGGTGAACGTGCTCGCTCTCGGGCGCAGGGAACGGCTCGATCTCGCCCGACTGCACGAGCCGCACGTACGCCCGTGCCTGCTCCAGGAAGGCGGGGCGGCGGGACTCGCGTTTCACCTGGGGGTCGATGCGCAGCCGGGCGAGCACTTCGTCTCGAAGCCCGACAAACGGTGACCTCAGGTAGGCGAATGCCCTCAAGTCGTCACTCGGATTGTCCACCAGGCGCAGTGCGGTCAGAACGTCGAGAATCTCCTGCCGGTCCTTGAGGTCGCCGGCCGAGCTGTTGTAAAACGGAACGCCGTACTGTCGAAGCCCGTCTTCGAGCCCGCGCAGGACGACTCGCGTTCGGGCAAGGATCGCGATGTCGCTGTACCGGCATGGCCTGCACTTTCCGGTCTCCGGGTCTCGAATCACGTCGCCGTTCGCCAACTGACGGATGCGCGAGGCGATCAGGCGAGCCTCGGCCGCCTTCACGTCGTTCCCGTTCTTTTCGTTCACCAGCCACTCGAGACCCGCGGCGGGGGTCCGCTCGAGGGCCGAGCGGAGCGGCACGTACTCCACCGCACTCCGAGGCGAAAACTCGCGCAACTCCCTGGCGCGCTTGGACATTACGGGCCCGCAGACGCGGTTCACGAAATCCACGACCTGCGGCTCGCTTCGGAAGTTGTGACTGAGGTCCAGGAGCTGCCCGCGCCGCCCGAGCGCTTCTCGGACATCGTTCCACACGCCGATGTCGGCCCCTCGGAAACGGTAGATGCTCTGTTTCGGATCGCCCACGAGGAACAGTTGCGGTCGATCGTGCGGCGGCGTGCCGCCACCCGGTTGGGCGTCGTCCGGTTGGGCGGCGTTCCGGTCCCTCGGGGAGACGGTGAGGCCGGCGATCGCGAACGCGATGTCCCTCTGCGCCGCGTCAGTGTCCTGGAATTCATCGATGATGAGGATCCGGTATCTGGACCGCACGGCCTCGAGCGCCGGGCGCGTGCCCGGCCGTGTCAGAAGCCGACGGGCGTCCAGGATCAGGCTGTCGAAGTCACGCAGGTTCTCCACTTCCAGCCACGACAACCACCGGCCTAGCGCCCGGTACGCGTAGCGGTACAGGTAGGCCGCAATGCGCACGGACCGCTCGTCGTGCGCGCGCCCCGACGGGTCGGGGTCCGCGAGTCCGACGCGTTCCGCGATCTCCCACAGAAGCGCCGGGTCGATCTGTTGATCCCCGTCCGGCCCCGAGGTGACCCAACCCGAGTATCGGCTCGAATGCCAGCGGATATCGCGCATGACCTCGCGGACATTGCCGATGGCCCCGTCCCGATGGGTGCGGTCGTACATTCCTTTGAACCGCCGGACCAGCGCGCGAGCTTCCGGCTCGGCCTCGGCGAGCGCGGCCTTGAGCACGTCCCGGAGGAGCTCGTCCTGGTGCACCCGGGTCTCCCGCTCGTCGAGGACACGGAAGGTGGGGTCGATCTCCAGGCGCAGCGCGTGCTCCCGCAGGAGCTCGGCGCAGAATCCGTGGATCGTGCCCACCGAGGCGTTGTCGATCTCCCAGCGCAGGATGTCAGCGCTCTCGGACGCCTCGATCTCGCCCCGGAGCTTCCGTTTCAGGTCGTAGGCCGCCTTCTCCGTGAACGTGATCGCCGCGACCTGGTCCAGCCGGCAGGGCGACTCGCAGGGATGCAGCGGGGTCCCGGGATCCCCTTGCGTTCCGGCCTCGAGACCCAGCATCCACAGGATCTTGCCCACGACGGTGGTGGTTTTTCCCGTCCCGGCACTGGCGGCGAGCAACACGTCTCCGCTTGCCGTTACGGCTGCGGCCTGCTCGTCGGTCCACACGACGGTTCGGATTCCCATCGCCTACTCCGACAGCCGATCGAACCGGGTCCCGTCCACGAGACTCGCCTCATTGCGGGTCACGTCTCTGCCAGGCTGCCACGGGGCGATCGACGCCGATCCCGCCTGCACCGCCTCGAACAGGCCGGCCCGCACCCGGCGCGGAATGGAAAGGGCGAGACGAATCGTGGGCTCGACCCGGCTGAACTTTAGCTCGAACTTGTTGGCCGGCTTACCCGGTTGCTGGATCCCGCGGTACCGGGCGGAGTCCACTGACCCCAGCCCGAGCGAGTCGACCGCCATCATGTAGAGCGCCGTTTGCAGAAGGGCCCCGTCCTCGTATCCCCTCTGCCGCGGCAGGCTCGTGAGCCCGCTCTTGTAGTCCAGCACCCGGAGCACGCCGCCCTGCTCGTCGCCGTGGCGGTCCACCCGATCCACCCGGCCGCGCAGTAGCAACCGGGCCGGCTCATTCGCCATGTCCACGCCCCGCAGCTCGACGGGGGGTTGTCCGGCGAACCCGAACTGGAGCTCCACCGCGATCGGCCGCTCTCCCTTGCGGGCGAGGTGCGGAATCTCCCACTCCAGGTAGTCCCGGACCTTGTCCCGCACGTCTTGCCGCGTGACCTCCCACAGCGGCTCCAGGCCGAGCCATTCGTCTCGGTTCGCTTCCAGATCCGAGATGACCCGGTCCGAAACATCCTCCAACACGCGGGCCGCCCGCTCGTCGAGCTCCGTCGGCAGATCGTCCAGAAGAGCGGCGTAGAATCCCTCGAGGATACGGTGAGCCACGTTGCCGAACGTCAGCACGCTGGTCTCCTCGTCGGCTTCTGCGACCTCCTCGAGACCCAGTACCTTGTCCAGCAGGAAGTCGAATGGACGCTTTCCGTACTTCTCCAGCTGGCTGGAGGACCACAGGTAATCCGTTCCAAACTTCAGTTCCAGCTCCTCGAGAACCGCGGGATCCCTGAGCTTTCCGTTCCAGGCGGTCGGGCGCAGGGAGATTGGGCGATCGACTCCGAACAGGGCCTCTGGATCAAGGACGGCCGCCGGCTCCTGCCGGACGGCGCCTCCGAGATCGATCTCCCGGCGAACGAAGTCGTCGAGGCTGCCCGACCGCAGCCCATCGGCGAATGCTCCCAGCACGCCGCGCCGGATGGCGCTGGGAGAGGCTGTCTCGATCTCGCCACGCTGGCCCGCCCTCCGAGCCCGTTTGAGCTGCAGGGCCTCCGCCCGCTGCTGCTGCGCTGGACTCACGGGTGCCAGGTCGGCCGCAAGCTCCGCTCCGGGCTCCGGGGCGGCCTCCAGGTCCAGCGTGCGCGGCAATTCGGTGGTCACGTCGTGATCCGGCACCATGAGCGACGGCAGGCGCGGGACACCGTTCGAGTCGGTCGTCCGGTACGTGAGGGTCACGTTCTCTCCGCGGGCAACCGAGCGCCACAGTGTTCGCTCGCGGCGCATGGCCTCGCAGCGCTCCGTGAACGGCAGGCCGAGCTCCCGGAGGCGCAGTCTCTCCTCGTCCGAGAATACGCCCAGCGATGTCGGAGCTCGCGGAAATACACCGTCGTTCGCGTGCACCACGAAGGTGTGCCGGAACGGGCTGAGCGACGCCTCGTGCGCCTCGAGGACCTGCACTCCTTCCTTCAGTGGAGTGGAGAGGGCCAGTTCGTTGGCCTCCAGCAAGCGGCGCAGGCGCTCGTACCAGTCCGTCGGGGAGAGGGGCTCCGTCGATCGCACCAGCTCCCTCCACTCCCGGAGCAGGCGCACCAGGTGCTCGACTCCGCGCTGGTCCAGCCGCACGATGTCCCACCGATCGCCGACGGGCAGGCAAAGTCGGGACCTGAGCTCGAAACGGGTGCCGCCCAGCGTCTCGAGAGTCAGGTCTATCCAGTCTCTCTCCGGGCGGGATCCGGCGAGCACGGAGATCTGATCGAAGAAGTCCAGCAACCGGGGGAGGTCGTCACGCAGGCGGTGGCGGGAGACCCCTTTGCGACGCCACCGCCACCCGTCTTCCTCTTCGATCTCGACGGCCAGGCGCTCCAGCCCGTCGCGCCACGCCGCCAGGCCCTCGTAGCGCCGGGCAGCCGCCAGTACGTCTACCGGCCTCAGGTCCGCTCCGGTCGCGAAGTACGGGCTGGCAAGCACCTGCCGCAAACGCTCGAACGTCCATCCATCTGCCTCCGCGCGCAGCAGCTGGAGGAGCGCCTTGAGCGCCGGAATCTCTGCCAGGACGGTCCGCAGCCGGGCCGTCGACGGGACTCCCACCTGTTCCAGGGCCGTGTGAACCAGGCGAGTGTCCTGGTGCCCGGACCGGGCCACGACGGCCACCTCGTGGGGCGCCGCGCGTCCCTCCACGAGCAGGCGCTTGACCTGGCGCGCCACCCACGCCACCTCCCGAACCGAATCCGGAGCCGGCTGTACGAATGCGGCTCGTGCCGGCTCCTGCCCTTCTCCGACGATCTCCGTGCCCGCGGTCGCCAGCGTCTCCCACTCCGACGGCTCGCGTTCCAGGGGAAGGTAGACGGAAACCTGCACGGCCCCCTGGTCGGCAAGGGCCTGAAACAGACGCTGACGCCCTCGGAGAGACGTCACGCCGAATACGTGCAGGCGACCCGCGCCGCCGATCGCGTCGGGCAGTCCGCCCTTTTCGACACCCTGCGCAACCATGGAGTGGATGGAACGCGGATCGTAGAGCTGACGCTCCTCCAGCTCTGAGAGGAACGTCTCGTACGTCTCGGCCACCCAGTCGTTGCGCCTGCGGGTGAACTCGTCGCGGGCCAGTGGCTCGAGCGCTTCGCGCAGTCTCCCCGGCGTCACGCCCTCCGGCAACAACTCGCTGAACACCCGGTCCAGCATGTGCGTCCCGGCCGGCCCCCTGTCCCTTCCGGCCGTCCGTACACCCACTCGAAGGGCCGTTTGGCCGGCGAGTCGGGCCACAAGCATCCGTCCGGTGAGGATCCCCACCGGGCGCGCCTCGATCCCGAACATGTGCCTGAGATCCGAAAAGAACGCCACGGGCGGATTCAACCACCCGGGAATGCCCCTTGCCGCAGCGCTTTCCAGAACGGCGTCACGCTGTGCCCGGTGCGCGAGGAGAAGGAACTCCGGGTGGCCGCCCGGCCCGGCCCCGTCACCGACCGCGTCGAGGAAAGACTCCGAGCAGGCCGTCCACAGCGCGGCATTCGAGTCCGAACGAACGAGTCGAAGTGACATTGGGGCAACATATCACGCCCATCCGACGGGTGGCAGGCCCCTCGATGACCTCCTCAGGTGGGTGAGGACACGGCGGCGAGTCCGACGCCGCGACCCGGTGTCATACCCCTTGCCGCACGGCAGTCCCAATATTATGGTCATAATAGTCTTAATGACCATTTTGGTGATTCATCCACAAGGAGGGTCAAGGTGCCCCGCACACTTTCCGTTGCACAGGCCAAGGCCACATTCGCCGCGTGCGTCCGGTGGGCCGAAGATGGCGAGCCGATCATCATCAGCCGCCACGGCAAGCCGGTAGCGGCACTGGTCCAGGCGACCGACGTGGAGCACCTGACGCGCCTGCGGGCGGCGGGTCCCGAAGGCGGACTCGCCAGCGTCGCCGGCGGATGGAAGGGCTCGGACAAGCTCGCGCGGCTCGTTCGTCTAGGCAGACGTTCCAGCTGACGCGCCAATACCCCTCATTCCCCGATCTTCGGGTCCCGTCAGCGTGACGAACCCGGACCGGGGCAGGTGTCTTCGATTGTGACGGCCTACCTGTTTCACGCCGACGCCATCGCGGAGGCTTTGCGATCCGAGCCCCGCCAGGCCTATCTGGAGTGGCTCCGCTCCGTTCCGCGGGAGGAGCAGTACACGAGTGCCATCTCGGTTGCAGAGGTGTATCGCAGCGCCGACCAGTCCGGGGAACCGGACTATCACGTACGAAACATCGAGGAACGGGTCCTGCCGGCCCTGACGGTCCTCCCTTTCGACGTCGCGGTAGCCCGAACGTTCGGTGAGCTGCGGGCCGCCCTCGAGGACGATGGGTTCCTGTCGAGCCAGGAGCTTCAGGTTGCCGCGACCGCCCTGTATCACGGACTGGAGATCGTGACATCGCGAACCGGTCGTTTCCGCCGGATCCCAGGTTTGCAGGTCCGCCCGCTTCCCCGTTCGCGCCGGCGTCGCTGATCCCGTCACGCCTGCGCTCGCTCGCACCTTGATTCGGCTCGTTCACCGATTATTCTGGTAGCGTGAGGGTGGTGAGAACCGTGGGAGAGGGCTGTCCGACGGGTCGGCCCCGTTCTTAACGGAGGAGGAGACGATGGCGGAGACCCCGAAGCACGCGGCAGGGACCTTCTGCTGGGTCGAGCTCGCATCGAGCGACCAGGGAGCCGCACGCTCCTTCTACTCCGCCCTGTTCGGCTGGGAGGCGGAGGAGGTCCCGATGTCCGAGGATTCCACCTACACGATGTTCCACAACGGCGGCAGGTACACGGCGGCCCTGTACCAGGCGGATCCGAAGCAGCCGAATGCCGGGCCCGACTGCTGGGGATCCTATGTGGCGGTGGACTCAGTCGATGAGGCGACCGAGAGAGCGCGGGACCTGGGCGGCCTGGTGCTCGCCGGACCTTTCGACGTACCCGATTCGGGGCGCATGTCGGTGCTGCAGGATCCGGCCGGGGCGTTGTTCTACGTGTGGCAAGCGGGCGAGCGCCACGGCGTCGGACTCAAGAGCGAGCATGGAGCGTTGTGCTGGAACGAACTCCTCACCCTCGACACAGGGGCGGCCAGGTCGTTCTACGGAGGGCTGTTCGGATGGACGGCGCACGAGCAGGAGATGCCGCCGCCCACCGGCAAGTACACGAGCTTCATGCTCGGAGAGGCGCCTACCGGAGGGATGATGCAGATCCAGTCCGACTGGGGGGAAGTCCCGCCTCACTGGGCCACGTACTTCTCGGTAGACGACTGCGACGCTACTGTGGCGAAGGCGGTCGAGCTGGGCGCCTCGACGATCGCTCCGACGATGGACATTCCCGGCGTAGGCCGCTTCTCGTGGTTGGCCGATCCCATGGGGGCCACGTTCGCCGTCATCACGCTGGCCGAGCGCTAGCCACCAGGTCAGGGTCGACGCCAGCCGCGGTCAGGGCCAGCGCCAGCCGTTCTCTTTCAGGCGACGGATGGCCTCGAGAGTGTCCGCCGGGAAGTCCGACTCCAGCATCCAGTCCACGTAGTCGTCGTGGTCCCGGACGGGTTCGCCGGCGTGCTTGCCGAAGTTGAAGACGACCTCGCCGCTGGGGTCCAACTTCAGGCGACGCGATCGATCCACCTCGTCGCGGCTCCGGCTCAAGTCGAGGAGATCGTAATCCTCGAGCGCCCAGGCCCGTTTCATGGCGCGGGCCAGCGGGACCAGGGCTTCGGCGTCCGACAGCGCGGAGTGCGCTCCCTCGTGCCCGTGGCCCAGGAAGCGCTGCACGGCCAGGCCCAGTGTCCGGCGCTCGGTCTTGGCCCACACCCGTAGCAGGTCGATCTCCGGCAACGTCGCCAGGTCCAGGCCGGGCTCTCCCGCCCTGCGGAGCTCCGCGTCGATCATCACCGTATCGTAGCGCCGTGAGTTGTAACCGAGCAGGACGGCATTTTCGAGCATCTTCTGGACGCGAGCCGAGTGCACCGCAAAATGGTCCCGGCGGGCCACGTCCACGTCGGCTATGCCGTGCACCGCCGTAGCGGCGGGCGGGATCGGCATGCCGGGGTGAAAGCGCTCGTGCAGGAGAACGAGGCCGTCCTCGGCCCGCACGATCGCCAGCTCAACGATCCGATCCTGCCGCGGGTCGAGACCCGTGGCTTCGAGGTCCACGGCGAGGATTCGTTCCCACATGATCGAGCCTCTCGGTCGGGGGTCCCGCGGGTCAGGTAGGATACACTCCTGATCGGTCAAAGTCTCGTCCAGCGGCCCACACCTCGCGGTGCGGGCTTATGTCCGGACGCGCTGTTTGCCGAAACCTGTTCCCGACCCGCGTGTTTACATCTACGTTGGTCAGAGCCTCGACGTCCACTGCTCGGCCCGAAGGGAGCATCGCGCTTGGCGCCCGACAGCACACCGGTCATCGAAGGACGGTTCCAGGACTCTGAGGACCGGCGCCCTCCCGAGTCATCGGGTTCTCCCGCCTCCGGGGGTGCAGCCGTTCTGCTGCACCTGACGGGGCCGCACCGGGGGATGCGCCAGCGCCTGCGTAACGACGAGGTCCTCGTCGGGACGAGCGGAGACGCGGTGGTTCACTTCCCCCCCGCAGCGGACCCCGTCGTAGCCCGCCGACACGCGCTGCTCGTGAGGGCCGACGACGGATGGTCGGTGGTGGAGGAAGAAGGGCAGATCTATCTCAACAGCGCCGACGTGCCAGGGCTGCACGGGCGCGACACGCTGGTTCCAGGAGACATCCTCGAGATCGGCACCGGCGGTCCGGTGGTCCGCTTCCTCATGGAGACTCGTGACGCGCGGCCGTACAAGTCGTTGAGGGAGGCGTGGCGCGATTGCGTGGATTGCGCCCGGCACGGCCGGGGCGGCCCCATCCGTCGATCCGCGCTGTTCCTCGTGTCCCTGCCGCGCGAGCTCCTCACCCGCACATCTCCGCGCACGCGCGTCGTGGTGGGCGGCGCGTTCGCCGTCCTCCTCGTGACGGTCGGAACCGTGACCGCCTACGGACTCCGCCTCGAGCGACGAATCGACGCGGAAGAGGCGCGTAGCGCCCGCGTGGCCGATGCGCTCAGCAGTTTGGCGAACCTCGCCGAGGGGGACCCTGAGCTCCGTGCCCTGGTGGCAGACCTTCAGGACGCTCTCACGGGGCGCATCGAGGTGCTGGAGCGCATGAGTGACGCGGGGCGGCGGGTCGTGATGGCCGCCTCTTCGTCCGTGATCTTCGTGCAGGGCGGCTATCAGTTCGTCGAAAGTGGATCGAACCGTCCCCTGCGGCTGCTCCTCGGACCGTCCGGGAGACCTCGAATCGGCCCGGGTGGCATCCCCCTCACGACGATAGAAGGAGACGGCCCACTATTCGAGGTGCAGTTCACCGGGAGCGCCTGGCTGGCGAGCGAGGACGGCTTGCTCGTGACCAACCGACACGTGGCAATTCCGTGGAGCACGAACGAACAGATCGGGCCTCTGTTCGAGAGAGGCTTCGAACCTCGCCTGCGCCTACTCGGCTACCTGCCCGATCAGGCCGAGCCCCTCGAGCTCGAATTCGTGGTGGCCAGCCGGGAAGCCGACCTGGCGGTCGTCAGGGCGCCCGAGCTGGCAGGCCGCGTACCCCTCCGGCTCGCGGAAGATAATCCGGGCCCCGGGCAGGCCATCCTGGTCCTCGGATATCCGGCGGGCATCGACGCCCTGCTGGCCCGCTCCGGCCCCATGTTCGCGGATTCCATCATGCAGAGACGGCCTGATTTCTGGACCGTCGTGCGCGAGCTCTCGGACGCCGGGTTCATTCGCCCTCTCGCTACGCGCGGGATCGTCGGCCAGGTGACTCCTTCGACTGTCGCCTACGACGCCGAGACGACCCGGGGCGGCAGCGGCGGCCCCGTCCTGTCTCTGAACGGCGAGGTGGTCGCCGTCACCTTCGCGATTCTCGCCGATTTCGGCGGATCCAATCTCGGTGTTCCGGCCGACGAAGTCTCGCGGCTGCTCGCCGAGGCCACCGCGCTCAGCGATAGCGACGATTCGTGATGTCGCGGAGCCGACGCAGCGGCTCATACGAATTCGCCGCCGCCTGCAGCCGCGTCCCACCAGGCCCGACCGAGGTCAGCTTCCAGACCCGGCCCGGTCCAGGTAGTCCAGTAGAACGGCAGCCATGGCCTTCGATCCCACCATGATGGACTCTTCGTCCGCCACGTAGCCCGGGCTGTGCGGCATACCCACGGTCCCCTTCTCCGAGTTCGACACGCCCAGCCAGTACATCGCCCCCGGTATGACCTGCTGATAGAAGGCGAAGTCCTCCCCGAAGTACGGGGTCGAACCGGACGGAATCAGGTTTTCCTCGCCCAGAGCAAGTCGTAGGGGTTCGTACGACTCGCGGACGAGCTGCACGTCGTTCACCATGTCGGGAAGCACCCGGTCTCGGTATTCGAGGCTGTACTCCGTACCTTCCGGAACGAGCAGCTCGAGTCCCTCCTGAATCTGTTTCTTGGCCGTCGCGTACGCCTCGTCGCCGGAGGCCTTCACCGAGCCGACGACTACGTACCCGTCGCCTCCCGAGGCCAGGACGGACCGCGCGTTCGCCCAGATGAAGTCGTCTCCTTCAGGTTCCGGACTACCGGGAGGGCCTACCGTGCTGACGCCTGAGATCAGCCGCGCCGCGGCTCGCGCCGTTTCTCCTGGGTCGCCGCCACCCGACACCTTGATCCTGACGTGGTCCATACCGGGAAGCCCGAGCCCTTCGATCGCGCCGATCTGGCCGACTTCCAGGGGAGCCGTGTGAACCGCGAAGATGGCGGAGGGCGATGGGTCTTCCAGCACACCGTCCTCGATCATGGCTCTTGCGCCCTGGACGTTCTCTTCGGCCGGCTGGAACACGAACTTGACAGTACCCGTGAGCTCGTCACGAATCGAGGCCAGCGCCTCGGCTACACCCAGGGCCACCGTCGTGTGGATGTCGTGGCCGCAGATGTGCCTAACGCCGGGCACTTCGGACCGGAACGGCACAGGATCTGGTGAGTTGTCATGCACCGCGTCCATATCGGCGCGGTACGCGACGACGGGACCCGGTAGCCCTCCGCGGAGCACTCCCACGACGCCGTGACCTCCAACCCCCGTCTCGACATCGAGGCCGAGAACCCGCAAGCGATCCGCCACCAGCGCCGCGGTTCGCTCCTCCTGGCCGGACGGCTCCGGGTGACGATGGATATCCCGGCGGACTTCGATCAGATCCTCGCGGGCCGCTTCGAGGGCGGTCGCCATGGTCGCGAGGCGCGCGTCGGCCTCTTGCTCCGTCGCCTCTCCCATTTCCTGTCCCGCTTCCTGGCCCGTCGCCACTTCGGTCCACGCCAGGACACCGGCGATCGCCGCCGCCAGGACGACCGCACCTCTGCCTCCGAGTCCTCTGGCCATCACCCCTCCCCAGTCCGTGTCCTCCCCTGCGGGTGCTTTCTATTAGTATAGCCAATCACCGGGCCTGCGAGAGGCGCCCCTCCCGGCGGGCCCCTGCGAGCCCTAGCTTGTCGCCCTTGCCCGACACCGGACAGACGCGGACGCCGTTCACGGCGCCGACGCAACGGAGAGCAGATGAACGCTGAGCCGATCTTCACCGACCTCATCGGGATCATGGCCGTGATCCTGATGGTTCCCGTGATCTTCCTGTGGCTCGAGCGTAAGACAGGCTGGAAGGTATTCAACTACCTCCCGGCGATCATCTGGATCTTTCTGACGCCGGTGTTCCTGAGCAACTTCGGCGTCATTCCCCGAGACAGCCCTGTATACGACACGTTCAAGTCGTTCGCCGTGCCCCTGTTTATTGTCCTGATGCTGCTAGACATCAACATCAAGGAAGCGATGAAGGTGGCCTGGCGTGGGGCCATCGTCCTCGTGATCGGCTCGGTGGGCGTCGTGGTGGGCGCGGTCGTAGCGTTCGTTCTATTCCGTTCGAACCTCCCGCCGGACTCGTGGTCCGGGTTCGGGGCGCTGGCCGGTAGCTGGATCGGTGGGACCGGGAACCTCGCCGCCGTGGCCGAGAGCCTGGGCACCCCGAGCGAGCAGCTGGGTCTCGTGGTGATCGTCGACAACTTCGTCTATCTGGCCTACTTCCCCCTGATCCTGGTGTGTAAGCGATGGGCGAAGCCGTTCAACCGGTGGACCGGAGTGTCTCAGGCGCAGCTGGACCACTTCACCGAGGCCACGCAGCAGGTGGAGCGAAAGACGCACGAGGTCCACTTCAGGGATATCCTGACGCTCCTCGGCTGGGCCTTCGTGGCTATCCTCGTAGCCAACGCGCTTTCCACCCTGGTGCCGCCGCTGCCTCCCGTGCTCACACAGAGGACGTGGGCGCTCCTGCTGGTGACCACGTTCGGGATCCTACTGTCGGCCACCCGGCTGCGAGAGGTCCCCGGGACGGAGCCGCTGGCCATGGCCTTCGTCTATATGTACATGACGATGATCGGGGCGTCGGCCGACCTGCGGCAGCTCGGGGGCGGGCAGTTCTTTCTCATCGCGGGCTTCTTGACGATCGCGATCCACCTGATCTTCGTGCTGGTCGGTGCCAGACTCCTGAAGCTCGACGTGAGCATGGCGGCGGTAGCGAGCGTCGCTGCGGTCGGCGGCGCCGCGTCGGCGCCCGTGGCCGCCGGGTATCACCGCGAGGAGCTCGTCCCGATTTCGATCATGCTGGCCCTGATCGGGTACGCGCTGGGCAACTACCTGGGAGTGGCGACCGCGTACCTGTGCAATCTTTTGGGCTGAAGGTGACCTGACGCCAGCGCCGCGAAACTCTGTCGGTACTCCCCGCGTATAGAATCGAGGCGGAGCGGAATCCGCCCCCGGGACCACGTGCATGGTCGGGGGGCGGTGTTGACTTAGGGTCGAAGGGGACAGGGCCATGGACGGATTCTTCAAGGACGTCAAGTATGGCGTCCGCATGCTCTTCAAGTCGCCGGTGCTTTCTCTCATCGCAGTCGTCGCGTTCTCCCTCGGAATTGGACTCACCACGACGGTGTTCAGCATCGTCAACGGAGCCATGTACAAGGGCCTTCCGTTCGAGGATGCGGACCGGATCGTGTCGGTGTGGCGCACCAACCCCGAGCGGGACATCGAGCGGGGTGGCGTGCCGCTGCACGATTACGTCGACTACCGGGACCAGCAATCCAGTCTGGAGGCGTTCGGCCTGTGGGGAGGCGGCGCGGTGAACCTGGTGGGCGCGGACGATGAGCCCGAACGTTACCAGGGTGCCCTTGTGACCGCGAACATGTTCGACATCCTCCGGGTCGCTCCCATCATCGGCCGTGGATTCCTGCCCGGCGAGGACGAGCCCGGGGCCGATCCCGTCATGATCCTCGGGTACGAGGTGTGGCAGGAGAAGTACGATGGCTCCCCCGACGTCGTCGGCATGTCCGTGCGAACGAACGGCGAGCAGCGCACGATCGTCGGGGTGGCCCCCGAGGGTTTCCAGTTCCCCATCGACGCCGAGATGTGGGCGCCGCTGGAAGTCGATCCCCTCGAACACGAGCGCGGCGAGGGTCCGCAGTACCCGGGCTTCGGCCGGTTGAAGAACGGCGTCTCCCTGGACCAGGCATCCGCCGAGTTCGCTACTATCGGGATGCGTCTAGAGGGACAATTCCCGGAGTCCAACGAGGGATTCGCTCCGCTCGTGGAGCCGTACACGAAATTCGTCATCGGCGACGAGATCTTCGGTCTCCTGATGACCATGCTCGGTGCCGCGATCGGTGTGCTTCTCATCGGCTGCGCCAACGTCGCGAATCTCCTTTTCGCCCGCGCCGCCGTGCGCGAGAAGGAAGTGGCCGTGCGCTCTGCCATGGGGGCGGGCCGCCGGCGGATCATTCGGCAATTTCTGATCGAGGTCGGGGTGCTGTCGGCGGTTGGAGCGGGAGTCGGCGTGTTGATCGGCCTGGCCGGCGTCGCGTGGTTCAATCGAGCGATCTCCGTGAATCCCCCGCCTTTCTGGATGTCCTTCGACCCTGACGGGCGCGTGATGGTGTTCGTCATCGCGATCACGGCCCTCTCCGCCGTGGCCGCCGGCCTGTTCCCGGCACTCCGGGCAACAGGGCGCGGCATGAACGAGGCGCTCAAGGACGAGGGACGTGGCTCGTCCGGGCTCCGCATGGGGCGGATCACGTCGATCATCGTGATCGGCGAGGTCGCGGTGTCGTGCGGGCTCCTCATCGCGGCCGGCCTCATGATCAAGAGCGTGGCGCAGCTCCGGACGATGGATTTCCCGTTCGCCGTCGAGAGCATCTTCACGGCGCGGCTGAACCTGCCGGAAACTGACTACGCGGACGCGGACGCCCGGACCGCTTTCTACCGCGAGTTCCTGCAGAGGCTGCAGGTGACGCCGGGGGTGGCGGCGGCCACTCTTTCCGACGGCCTCCCGGCCCGTGGCAACGGGATGCGGGTGTTCGAGATCGAGGGCGGAGATTACCCGACCGACCGTGACTATCCGAGCGCTCGGGAAGGCATCGTCACGCCGGGCTACTTCTCGACCTTCCAGACACCGGTACTTGACGGCAGGGCGTTCGAGTTCTCCGACACGAAGGAGAGCATGCCCGTGGCGCTCGTGAACCGGAGCTTCGTCCGCGAGTTCTTCGAAGGCAGCGAGCCTCTCGGAAAGAGGTTCCGAATTCACCAGGGTGACGACGTGTACGAGTGGATGAGCGTCGTTGGCGTCGTGCCGGATCTGAAGATGGAGGGTATCGGCAACAACGATGCGAGCCCGGCCGGTTACTACATCGCGGTGGAGCAGTTCGCCGAGATTCTCGGCAACACGGTGAGTGTCGGCGCGCGCACGATGGGTGATCCGGGAGCCATGGCCTCCCGGGTTCGGGAGACGCTGGCCACGATGGACCCGAACCTCCCGATCTTCGACGCGCTGCCCATGCAGAACGTGATCGACGAGCAGACGTGGTTCTACCGGACGTTTGGGACCCTGTTCATGGCGTTCGGCTTCGTGGCGCTGTTCCTCGCGGCCGTGGGTCTGTACGGAGTGATGTCGTTCAGCGTCAGTCAGCGCACCCGGGAAATGGGAATCCGGATGGCGCTCGGCGCATACAACGGACGCCTGATCCGGCTCGCCATGCGGCGCGGCCTCAGACAGCTCGCGATCGGGATCACGTTGGGAATCGGGCTGGCGGCCCTGGCCACGCGGCCGCTTCAGATCATCCTGTACGAGGTGGACGCGCGCGACCCAGTGATTTTCGGCGGCGTGGTGCTGGCCCTCGCCCTGGTGGGAATCCTGGCGAGCTACATCCCGGCCCGCCGGGTCAGCAGGATCCACCCGGCGGAGGCGCTGTCGCCAGGTTGACCGAGCCGGCCGAGCCGTCGCTCAGTCCTCCATATCGTCGGCAGCCGGCTCGTACACTCGCATGAAGGCGATCGTCCTCGGGAGACGGTCGCCTCGCACCTGTGTGAGTACATGGAGACGCCCGGTCCCTTTCTGAATCCAGTACTCTTGCGACATGGCGACTCCACCGTCGAGTTTCCGCTCGATGAACAGCCTTCCGCCGTCCCACCATGAGTGGAACTCTACTTCACGGTCTTCCCCCACATCCACCCTCTGCTTCCGCCCGTCCGTAAACAGGACCAGCTCGCGGTCCGGGTAGGCGACCACAACCGTCGAATCGGTCTGCTCGATCCCGAAACGCTCTGCGGCACGGCGCACCGCCTCGAAACCCGAGCGATCCGGCGCCGGACGGCCCCCTCGTTCCATTCCAGCGGGCGGGGGCGCTGCCCCACGCACGCTCCGAAGCTGGTCGGCCGGGTCATCGCTGAGCGCGCGGTTGAGCGCCCAGTCGCCGGCCACACTCTCGATCGAGCGCTCGCCCCCATCGGCTTCCTGACCGTTCGCGGGCTGGAGGCCGGCGGCCGCCGTGAGAATCGCCGCCGCGAGCCATGCCCGGATCATACTGTTCCACATCACGCTCTATCTCCCCTCGTTCGGGATTCGGTACAGGTAGATAGTAAGACGAGTCCTACGAGCATGATATTCCAAAGACTCGGCGTGGGATCGCTCGATCACCCTTTTGGGCACGGGATATGCTGAATACCGGAGTGGTCACCAAGCAAACCACAGCGGAGGCTATTGGGTTTGAGTACGCCGGCGTGCCCCATCTGCGGGCGTCCAGCAGCGCCAGGTCGCCGTTATTGCGAGACTTGCGACTTTCAGGCACGACCTGTGAGAGCTGACAGCAATCCTGTGCAGGATGCAAAAGTTCGTGCCTCATTCGGCAATCGATTCGCCGAGGTTCGGATCTTTCTTGGCGTTTTCATAGTAGCTGCGATCACAACCACGGTCCTCGGAATGGGGGGAACGCTGGGCTTCACAGGCATCCGACAGACCCTGGGCCTTGTGCCAGTGGCAGAAGTGAGGCAGATCGACTGGGGCGAGCTACGCTGGGTGCACGTCACGTCCCGCGTCCGGTCCGCGCGAACCACCGAGAGCGAGATCGTCGCGCGCCTCGAACCGGGAGACAGCGTGCGCGTAGACTTCGCCCAATCCGGTTGGTACGCGGTATTCCCCGCGGCGGCCTCCGACCGAGTGGAGAAAGCAGCGGTCGGCTATGTGTACGAGAAGCTGCTCAAGGAGGAACGTCCTCCGGACGTACAGGTGCCGCTGGTCCGCATCCTCCCTTAGACGGCCGCCTCCGCCTTTACGGCGCTGCCATTCTTACTCTCCGCCACAGCCAGAGGGCCGCACCGGTGAGCGCGAGCGCTATTCCGGGCACCCCGAGAGCGAAGGCTGTGAACGTCGAGGCGTAGTGTGAAGTTGCCGTTCCCGAAGTACGGTCCCAAGCCCAAGCCAGGGTCGGCAGGGCCAGGAACGCGAGCCCGATGTGCATCAGCAAGCGCGGACCGCGTCCTTCCATCGACGCCCCACCGTTCCCGGCAGCACCCGAGGTCAACAGCAGCAGCAGGCCGAAGGTGACGAGGGCGGGACCCAGGAACATCCAGCCCTCGAGCGTGGCTCCCATCTCGTCGAACCGGGGAAACAGGACTTTCCACGTCGTTACGAGGCCGATGCCCGTGATCAGCAGTCCAGCGATTCGGGTGGTCCAGCGAATCCACGGGCGCATGTGAGCCCCTCCGGTCGGTTCCGGCGCGAATAGGTCGATCGGAAGCTAGCTCGCCGGAACAAGACTCTCCAGACTTCAGCCCCCGCCACGCCTCCCCCGGCGTCCGTCGCTCGCAAGGCCGTCTCTCGCCCGGACTCCGGCCTGATGGCGGGCGAACAGCTGCGACAGCACGCCGTGCAGACTCCAGATTTCCTCCTGCTCGTCGTCCAGGATATCGAGAATCGCCCGGCGGTGCTCTTCGCGCCGAGTCTCGGCTTCCTCGGCGGACGGCCGCCCTTCCCGTCTGAAGGTGTCCTTCAAAGTCTCCATCGCGGCCACCTGGTCATCAGTGAGTCCGAGGGCTTCGACCATGGCGGCCCGAGCCGCCTGCGCGCGCTCCTCACGCCTGGTCTCCGCCTCACCACGGCGGGCCTCGGCATGGGCCCTGTGCTCCTCAAGGGCAGCGAGCTGCTCCTCTGTGAGGATTCCAACCAGCGCCTCGTGCATCGCTTCGCGAATCTGATCTATCCGGGCTCTCGCCTCGTCCCGAGTTATGCTCCCGGACCGGACGCCGTCACGGATCTCTTCGAGCTGCGGCGCAAACGACTCGCGAATCTGCTTCATCTCCGCGAGTTGCTCGTCGGACAGATTCAGGGCGTCGCGGAATTCTTCCGGGTCCGTTCCCGAGTCCGACCCGGGGCCTCGGAATCCGCTGCGACGCCCAGACTCATCGCCGAACCGTCCGCCCATCTCACCGCGCCGGGCCCGCTTCTCGGCCCGGAGCTCCGCCTGCCGTGCCAGAAGGGCGTCGATCTGTTCCGAACTCAGGACGTCCTGCAGATCCGCCGCGGCGTACCACAGCGTGCCGGACTGTCTCTCCTGCCCCCGGTACCGCTCCAGTATTGTTCTCACGGCCTCGATCTGATCGTCGGTCAATCCGAGCCCCTCGGCGAGGTCGCCGAAGACGATCGAGAGATCAACGTCGCTCTCCGCGGCCGTCGTGCTCTCGTCCTGGGTCTCCGTTGGCGAGCCATCGCAGGCGCCCGCAAGCCCTGCGAGGATGATGATCAGACCGGCAGCGAGGGCGCGCCGGCCGCGGACCCAACCCATTCTTCCCGTGCGAAAACGCATTCTCCACCTCCGTGGTACACGCGACCGGGCGCGCCGGTCGTTACGGTGCTCGCAGAAACCTCGTTGTTCCCGCGACTGGAACTTAGACGCGGCTTCCGGAGGCCTCATTCCATGCTTCCATCCATACCTGGGTCAGGTCCACATCGCCCCGGACCTGAGAGGCGTGGGCGGGAGACGCTGGCGGGAGCGAGAGCTGAGTTGGTCGAGCCCCGGTCAGGCCTGACGCCGCAGCTCCAGCAGCCGGGGCCGGATTCGCTCCGCCGTCTCGATGGCGGACGCAATGTCACGCAATTCCGTCACCATATCCTGAAGCTCGTCCGAGCGTGACTCCGCCATGACGTGCGTCTGGCTGGAGCCATGCCGGGAAAGCGTCTGCTTGCCGAGACGGTCCATCCAGGTCGACAGCCGGACGAGCCTGCGCATCGTGTGCTCGAACTCACGCGACCACCAATCCAGGAGATCTTCAGACTGGGCCCTCCCCTCGCCGCCGCGGCTCCGGACGCGGTCGAGCTCCGAGGTGGGAATGCGCCACTCCCCATCCTGTTTCCGCGCCGACACTCCCCCGGCGCGAATCCAGTTGTAGACGGTGTTGAAGTGGCGGCCGCTCAAACGGGCGAACTCGTGTACGCCAAGTGTCTCTCGCATGGTCAATCCTCATGTTGTTGTCACTATTCATATTACTTTGTTTTTTCGATAAGTCAATACAGACCATGCGTTTCTGGCCGGGCGACACGGCCGGGCGCGTGTGCCCGCTCTTTCCACGTTTCCGCGGCGCCAGCGGGAACGAACGCCCCGTCTCGCGCGTTCACTACGAAAGTGAAGCCCGATTTGGGGCCGCAGCTCGGCAGTGAGGTCGCCGTACCATTCGAAATCAAGACTGGAGAGGGACAGTGGCACGAGCCGTGTGGCACGACATCGTGATCGCCGTATCCGAGGCCTTCGAAGAGGTCGAGGGCAACGTCTATTTTCCTCCCGAGTCGGTTCGCCGGGACTACCTCCGGCAGAGCGACACACACACGCGGTGCCCGTGGAAGGGTGTCGCATCGTACTATGACGTCGTCGTCGACGAGGAGGTTAATCGCGACGCCGCGTGGTACTACCCCGCCCCCAGTGAGGCGGCTGCCCGCATCAAGGACCACATAGCCTTCTGGCGAGGCGTCACGGTCGAGCGGTGAACTCCGCGGCATTCCGTTGACGGGACGGTTGGCTCGTGCGTACGGTATCGCATGACACCTGGGACCCCGAGACCCGAGAAAGCTGCCGTCAAGAAGGAGCGTGACCGCTGAGCCAGGTGCTGCTTCTCTCACTCGCCGCGATCATCACGCTCGGCATCGCGGCCGAATGGATCGCCTGGCGAGTCGGTCTCCCGTCGATCCTCGTGCTCCTGGTGTTCGGGATCGTCGCCGGCCCGCTCACCGGCCTGCTGAATCCCGACGCCATCTTCGGAGCCCTGCTCTTCCCTATCGTCTCCGTCTCGGTGGCCATCATCCTGTTCGAGGGCGGCGCGAGTCTTCGGATTCGCGAACTGCGGCAGGTGGGCCGGGTGGTGGCGAGTCTCGTGTCCGTGGGAGCGATGGTCACGTGGGCCCTGGCCACGGCCGCCGCCCACTACATCCTGGGCATTCGACTCGAGCTGTCTCTGCTGCTCGGCGCGATCCTGGTCGTCACCGGTCCCACGGTGATCGTGCCCCTTCTCCGCCAGATGCGACCGAGTCCCCAGGTGGGCAACACGCTCAAGTGGGAAGGCATCCTCATCGATCCCATCGGTGCCATCCTCGCTGTGCTCGTGTTCGAGGTGCTGTTGGAGGGAGGGCTGGAGGTCGCGTGGACCGTCGGATCGCTGGGACTCCTGAAGACGGTCGTCATCGGCGCGGCGCTCTCAGGGGTCGGGGCGGGCCTGATGATCTGGGTCCTGGATCGCCGCTGGGTGCCAGAGTTCCTGCAGAGCCCATTGTCGCTGACCCTCGTGGTGGCAGCCTTTGCCGCCTCCAACTCTCTGCAACCCGAGTCCGGCCTGCTCACGGTCACGCTGATGGGCGTGGTGATGGCCAATCAGAAGTCCGTGAACGTACGCCACATAGTGGAGTTCAAGGAGAACCTCCGTGTCCTCCTGATTTCTTCCCTTTTCATCATCCTGGCCGCTCGACTGCAACTGGCCGACCTGCGCGCCGTGGGGATGAGGGAAATCGGCTTCGTCGCGGCGCTCATCCTCATCGTGCGCCCCGTGGCCGTCGGCCTGTCCACCCTCGGGTCGGACTTCGACTGGCGCGAGCGCCTGGCGATCGGGTGGGTGGCGCCGCGCGGCATCGTGGCGGCGGCAGTGTCCTCCCTGTTCGCTCTCGAACTCGCACAGCACGGTTTCCCCGGCGCCGACCAACTCGCTTCCGTCACCTTCCTCGTGATCATCGCCACCGTGGTCGTGTACGGATTCACTGCGGCTCCGTTGGCCCGCCGTCTGGGCGTTGCGCAGCCTGAGCCGCAGGGCGTGCTGTTCGTGGGCGCTCATCCATGGGCTCGCGAGATCGCGCGAGAGCTCCAGGAGATCGGCCTCGAGGTCCGGTTGGCAGACAGCAATCGCCGAAACATCTCGCAAGCCCGATTGGCAGGCCTGCCTACCTACTTTGGAAGCACTCTGACCGAGGGGGCGCTCGACCATATTGACCTGAGCGGGATCGGCAGCCTCCTCGCCCTGACCGCCAACGACGAGGTCAATTCGCTTAGCGGCCTCAACTTCAGCGAGATCCTGGGAGCGGACTCCGTCTTCCAGCTACCGCCCGACGGCCTCCAGAACTCCACGGATGAGACACTTCTTGGTAGCCACCTTCGGGGGAGATTCCTGTTCAGGCCCGATGCAGGGTACTGGCAGCTGACGGCCCGGTTTGACGCCGGAGCCGACGTCAAGACGACAACGCTCAGCGACTCTTTCGGCTATAAAGACTTCCTCGAGCAGCACGCGGACGCGATCCCGTTGTTCGTGGTGGACGATGGGAAGCTCGCGGTCATGACGGTCCGCGGCGCGCCGGTCCCGCAGCCCGGTCAGACGATTGTGGCGCTCGTCAGCGTCTGAGCCTGCGGGATCCTGTCAACCGGAAGACTTCCTAGTTATCGACCGAGAAGCTGATCGGCTGTGCAACCCACACGCCGATGGCCTGGTCGCGCAGCATGGCGGGCGAGAACTTCATTTGCGCCGCGATCGCGAGAGCCGTGGCATCCAGTCGCTCGTAACCGCTGGACCGATTGATCTGGGCGTTGCCCGGGTTTCCCTCGGCGTCCACCCACACCCACATCAGGACATCTCCGCCGATGCCGGCCTCTTTGAGCGGCCTCGGGTACAGCTCGCCCAGGAGACGTAGCATCGCCGGGCCGTTGAGCAGGCGAGGGTCGGTGTCGCGATCCACGTAAACGGGTTGTGCGCTCGGATCGATCTCCACGTCCGGAGGCGGCGGAGCGAGTTCGGACGCCGGGTTCTCGTCGAACGTCGTTGCGGCGATCGTGATGTCCTCGTCCATGACGGTCTCGGCGACGCGGGGGCGCGCCGGCCGCACGATGGCCTCCGGAGGAGGAGGTATCCTGACCTCCGGCGGCAACTCGACCGCCGCCAGCTCGTCCGCTATCAGATCGAAGTCGGCTGCCTGGATCCTCGGAAAGAACTCGAAGGCGGCGAAGTGCACGACCACGGAGGCGAAGACGGCCAGGGCGCCGACCAGGAGGTAGGAGTCCTTGAACCGCTGATTGGCCGTCAGGACCTCTTCCTCCGGCAGGCCCTTCAGAACTGAGTGCATCTCCTGATCCGGCATCGCTCGCTCCTCTCGCCCGTGGCCGCACGCGTGCGGCCCCTCACCCCGGGGTGGGTCGAAACGGATCCCAACCCGACCGGAGCAAGACACAGTCTACTATACGCTGCACGGGTACCGAAGGGTTCGTCGTCAGCACCATCCGCTCTCACCGTCTTCCTGCCGTCACGCGCCCGGTTGAACGTCTGCCGGGGAGCGAGCGTTCCCCGTGAGCCTTCCCGATAGAGACTCTTGACGCGTCGAGCGCCGATCCCGTCTCGAGTGAACTGGATGAACGAACGCTGTATATTGGGGTGGGACTCGCCTTCGAACGCCGGCCATGCCGGACCTGATGCGGAATCCCGGGGGGAGGTCATGACCAACAACTGGACCGACGCGGAGCGATTGGCAGCGGAAGTGCTGTCCTCCGGTTCGGACGAGACCCTGCGCAAGCTCCTTGCGGAGTTCGACAAGGGCCTCCCGGGCCGGACCGGTTCCCGCTCTCCGTACCCGTCTTCGGCATCGCGGCGTTCAGGCGGGGGCACATCCCGTGCTCGCGGGTCGCGCGGGCGGCGGGTTCTGGCGCGCGCCGGATCGCTGTGGCGGGCATCCGGTCTCCTGGACACCGCGGTGGATGGGGTTGTCGTCGTCATCGCTCTGGCGTGCATCGCTATTGGAGCCCGGCCCGTGGCGATTCTGGCCGATGCGCGGCCCATGATCTCGGAAGCGCTTCAGGGCGTGAGTATTCCCTCGGCGGTCGGCGAACTGTCGATTGGCGACCCCTCGCTCGGAACTGCCGCAAGCACCGGCGTCGCTCGACCCGTCACGGCGAGCGAACCGATCTCGCTGATGGCGCGAAGCCTGGAGGCGACGATCAGCCGGTATCGGGCTGTGGCCGCCATGTACGCTCAGAATAGGCTGCCCTGCTCTCAGCTGCGACGGAGCTACGGGGAGGTGGACGACGGTTGGACCCGCTACAGCATCGCCCGCAGCCGGACGTACAGCGGCGAGGTTCCTGACCATCTGATTCCCTGGGATGCTGCGCTGTACGAGGCCGTGCGGGACGTGGACCGCGACTTTACGGCTTCGGGGTGTAATCGGCCGTAAGTCGAGCGCTACAGGCAGGTGGGAGTGGAATGAAGCTCGGTCGTATCGGCCTCCTGGCGCTCGCCGCCGCACTGGCATCCGGGTGCGGCGTCGACGATCCGTCGCGCCCCGGGTCTCCTCGAACTGCGCGTACGCCGCTCGAGGACGCTCCATTCCCGTACGCTGAATCCTCGGAGGCCGTAAGCCTCTCGTCGGACGCGCTCTGGTTGTTCAAGGAGCGCCTGTATTCCCGGGTACTGGCTCGGCACGTCGTGGGGGCGGAGATCCTGGTGATCGTGGATGGGCGGATCGTGCTCCACCAGGCGATGGGGTGGGCGGACCGGGACGATCTCGTGCCGATGGAACGGAACTCGATCTTCCGCCTCGCCTCGATGACGAAGCCGTTCGCCGGCACCGCCGCCCTGATGCTTGCCGACGAGGGACGCCTGAGGCTGGACGAGACCGTTGGGCGGTACCTGTCCTCCTTCCGGTCCGGATCTGCAAGCCGCATCACGGTCAGGGACCTGCTCACACATCGATCCGGCTTCGTCCAGGGCGGCGATCCGCCTGGCTACGCGGACCAGCCCACCCTGGTCGATGCGGCGCGTCTCGTCGGCGAACAGGGTCCAACGTACGAACCAGGCGAGAGGTTCGTCTACTCGAACCTCAACTCGGAAGTCCTGGGCGCCGTGGTCGCAGTGGTATCCGAGACGCCGGTCGAGCGATTCATCGAGGAGCGTATCCTCGAACCGCTCGGCCTGTCGGACACGCACACCGCCTTCTCTCCGGAGGCGGAATGGGCGAACCGGGTGCCGTCCTCATACCGGAGCTGGGGGGGCACTTCGTGGGAGCGCTGGTGGAACCCGGCCCGGCCGCATGAGACAAGCTGGTTCAGCCCGGCCGGCGACCTGTTCGGGAGCGCCTTCGACTACGCCCGCTTCCTACAGATGTGGATTGACCGGGGCGCATACACGGGAGGGCAGTTTCTGCAGGCCGCGACAATACAGGAGGCGCTGGCGGACCCGACGGCGGCCGATACATTGCCAGTGAGGCCCCGGTGGTACGGAATGCACTGGGAGATCTACGAGACTCCGCCTGCGGCAGGCGCGGCGCCGGCGTTCGGACATCGCGGGGCGACTGGCACGCTCGGCATGGCGATTCCACACCGGAACGCCATCGTGATCTATCTCACTAACTCCGGCGAGACCGAAGTCGTTGAGGAAGTCATTGGCGCGGCGTTGGAGATGTTCAGGAGATGAGACATGGCAGAGATGAAGATCAGCAACGGACCGCTGAGGCTCACTCTCACGGACGACAAGGGCCGCGTCGTGGCGGCTCTCCGTTATCCGAGAGTGGGGTGGAAGAAGCTCGTCATCGAAAGTGAAGACGCCGAATTCGACGCGATGGTGCTGAGCGGAACGCGAGTCCGACTGGTGAAGAGGGCTCCGGCCTCGGAGGGCGACGCGGGCAGCGAGACTCCCGAGTGGGACCCGTTCCACGAAATCGAGTGGGGCGTGCGGGACCTCCTGACGAAGCTCGGAGAGGCGCTCGGTATCTCGGACGCGGCCCCAGAGGCGACCCCAGACCCAGGCTCAGAGGCAGCTTCAGAGGCGGCCTCGGACGAAGCCGCGGACGCACCCTCGGACGAAGCCCAAAACGACGCCTGAGACGACGTCAACGTTCACCGGAAAGCGCGAACCGTCTGGTGAGACCTCGGGGTGCGCCCGACGCAATCGCCAGGCGCACCCGAGGGTCGGTCAGTTGCCGAGCGGGAAGGCCACGCCGGCCAGGAACTGCCAGGCGCTCATCTTGGAATCGCCGAGATCGAGGACGTTCGTCAGACCGAGGTCGTACCGGGCGTCGAACACGATGTCCAGCTTGCCCATGTCGAAGTCCAGTCCGGCGCCAAACAGCAGGTCGAACAGGACGCTACTGGCGCCGAAGAACTCTCCGATCAACTCGTCGTCGCACGGAATCGAGACGTTGCTGCCATCCTGGCCGCCCTTCAGCTTGCAGCTCGTCTTGAAGCTCGCCTGAGGCCCGGCGAAGACGCGGGGGGTCACGCTGCCGCCGGTCGCGAAGTGGATGCCCACGAGGACCGGCACGTCGATGTAGTCGAGCGCCAGCGTCCCTGTGATGCCCTCGTCGCTCTCGCTGAACCCCTTCATCGAGTACAGGAGCTCCGGCTGGAAGTAGAACATCGAGTTGGGAAGCGAGATGGTGAGATGACCTCCGCCGATGAACCCCGTACGGCGCCCCGGCGATTCTCCCTCGCCGTTCAACGTAGCCAGGTTGACGCCAGCCTTGACCCCGAGGTCCAGGTTCACGCCACCGTCTTGTGCAAGTAGCGTCATCGGCGTGAGAGACAGCACGCACACCAGCACGGTCGTCCGAACTGACTTCAACATGATTCCAATCCTCGTCTGCGGTGACATCCAAGGCCGCAACGCCCGTGCGTGGCGGCTCCCCGTGCCGTCATGCAAGTCCCTCGCCGCACCTAGATGAACCGCGACAACCGCCTAAACCCATGTTCGTCCATTAGTTGCGGTGGTAACTGGGTGGCCTGGCATGAATTCATGCACGCCTCATTGAGCGCGTTTGACGAATCCGCCGCGTTTTGCGATCCTGGAATAGCCAGGGACGTTAGCTCCTTGCCGGTTTACTCTCGGCGGTGACCAAACGTGGGGCCAGATGGGTTGATCGCCAGAACATTGTCGACCGCCGCAATGTACTGGCGCACGCTGCCCTGGAATGGCTCTTCCCGGCCGTTTTTCCCGAACGGGTCCGTGTACCATACCGTCGGCCCCTCCGAGTTGCTGATCCGGTTGCTGTTGATATCGACGGACCGCTGGGCCCCGTCGAACGCGGATCGCGGGTCGTCCCACGACACGTCCGGGAGGCTGCCGTTCGCCGTCGATTCGTCGCAGTCGCTTCCCTCCGCGCGCTCCCCCGAGGCCGCTTCCTCGTAGCATACGTCGATCGGCCGGCCTACGAGGCCCTCCTGCGCCGGATCGTAGAATCGGCTCGGGCGCAAGACATTGAAGTACGGGTTCACGCTGGCCACGGTCCGGCCTGAAGAGGTGCGGATCGACTGTGAGATCTGCCAGCTCTCCCGCAGCGCGGAGCTGAAGTTGGAGCGCTCACCCGGCGGCACGAGCATGTGCTGCTCCACGCATTCCCGGGTCGGAATGATCCGTTTCCCGCCGCCACTCGGCGATCCCAGCGGGGTGGGACTGCCAGCGGTGATGTGCAGGTCGCGGTCACACGTCGAGACGAACTCACCCGGGGTCCCGATGGCGGCGAGTAGCGTCAGGCTCATGTCCGTGCCATCGTCGCAGCGGATGTGATACACGAGCTCGTGCACGTTGTTGGTAAACGCGTCCTTCGAGTGGGACCCCTGGTGCAGCTTGACCAGAGCGTCGCAGCGCGAGCCCTGGAGCAACTGTCCCGCGGCGTCGCCCGAGTAGTGCAACTCGAAGTCGTTCTCCCAGTCGATCTTGTGTCCCACGTGGTCCTCGTGCCGTTGAAGGGCCGGATCGTAGGCATCCAGCTGCTCGTTCGCGTACCCGAATGGGACGCCGCCGACCTCCTCGTACAGATCTGAGCCACGCGGGTCGCGGCCGTGCTCATGTCCGAACGTGCACCCGGAAGCCGGGTCCGCTGGCGGATGCCAGGTCGGATATACCTTGCCGTCCGGGCCTACCGTCGTGTGACTGTCGTGGATTTCTTTCGTGCAGGTGTCCCCCGACCCGGGCTCCCAGCGGCCCACCGCATGACTGAGACCTCCGTTGCCGCCCGATGGACCCAGATCGAGTCCGTCGCCGTCGCCCCCGCACGCGCTGACTCCGATCAATCCCACGACCAGCGATAGCGATGCACCGATCCAACCTGAACGTCTCATGAAGAATCCTCCGTGTGCGTACGTGAGGCGGTCTAATGCCAGGTGAGTCCGATTCCGAGCTTGATCAGCTGGAGGTTGCCCGACCCGAGTCCCTCTCCGTTGAACTCGAGGTCGCCCAACCCACCGGCCACCACATCGAGCTGCGGCGTGAGAGTAAGGCCGCGTCCGATCGGGATTTCGTAGCCAGCCCCGAACTGTGGTCCGAAGCCGGTGCTGGTGAACGCGTTCTCGGCATCCGAGGCGCGATACAGGTTGATGCCGAGACCGCCGTTAAGAGAGAGTCGACGCACGGGGCCGGGAAAGAAGTAGGCCATGAGGCTGAACGTCCCGTGCCACCGGTCCACGCCTTCCTGGCTCTGGTGCCAGCCGTTGATCTCCAACCCGAGGTCCAGCGCTCGGCTCTGGGTGATGCCGCCGCGCAGCATCCCCGTCGCTCCTCCCACGAGGTTGCCGCGGCAGATGTCGCAGTCCACGCGCGACCATCCCCAACCCAGAGCGAATCCGTACCACAAGCCCCCGGGTTTCACCGATACCGTCTCTGGATCATCAGACGGGAGCGATGACGGTGCCGGCGCCTGGGCAAGTGCCAGGGCGGCTTGGAAAACGGGTGTGTCCGACGGTACCACTGGAGATAGCGCGCAAAGCGCCACCACAGTGACCGCCTGCAGGCGAATCCCACGCACGGCGTTCCTTCCTGTGAAAAGACTCACAACCTCGGTTTCGGACGCCGGAGCGCCCGGTCGGGTGACCTTTTGCGAGATGTATGCCAAGTCGCAACCATATGACATGATTGCAGTTATGAAGATTACACGCTCGGCGAAGTCGGCAAACCGTTGCGCACTCGGATACATCGTGCTGTCCTTGGGGACCCGAGACGCGACGAATTCCGGCCGAGCGTCTGCCGAGTCGCCTGACGGCCAGGTGACGCCGCCCTCGCACCGTGGAACTGGTGCTCTAACACGAGGTACGGATGTCATGCTGGTATTCCTGATTATCGCCGCGGTGCTCATCGGACTCGCGTATGCCGACTTCTGCCTGATCGACAACACGGAACACTTCGGAATCTGCTTCAATAAAGTGGCAGAAGCCGAAGAAACAGCGGCTGGAGTGCGGGCCGAGGCCGTTGCTTCGCGCGCACGCAAGGTTGACGTGGCAAGCAAGGTCGACGTGGCAGGCACCGCTGACGACCTGATGTCGGGCCGTTTCCGACGACGCCCGGTGCCGGAGTCCCTCCTTCTTCTCGAGTTGGAGCCGGTGCTTGAGCTGCATGAGGCATCGTAGTAGGTCGCAGACGAGAGGGAGCCCTTAGATTCAGGCCGAATCCCAGGTCATTGAGGAGGCGTGTCTGCACGCCCGCCACACAGGTGACTGAGCGAATCCACACGTATCAGCCGTCAAGAATGAAGGCTGTCTCACGGCCCACATAGGTCAATAACACAAGCGTTTACGCGGATTCCGGCTGCGGTGCGACCCCGATCGGCCCGACACCCGCCAGGTCGCCCAAAGCCCGGATTGCGGCCTCGATGCCACACTCCGCGCACCGACCACCCACCATCGCCTCGACCGCGGCGACACGTAAATGCATATTTTACAGCCCATTACACCACCGTAAGGCTCCCGCCGCAATGAATGTGGCACACCCGGTGCTTCTACCAGGGTCGAACACGCGGAGCGCCTGATGGCTCGGACGCACCGCCCATGAACCAACTGGAAGCCAAGGGTGGAAAGCGATGAACGGAAAGCTCGGGAATCGGCGACACAGCGACAGAACGCACGACGGAGCCATGATGCGCGTCGCGCGGGTGATCCGCTGCTCCCGCGGCAGCGCACTTGTGGAAATGGCGCTCGTCACCCCGATGCTGCTCATGCTGTTCGCGTCCATCTTCGAGTTTGGCCGCATGTTCCAAACGCGCCTCACGGCGCGGCACGCGGTGATCGAGGCCACTCGCTTCGCCATCACCGGCAACCAGCTCACCGACGACGACACGGGCGACCTGATGGACAGGGCGAGCTCGATCCGTCGCATGGTTTCCGAAAGCGCGTATACGCTGCCCGTCACCCCGGAGTCGATCGTCATCGACCCTGCGGATGGCGGCGGCCCTGAAGATATAGTGCGAATCACGCTCACGTACTCCTACGACTACACCGTGCCTGGCTTCATGGATGTGCTCCCGCATATGACCTTCTCGGTCGCGACAGCCATGCGGAACGAGCCGTTCTACGAGACTTCGGGCTCCTGAAGGCTGGAAAGGACGAATTCGAGATGCGCACGATGAATATGACCCGGACACGCACACACAGGCCCGGCCTGCACACGAAGCGCGGTCTGGCCCGCCTGCTCCGCTCGGACAGCGGCCAGGGAGTCGCCGAATTCGCGCTGGCGCTTCCAGTGATCCTGGTGATCCTTCTCGGCATGGTCGAGTTCTCGCACGCTTACGACCGGGTGCACGGATTGGCCGGGTTGAGCCGCGAGGGAGCGAACATCGCGGCCCGGGGCTCGGCTCTGAGCGAAGTCCTGACGACCGTGGTGGCGAACGGAGAAACACTGGACATGGCGGGTAACGGCGGCGCGATCGTCAGCCGCGTGGTCATCGAGGGTGGACAGCCGGTGGTGCTGGCCCAGGTCTCGTCGCTCGGATACGACAGCTCCAGCCGGATCACCGCGGCCGACTCGACGGCCGCCGACTGGATCGCCATGGCCGGTTTCGCCGAGGGAAGCACGCACTACGCGGTCGAGGTCTTCCTGACCTACGAGCCCGTTACTCCCCTGGCCGGGTTGGTCGAGGCGGTGGTGCCCTCGGTGCTTTACGAACGCGCTGTCTTCTAAACGGCATTCAGAGAGAGAATGAAGATGTTTATCGACACGCTAGGCCGATTGGTCAGAGACACCCGGGGTTCGGTTCTCATACTCGTGGCAGCGGGCATGGTCTTCATGCTGGGCATGACGGGCCTGGCCGTAGACTCCGGTCGCGGATACCTGGCACGCCTGCGCCTGGTGCGGGCCGTGGACGCCGCAGCCCTCACCGGGGCGCGCACGCTCCGCTCGGGCGAGACGGTGGCGCGCGAGCAGGCCACGGCCGCCGCGTATGCCAACGGCGTGGGGTCGACGCTCAACGGCGCCAGCCTGAACATGCGCGTCGATACCGACGAGAAGGGCGAGAGCACGTTCGAGGTGAGTGCAGCGCAGACGTTACCGACCATCCTGATGCGCCTTCTGGGAATCGACCACATCAACGTGCTGGCGAGGTCCGTGGCGGCCGTACCGCCTGTCGACCTGGTGCTCGTGATCGATCAGTCCGGCTCCCTCGGGACCGTCGGGGCATGGGACGACCTGCAGGTCGCGGCCAACGAGTTCATCCGCTACTTCGACGACGATCTCGACCAGCTCGGTCTCGTCTCGTTCCAGACGCGAGCCGCGCACCGGTTCCAGATCGCGCACGGCTTCCGGGGGTCGATCGAATCCAGGATCAACGGGATGTCGTCCGCTGGCTGGACCAACTATGGCGAGGGGCTCAGACTGGCTCACGAGCAGATCACGAGCCCCGACGTGCGCGAGCGCTCGGCCAAGGTCGTGGTGTTCTTCACCGACGGACGCCCGACGGCCTTCCGCGGCACGATCGGCGGACAGGACCGCATCCTGGCGACGAACCAGGATCTCCCACCCAACAGTCTCGGCGGCTACTACAACAATCCAGACGCCCTGCCGATCGACGGCACGGTCTCGGCGAGCGGCTGCCGCGGCGTCAGTTACTGCGCCACGTGGAGCGAGCAGTCGGCGCCTCAGCCCGTGGCCTCCGACGGCTTGAACCACGACCTCGGCAGGCAGATGGCCAACCAGATCCGGAGCAAAGACGTACTCGTGTACACGATCGCCCTGGGGAACACGACCTATTCCGATCCGGCCTTCCAGCCGAACCTGGCCTTCCTGAGTGAGCTCGCGAACGTGGACGGGGCGACGGACGGCAGCCAGCCGGCCGGGAAGAGCTACTTCGCGCCCGACGCCTCGCAGTTGCGAGCGGTGTTCAACCAGGTGGCCTCGGACCTGATGGTGCGCCTGGCTCGCTGAGCCACATGAAGGCCGGGGTCGCCAGGACGGTGACCCCGGCACCTCCGCCTCCGCCTCGTACCGCAGCCCACCACGAAACCACGTCGATTCCGCCGCCGCTCCAGGCAGAGCCGGAAGTCAGGGCTGTCTGGGGGCTTGACACAGCAAGCTCGTTTGACGGATTGACACCCGCCGGACGTCTGTGCGTTCGTGGGGCACAAAGTCTCGGACAGGAGACCCCATGCCCCTTACAGAGTGTCCGGATTGCGGCGGAGTGGTTTCCGACGCTGCACTTACGTGCCCCACGTGTCATCGCGTATTGGGCACGATGGAGCCAGCGGGATTGCGCTTCGCGAAGCGCCTGGCGTGGTGGGCGTTCGGCGGGCTGCTCGCGCTTGCGGGGCTCTGGTTGATCACCCGATTCACGGCGTGATCCTCCGCGGCTGAGGTGGTGAAGCACCGCGGAGCCAGGCCGTTCCGGCCCCGCGGCGCACACCGTTCTACATGTCCTGGCCGAATCCCTCAGGCGGCACAACGTAGTTGAACATGTGGCGATAGATCTTCCAGGAGCCGTCCGCCTCCAGGCGGTATACGGAGCCCCAGCGACCGTTCATCTCTACCGGCTCGGCTCCCTCCACCGTGAGCGTCACGACCCAGCCGCCCCACGCGGACATGTAGCCGTCGCCCACGAGGATGTCTTCCCTCATCACATCCAGAACACGGTCGCCGCCCGCTGCGAACTGAGCGTTGTAGGCCTCCACGATCCCCGCTTGGTCCAGCGTCGGCACCAGGGGCGAGGCCTGCGTGCCATCTGCCGTGAACAACGCGGCGATGCCCTCGGCGTCTCCCCCGTTGTACGCACCGATGAAGGCCTGTTCGATCCCGTCCAGCACGGCGGCGGCGGCTTCAGCGCCCAGGACGGCGGAGGCCACGGCCTCTGCACTCTCTTCCGCGTAGTCCGCTGCGTCCTGGGTCGCGCAGGCAGCGAGCAGCGCGACAAGGGCTAGAGCGGACCACTGTTTGTGACCACGAAACATAGAGCCTCCCTTCAAGTGGAACGGACCGCGTGGGGGGATTCAAGCTACTGCACTACTAGTATGAATAATAGTAGTATACAATGTAATCGCACCGTGTCACGCTGGGCCAACGGAGATCCACCATGTCGCCTCGCCCGTCCGCCATCGCCCTCCTCGCCGGGCTCCTGTTTCTCGCCTGCGACGGTCAGGCGCAGCCGACGCAGCAAGAGCCGGATCTGATTCGACTTCCGGAGGCTCGACTCAAGGGATCGGTGTCCGTCGAGGAGGCCCTCGCCGGGCGGCGTTCGATCCGCTCGTACGGACCGGAGGCACTGTCGCTGGCCGAGTTGTCGCAGGTCCTGTGGTCGGCCCAGGGCATCACGCACCCGGTCGAAGAGACCCCGGATGGCTTCAGCTGGCCGTGGAGCGGCGGCCTGCGCACGGCCCCGTCTGCCGGGGCCCTGTATCCGCTGAAACTCTACGTGGTCGTGGGCCACGTGGACGGGTTGGAGCCAGCGGTCTATCGCTACAGGCCGCTGGAGCATGGCCTGGCGCTCACGGTTTCCGGGGACCTTCGGGCCTCTCTGAGCCAGGCCGCGCACAGCCAGAGCGTGATCCGCACACCGCCCGCCGTGCTCGTCATCGCCGGTGTCGTTGCCCGCACAGCCACCAAGTACGGGGAGCGGGCCGAGCAGTACGTACTCATCGAGGCGGGAGCGGCGGCGCAGAACGTCTTCCTGCAATGCGAATCACTGGGACTGGCGACCGTACTCGTCGGTGCCTTCGTGGACGACGAGGTGAACGAAGTGCTGACGCTGCCTGGAGAAGAGCAAGCCTACGCTCTTATGCCGATCGGACGCCGACGCTAGCCGCTGGAGGCCGCGTCCGGGCACAGAAAGAGGGGCGATCCGAAGATCGCCCCTCTTTCGAGTCTCGCTCGGCTGATGCAGAGCTACGGACTTACAGCCTCGAAGCTGTCGATGATGATCGTGACGTTCTCGGAATCGCCTGGATCAACGGTCAGGCCGACGATCGGTACGGTTGGCTTCGTCGTCATGTCATAGTCCGCCGGCTGAGTCAGGCCGAGATCGTAGTCGCCCGGGATCACCCACAGGAAGCTCGCGCGACCGACCTCGCCGTCTGTGGCCAGCGACTTTGACTCGGAGCCGAGGCTCGCCATGAACTCCTCGAACGTCCTTCCCTCGAGGCTGACGCCATCGGCCAGCTCGACCGTCAGGTTGACGGATGAGGAGAACTCGATCTCGATGCCGTGGATCGTGGGATTCATCACCCAGCGCTCCGGGTCTCCCGTTTCCTTGCCGAAGCTCTCGGCCACATCGAAGTCGAGCATGAGGATCTTCTGATCTCCCACCACCTGGATCGGACCCTGGAAGATGACCTTAATCCCGGTCTCGGAAAAGCTCGGCATGTGGAGCTCTCCAACCTCTGTTCCCTCGCACGCGACGTCGAGCGCGCCGGCCGACACGTACACGTCGTCGGGCAATTCCTCACCCGTGTAGACTCCGATGCAGGCCTCGGAGACGACCAGCCGGAGCTGCGCGTAGCTCCCTTGAGGAATCACGGCATCCTCGACCAGGTCCACGAAGCCGTCCGTCAGGAGGGTCAGGTCGCCCATCCAGCCGCTGCCCTCGAGAACCAGCGGCCCACCGGACCCGCCCACCAGCTCGAGCCGGTCGATCTTCACCACCGCCTGTGTGACATCCCCCTCGGCGTCCGTGAGGAGGACACTGAGACGCGTCGTTCCCGCTGGATCGGTCGAGTCGCAGGAGGTGAGCGCAGCGACTGTCAGCAGCCCCACCAGCATCTTCTTGAGCATCATTCCGCTCCCATGGCGTGTATCGAGCGCGGTTGCGAACCGATTCGAGGTTCGGATTCAACCCCAAAAACGAAGCAAGAACCGGTCCAAGACGCGCGTCGAAGATACATCCATAGTATGCATGGACTTGGAGGGCCGGTCACCTGTGGCACCGACACAACGTCCCGGAAACTCTTGCGGCCTCCGGGCGACATGTGTTGACGCTTGGTGAGTGAGATCAGGACACGAGATCCTCCAGCTCCCGTGGATTCAGCCCCGCGATGCCAAGTGATGCGGGAGTCCGGGGCGCATCGGCGGTGTAAGCCCGGTTCATGAGACGGGACGTGAGGGCGATTACCGAATCCATGATCGGGGTCGCGACGCCGAGCTGCACGCCGAGGGAGGCGAGGAACACGAGCCCGTAGCCCACGTCCTCGTTGAGATAGCGATGATCGAGGCTCGCCTGGGCCTTGATCCCCAGAAAGCCGGGCGCCGTCCGGTACCCGTCTTCGTATGAGGCCTCCGTCATGTAGCCCTGCCTGAGGCTGAGCTCCGGATCGGGCACCACCTCGATGCCAAGCGCCTCGCCGAGCGCGATGCGCTCCCGGTCCACGGCTTCGATCAGCCGGCCGACCGCCGGCGTGACTCCCTCCTCGTAGAACAGGAAGTCACCGCCCGTGCGCTCGAGCAGAGCGGCGTTGAGAAGCGTCACGACCGGGTGGATGACGGAGTTGGCGTTCTGTAGCGTCGTCTGGAGTACGTTCCGCGCGGGTTCGAGGCCCGGGTATACCTCCTGGAGCAGCTCGAGCGTGCGCTCCGTGTGGCGCGCCGGAAGCGTCGCCAGGAGGAAACCGCCAGTCAGCTTGAGGAAGACCCGGATGTGGCCCGGCTCCGTGAGGCGCACGGCGTACGGGAGCGTGGATGTCTCGGACACACGGATCTCGTCCGAGGCCACACCGAGGTCGGCCTCGTGCTTGAAGGCGAGGGCCCCGCCGGTGGACCCGGGGCACACGACGACCTCCTGCCCCGCCCTGAGAAACGGTGCACACGCAGCAGCGAACGGCCGCGTGGCAAACGCCGGACCGACTACGAACACGATATCTGCCCCGCTCATCACGGTCTCAATCTCGTGGCCGGCGTAGGCGATCGGGGCGGACCCCTCCATGTCACCCTCGGCCTCGATCCGCCCCGAAGTAGCTATGTGGCGCACGTTGTCGGGGAACCGCTCGAAATCGAACAGGTGCACTTCGTGGCCGTGCGCCGACCAGTCGAAGGCGACGGCCGTGCCGCCGGCGCCAGCGCCTAGAACGCCGATCTTCATCGTATAAGCTCCGTCATCGGGTGAGCCCGTCGGTCGTGTCAGTTCGTCGCTGGCGCGTCACGCCTCTTTCCACGCCAGCCAGACAAAGGCAATCGCCGCGAGGCTGGCTACCATGTGCAGGCCGACGCCGAGGCCTTCTGCCCTTTCGAGCAGGCCGGCCTGCCCGAGCAGGTAGTCCCAGTCATGGATGTGCCCGCCGATCAAAGGCAGGTCCTGAATCCGCGCGTCCCCCAGGTAACGGGCCGTGTACATGAGGCTCTCGGACGCCCATACGCCGCATACCGCGGCCTCGAATCGCCGGCTCCGCCGCCAGAAATAGAAGGCGAAGGCGAGAGGAACCAAGAGCTGGAGAATCGTGCCGCCGGCTACGGCCATCGTTTGCCCCAGGGGCCCGAACACGACGTGTCCCGCCTCGTGGATGAGGAGGTTCACGCCGTCGAGAAAGTGATACCGGTAGCCGAATGCGAGCCAAGCGACGTAGGCAGCGAGGCCGAGCACAATGATCCGGCGAGTGCCTGACCGAGTACTATTCATGACTTCAGTATGCGCCGCTCGGGCCCGAATGCGGAAGGCCCGCCTACACTGGACTGTCGAGCGAGGCGGGCGCTTGCCGTGGAGCAGAAAAGAAGAGGCGACCGCAGCCTGCGCCGCGGTCGCCCTTCGAGTTGGTTACATCGCAGGACGGAATCAGCCCGCCCGAGCCACGCCGCTTACGGCGCGGCCAACTCGATGTTCCAAAGATAATCGACGTGACCGTTGCACACGTTGGAGAACTCGCCTGCGAGTGCCGGCGCGTTATCTCCGGCCCACTCGATCACGTTGTCGCGCGCCGTCATCAGGTCCTCGTGGCTTGCCGCGTCAGCCACCAATAGCCGCCGGTACTTGTCACCGAGGAAGTGGGCGAACCAGGACCACGAGTTGATCAGGCCGGACTCGACCTGCTCGTTCCAGGCCTCGGCAAATACCTGCTCGGACAGCAGGTCGGCCAGCGCACCCCTGCCCTCGTCGCATACCCAGTAGACCGACATGCCGGCCGTGGCACGCTCCTGCGCGACCTCTTCCGCCGGCGCGGATCCATGCACGTACGTCCACACGTAGTCTTCGTGCTCGTCGCACGCTTCCGAGAACTCGGTCGCAGCATCGGGGTCGCTCTGCTGCCACTCGGCGCCCATCTCATCGAGCACCGTGAAGAGCTGCGCCCGGTCCAGCGCCACGTGGTAGACCACGCGATCCCATTCGCCACCGGTGTGGTGCGTAAGCGAGCCCCAGGCCGTCAGGGCTCCCGAATCGATACGCGACTGCGCGATCGGGCCCCAGCTGTCACGGATGATCTCGCTCGCCCGAGCGCTCGAGCCCGGCTCGCACTGGAAATAGGTGCCGTAGATGATCGGCGTGGGGTCCTCGTCCTGCGCGACCGCGGATTGGGGGACGCTCGCCGGCAACACCAAGGCGCAGGCAAGAGCAGCAGTGAAACGTCGTACGTTCATTCAAAACCTCCTGAGTAGATGGGTCGGCCGAAAAATCTCGCCTGACAGAAGCCCTGCAGCCTCGGCCTGATGTTGGAATGCCTCCCACGTTCCGGCCCCACCGTACTCAAATCGACGCGGATTGAGAAGTATGGCGAAGGCTCGAAACGCAATAGACAGCTTCAGGAAGATATCTTCCTGAATATGTATCTCGCGTTTTGGCAAGGGGTATTGGACGATCGTCCAGTTGTACGGGAGAGCCGGCCTGCGGCACTTTCTGACGGCGCCGCGAGAATCTATTCTAACGTATGACACCCGACCCTGAGATCCCGGACGAATACCAGATCCCGGAGGACGACAACACTCTCATCGTGGAGTGCCGCGTCGAGACCTTCCGGTCTGGCGGCCCGGGCGGGCAGCACCAGAACAAGACAGAATCGGGCGTTCGCCTGACGCACCTGCCGACGGGAATCACCGTGACCGCTCGGGAATCGCGGAGTCAGCACCGGAACCGCGTGATCGCTCTGGCTCGCCTGCGGGCTGCGCTCGCGGAGGCGGGTCGGGAGGAACGGCCGCGCGTTCCCACGAAGACGCCGGCCCGAGAAAAGCGGAAGCGGCTGGAGGAGAAGCGCAAGCGCTCGGAGGTGAAGCGGGCGCGCAAGAAGCCAGCGCCGGAGGAGCCGTAAAGCGTTGACTGTTGCATTCTTACAACACTCCATCGCTTGCAGATTCTGCCGAGAACACCCATCTTTTGAGTTCTTGTCCGCGGGCCGGATGGCGAGCGGCGGAAGGTCGGTACCCTGTCTTTCACGCGCGGTGATGCGCAGAGGGAGGCCATGGAGGAAGGGATCAGGACCGGGATGAAATGGAGGCCGTCGTGGCCCCCGAACGACGACGACCGGCGCCGGGCAGGAGCCTATCACGTCTGGGCGCCGCGGCCGTTGGGCCGCAGCATCCCGTGGACTCCCATCGGTGACACACGCCGGAACGCGCCGACTGGCGCCTACGAAGTATTCGTAGAGCAGCGAGCTCTGGAAACCATGTACCAGCACGTATGGGGTGCCAGTAAGACCGACGAGCCCTTCGGCTACCTGTTTGGCGACCTGTGCGAGGACAGGGAGTCTCAGACGCGATACGTAGTCATCACGCGAGCCGTCGCATCCGCGTTCCCGCTATACGAGAACGAATCCGAGCAGATATCCGTGGAAGCCGCTCGGGCTCTCGATCTCCAGGAGGACAGGCACGACGGTGTGCTCGCGGGCTGGTACCACCGTCACCGCGACGGCCCCGCTCGACTCTCAGAGGATGATCAGGCAACCTATCGGGAGCACTTCGGCGAGCCCTGGCAGGTCGCATTCCTGTTCATAACCGATCCCGAACATCCGGCCGGCGGGTGTTTCCAGCCCCGGACGTACGGAGTCACAGCCCATAGTCCCCTCCCATTCTATGAGCTGGCGCGAGTGGCCTCACTGATGGCCCGGGGAGTGCGCCGGACTCGGATCGACTGGCAGAACGTCGAGACCGAAACGCAGGTCCTCGTCGAACCGCTGCTGCGTCCCGAAGTGCCTCGCGAGGCGCCCGAACCGGCAGCCGTGGGAGACAGATCTGGAGCGGAGTCCGTCGAGGAAGTCGTCGAGGAGGCAGCGTCGACACCCGAGCCCTTGATCGCCGAGGCCGAAACCCCGGTGGAAGAACCGGTCGAACCCGAGCCCGTGACTGCCGAGGCTGAAACCCCGGTGGAAGAACCGGCCGAACCCGAGCCCGTGATCGCCGCGCCCGTGATCGCCGAGGCCGAAATCCCAGCGGAAGAACCGGTCGAACCCGAGCCCACAGCTGCCTACTCAACTGTTTCGGATTCGGCAGAGCAGGTTTTTGAAGTCGAGGACCAGGAGTCCTGGGACCACGAAGCAGAACCGGCGGATGAGCCGAACGAAGAGGTTGAGATCGAGGCCCCGCGGCCGGTGTCGGTAGTCTATCACGCCCCTGTCTCGGAGCTCAATTTCGAGCTCCTTTCGGCGCCGGAGCATCGGTCCCCGGTCCCGGCAGACCCTGTGGCGGCACTGGAACCGGAGCCGGAGACCGTGGCCGATCCCGAGCCCGCGGTCGAAGCCGAGCCGAAAGTCGCGGCAGCAGTCTTCTCTGCGGCGTCACGGCGTCACAGAGTGAATCGCGAGAGGCGGCGGGGGCTTGAAGCCGCCGTGGATTGCGTCGTGGCGGCAGCGGCCGTCGCAGCCATCGTCTTCGGTGCTTGGCCGCTACGACAGGGAAATTCGACGACCGCACAAGTGGACCTGACCGCGACGGTGGCTGGATTCATCATGCCGGCGCGAGCGCCGACCCCGGCGCTCGAGGAGTCCGAGGCGAGCGACCCGATCGCGCTGCTTGGACGCGACGTGCGAGCAGCAGCGGGGCGATACCGCACGGTCGCGAAGATGTTTGCCGCGGGGCGTCTGGCGTGCGCTCCTCTCCGAGAGATGTACGCCGAGGTAGACGAAGGATGGACCGCATTCAGTGAGGAAATCGCTCGGAATCCATCAGAGCGCTCCGAAGGCTTGGCCTACTTTGACGGATTGGTGACGCGAGAGGTCCAGGATGTGGAGGCGGACTTTGACGTCTCCGGGTGCGATCGACCCTAAGCGCCGCTCCCCATGCGCGGATCCCGGTGATATCATCCGCGCATGAACTCCAAGATGATTCTCGCGGCCTTGCCGCTCGTTCTGATGATCGCCCTTCCGGCCCGCGCCCAGGACTCATCTCCGGGAGTCGTGGACACCGCCTACGTGGCGGGCAAATACCGCGTGTTCACGGGAGCCGGAGAGCCCTCCTCAATCGACGACGTCGTGGCCGCCATGGGCGACTACCAGGTCGTCTTCGTCGGCGAGGCTCACGATGACCCGACCGGTCACATGCTCGAGGCTGAGTTGCTCGAGCGGGCATACGAGGCGTACGGAGCCTCGGACTCCAACGACGACACGCCACGGATGGTGACTCTGTCGCTCGAGTTCTTCCAGAGCGACACCCAGCCGATCCTAGACGAGTACCTGGCCGACCTGATCACCGAGAAATACTTCCTCAGCGATAGTCGGCCGTGGCCCCGGTACGACATCGACTACCGGCCGTTGATCGAATTCTCGAAGGAGAACGGTCTGACCGTGATCGCGGCAAACGCCCCGCGCCGGTACGCGACCCGGGTGACCATAAACGGGCGCGAGTCGCTGAACGAGCTGGGGCCCAAGGCCCTGGCGAGCCTCGCTCCCCTGCCCTACGGCCAACCGTCCGAGGCCTACCGGAATCAGTGGATCCAAATCATCTCGGAGGTGATGGAGGAAGAGGGGAAGAAGTGCGGCCTGCCGATTCCCGAGCCCGAGGAAGGCGAGGAGGCGATCAAAGCACGCGCGCCCGTCGGCTCGCATGGCAACATGGGCAACCAGCTGGACAGCCAGGTACTGTGGGATGCCACCATGGCCTACTGGATCTCGGAGCACCTGGAGCAGGAGCCCGACGGCCTCGTCCTGCACGTGGTCGGCGGGTTTCACGTCGAGCGTGGCACGGGCACGCCCGAGCATCTGGAGGCATACCGCCCGGGCACGAGCCGGATGATCGTGGTGCTGCAACCGGTGGAGGACATCCACACGTTCGAACCCGCCCCGCAGGGCGAGTGGGGCGACTTCGTCATCCAGACGGACGCATCACGGACGCTCGAAGAGATCGAGTGTCGAAGGTATCTGGCGGAGTCGGACGCGGAGTAGCGCGACTCACTCGATGCTGCCGCCCGCGCGGGCGGCCCGGGCTGCTCGCCGACCTACCGGTCGCTACTGCTTCACCACCCGGAAGATCCCCGGCTCCGGAGGTCCGCAGCCGGCCGGCGGATCCACCTCGATGAATGACCCGCTGAGGGTGTCGGCCACGAACGTGCCTGTGAAGTCGCCGTCGGAAGCACACTCACTGTTCGTGCTGGTAACCGTGAAACTGCCATCGGCGGTATGGCCGGTCTCCGTGCCGCTGATGTTCCATGAAGTGTTGTCGGGCGCCCCAATGCTTGCCGTCCCCGACAGGGAGTTTCCGTTCTGCGTAATGATCATGGTGAGCGCCATCTGCCCCTGGCTGCCCGGATCGGTGGAGCCACCCGTTCCGACCCACGTTCCTGTGTGCTGGGTCGAGACCTGCCCCGCGCTGATCTGAATCTGATCGAGCACGAAGGCGTCTCCGCGTTCGATCTCGCTCATCACGTATGTGCCGGTGCCGGCATCGCGCGAGAACAGGAGGTTCTGAGTGCCGATCCCAAAGTCCTGAAGCGCGAAGCGGCCGTCAGCGTCCGTCTGCGTGGACTTGGACCCGATCGCCACGGTCACGCCCTCCGTAGCGGCCAGCTCGAACCCACCGCGCACGACCTGGGCCTGGAACACCGTGACGGTTCCCTGGAGTGTGGTCCCTGTCTGCTCGTCCTGTGGGCCGGAGTCGTCATCGCCGCATCCGTACCAGGCGACGAGGGAAAAGACGAGGACCAGCGCGCCGCGACGTGATCGTCTGATTTGTATCGTTTTCATGGCGGGTATTCCTCGCAAGCGAATGAAGGTCGGCCATTAAGTGGGGAAATGGCAGGACCGTACGAAGACCGAGCGAGGGGGCGCTTTGTATATAAATTACACCTCTGAGTCGCCGGATCAAGGAGCCTAAGCTGGCTGGCAGGCGCGGATACGCGCCCGTCGACGATCTTGGCGCTGGCCGACCGCGACAATGAGTTGCGGGATTCAGCGGGATACGAGCTGACGGTGGACTAGGTCCCCTCGCCCGACTCGGGCGACTCCTCCGTCCACTCGCGGACGTAGCGGAACTGCTCCTCCGTCTGCGGCGAGGTGGACCAGCCGGAGCCCGGGCGGGTGGCCCACAACTCGGCTACACGGGCGAGAGCCTCCTCGCCGGTCATCCCGTGGCGGACAAGCCAGCAGCCGACGATCGTCCCCGTGCGGCCGATCCCACCCCAGCAGTGGACGTAGACGGACCCCCCCTTCCCGATCACCCGGTCGATCGTGTCCAGGATAGCATGTGTGAGTTTACGTGAAGCAGGAATCGACAGGTCGTATATTGGAAACGAGTTACGAACCGCCAGCACCGCGCCGTCCGTCAGCTCTGAGAGCAGCGGCTCGTACGGCTCGAGCGGATCGTCGGGCGTCGTGAGGTCCACGAAGCACGTGATCCCCGCGTCCAGGATGCTTCGGAGCTTTTCGCGGGATGGCCCGGTATCGCGAGTGCGCGGATAGTTGCCGGCCAGGAAGCCCGGGGCGACCCAGTAGCAATTGGGTGTCGGCCGCTCGGGCGTCAGCCTCCCCGGTGTCATTCGCCTGCCTCAGCCGCCGCGACGGCCAGCCGAGAGCGCGAGTCGGCGAGCACTTCGTCGTAGCGGGCCTCCAGGGCCGGGTTCACACCCCGGCAGCCCGCTACGACTCGCTCCGTCCAGTCCAGGTACTCACGGCGGCGCTCGAGCGACCACCCCGCGGCCGGCGAGTGACCCACGTCCCGCGCGTTGCAGATCTTGTCAGATATCTTGATCCGCTTGGCGTCCGGATCGAGATTGGGCGCATGCGCCACTTGGAGACGCTTTCGTTCACCCGACCGGAGGTTCTTGTCGTCCGTTACGGCATCGACGAGCTCTCTCACCCGCGGTCCGAACTCACGTTGGATCTCCTCCGACGTGGCGATCGTGTCCTCGACGGTGTCGTGGAGCAGAGCCGCGGCCAGCACTTCTGGATCCACGATGCCGACATCCACCAGCTCGGAGGCGACGGCGATCGGATGATTGATGTAGGGCGAAGCATCCGCGCCCTTCCGCCTGTCGTGACGGTGATGATCCGCGGCGAAGCGCAGGGCTCGAAACAGGAGGGAAAGATCGATGCGGTGTCCAGGTCTCGTCACGGGCTCTCGGACTCGAGCACGACATCCACCCACTCGAATCTCTGGCCTGGCGTCAGCCGCACGAGGCGCTCCTGCGCCACGTAGCCCTCCCGCGCGACGCGCAGGGTGTAGACGCGAGCGGGCAGCCGATGCTCGATCAGCGGCGTATCGCCGATCTTCACCTCGCCGGAGTAGATCGTCGCCCACCTCGGATTCCGCACGCCGACCGAGATCAGCGCGTCCGTGATGTCGAACACCGCGCTGGACGCCTGCCCCGCCCGCACCGTCACGGTCTGCTCGTCGGCCAGTCCGTCAGCGCCATCGGGAGCGAATCGGACGGTGTGGGAGCCCGGGCGGAGCCTGAGCCCGGTCACCGGGGCCGCTCCCCTGTCGCGCCCGTCCACGAGCACCCGGCCGGCCAGGTTGGCTCGCACTTCCAGGGTGCCGGTCGTCGGGGGCGCGCGTTTCAGCGCCAGGCTGAGCGCCAGGTCGGATGTCAGCTCGACCAGCGTGTCGAGTGACAGATAGCCGGCGGCCTCGGCATGTACCTGGTGCGGACCAGGGGCGAGCACGAGCCCTGAGTCCGGGCTTGCGGTCAGGGAGTCATCGACCGTGACCGTGGCCGCGGCCGGCTCGATCGTGACAGCGAGGCGCACCGGAGGCGGAAGCGGCGGAGTCGTGTCGGCCGGGGGCTCGTTCGCTTCCATCTGCGCGGAATCGGCGGCCATGTCGGCCGCCACCGAAGCCTCGGAGCCGCCCGGACCATCCGAGCCTCCCCACTGAAGCCATGCCCCGATGGCCGCGCCGATCAGCACGATCGCGGCGATGCTACCCAGCACCGGGCCTCGAGAGGGGCCCTTGCCTCGCCGTCGACCCGTGAACATGGGCTCTGCCTGTCCCGGCCGAACCGGAGCGCCTTCGTCAGGACCGATCGTAGGTTCGGTCATGGGGCCCCTCCGCCCGGGTCCGAGGGCTCGCCGGGAGACCCCGCCTCCCTCGCCTCCGCCTGCATCGCGGCGACGAAGGACCGTACGCTCGGGCTGAAGTCATCCTCGGATGGCACCCAGTCGGGCGAGATCGCGAGCACCTGACCGAACGCCTCGCGGGCATCCTCTTCTCGACCCTCGGCGAGGGCCAGGGCTCCGAGTCTGCCGCGTACCCGGATTTCGTCCTCCTGGAGAAGGAAGGGAGTCTCCGCCAGGATCACTTCGTACAGCTCGCGGGCCGCATCGAAATCGCTTCCCTCGAGCTCGACAGCGCGGTGGATGCGAGGCTTGGCGGCGAGCGCGCCGAGGCGGAGCTCCCACTCCTCGGCCGAGCTTCCGGTGGTTTCCGCAGAGTACGTCTCCAGGTCTCGGAGCACGACGTCCACCTGCTGCTCGGCCGTCAGGTCCTGGCGTCCGACGATCGAGCCGTACAGCAGGCCGTCCGTGACGTCGGCGGCGAGCTCGAAGATCCCTCGGTCGAGCTGACGCTTGAGGCCGGGTCCGCTGACCTCCCGTGACGCCTCCACCAGGGTGTTCATCGCCTGCCCCGGCCGGTCGGCGGCAACCTGCACCGCCGCCAGGGCGAGCGTGAGCTCGACCCCATCGAGGCTGGCCTCATACCCATGCCGGACGAGCATCTCGGCCGCCAGATTCGTGTCTCCGGCATTGTCCAGGTCCAGTGCGAGCCGCTCGACCGGGCTCAGCGTCTCGGGAGCTACCTCGCCGATCGGGCGCAGCCACTGGACGGCGGTCTCGCCGGCTCCGACCCGGATGGCTCCGGACACCGCGGCCCGTGCGATGTCGAGGCGCAGCTGGGCCGCCCGCTCGGGATCGAGCGCCACCTCGAAAGCCTCGAGCTCGGAGCGCGCCCGGTCGTACTCGCCCTGCGCGATGATGGACTGAAGGAAGACGGCCCGCAGGGACACCACGTCCTCCCGCCCTTCTTCCTGCGCAACGGCCAGCTCCTGGCGCAAGAGCGACTCGGCTGCGGGGACGTCGTCCCCCGCCGCGAGTCCGCGAAGCGCCGGGGTCAGTCGGTCCGTGACCGAGGTCGAGTACTCACCGGCCACGCCGCGATCGCTTACGCCCCGGAGGAACAATTCGCCCGGCTGTGTGCCCCAGGCCTGCCGGGGGATCAGGGCGGAGGGTCCGGTCGACGTCGCCACGCGCTTGTCTTCGCCGCCGTCCTGGCGCCGGAACACCTCGAACGAAGCCGCGCCGGGCGTGCCCGGCAGCCATGACAGCAACACGCCTCCCTCCGGTCCCGTATCCAGAGTGAGGCGCAGGCCGCGGGGCGTTGGCGGCGGACCGAGGCACCGGAAGCGCGCGGTGCGCAATGTGGTCTCCTTGCCTCCGCCGATCAGCATGTCGCCGGCCGTGGTCACGGCGAGCCCTACCACCGGACTCATGAGCCATGGGGCCCCGACCTGGCACTGCACACCGTCCGGGCCGATCTGCGCCGCGGTGCCGGTAGCCTCATCCAGGAGGAAGGTGCGCCCCCAGGTGTCCGCGCCGACGCCGAGAGCCACGTTACCGGCGCCTCGGTTGATGGTGACCGGTGGCCCGCCGGTCACGTAGATCCCGTGGTCGTCGAACTCCTGGACGCGCGATCCGTCGAGGTCCACCACGAACAGGTTCCCCATGTCGTCGAACGACAGGCTGACGGCCTTCGATATCTCGCCCGGGCCCACACCCTTGCGGCCCACGCGCTGCAGGAACCTTCCCTCCGACGAGAGGATCTGGATCTCGTCATCGTCCCGGTCGTACACCGCGATCGCCCCGTCGCCCGCGCGCCACGCGAGGGCCGCCGGGCGTTTCAGCTCTCCGCCAGCCGTGGCCTGCGGAAGCGAGCTCGTCACCTGGCCGTCGCGCGATAGAAGCCGCATGCGGCGGTCCGCCCCGACCAGCACGAAACCGCTAGCGGTGCCCGTAGTAACGAGCGGTCTTGGAAGTGTGGAGAGCACCACATCTCCCACGCGCTGACCCGACGGATCCACGACGCTGAGGCCCTCCGCGTACCTCACCAGCCAGCGCTCCTCCGCGTCACTGCCAGCCGATCCGGGGGACACGGCCAGGACCTGGCCCTGAATCGTGTCAATCGCGAAAGACTCGAACGCGCGCCGCTCCGGCTCGAGGAACGCCGATTCGTCCGGCCACCCGACCCGGATCTCCTGCACGACCAGGTCTTTCTGATCCACCACCGTGATGACGCCGCGGGAGGGCGAGATCGAGAGCCCGGTGAGCCGCTCGTAGTGAGCCGGACGGCCGGACGGACCGAAGATTTCGCCCCTCAAATCACCCGACGGTTCCAGGAGCACCACCCGGGAATTGTCATCGAGAACGAGGAACACAGCGCCCGTCGGATCGACCTGGAGATCATACAGCTTCTTGCCGCCCATCCGCTGCGTTAGGTCGAACGTCCAGCGGTGCGTGCCATCCATGTTGCCGGCGAACACTGTCTTGCGGTCGGCATCGTATACGTACACCCCACGGGCGCGATCCACGGCCACGAGGGTAGGCTTCGCGAAACCCGCGCCCGTGAAGCCGGTGATCACCCGCTCGAGCAAGCCGTCGGGAGTGAACACGTTGATGACGCCGCGGTCGCCGTCGGCCGCCCATACCATGTCGTCCGCGTCGATCGCGATGTCATCCAGCGAGTTGAACCTGCCCGGATCCTGGCCGCGTCCGTTCCACGAGCCGCCGAACTGGTCGCCCGTGAACCAGTGAATGCGCCGGTTCTCGGAATCCGCCACGTAGATCCGGCCGCGGGAGTCCGCCACCGTCCGCACGGGGCTCCCGAGAGCCCGCGCCGGGTGCAGGGCCGCCAAGCTGCCCTTCCAGACCAGGTTCTCGTCGAACCAAAGCACGTCGCCCTTGCGGGTGTCCGTGAGGAAGAGCCGTCCATCCTCGACCACGATGGCCCGAAATGGCTCCCGGACCTCGGCCGCGCGGTCGCCCTTCACAAGGGTAAGAATACGGGCCGGCGTGAGTGTGAGAGTGGCTTCCGAGTCCTGTGCGTGGAGGCCCTGCGTCGAGGGAACCAGGACTACGGAACCGAGCAGGAAGCTCAGGACGCAAGCGAAGGTGCGCGGTGTCCGGCGATCGATCGAGCGCACGCGTATCTCCCGGCAATCGTGTGAGAGTGCAAGCCGTGGGCTAAGACTAGTCCGAAGCTTCGGATCGGGGCAAGACGTTGGGTCAGTCCACCCCGAAGCCAGTTCTGGACCGCCCTCACCGTGACGACCCTCGGGCTTCTGGGCCTGGTCTTCGCCCCCGTTTCAGGGTTTTGAAGAGCTGAGTCAGGCGAGTCCCGGGCCGAAGGGCGGGTAAACCACCGGCGAGTCGAACCGCTATTCCAGACCGACGCGTCTCAGGAGATTTTCGTAGCGGGGATCCGCCTTGAGCGGGTCGGCCGAGTGGTCGGATTGCAGCGTTCCGATGCTCCCCGGATCTGCTTCCACGGCGCGGTACAGGTAGTCGTACGCCGTATCGAGCTCGCCCAACTCGCCGTACACGATCGCGATCTCCTTGAGCAGGGCTCCTTCCTCGGGAACCGTCGAGACTGCCGCGAGGGCTGAATCACGTTGATCGGCCCGGGCCCATGACCATGCCAGCCCCAGACTGTTCAACGGATCCGTCGGATCGAGTTCGACCGCCTTCTGGAACGCCTGGATCGCCTCGTCGTTCTGACCCTGCATGGCGTAGCCGTACCCCAGGTTGTAGTAGGCGTAGGCCAGGTCCGGAGCCATTTCGATCAGCTTGTGCGATTCCGTGACCGTGCCGGCCCAATCGCCCGCCCACCACATCGCATCGCCCAGGGTGGCCCGAGCCGTCACCGACAGAGGATCGAGCTCTACGGCGCGGCGCGCCTCGCGAGCCGCCTCGTCGTGGCGGTTCAGCTGAAGCAGCAGCCGGGCGTAGCGCCGGTGCTCCTCCGCCGAGCCCGGATTGAGCTCGAGGGCCCTGAGGTTCTCCTGCTCCGCCTCCTCGTACCTCAGTTCGCTGGTCAGAAGCTGCGCCCGCGCTGAGTGAGCGTCCGGGAGATCCGGCTCGAGCTCCAGGGACCGGTCCACCGCCTCCAGCGCCCGGCGCCGTGCCTCGGCGGGGGGGAGAATCCCCTGGCTTCCCAGGGTGAGGTACACCGAACCGAGCTGGGCCCACGCCCGAGCGTAGTCAGGATCGAGCTCGACCGCTCGCAGCAGGAGATCCCTGGCCTGCTCGAGCGATTCCCCGCGGCCCGTGCCGGACAGCATCACGTAGCGGGCGCGCGAATACAGATCGAGCGCTTCCAGGTTCTGCGTCGGAGCCGCATCGATCCGCGCCGTCTGCTCGGGAGAGAGCGTCGCCTTCAATGCGGCCGCGATCTGCTTCGCCAGATCGGATTGGATCGCGAACACGTTGGCGGCCGTGAGCTCCTCGTCATACGTCTCCGCCCACATGTGCCTGTCCGTTGACGCTTCGATGAGCTGCACGTTCACGCGGACCCGATCGCCGGAACGTTGGATCCCTCCCTCGAGAATGGTCGCCACGCCGAGCTCGGCCGCGATCTCGGGAATCGGCTTGGTGGTGCCCGCGTACTGCATGACCGAGGTACGGGAAATCACGGTGAGCGAGTCGATCTTGGAGAGCTGGGTGAGGACGTCGTCGTGCATCCCCTCCGAGAAGTACTCGTCCTGCCTGTCCTCACTGCGGGTGGCGAATGGGAGAACGGCCACCGAGCGGAGGTCGGGAGCCGCGACTTCAGGAGAAGCGCTCGCGTCCTGTTCGCCGGGCGCGCCACGGTCCGGCCCGAAGAACAGCCAGCCGGTGACCAGCACTCCCCACAGCGCCATCGCCGCCACCCCGCCACCTGTGGCGTTCCTCCAGGTGAACAGCTGCCTGGGCGCGCTCGTGGTCCCCGTGGCCTGGGATTCGGGGGCGGCGCCTTCCGGACGGCCACGTCCCATGCCGTGCAGCCAGGCCGTCGCGCCCACGATCGGGAGCCCGATGATGAGGAGGATCAGCGCGAGGGTGAACACCCACTGCGGAAGCCCTGCGTTCTGCGCAAGAACGTCCACCACCTGGAGAACGACCCAGGAGCCGGCCGCGTACAGGCCGAGCACTTTCCACAGGCTGTTTCCGTGCGTGGAGTTCGCCATTCGCTCGTGTTTCAGGTGTCACTGGATCGGCAGATCGCCTGGCACGAAGATCGGCGAGACCGGGAAGGCGGGCAAGGCGCGGGCGGTGCGGGCGCCAACCACGTCAGCCCGTAGCTCGGCGTTCGCTAAGACCGAGGGCGGTCCGTCGTGGGCCGCCCTTCAGCCCATCGGCGGCCTGCAGAGGTCTATTCTCGACCCTGACTTGAGCCAGCCGGGCCCAGCCCCTACTCCGCCCGGAACGCGACCACCGGATCGACGCGCCAGGCCCGCCACGACGGCAGCAGGCACGCGACCAGGGCGACGAGGGAGAAGAACAGGACGACGCTAACGAAGGTGAAGGGATCGCTGGCCCCGACCTCGAACAGGCGCCCACGGATGGCCCGCGCGGCCGCCAGGGCGCCCACGACTCCGATCGCGAGCCCCACGCCCACCAGCGCGAAGCCGTGACCCATTACCATCCTGAGGATGTGCTCCGCGCGGGCCCCGAGCGCGACCCGGATACCGATCTCGTGCGTCCTCTGCGTCACCTGGTACGCCAGAACCCCGTACAGCCCGAGCGCCGCCAGGAGCAGGGCTACGAGCGCGAAAACCCCCACCGCGCCCGCCACCGTCCTCTGGAACGATGTCGAGCGGCTGAGCACTTCGTCCATCGTCTCGGCGCCGGCCAGGGGGATGTCGGGGTCGAGTCCGCGCAGTATCTCCCGAAGCTGGCCGACGATCGTGCCTGGACCTCCGGCCGTGTGCACCGCGATTCGCATCACGGAGGAGCGGCGCTGCCGGTACGAGAAGTACATCGTCATCTGGGGCCCGCCGTCCAGGCTGAAGATCGAAACGTCGCCCACGACCCCGATGATCTCGAACCGGCCCGTGTCGTCTCCCTGGTCCACCTCGAGCACGCGCCCGAGCGGGTTCTGGTCCGGGTACAGAGTCTCGGCCATCGTCTCGTTGATCAGCACGACGGAGACGGCGCCCTCAGCGTCCGTGTCGGCCACGTCTCGCCCCGCCACAATCGGGATGTCCATCGCGTCGAAGTAGCCGGGCATGACGATCCGCTGATACGCCGCTTGCTGCTGAGAAGCGTCGGCGGGCGGGTCCTCCGGGTTCCAGGCGGGGACGTTGTTGCCTGGATCGCGCATCGGAAGCTGGCTGATCAGCCCCGCCTCCTCGACCCCGGGGAGGGCCCGCGTGCGCTCGAGAAGCTCCTTGAAGAAGGGGGTCCGCTGCTCTGACTCGTATTCCGCCCGCGGGAGACCGATCTCGGCCGTCAGCAGGTTCTCCGTCCGGAAGCCAGGATCCACCGAGCGGAGCCGGGTGAAGCTCTGGACGAGAAGAGCTGCCCCGACGAGCAGTACCACGGAGAGGGCGACCTGCCCCACCACCAGCACGCTGCGGAAGCGCGCTCTCCCGCCGGCGACCGATCGGGAGCCCGCCTTGAGCTCCTCGGCCAGGTCTACGTGCGACCCCATGAGAGCGGGGGCGAGGCCGAACACGAGCACAGTCCCCAGCGACAGGACGAGAGCGAAGGCCAGAACCTCCGGCTGGAAGCCCACCGTCTCGAGACCGAGACGCGTGAGGGGCGTCGAGGCCACGAGCGATCGCTGCAAGAGGAGGGCGATCACGGTTCCAAGGGCGCCGGCGGCCAATCCGAGCGGGACGCTCTCTGTCAGGAGCTGCTGAACGAGGCGCCCGCGGGGGGCGCCAAGCGCCGAGCGCATGGCGAGCTCCGTTCCGCGGGTCGACCCCCGGGCGAGCAGCAGGCTGGCGACGTTGCCGCACGCGATGAGAAGGAC
>JBDGWG010000021.1:0-57634 GCA_039585235.1 Gemmatimonadota bacterium | reverse complement strand
GGTATTCCCGCCGGTGCAAAAGGCCTTGTCACCCGTCGCCGTGAAGACGCAGCACACGACGCGTCGATCCATGCTCGCCTGTCGAAATGCGAGGATGACTTCCTTCACGGCCTCCGTCGTGTAGCTGTTGTACTGCGCCGGGTTGTCGAGGTAGATCCAGGCGTTGAACAGGCCCTCGACTTCACCGCCGGTCGAGTCGAGAGCCGGACGGAGTTCGTAGCGGATCTGATCGAAGTCCCTCTCGGGAACAAGTGTGTGGCTCTTCAGCATTGGCTGCCTTTCCGTGCTCATCGGCCGTCTCGACCGATCAGGGATTCCAGTCCGGCATCAGGATCGCGCGTCTCGTGATCGCGTGATCGGCCACGTCGCGGACCACCTCCGGCCCCCGGCTCATCGGGAACGATTCGATGAACGGGCTGAGGACGATCTTGCCCTCCGTTACTAGTCGGAGCGCTTCCGGATAGAGTTCCGGTCTGCAACCCCACGTGCCCTGGACCGTGGCGTCGAAGGCCATGAGGTTGCTCAGTCGGAACTCGGCCTTCGCCAGGGTGAAGCCGATGACCATGAGGGTGGATGCGTACGTGAGGAGACCGTAGGCCGTATTCTGCCCGGCCGAAGTGCCGGAGCACTCGAAGATCTTCCAACCATGGGGATCGCAGCCCCACTCGCGCGCATGCCCCGTGACTTGCTTCTTGATGGTCCTGAAGTCGTTTTCGGCTGCGTTCAACGTCAGGCTCGGCCCGTATTCCGCGATCGCGGCCAGCTTCCCGTCATCGACGTCGATCGCGATGACACGAGCCCCACGGGCTGCCGCAATCTGTGCGCAGTACGTTCCCACTCCCCCGATGCCGACCACGACGGCAAGGTCCCCCGCCTCCAGGTCGCACCGGACGATCGCCTGGTACGGCGTGGTCACCGCGTCCGCGACGACCGACAACTCCGCCAGCTCATAGCCTCCGCATCCTTCGATCGGGCACAGCCCGCGAGCCGGAACCGTGACGAACTCGGCGAAGCCGCCGTCCAGGTCGTTGCCGGGCATGAGCTGCGACCGGCAGACGTTACTCCGTCCTTCGCGACACAGCGCGCACTCGCCGCACGGAATGACGGCCGGGACGATCACTTCTCTGCCGATCAACTCGGCGCCGGCGGGGCCTGCCTCGACGACGGTCCCACTGATCTCGTGTCCGAGGGTGAGGGGGAGCGGCCGCTTGGTGGGGACTCCATCGAGCCAGAAGCCGATGTCGGTGTGGCAGACGCCGCAGCCGGCCACCCGGACGAGCACCTCGTCGGCGGCCGGCTCCGGTGTTGGTAGATCAACCAGCTCCAGCGACTCTCCGACCGCACGGAGTCGAATGGCTTTCATGCATCACCTTCCTGGGCTGACGGTTGGCCGCAGGTCAGACCAGCGACCAGCTGGTCGGAGAACTCGGCACCCAGCTCATCGGCCTGCAGGCTGCCTTCCGGCCTGTACCAACGGGCGATCCAGTTGATTGACCCGAGAATCGCGAAAACGGCCACCTTGGAGTTCACGGGACGGAACTCCCCGTTCTTGATTCCGGATTCGATCAGGCGGCGCAGCACCCTCTCATAGCGATCGCGTGCCGCAACTACTTCCTTCTGCCTCTCTTCCGACAGCGACGTCACCTCGAACGCGAGGGGCGAACCCTCCAGTGTGTCGGTCATCACCCGAACGTGTTCCCGGATTACGAAGGCCAGCCGTTCCGTCCGTGACTCGATGGACCGGGCCTCCTTCAGAAGTCGCTCTATCTCCCTCAGCGACCGCCGGTGACACTCGTAGAGGATGGCCTGTTTGTCGGGGAAGTAATGATAAAGAGCGGTTTTCCGGACGCCGAGGTAGCTGGAAATATCTTCGAGGGTCGTGGCATGGTAGCCCTTCTGGCGGAAGGCCTGAAGGGCCGCGTGCAGGATCTCGTCGCGGCGTCGATTCCGCTTCGCCCGCACGTAGGAGGACTTGCTCTGCGACACGGCATCGGGCATGAGCCCTGCCTGAACCAGGGAATTGAATACGTGTTAAGAATTCTAACGGCTGTTCGGACGATGTCAAGCGAGCCACTCGCGGACGACTCAGTCGGGCACCCGCCACACCGTGTCGATCACCGTTCCATCGACCCACTTGATGACGGCGACCGGCTCATCCCCCAGGGCCGGCTTCGCGGGTGCGCCACCGACGAGCCGTTCGACCTCGGCCTTGATCTCCTCGATCGAGCGGATCGGGAGGTCGGATCCGTCGACGGCCTCGAGCAGGTCCGTCCGACGAGGGTTCACAGCAATGCCGCGCTCCGTAACGATCACGTCCACCAGCTCGCCGGGCCCGGTCAGTGTCGTGACTTCGTCCACGATGACCGGGATCCGGTCGCGGAACGACGGCAGGGCGAGAATCGTGCACCCGGAGAACAGACAGTTCTGCCATCCCCCGATCCCGTGTAGAAGCATCCCGTCCGAGTGGGTCACCACGTTGGCGTTGAAGTCGACATCTACCTCGGTGGCTCCGAGGACGACCGTATCCACCATCGAAGCGAAGTTGCCCTTGCCGTGGTAGTTGTAGGACGTGAACGGCGAGGTGGCGACGTGGCGGGAATCCTTTCCGATCGACTGAACGCCGGCCAGGTCGAAAGTCTGGCCGTCGAGGATGTAATCCGTCAGCCCCTCGTTCAGAAGATCGACCAGGTAGCTGCTGGAGCCGCCCCGAACGAAGCGCGCCTTCACCCCGGCGTCGATCATCATCTGCCTGATGTAACCCACGAAGGCGAGCGCGATGCCTCCGGCACCTGCCTGGAAGGAGAATCCGTCCTTCAGGATTCCCGCGTCACGCACAAAGCGGGCGACGTATTCGGCTATCAGGAGGCGATCCGGGCTCTTCGTGATCACAGTGGTGCCAGAGACGATCTTCTCCGGATCTCCGATCGAGGCGACCTCGACCACGATGTCAACGTTGTTGCCCTGGATCTGCCACGGGACGCAAGGGAAGGGCACCAGGTTGTCGGTGACCACGATCACGTGGTCCGCGTAGATGGAATCCGCGAGGGCGAACCCCAGCGAGCCGCAAGCGGACGGGCCATGCGACCCGTCGGCGTTTCCGAACGGATCGGCCGTCGGGGCGGCGATCACCGCAATGTCGATGTGAACCTCGCCGTCCTGGATCGCCTGCCACCGGCCTCCGTGCGACCGGAGCACTCCGAGTCCCTCCATGTGGCCGTGCGAGCAGTGCGCCCCCAGCGGGCCGTTCATCGAGCCTTCGATGTGATGCACTACCCCGCCCCGCATGAGATCGATCACCGGCTCGTGGCACGGAAACGATGCACTCGGGAGCCACACCAGGTCCCGTGCTCCAAGCTCGGCGGCCGCCTGCAGTGCGGCCACGGCGATCCTATCTCCGTTCCTGAGGTGGTGATGCGTCGAGATCGTCATGCCGTCCCGCAGGCCACACTTCTCTAGCGCTGTCCGCATGTCCGGAACGCGCTTGTCTCCGTCTTCCGGGAAGTCGGCGGTCGAGCGAATCGGCGGGCCGTGCTTGGCCCCTTCCGGAGCAGCTGTGCCGACGCCAGCGAACGGCCGCGCCGGCTGTCCGTTGACGAAGGTGGGGACCCGCCGACCAGCGGCGTTGACGACAAACTTCAGGCTGCCCTCCCGATTCGTGCTCATGAGCCGGGTTCCTCGATCAGCCCCGCCTGCCGGGCGACCTCCACGAGCCGCTGCGCCCGAAGTACCACGGGCGGGTCGACCATGCGGGTGCCCAGACTCACCACACCCAGCCCCTTTGCCTCCGCCTCGCGGAACGCGGCCACGATGCGCAGGGCCTTCTCGATCTCCTCAGCCGAGGGCGCGAACGCCTCGTGGATCGGACGGATCTGCCGCGGATGAATGCAGCCCATTCCTTCGAAGCCCATGTCCCGGGATCGGGAGGCCCAGGCCCTGAGCCCGTCCTCGTCCCCCACGTCGCCGAACACCGAGTCGATGGCCTGCACACCGGCGGCCCTGGCAGCATTGATGAGACGGCCGCGCGCGTACAGCGATTCGGCTCCGTCCAGGGTCTTCTGCACTCCCAGGTCCGCCGTGTAGTCCTCCAGTCCGATTGTTAGGGCGACGACGGCAGGTGATGCGGACGCGATCTCGAACGCGTTCTCGATTCCGAGCGCCGTTTCCAGGATCGGCATGATCCATAGCGGCGGAAAGCCATCCGCCGGTTCCCCGAGTATCTCCCGGATACGGGCCTCCACCTCGAGAACCTGGTCCGCCGTCTCCGTCTTCGGGAGCAGTACGAGGTCCGGCCTCTCGGGGACGACCGCGTCCAGATCCTCCAGGCCGAGCGGCAGCTGGTTGATCCGCACCATACGCTCGGCGTCGCCGAAATCGACGCAGCGCAGAGCGTTGCGGACCACGAGCCGGGCCGCATCCTTCTGACTCGCGTGCACGCTGTCCTCGAGGTCGAGGATCACCCCGTCCGGCCGGTGGAGGCCCGCGTTCAGCTGCAGTTTCGGCTGGTCGCCCGGCAGGTACAGGCGCGACCTGCGCAACTTCTCCCGAGGCGTATGCGCCCTCTCCGACGCTGTCCGCGGCGGCCGCCCGTCTCCCCCCGAACGCAGGCCGGCGCGCCCGGCGGCGGCTTCGACGCGCGCCGCGATCACGAACGGGACCGCACCCTTGTCGTCGATGCGGACACGGGCGTGCTCCACCCCGAGGCCGGCCAGGGTGGACCGGGCGGTCTCCTCGATCGAGTCCCCGTAAAGCGATCCGACCTTCGAGATCACCTCGATCTCGAGCCCGCCCCCGTCCGTGCACTCCACATCGGCGTGCAGATCGGACCGGACGTCGTCGCCCGACCGGCCAGCTTCACCCCTGCCTCTATCCGCCACTCGGACCTCCTCAGTCCAGCCGTGCGATGATGGCGTCCGTGATATCGGCCGTCGATGCTGCTCCGTTCGAAAGAACGTGGGGTCCGCCCGGCAACCGAAGCATGTCGTACGCTCGCACTCTGCCCCCGGCGACCACAGCGGCGACAGCTTCCCGCACCGCGTTCGCGCGGTCGAGATCGCCAACGTGGTCCAGCAGCATGGCCGCCGTGAGGATCATGGCGATCGGATTCACGATCGAGGGCACCAGGTCGGCGTACTTCGGTGCCGAGCCGTGCGTCGGCTCGAACACCGCGACGTCGTCGCCGATGTTGGCCGAACACGCGAAGCCGAGACCCCCGACGAGACCGGCGAACGCGTCCGAGACGATGTCACCGAACATGTTGCCGGCCACGATCACGGAGTAGTCCTCAGGGCTCTTGGTCAGCCACATCATCTGCGCGTCGATGTTTGTGGACCACAGCTGAATGTCCGGGTAATCCGCCTTCACCCTCCGTGCTTCCTCCTCCATCATGCCGGAGGTTTCACGCAGCACGTTGGGCTTCTCGCAGACGGTCACCGACGGATAGCCATATCTCGCCGCGTACTCGAAAGCGGCCCGGGTGATACGGGCACATGCCCGGCGCGTGAAGATGCGGCTCGATATCGCGAGGTCGGGGCCTGGCGTGTCCGCGAACCGTTCGAACTTCGGGTGCTGCTTCAGGGCCGCCCGGACGAAGTCCGGCGGATCGGTCCATTCCACCCCGCCGTACAGGCCTTCCGTGTTCTGCCTGAAGATGACTGCATCCACCGCGGGCTCCTCCCACCCTCCGTCGGCCGTGCGCCGAATGAAATTCAACGGGTTGCCGGCGAACGAGCGGCACGGTCGTATCGAGACATCCAGGTTGAACCGCTGCCGGAGTCCTACGATGGGGCTGTAGTAGACCAGGCCTTGTCCCTGCAGGGAGGGGCTCAGCTCGGCCACCGCTTCCTTCTTCGGCTTCGAGGTGATGGCCCCGAACAGCCCGAGTCCGTGCTCCGCCAGGAGGTCGACGGTTCGTTCTGGTAAAGGGTTCCCCTCCGTGACCCAGAACTCCCACCCGATGTCGGCGTGCACGTACTCAGCCTCGAAGCCCACCGCGTCGAGCACACGGACCGCCTCAGGCAGCACGATCTTTCCGATCCCATCACCCGGCATTGAGACTACCGTTCGACCAGCCATGTGTAGGCCTCTCCTGTTCGCCAGTTCACCGCGCGCGCTATGCCTGGACTCCGAGCCGGGCCCGGATCTGGTTCTCGATGCCACCCGCCACCACGAGCGCTTGGGGGACGGTGCCCAGCGGTGCGAACGTGTACACTTCCTCCCCCAGCGTCACGGTGCCGCGCGCGAAGTCAATGTCCAGCCGGTCACCCGGGATCAGCGTGGGAGACTCGTCGTTGGCGAACCGCTGCCTCAGCCGATCGACGAGCGCTGGACACTCGATACACACGAAACCGTTGTTGAACGCGTTGCGCAGGTAGGTCTGCGAGAAGCTGCCCGCGATCACCAGCGCGATCCCGGCCGCCTGAAGAGCTGTAGCTGCCTGCTCCCGGCTGGATCCCGTGCCGAAGTTGTATCCTCCGACGAGCACGTCGCCGGGCTCGACGGCGGCCGCGAAGCCCGGGTCGTAGTTGCGCATCACGACTTCAGCCATCTCTTCCGGCGTCATCCCTTCCCGGTAGGTGAAGTCCTTACCGTAGATACCGTCGGTGTTGAGGTTGTCCTGCCCCACGAGCAGCAGACGACCCTCGTGTCTCGCAGGGAACCCTGGCTGGATCTGAACTTCTGCGGCCTCTGCCTTCTCCGCGTCGTTCAGCCGGAACGCGTACGACGGGGTCCCGTGGACGGCCGCCTCCGGCGCGCGGATGTGGCCAGCCACGGCCGATGCGGCCACGACCGCGGGACTGGCCAGGTAGGCCTGTGCATCCCGACTGCCCATCCGCCCCTTGAAGTTGCGGTTGGTGGCCGAGATTCCGACCTCTCCGGGCTCGAGCAGTCCCATGCCGAGTCCGATGCAAGGACCACAGCCGGGCGGGAGCGCGTAGGCGCCCGCGGCCATCAGCGCTCCCCACGCCCCCGACGCCTGTGCAGCTTCCTGCACCTCGCGGCTCGCCGCGGCGACGTACATCTCGACTCCGTCGGCTACCGTCCGACCCGCCAGCACGGCCGCGGCCGCCTCGAGGTCCTCGAGTCGGCTGTTTACGCACGATACGAGGTACGCCTTCTGGATCGCGACCTCCTCCGCCTGGATGTCGGCAACCGACCTCATCACCTGCACTGAGTCCGGCCCGGAAACGTGCGGCGTGACCTGCGAGAGACTCAGCTCGATCACTCCGGCGTAGCGGGCCGTGGATCCGGGTCGCGGCGGGTCGGTCGCCCACTCCTCGAGCTCTGCTTCGCTGAACCTGTCGAACGCGCCCGACTGGCCCAGTGCCTCGCGCCGCCCTCTCAGGTAGGCCACCGTGACCTCGTCGACGGGAAACCAGCCCACGAGGGCTCCCCACTCTGTGGTCATGTTCGAAATGCTGAACCTCTCGTCCATAGAGAGTCCGGCGATGCCGGGTCCGTGGAACTCCACCGCCGCGTTCAGCACCTCGCCCCGGTTGTACAGACCGCACAGCGTGATGATGACGTCCTTTCCCGTGACACCCTCCTGCAGCTGGCCCTCCAGGAGGACCTTTACGGTGCGCGGGATCTGCCACCAGAACTCTCCCGTCGCCCAGATCGCGGCCGCGTCGGTGCGGACGACCGGAGTACCGAGTGCTCCCAGCGCCCCGTACATGTTCGAGTGAGAGTCGGATCCCACGACGAGGGCACCGGGCACGACGAAACCGTGCGATACCATGATCTGGTGCCCGATGCCGGTGCCGGCCGGATAGAACCGGATGCCCTGTGCCGCCGCGAATTTCTCGATCCGGAGATACTTGCCGAGGTTCGCGTCCGACCTGTTCTGGATGTCATGATCGAGCACGAACACGGGCTGCTCGGCGTCCGCCACGGCCGTCGAGCCGATCGCCTCGAACTTCTTCATGACTGCTGCGGTGTTGTCGTGCGTCAGCACGTGGCGCGGCCTGAGGGAGACCACGTCCCCTGCCTGGAGGGGCCTGGCCGGGCCCTCCATCAGGTGGCTCTGGGCGATCCGCTCGACCATCGTCTGGCCCATCATCACCTCCGGCGCCAACCGGCTAGTTTCAAAGATCCGTCGTGCACAGTTCGAGGAGCTCGGACACCGAGTCCAGCTCTTCCACCCTCCACACGGCGTCCTTCAGGCGACGCGCCTTTTCCTTCGAAAGGACGCCTTCCGCCAGCGCATCGAATTTGCCCTCGATTTCTTCTTCCGTGAGCGGATTGCGCGGATCCCCCTTCGGATAATCCAGCTCCATGCCCACCTGCCGTCCGTCCGTCGTGTCGATCGTGACTCCCACTCGCTGCAGCGCCGGGAAGACCTTCTCGATTTCCGGGTCCGCGATGACCTCGACTTTGTGCAGCTGCTCCCTGATGCGCGGGTCCATGATCTTCTCGGGCTCGAACTGCGCCGGAGTCACCTTCCGGTCGACGAGGGCGGCCGCGATGACGTACGGGAGGCTGTGATCGGCCGTCTCCTTGCTGCGCGGGTCGTATTTCGTGGGGTCCGCCAGGATGTCAGCCGCGCGCGCCAGCGACCGGATGCGGATTTTCGCCACGTCCTCGGGGACGAGGTCGTTCTCCTCCACGAGCTGCAGAACGGCCGATATCGGAGCGTGCGTCAGGGCTTCCGTGGGGAAGTACTTCATTCCGCAGCGCTCGATGCGCCAGGTGTCGCCGAGTCCGTCCGTCAGGATCTCGAGCTTCCAATCCGGACCCATGCAGTGGACGAGACCTTCCTTGCCATCGATCACGTGCTCCGGCCCCGTATACCCCTTCTCTGCCAGCAGGGCCGCCATGACTCCGGCTTCCGTGGCCATCGGGTCCACCGTGTTCTTCATCATCGTGAGCTTGCCGGCCGTTACCGCGCCCAGCGTGCCCGAGTGTGAGGCCGAAATCCCGATCGCGTGCTGGATCTTGTCCCACGGGAGGTCCAGCATGCGCCCGGCGACGATCGGCGACACGAACGCGGTCAGCGTACCGTGGTGCCAGCCGCGCTCTCGAATTCCCGGGAAGGCCGCCTCGCACAGTCGCATCTCGAACTCATGGCCCAGAACGATGCCCACGATGAGCTCTCGCCCGTTCTTTCCCCGTCGTTCGGCGCAGGCCATCGCGGCGGGGATGATGTCCGACGGGTGCGAGGGATCCTGCTGCCAGTAGATATCGTTGTAGTCCATCACGCGGACCATCAGCGCGTTGGCCAGCGCGGCAGAGACGACGTCAACGCGAGCGCCCGAGCCGATGACCGTCGCTGGACCGTCCCCGGCCACCTCGCCCAGGACATCCAGCGCGATCTCCACGTCCTCCTGCTGGAAGCCTCCAAGGGCGCAGCCGATCGAGTCGAGCAGGTAGCGGCGCGCCTCGTGTGCGGCCCGCTCCCCGATATCTTCGTAGTTCAGGTCGGCGGCCCACCGGGACATGGTAGCCGTGATCGTGTCCGACATGTCGAAAGCCTCCTTGGCAGGTTACAGAAGAGCCCGGTCGCCGTGGTCAGCCGGCCAGGTTCTTGAACGGGAGATAACTCATGAAGTCCGCGTGGTGGACGATGGTCGCCTCTGTCGTCCGCTTCACCAGGTCGCCCTCGGCAGCGTGTGCGGCGATGATGTGGCACACCTCGTCAGGGACACCGCACTCGAGTGCCACCGCCACACCGGTGAACGGATGGCGGAGAGCCCTGCCACGCGCACTCTGCTGTGCCCCACCGTCCACTTTCTCGTACTCGAGCACCTTTCCGACGTCCGCCAGGATCGCCCCGGCGATAACCGTGTCCATGTCGATCGGCAGGGCATGACCCAGAAACTCCCGCATCGCTTCCGCTGAGCGACGCGCGATGTGAACCACGCACCGTTTGTGTTCCATGAACGTGGCGAGGCAATCGGGGATCAGAAGGGTGAAGGGGATCTCCTCGAGGTCCTCGGGATCGAGCGGGCTCCGCTCCATGCTCCGGACCCAGGTCTCGGTCACGGCCTCCCGCAGGTCGGGGTTGTCTATCCACTGAAGCTCCGGCCACAGTCGTTCGACAGCGTCTCGCATCTCGAGTCTCCGCGAAGTTCGAGGGCGCGGCGCGCTGCGGTCGCCGCGAGTCGATCCCGTCGCCGAGGGTGCACGAAGCGTACCGTGACCGCCGGCTAGCGTGCGACGGAGTCCATTTCTTAATTGGCTGCAATGTAATATTATACGCGCAGAATGGCCGTGGTCACGGGACGGCCACGCAGGTTCTCCATCTGCCGGAAGGGTCGTGGCGAGACAAAGCGTCCCACAGCGGGACGGAGTGCGGTCGCGCCCTCACTCGATACGGTCGTCGCGGCCTAAACCGTGGCACGCCGATTGCTCGTCGAATCACGATTCCTCAAGAGCCGATCCGACACCGATACCGGAGTACGTCATGCCATCGCCGCTGCCCGATCCCCGGACCACTGGTTCGCTTTCCGTCGAAGACGCGATCGGCGGACGTCGCTCCGTGCGGGAGTTCCGCTCCTCACCTCTGAGCCCGGAGGCGATCTCGCAGCTGCTGTGGGCGACGCAGGGAGTTACGGGTGAGCAGGGCTATCGTGCCGCGCCGTCGGCTGGAGCACTCTATCCGCTGGAACTGTATGTAGTCACGGCGACAGGAGTCGATCACTACGAGGTGGAGGGCCACTCGCTCCGTCGTGTGGCGGAGGGCGATCTCCGGGACGCGATCCGCTCCGTCTCGCTGGACCAGGCGTGCATCACGTCGGCGCCCGCCGTGTTCGCGTTCACCGCCGTCTACGAGCGCACGTGTCGGGAATACGGGGGACGCGGGCGCATGTATGTGCACATGGACGTCGGGCACGCGGCCCAGAACCTCCTGCTTCAGGCCGAAGCGCTTGGCCTGGCCGGCGTGCCCGTGGCGGCCTTCGATCCGGAGGGGCTGGCTCGCATGCTGTCGCTGCCGGAAGAAGAGGAGCCCGTGTACCTGGTGCCGATCGGGGTTCCGACCTGAGTCGACCGGCGGGGAGGGCGCTGCCGCGACGCCACGTGTCTATGTTCGCCGCAATCCCCGGGACCGGCTCACGGTCGCTGGTCCCGTCCGCAACTACCGGAGGCGCGATGTACTTCTCGTTCCCCACGTCGGACCGCAGACCCGGTCGCTTCTTCCCCGTCCTGAAGTTCCTGATCCTGGTACTCGCCGTGATGGCGGTCCCGAGGTCCGGCCGAGCGCAGGCAGCGGACTTCGAAGCGCTCGACACCTGGATCGAGAACCTATTGCAGGATTGGCCGACGCCCGGATTGGCGGTGGGCATCGTTCACGGTGACAGCCTGGTGTTCGCGCGCGGCTATGGAGTGCGGGAGATCGGGAGTGCCGCGCCGGTAGACGAGCACACGCGCTTCGCTATCGCATCCAACTCGAAGGCATTTACGGCGGCAATTCTGGGGATGCTGGTTGAGGAGGAGAAGCTCGGTTGGGATGATCGGGTGATCGATCACCTGCCGGACTACCAGATGTGGGATCCATGGGTGACTCGCGATATCCGCGTGCGTGACCTGCTCACGCACCGAAGCGGCCTCGCCACGTTCGGGGGCGACCACCTGTGGATCGGGGCGACGAACGGGCGCGAAGAGATCATCTCGCGGATCCGATACATGGAACCCGCGGGGCCATTCCGTGCTTCGTATCACTACCAGAACCTGATGTTTCTCGTGGCAGGTCAGGTGGTCCCTGCGGTTACCGGGTTGTCGTGGGACGAGATGGTCGCGGCGCGGATCTTCGAGCCACTCGGGATGAGCCACAGCAACACTTCGGTACGCGACCTGGCCGGGATCGACAACGTGGCGATGCCGCACGAGGTAGTGCTGGGCGAGCTTCGGGCGGTCGAGTACGACAACGTGGACGGCGTGGCTCCGGCGGTCGCCATCAACTCGAACGTCGTGGATATGGCCCGCTGGATGCGAGCCAACCTCCGACAGGGGGAGTTCGAAGGGAGGCAGGTGTTTTCCACCGCAACCGCGCGCGAGATGCAGCGAATCCAGTACCCGCTCGAGGTCTCCGCGTGGGCCGCCGAGAACCTCGGCCGCAGGTTCAACGGGTATGGCCTGGGGTGGTTCGTCTCCGACTACAAGGGTCGGAAGGTGGTGAGCCATTCCGGCGGGCTCACCGGCATGATCTCCCTGCAGACGTTGCTGCCAGAAGAGGGACTCGGCGTGATCGTCCTCACGAACTACGCGCCCTCCGCGCCCACGTCCGCGATCACCAATCGGATCATCGATGCTTACCTCGGTGAACCCGAGCTCGACTGGAACGAGATATCGCTCGGGTTCCGCCGCCAGGGCGAGGAACGCATGCGGCGGGAGGAGGAGAGACTGCAGGCGTCCCGGATCGCCGGGACCGGGCCATCGCTGCCCCTCGAAGCCTATACTGGGACGTACACCGAAGCCGTTTCAGGGGGTACGCGTGTGAGGCTGGAAGACGGCCACCTCGTGTTCGACTACAACCCCAGGCACCTCGGCGACCTGGAACACTGGCACCACGATGTGTTCCGGGCCACATGGAGGCACCCGATCTTCGATATGGCAGCCAGGTCGTTCGTCGGGTTCCAGCTGAACGAGAAAGGGGAGGTCACGGGCCTGGAGGTGACGTTCTACGACCCGATTCATTTCGCGAAGACCGACTAGCAGGGTGGGCCGGGGGTGCAGCCACGGAGGACCGCCGGAAAGCGGAGACCGCTACTCCGCTGACGCCTGCGCTTTCCGGCCTTTAAGAGACCAGCCGACCACCGCACCGAGCCAGCCCGTGAACGCGGAAGCCAGAGTGCCGAGCGGCAGGAGGTTCCACGACCCTGCGTTGAGCTGAATCGCCACGACGAGCCCGATGGCGGCGCCTATCGTTCCGATCAACAATCCACCGGTCGAGGCGGCCCTAAGGCTGAGACCCTCCCTGACGGAATAGAACCAGCCAACCACCAGCGGAATGCCCATCCCGAACACGCCCGACAGGCTGAGCACCGTGTCAGAAACCTGGCCCAGAAGGACCATCGCGACCTGAAGACCGAGCGCGATGAGCACGTATCGACGCCTACGCGGCATGCCGCCTCCTCGAATGCGGGGAATCGGAGAATTGCCCCAAGCTACACAGGAGCAACCTCATCCGGCAATCCGCCGTCTCCAAGTTGACACGTGGACCATGCCCTGACGAGCTTCGGTTGGACATGGGACGCGCCGTCGCAGGCGCGGGAGGTGACTGCGGGACGCCGGGCCGGCGGGGAGAGGCGCATGGGCGACAGTGACGGACACATCACACCCGAGCTCTTCGGATTTCTGTCGGAGCTCGCGGAGAACAATGACCGGGCCTGGTTCGAGGCCCACAGGTCTCGCTACGAGGAAGCGGTGCGCGAGCCTCTGCGCGCCTTCATACGTAACATCGAGGCTCCGCTGGAACGGATCAGTCCGCACGTAGTGGCGGACGACCGGAAGTCGGGCGGTTCGCTGTTCCGGATCCACCGTGACGTCCGATTCTCTAAGGACAAGAGCCCATACAAGACGTGGGCTGCCGTACAGTTTCGGCATGAGGCCGGGAAGGACGCGCACGCTCCGGGTTTCTATTTCCACCTGCAGCCAGGCAACGTGCTGATGGGTGCGGGCTGCTGGCACCCGGCCCGCGATGCGCTGGAAGGCATTCGCGATGCGATTGCTGAACAGCCCGATACCTGGTTCGAGGCGCGAGATGCGCTGGTGGCAGCGGGCTTCGAGTTCGAGGGGGAGTCGCTCAAACGGCCGCCGAGGGGATACGCGCCGGATCACCCGGCCATTGACGATCTCAGGCGAAAGGACTTCATCGCCGTCCACCACATGTCGGAGGAGGCCGCGTGCGCGCCGGACTTGGTGAACGCCTACACCAGTTTGTGCTCCGCTGCGGCTCCGTTGATGCGCTTCCTGACTTCGGCAATCGGCGTACGCTGGTGATCCAGATCCCGCGCCCCGAGCCGCGTTGAAGGGGCGCACTGGACAGGGCGGCCGCGCTGGATGACCTTGGCATGGTCCTGATTGGACGTGCCGGTCGGGTCTTCCGAGGTGCCCGGGATCGGCGACCACTATCAACACGAGGTTGAGCATGCACCGGAGAACCGGCCTGGCTTTCGGCTCCGCCCTCGCTTTCGTCGCCGGTCTTTCGGCGGCAGCGTGCGGAACCGGCGAGACGTCCGATTCCACAGCCAACGCTGTGCCCGAGGCGTCGGAAGTGTCGCAAGCAGCTCAGACCACGCCCGCCACGCAGCCTGTCGTGACCGTCTACAAGTCACCCACCTGAGGGTGCTGCGAATCGTGGGTGGGTCACCTGCGTGAGAACGGTTTCGAGGTCAAGACGGAAGACGTCGCCGACATGGTGCCCCTCAAGGCGAAGTTCGGCGTTCAGCCTCAGCACCAGAGCTGTCACACGGCCGTAGTGGAGGGGTACGTGATCGAAGGTCACGTGCCGGCTTCCGACATCGCCCGACTCCTGGACGAGAGACCCGAAGTCACAGGGCTCACGGTTCCCGGAATGCCCAGGGGCTCGCCCGGTATGGAAGGACCGGTCAGTGATTCCTACGACGTGCTGACGTTCGACGAGTCTGGAGGCGAGACCGTCTTCGCCAGCTACTGATCGGGTTCGGTCGGGACAGGAAAGGGGGGCGCACCCGACCGGGAATGCGCCCCTCGGTACATCCGATCCCGATCAGTCGGCGGCGCGTTCCTGTAGCAGCGCGAACGAAGAGAGGACACGCCGATTGACAGAGTTCAGCTCCCCGTCGGCTCCTCGTCGACCCATAGGCCCTTACCCTTTGCCGACTCGAGGTCCGTCAGGTAGACCTTGACGGGCACCGTGCCGCTCCACCGGAAGAACACGACGTCCCCGCCATCCTCGACATCCGCGACGTAGACGTCGGGCAGCTCGAGGGCATAGCCCGCCGCCGCGTTCGACCAGGCGGTCCACTCGAAGTCGCGTGGGACCTCGGGTGGGGCGGACCGACAGGTACCGAGCAACCAGGCCACGGCGAAGATGAGCAGAAGTCTCACTGTTACCTCCGGTGTGTGTGGGCGACGGCGGCTCCGGGCAGCTCATTAGGACCGGAATCCGCGATAGGCCGGCCCATCGGTCGGGGCCGAGCGCGTGCTTCCCGATCGGCCCTTATCGGGAGGACGCCGCCGTAGCGCCGCTCGCGACCGCGGAACTCTCTGACCGCGTTCTCGAGATCCTCTACCTTGAATGCCGGCCACGGCACGTCGGAGAACACTAGCTCGGCGTAGGCGCTCTCCCACAGCAGGAAGTCGCTCAAGCGCCGCTCGCCACCTGTGCGCACCAGAAGATCCACATCGGGCACGGGCGTGCGGGCATGGACGGCCCGCTGCAGACTCCAGCGGAACTCGCGGCGGCTCTCAGGAGCCGCCAGAGCGGCGGCGAGAATGGCGTCGCGACCCGAGTAGTCGATCGCCAGACGGAGAAGAAGGCGATCACCGTGTGCCGTGAGACCCTCGGCGGCTACCATCTCGCGCACTACGAGCGGGGGCAGGCGGTCTCTTCGTCCAATCACCTCGATGCGGACCCCGTGTTCCACGCAGCGCTCGGTCTCCGACCTCAGATACGCCCGCAGCAGCCGCATCAGGGAGCGCACCTCCACGGCCGGCCGTTTCCAGTTGTCCGCGGAGAACGCGTACAGCGTCAGCACCCCGATACCGAGCGACGGGGATGCTTCGACCACGGCACGAGCGACCCGAGCGCCCTCGACGTGGCCACGGGAGCGGGATCGGCCCATCGCCTTGGCCCACCGACCGTTGCCGTCCATTATGATGCCTGTGTGCAAGCCGTCCGGGGCCTGCGGATATAGAGTACTCTGCATTACAAAGTCTCCAGTCCTGTAAAAGGGCGGCTCAGCTGCCGCCCGGTGGTGAATGCGGTCCGCCGCCTCGGCGGACGCGCTCCGGCGCTAGCCTTCCCGAGTCATCCGGATCAGAGCCTCCATGTGCTCGAGGTACTCCGTCAGGCGGGTCTTTCCAAGGGCCGTCAGGGAGTACTCGGTGTGCGGCACGCGTCCAGCGAACGACTTCTGACACTCGATGTATCCTGCGTCCTCTAGCTTGCGCGCGTGCGCGCTGAGATTTCCGTCCGTGGTGTCGAGCACCTGGCGCAGCTCGGTGAACGCGATTCTGTCGCTCACCGACAGGGCGCTGACGATACCGAGACGCACCCTCTCGTGAATCAGGCCGTCCAGGGCCAGAGGACCGCCTGACACAGCCACACTCTTCCGAGAACCCGGCGTCCGGGTGGGAGCATCCGGGTGTCCGTCCACCGGTCCCTCCGGGTCCAGCTTTCGCGCCGTGGCCCTTCGTTCGTCAGCCACCATACCTCCAGGCGATGATCGCGCCGAATGCCAGGTGCAGTCCACCGAAGCCCACGGCCATGAGAGCTTGTCCCCATCCCGGGACCGCGAGTCCCAGAACCCCGAGGGCCATAAAGGCGAGGCCCATGGCAGGTACGACGCGTACCGAGAAAGCGCCGCCTGTCACGATGCCGGTCCCGTACAGAAGAAGCCAGGTGCCCGGAAGCAGCTCCGGAAGCCCGGCCGCGAGAAGGGCGAGTGTGAGTGCACCGCCAGCGGCGATCGACGGCATGAAGTTCAGGACGAACTTGCGCCCCGGTCCGGAGAGGGCCGACTCCTTGCGATGGCCCGCCTTGCGGACGATCGCGTAACCCGAGACTGCCCCTGAGAGGACCGCGGCTCCCGCCCATATCCACAGACGCGCCTCCGGGCTGGGGAAACGGCTCGCGTAGGCCGCGGCAACGAACGCCAGCATTCCCATGCCCATCACTCCAGCTCCCGAAACGGCGGTGAACGTACCAGAAGCCTCCATCGTGCGACGGATGAAACTGAGATTCTCGATCGCGCGGTCGCTCAGGGCCGTGGGCGGGGCAGGCGGCTCGTCAAGTCGCAGTCGTCTCTCCATAACGAAAAGCATACATGCCTCGGTGGGCGCTGTCAAGTACTTTGCGACACAAAGTATAGACCGAGGCGTTTGTGGATGTGATAGGGCGGTCGGTGGCGGGGCCGTGGAGGGCGGCCTACGATGTCGATCGCATGGTATGGGTCGAGCCACCCTTCACAGCGGGATGGGAAAGTGGAATTCGGGATTCGGTCGAGCGGTGTGGCAACCGTGATAGCGCTGCTTTCGGTGTTGGCGCTCGCCTGCGCTCCGGTCGAAAGGACGGACAGCGAAGCCTCGTTGAGCGAGGGCGCTGCCGAGCTCTTCGTACACCCGGACTCCTTCGATTTCGCGGGCAACCCGGAGCTCCTGAAGCGCGTTCGGGAAAGTCCGCACGGGTATTTTCGCTTCATTAACATCCCGTTCAGCCGGGCCCTGTGCGATCGGTTCGAGCACCTTGCCGACGACGGTCCGCTCGGCCAGGGGCGTTTCCCGTTCAATCTCCACGGGGACGCTCACGTAGAGCAGTACGCGATCACAGACCTCGGGCGGGGCCTCACTGATTTCGACGATTCCTCGGAGGGCCCTGCCTGGGTGGACGGCATGCGGTTCTCGGTATCGCTGCGGCTGGCGGCCCTCATGAACGGCTGGGAGGACCAGGCGGACGATGTCGTATCGGAGTTTGGCCGTGGTTATTGGGACGTGATCACCGAGTCGACGCTGTCGGCTCCCGTGCCGGCGGTCGTGGCGAGGTACCAGGCCGGTTTCAAGTACGACAGCCTGGCCTACCTGGCATGGGTGGACTCCATCATGCAGCCGCTTCCCGAGGCCGAGCGGCTGGCGTTGATCACGTCGCTCGAGCCATACTCCGAACTCATGCTGGCCACGAACGCCGGCCTGCCGGCGGACTTCTTCCGCCCGGTTCAAGTCGGCGCTCTTCAGCTCGGAGTGGGGAGCGCCCTCGATACGAAATACCTGGTCCGGCTGGCCGGCGCGACGCTGGATCCAGCGGACGACGTCATCGTGGAGTTGAAACGCGTGCGCAGCCTAGCGGGGATTCCATGCATCCAGGCGGATGACGACGACCCGTTCAGGGTGCTGCAGGGTGGAGCCCGGATCGCGTACCAACCGTTCCGGTTCCTCGGATTCGTCGAGCACGACGGAGAGATGTTCTGGACGCACGCATGGGTCGCCAACTACCACGAGCTGAAAGTGGGCGAGAGTTTTCGGAGCCCCGAAGAGCTGGCTGAAGTAGCGTACGACGTCGGCGTACAGCTCGGGCTCGGCCATTTTCGTGACGTGGGGGGAGCGTTTCAGCACATGGTGCGCGTCAGCGTGCAGGAGCGGGGGCGCGAGATCGAAGACGAGCTCCACGAGGAGAGCCGGATCCTGGCCGGCGAGGTGGTCGAGGCGTGGGAGGCGTTCGTGCTGGCTTCGGACGAGCCGGGCCCCTAGCTGCCGGCCGCGGCGTCCGCAGTCGGGGACGACCCGTTCCAGTTGATCGTTCCATCGGAGGCGAACTCCAGGCCTGCTTCCGGGAAGTCCTCCTGCGAAAGCTCTCCGATCAGCCGTGCCGCTCGACCGCCGGTATCCAGGCGCGGCGAACCAAGCCCCGTCTGGCGCGCGCTGAAGATGCGCGCGTCGACCGCGCGGCCTTCGCGATCGACCTCGAGGTCGAGAACGGGCGCCATCCCGTTGGGGCCGCGGAGATTGAACCGGGCCCACGTCCAGAAGTTGCCCAGGCTGTAGGCGATGAACCGGTCTCTGTAGATCTCTACCGCGCGGGGAACGTGCGGGCCGTGGCCGATCACCACGTCCGCTCCAGCGTCCACCGCGGCGTGCGCGAACTCGTACACGTTGCCTCGCCGCTCGCCGTAGAACTCCTCGGGCTCGCGCGTGACATGCGTCCGGTCGGAGCCCTCGGCGCCTCCGTGGAACGACACGATGACCAGGTCGTGTGTCCGGTCCAGATCCGCCACGATTCGCCGCAGGCCGGCGAGGTCGTGAATGCTGAGTGTGCCCTTGTTCGGGGAGAAGCCGGCGAGGCCCACGCGGGTCCCGTCGGCCAGCTCCAGCGTGCCCGTGAGCGCCCCGGGCTGCGCCAGGCCACCGTAGACGATTCCGTTCCTGTCCAGGGCCGCGATCGTCGCCGCGCGTCCGGCGTCGAGGAAGTCGCCGCTGTGGTTGTTCGCCAGGGACATCAGGTTGAAGCCCATGTCCGCGAGCAGTCCCGCGTACCACTCCGGGCTCCGGAACGCGTAGCACGCGTCCATGTTGCGACACCGCTTCGACTCGCCGCCCTGGTCGAACAGGGCGCCCTCGAGGTTGCCGAACACCACGTCGCCGGAGCGGAGGACAGAGGCCAGATCGCGCCCGATCAACGCATCGACCGACACGCCGGGGACGATTCTCGAGTCGAGGTAGGTCGAATCGGGAAACGCCGTGCCCATCATGATGTCCCCGACGGCGACGATGCGGACCGTCTCGGCCGGCGGACTGGCGGACTCGGCCGTCCGGCCTCCACTCAGCAAGCCGCTCAGCAGGCTGGAGGCGGGACTCTGCGCCCTGGCGAGCCCGGGAGCGCACATAATCGCAAGGAAGATCTGGCCGAAAGCAAGGGCGTGAAATCGGCCGGCTGGTCTCGGTCTGGAGTTCAAGCTCGGGCTCCCGCTCGGGTCGAAGCGAGTATGCTTCCGATCCCCGGAGCGAGGCAAGGTCCGGCGCCGCCAGCCGGTCATCAGGAAACCGTCTGCGAACTCTCTACCACGCCCGCATAGCGTTCGCTACGACAAAAGTGACGACGAACGCGAGCCCGAGAGGCATCAGCGCGCCCAGGGTGGTCCATCTGCGACTGCGCGTTTCCTTCCACATCGTCCAGATCGTGGTGCCGCACGGATTGTGGAGGAGCGAAAACAGCATCAGGCAGATCGCCGTCGTGAGCGTCCAGCCGTGCTCGTCAACCAGCATAGTTCGCAGGGCGTCGTATGACGCCGGCTCCGTCATCATCCCTAGGCCGGCATACACCATCAGCATGGTGGGGACCACTATTTCGTTCGCCGGGATGGCGATCACGTAAGCCAGCAGGATCACGCCGTCGAGCCCGACCGCCTGTCCGAAAGGGTCGAGCCAGCCGGCCGTGATCTGGGCCAGGCTCGAGTCTCCAGCGTACACGTTGCCGAGGATCCAGATCACTGCGCCCGCCGGCGCGGCCACGACGATCGCCCGCCACAGGACGAACAACGTCCGATCGATCAGCGACGTATACAGCACTCGCAGCACGCCCGGTCTCCGGTACGGCGGCAGCTCCAGGGTGAACGCGGTGGGTTGTCCCTTGAGCACCGTCTTCGACAGGCCCCATGACACGACCAGAGTGAAGAAGACACCGATCAGCACCACGCCCACGACGGTGCCCGCGGCGGCGAACGACGCGAGCGCCGGGGGGACGGAGGCGGCCACGAACACCGTGGCCAGCATGATCAGGGTAGGGAACCGCCCGTTACAGGGGACAAAGTTGTTCGTCAGGATGGCGATCAGCCGCTCGCGCGGCGAATCGATGATGCGGGTCGAGATGATGCCGGCGGCGTTGCACCCGAAGCCCATGGCCATGGTGAGCGATTGCTTGCCATGCGCACCGGCTCTACGGAACAGCCAGTCGAGGTTGAACGCCACGCGTGGCAGATAGCCCAGGTCCTCCAGCAGCGTGAACATGGGGAAGAAGATCGCCATCGGTGGGAGCATGACGCTGATCACCCACGCCAATCCGCGGAATATCCCGTGCCACAGGAGCCCGGTGAGCCACTCCGGTGAGCCGAGGCTCGCGAACAGGCTGGCTCCCCATCCCTCGGCCGCGAAGAACATCTGCGCCAGCAGCTGCGACGGCAGATTCGCACCGATCACGGTGATCCAGAACACCAGGGCGAGCAGACCCAGCATGATGGGAAGACCGAGCACAGGCGACGTGACGATCCGGTCGATGCGCCGGTCCAGGTCACGCATTCGGCTGGAGCCTCGATCTCGCACCGCCTGCGCTACCGCGACCTCGGCCCTGGCGTACAGCGCCTCTACGGTCGCGTCACGGAAATCCTGATCCAGGGTGGGCCTCAACGCGTCCGCCCGCGCGACCAGCTCCTGCGCTTCCTTCTCCCGGCCGTCCTCTTCGCCCACCGCCAGCTCACCGGTGCCTAGCGCCTGCCGCACCCGGTGGTCTCCGTCGAGCAGACGATAGGCGATCCATCGCGGATTCTCGGCGTCCGGGGCCGCGATAACGGCCATGGGCGACAGCTCGTCCAGCGCACCGGCGATCTGCGCCGGTGGGTCGGCGAGGCGCGGTGCCGTGGTCCGGGCCCCTTCGGCCACCTCGGCCACAGTCTCGACGAGTTCCCGCACGCCCCGGCCCGAGCGCGCCGATGTCAAGACCACCGGCACTCCCAACTCTGCCGAGAGCGCCTCAGCGTCTACCCGAATGCCTTTGCGCTCCGCCTCGTCGATCAGGTTGACGCACACGACGACCCGGCTCGTCACCTCCATCACCTGGAGCACCATGTTGAGATTGCGCTCCAGCGCCGTGGCATCCGTGACCACCACGGTGCAGTCGGGACGAGCGAACAGCAGGAAATCGCGCGCCACTTCCTCGTCCTGCGATGCGGCCATCAGGGAGTAGGTGCCCGGCAGGTCCACCAGCTTGAAGCGCACGTCCCGGAATTCGAAGCCTCCTTCGGCGCGCGTGACGGTCTTGCCCGGCCAGTTGCCCGTGTGCTGCCGAAGTCCTGTGAGCGCGTTGAACAGCGTGGATTTACCCGTATTCGGGTTGCCGGCGAGAGCTACGACACGGTCGTATCTCCCCATCGAGATTCCCATGCGGGTAAGCTGCTCGTAGGCGGGGCACGTTTCACAGCCGCTCACGAGGCCTCCCGCTCGCCGGAATCGATGTCAGGAGCCGAATCGGCCAGAAGTGGACGGACCTGGATCCCCGCTGCCTGCTCATCTCTCAGGGCCACCAGCGTATGCCGGATCCGAAAAGCCCGGGGGCGGCCAAACAGGGGCTCGAGCTCCGGGCGGATCTCGGTGCCCGGTGTGATGCCGAGGTCCAGCAGCCGCCGCCGGGTGAGGCCGCGCACGCGATCGTCGATGCCGACGACCTCCGCGGTCTGGTTCCGCCGAAGGCGATCCAGGGGAATGACGTCCGTGGCCGCTTCGAGTGGCTCCCGGACCGGTCCCATGTGCACGTTGGCGGCCGCAACGGCGGGCAGAGAAACAGCTCGACCGTCAACCTCCAGACGGATGAGGCCGGGACGACGCTCCGTGACCCGGACGCGCGTGCCGTGCGACAGCCCGACACGGACGATGGTCTCGAACACCCCCGGCGGCTCGTCCTCGAGGTGGGTGACCTCCCCCTCCTCACCGAGCGGATAATCGGTGAGCGGCACTCCGGGGAATGGCGCGATCTCGCCCCCGGTCGTGGGAATTGGGTCGCCGTGCGGATCCGTGGGCGGGTGGCCGAGCTGTGCGTCCAGTCGGTCCGCCTGATCCACCGTGAGTCGGTGCTCCGCGCGATCGGCCGCAACGTGGATTGCCGTCAGCGGCAGGTCCGTCTCGTCGTCGAGATACCGCTCCCACAGACGGTGCGCCCGCACGACCTGGAGGGCGTAGTCCCGCCCGTGGGCCGTCAGCGAGAGAGCGCCGGCCCGACTCTCCAGCAGGCCCTCACGCTCCATCTCCTCGATGAGGGCCGTGGCTGACGAAGCTCCGATGCCGACGGCGCCGGCCACCGACTCTCCCGTCGCCGAGATCCCCCGCTGCCTGGCGGCGAGCATGTGCTTGAGGGCGTCCTCCACGCTCACGCGGTGGCGCACCTCTCGCCACCGGGCGAGGCGCGCGGCCACGCCATGGCGGGGCATGAACCACGCCGCCAGGCCCACGAACAGGATCGAGATGAACCACAACCCGGACATCAATGTCTCCACGGAGCGATCTCAGGCGCCTCGAGGGCGCTACAATTTAGCCTACACTAAATCTCGCCCATCGTCCCCGAAAACGCAATCACGGACAACCCGTCGCTGAGCGGGCGTCAAGCGGATCTCGGTGTACCGTCTCAGTAGTCTGGAGTGAACCGGCGCTCGAATGGCAGCGGAGTGATTGGCTCGATCTACTCCGGCGACCGGTAGATCAAGCCGTCCTTCATCACGAACACCACGTGGCGCGTCGCCTCGATGTTCACCGTCGGGTCGCCTTGCACGGCCACGAGATCGGCCAGCGCCCCCTGCCAGATCTCACCGACCTCTCCCTCGAGCCCCAGCGCGCGCGCGTTCACGACCGTAGCGGCTTGCAGGGCTTCGGCCGGCGACATCCCGGCACGCACGAGCCACGCCAGCTCACGCCAGCTCTCACCGTGCGGGAAGACGCCCACATCGCTTCCGAGACCGACGATCACTCCGGCCTGCCGCGCGTCACGAACGGCCTGAAGGGAGCGACCGATCCGGGGGCTCAGCCGTTCCTCGGCCGAATCCAGCTCCCATCCGCCCTCCAACCCGCTGAAGTACTCGTCGTATGCCGCCGCCGCGGCGAGCGTGGGATAGAATACGATGCCCTGTTCGGCCATCTGGCGGAACACCCCCGGCGTACCCTCCGACCCGTGCTCGATCGTCCGCACCCCGGCCTGCATGGCCCTTCGCATTCCATCCGGCGAGCTCGCGTGCGCCGATACGGGTAGGCCTGCCGCCGTAGCCTCGTCCACAAGCGCCCGCAACTCCTCGAGCGTGAAAGTAGGCGCCGTTCCAGAAGCACGGCGGAAGTCGGCGTACACCTTGATCACATCTGCTCCGTGGCCAGCCTGCTCGCGTACGGCGCGCCGGATCTCGGTCTCTCCCGTCACCATCTGAGCGCCCTGCGGCAGCACCAGGTCCGGGTCCCAACCACGGGGTCCCGGGGCGTAGGAAGCTGTCGCCGCGATGGCCAGCGTAGCCGTTAGCACGCGGGGCCCGGGGATCAGACCGTTAACGATGGCGTCCCGCACCGCGAGATCGGCCCAGCCGGCACCCTCCGAGCCGAGGTCCCGGAGAAGGGTGAAGCCGGACATGAGCGTTCGCTCGGCGTTCACGCCAGCCATGAGGGTCCGGTACGCTCGCGCTTCCTTCAGCACCTGGTCGTCCCACAGGGCTTCGTCATACGGATGCAGGAACAGGTGGGAATGGGCGTCGATCAGTCCCGGGAGCAACGTCGCGCCGGGGAGGTCCACGACCCGGCCGCCGGCCGGCGGCCGGACGGCCTCGAGAGGTCCCAGGGTTTCGATCCGATCGCCCACGACCAGCACAGCCCATCCGATCCGTATCTCACCGGTGGCCGCGTCGAACACCCGCTCTGGCCTGATCAGTGTGTGGGACGCCTCAGGCTGTTGAGCCAGGCCGGGAAGCACGCCGGTCGCGACACATAGCCAGGCCATTCCGAGGGCGCGCAGAGGGTGTCGGCTCGTAGCGGTTCTCATGGCGCTTCATCCTCCTGTGGTCCGTGGATAGCCTGAAGTTGACATACTTGTGGGCCGAGCGCACGTTTCCTACTGAGGCTGGATTCTCTCCTCCCGGAATCCGGATCACCCGCACTACGTGGAGGACCTCGTGCTGCGCTTTTCTCCGATCGCCGCCCTGGTGGCCGGTGCTCTGATTGTGTCCGCCGCCGTCCTGCCCGAGCGGGCGTCGCTCCCCGATCCCGACCTGTTCGTGTCCGCCGGTTGTTCCGGCTGCCACGGATCCGACGCTGCCGGAGCTTTCGGTCCTACTCTCGCGGGCACGGGACTCTCGTTCGAGGCCTTCCTCGGACAACTCCGCTCCCCGAGAGGCACGATGCCTCCGGTCGCCGTCAGCCTGGTGTCGGACGAGCAGGCGCGCAGCCTGTTCGTCTACGTGACGGAGTTGGAGGAGCCGGAGGGTGGTCCCGTGTCGGGCATGGCGTGTCCAGGCAGTCGGCATGGGCACGGCCATCACGGACCGGGTGCGAGGAACTGCTCCCGCCATCAGGGATGCGACGCTGGCCAGGGTCAGGGACAAGGGCGCGGAGGCGCCTGCCGTCACGGAGCCTGCGGTTGCCGGGGGCAGGCAACCGGCTGACCGGCAGGTGCCTGCTGACCTCTTCCGGGTGCTCCGACATCGACCCTCCAGCCCACACGCCACGGCTCTTTCCTTCGCTGAACGATACACGTAGCCTCGCAGGACCCCGTCCCAGTTCCCAGGAGATACGAAATGAGGATGAACGCGGTCCTGGCTACCCTTGCCGTCTTCGGGGCCGCCGGGTGCTCGGATGCTGGCGACCGATCGCTGCCCAATACGCCGGCCGACCGTTTCGAGGGAAAGCTCGAGGCTTGTGAGTGGCCGGGCGTTCCGGGCGACGTGTGGTGCGGAACCCTCGATGTCTCGGAAGACCGGTCCGTCGAAGGGGGGCGGACGATCGGTCTGCGAGTGGCCGTGCTCCCGGCTACCGGAGACTCCGGGCCGGCGGCAGATGCTGTCACCTTTCTGGCCGGGGGCGGCGTTGTACCTGCCACACGCTACATGCCTTTCTTCGCCAACGCGCTCCCCAGGCTCCGGGAGGGCAGGGACATCGTACTGGTGGACCAGCGGGGGTCCGGCGGGTCCAATGCACTGGAGTGCGAGCTTCCGGAGCCGCACGAGGTCGAGGATGGAGGTGGCGCCGGCTCTCAGTACCAGGAGGCCTATGTCGGAGCCCTGCAGGCGTGCCGTGACGGCATCGAGGGCCGGGCAGACCCAACTCTGTACACGACCTGGAACGCAGCCGATGACCTGGACGCCGTGCGCGACTGGCTGGGTTACGAGCAACTGAGCCTGTGGGGGGCCTCGTACGGAACGAAGGTGGCCCGCGTCTTCATGCGTCGTCACCCGGAGAGGGTTCGCGTGGTCGTCCTGCATGGCGTCGTTCCCATCGAGCGGTCGATGTGGCCCGATCTCTTCCTGGCGGCTGATTCGGCTTTCGGTGAGCTGATCGCCCTGTGCGCCGTGGATGCCTCTTGCGCCAGGGCGTATCCGGATCTTGAAACGCGGTTTTCCGATCTCGTGGAAAGCCTCGAGTCTCATCCGGTTCAGCTCCGCGTGCCACTGGACGACTCGCCGGAGGACACCGTTACCGTGCCTTTCGATCGACGCTCGCTGGCCGGCCTGGTAGTGGGGATGTTGCGGTCCAGCCGGGCGGCTCGCGCCCTCCCGTCCCTGGTGTACCAGGTATCGGATGGGGACTACGAGCAGATCGCCTCCATGCAGCGCCCCGGAACCCCGTCCCCGATTCCGAGGGGAGTCTACCTGTCGATCGCCTGCACGGAGGAGTTACCGCGACTCACGGAAGAGGACATTGAGCGCGTCCACCGCCCGACCCGCCTGGGCTCCGGCGAGTGGTTCGACGAGGAGCTGCGCGAATGCGAGATCTGGGGGTCGGCCAGCGTGCCCGACGGCTTCTGGGCCCCCGTCGCCTCCGACGCGCCGGTCTTCCTGGTCACCGGCTCGGAGGACTACGTCACAACACCGGCTTACGCCGAGTGGGTCGCCGGCCACCTGCCGAACGGGTCGCTGCGGGTCGTGCCGCAGCGCGGGCACGACGATATCGACCCCTGCGTAGCCGGGTTGATCGAGAACTTCCTGATCCAGGGACGGGACACGGAGCCCGACCTCGGGTGTCCGGAGGATCGGGAGCCTCTCCCGTTCGAGCTGCCGGGCTGATCCCGTCTCGGGATCGCAGATCGCCCGTTCAGGGAGCGGCGTTCGAGTCGTAGTGCAGGAGAAAAGTCAGGAAGTTCTCCACTGCGATCATGTCCGGGCCCGTATACCGGATCGTGTGCGAATCGATACGCTCGACGATCTCGAGATATCCTAGCGCCTCGACCGGTCGGTAGTTCTTGAAGCTGACCTCCAGCTCGACCGGTCCCCCGAGGTCCCACGGCTCGAAGTCCCCCATTCGGACCACCGCTCGGGCTGCCGTTTCCTCGATGAGGCGATAGGCGGCTTCCGGCATCAGGGTCTCGGCCGAGTGGAACCCGTAGGCTTTCTTTACCACGGCCGTCTCCAGATTCCCCAGGAGCTCGGTCGCCTCTTCCGCGATTGCGTCATCTCCTGACAACATGATGATGGGGACTCCGAAGTGGCCGGCGATCGCCGCGTTGAGTCCGGCCTCCGGGACGGGCACGCCGTTCAGCTTGACGGACGTCAGGCGGGCGCTCGACATCGTGTGGGCCCGCACCCCGGCTGAGCTGTCGGTGCTCGTGTGGTATCCGATGAAGATGACGCCGTCGAACGTATCATCGATCCCCGCCATCATGGCCAGTGGGCGAGGCCACGAGCGGATCACGGTGACGTCTTGCGGGAGTTCGTCCAGCAGGAGGTTCTGTCCGTTGCCGTGGGAGTCGCTGACGAGAATCTCGGTAGCGCCCGAGGCCCGCGCTCCCCGGATCGCCGCGTTGACCTCTTCCGTCATCCAGCGCCGGGCTCGTTCGTACTCGAAGCCCGAAGGCCCCAGCTGCTCTCCGGTCACCGTTCCGACCACACCCTCCATGTCCGCCGAGATGTAGATCTTGAGTCCGTCCTGGCTGGCGGCGGGCGCCGCCACCGCCAGGATGGCGGCCAGAGGCAGGATCGCTGCGAGGATGGGGAACCGGATCAGAGAGCGGATATGCACGACTGCCTCCTGCGGATCTGTTACACGGACGAGAGATTTCCGGGTGCTGCACAAGCGTACTCCGCACCTCCGCGCAGAGCCAGTCCACGGGCGCGGGGAACCGGCGACCGTGATACATTCGGGCCCATGAACGCCGAGACCCACCTTCCGCTCCGGCTGACTTCTGACGGGCCGCGCGCCCTGAGCTTCACGGTGGAACGCGCCGGCCGCGACCTCCTGTGCCACGTGCACGGCGGGGACGCTCACGTCGGTTCCCTCGCACTGTCGGAGTGGCGAGGTGGTCGGGCGCACACCCGGTGCCTGAGTGCAGAGGGCCACAAGGAGGAGGCCATCGCCCGCCATGCGGCCCACTCGCTGTGCGCCGCGGCCCGCTGCACCGTAGCGTGCGTGGCGGGGATCCACTTCGACGCGATCTCAAGCGCCGAGATCGAGGTCATTTCTGCTGATGCGTACTCTCTGGCCCGCCGGGCAGCGGAAACATTGCGTGAGCGACGGCTGCGCGCCGAATTGACGACCGCCGGAGGAGTCTACGACCGGATCTGCGGAAGTCGGGCCGCGTTCGCCGACGAGTTGGAAAGGCTCTTCGAGATGCCGGTTTCGACCGCGCTCGAGACACACCGCGAAGCGATCGACCGTGGACTTGCGGAGAGCTTCGGAGGGCGAGTCCGGATCTTCGCTCCGCTCTATCTGAGCAACGCATGCACCAACGACTGCGTTTACTGCGGCTTTCGGCGCTCATCGGCGTACAAGCGAGATCGTCTCTCGATAGAAGAGGCCGTGAGCGAGGCGAGAGCGCTGCACTCTCGAGGCATCTGCTCCCTCGATCTGGTGACGGGGGAGATCCCTGCTGGTCCGTTCGTGGACTACGTGTGCGAGGCTACCGAAACGATACTCCGCGAGACCGGAATCACGAAGGTTCACCTGAATCTCGGATCCCTCTCCATGGATCAGTACCGGCGACTGCGCCAGGCCGGTGCGGTGGGCTATCACCTGTACCAGGAGACCTACGATCCCGAGGCGTACCTGAGGATGCACCGGAGCGGGGGAAAGAGGGAAATGGCAGCGCGGCTCGAGGCCCCAAGGCGTGCGGCCGAGGCGGGATTCGAGTATCTGGGGATGGGCGTATTGCTGGGTCTGGCCGACCTGAAGCCGGACCTAGCCGGCCTCGCCGCGCACGCGGCTATCCTTCAGGAGGAGTATCCGGCTCTTCACGTCGGCTTCTCACTTCCGCGCGTCCAGGCGATGGACGCGGACCCGGGGTACGCGCCCGCCCGACCCGTGTCGGACGACGACTTCGTTCGCGCGATGCTGTTCCTTCGCCTGGCATTCCCGCGGGCGCACCTGACGCTGACCACGCGTGAACGCCCGGAGATCCGCGACCTGCTGCTGGCCTTCGGCGTCACGAAGCTGAGCGCGGGGGTATCCACGGCGCCGGGCGGCTACGCGGCTGTCGCCGGCGCCGCTGAAACCGGTACCCGGGAGCAGTTCGACGTGGCCGACGAGCGATCGGTGGACGAGATCGCGGCCCTCGTGAGTGAAGCGGGCTTCACACCCGCATTCGACTGAACCAGGACCCGGACCGGGAGACCGTATGACGATGGAATCAGGAGCCCACAACCTCTCCGACCTTATCGACTACCAGGAGGGTGTTGTAGTCAGTCGGCAACTGGCGAAGAGCCCGGGTGGCTCGGTGACCGTCTTCGCATTCGATGAAGGGGAAGGCCTGAGCGAGCACAGCACACCGCACGAAGCGCTGCTCCAGGTCGTGGACGGGGTGGCGCTCATCGAGATCGCCGGGTCCCCTCACCTGGTCGGGGAAGGGCAGATCATCCACCTCCCAGGAGGAGTGCCGCACGCGGTTTCGGCCGAGCAGCGGTTCAAGATGCTGTTGATGATGATCCGTTCGGACGGCTAACGCGGTCGCCTCGCCGAAAGGACCTCAAGGCGCGTCGGTCATCGGAAGATCGGGGTCGACGACCAGGCGGTCTTCTACGTAGAACCACTCGTCAGGAACCGTCTCGAACGGCTGCTCACCCCTGCGGACCCGCAGGGCCAGCTTCCGGTCGTTCACGCCCCGAAAGTACAGAATCCGCAGGCGATGGTGACCCCTGGCCAGGCCGATCGAGCCGACCCTTCCACTCGACGTGTGCCAGCCATCATGATCTATGACAAGTGTATTGTTAATAATTAGTTGAGATCCGTCATCTGAAGTTAGTTCGAATGTATAGACGTCGTCGAACGGAATCCTCAGGTAGCCTCGGAACTGGAGGCCGAATCGCTCCTCCCGTTCGATCCCGGGAAGCTCCACGCGCGAGATGACTCCGCGCCGCACGGCCTTCGCGTCGGCCACTTCGGACGCGGATCCCAGCGAGTCTTCCACGTAGGATAGGTCCAGGCCGGGGCGCAAGCGGGAGCTGTCGATCTCGTGTCCGGTCTTCAGCTCGGTCCGGTTCGCCTCGTCGGGTTCGCACCCCGCCGCCAGGATCAAGGCCGCTGCGAACACCCGGAGAACCAGGTGGCGCATGGCTGCCTCTGCCGCTCGTCGAATGCGGGTCAGCCGCCGGTTTCGCCCCGGTCCACACCGCGTACATTGTCCGTCCGGCGGGGTCGGCCCGCAGGACGGCTCGACACGCTCATACACAGGATGACGATACATGAAGTCGCTTGGTCTCACCACGTGCACCCTGCTCGCCGCGGCCTCGCTGACGGCGTGCCAGCTCGGGGACGGTTTCGACGACGCAGCCGAGACCATCACCGCTGCCGAACTCGCGCAGGGCATCCAGGACCTGGCCGCCGACTCGATGGGGGGACGCGCCCCCGCCTCCTGGGGCGAGGAGCGAACCGTTCGCTACCTGCGGCGGAAGTTCGAGGATCTCGGTCTCGAGCCGGGGAGCGGAGCCTCCTGGGTGCAGGAAGTACCGCTCGTGTCGCTCACGGCGGACCCGGACATGGACGCCGTGATCCGCGGGCGGGGGACGGTGAACCGTCTGCAGCACGGATCCGATTTCGTGGCGGTCACGGAGAGAGTAGTCGAGGCGATCAGTCTCGAGGATTCGGAGCTGGTGTTCGCGGGATACGGAATCGTGGCTCCGGAGTTCGACTGGAACGACTACCAAGGGGTGGACGTCGGCGGGAAGACGGTCGTGGTCCTGGTGAATGATCCCGGCTACGCCACGGGCGACAATGCGCTGTTCAACGGCCGGGCCATGACGTACTACGGCCGCTGGACGTACAAGTACGAGGAGGCGGCCCGGCAGGGCGCGGACGGCGTGCTGATCGTGCACCAGACCGATCCGGGCGGTTATCCATGGGCGGTCGTGGAGGCAGGCTGGTCGGGCCCGCAGTTCATGCTCGCCGAGACCGGCTACGCTCCGCTGCTCAAGGTCCAGGGCTGGATCTCTGAGGAGACGGCACGCACGGTGTTCGCCCAGGCCAGGCTCGACTTCGACGCGCGCGCTGCGCAGGCCGCCACCCGGGAGTTCGCTCCATATGACATGGGCCTGGGATTGTCTCTGAATCTGCGCAACGCGATCGAGCGGTCTACTTCACGCAACGTGCTCGCGCTGTTGCCGGGGTCGGAGCATCCGGAGGAGCTCGTGATCTACACCGCCCACTGGGACCACCTCGGCATCGACCCATCGCTCGGGGCCGACAGCATCTACAACGGCGCGCTCGACAATGCCTCGGGCACGTCGGGCCTCGTGCAGATGGCGGGCGCGTTCGCGGCGCTCCGGAAGGCGCCTGCTCGCTCCGTCCTGTTCATGGCCGTCACGGCCGAGGAGCAGGGGCTTCTGGGCACGGCGCACTACGCCTCCCATCCCGTGTATCCGCTGGACGCCACCGTGGCCACGATCAACATGGACGGGCTCAACGTCTGGGGTCCAACGAGCGACGTCACGGTCGTGGGATACGGCATGTCGGAGCTGGACGACGTGCTTCAGGTCGTGGCGGACGGCGCGGGGCGCACGCTCGCCCCCGATCCCGAACCGGAGAAGGGGCACTACTTTCGATCCGACCACTTCGAGTTTGCCAAACGGGGCGTGCCGTCCCTGTATACGGACGCCGGCGTGCAGGACTTGGAGCACGGGGAGGAGTGGGCCCGCGAGCGTCGGGAGGAGTATACGCGCGGCCACTATCACAAGCCGTCGGACGAGTACGATCCGTCCTGGAACTTGGAAGGAGCCGTCGAGGATCTGCGGCTCATGTTCGCGGTCGGCGACGCCCTCGCGACCGGTGAGGCGTGGCCCAACTGGCGCGAGGGTACGGAATTCAAGGCGGCGCGAGACGAGATGATGGGGTACGAGGTGCAGCCCGGGTCAGGCGAGGCGGCCGAGCAAGCCGAGTAAGCGGTCGCTACGGTGCCACCCACAGCTTCACGGCGAACACGAGGACCATCACGACAACCACGCGCTTCACCCACGCGTGGCCCTTGAGCACCGTGAGGTGGCTGCCCAGGAGTCCGCCGAGCAGGTTTCCACCTGCCAGCGCCGCTCCCATCCCCCAGTCGACCTTCCCGGCGACGGCGAAAAGCACGAGGGCCAGGGGAGTATACACCAAAACCACCAGCACTTTGAGCGCGTTTCCCCTCACCAGGTCCAGACCCGCCAGCATGGCCAGGGCCAGAATGAAGAAGCCCACCCCCGCCTGCACGAACCCGCCATACACTCCGGCGGCGAAGAAGGCGGCTGGGAACGCCGCGCCTGACAGCACGGGCTTCGCTCTCTGACCGCTCTTCGGCTCGGCGGTGGATCCCGCTCTCCCGAGCCGGCTGCGCAGAGGATCCGCGAGCATCACCGCGGCAAACACGACCATCAGGGTTGCGAGAATCCGCTGAAACGAGGCGTCTCCCACCCGGACGGCGGCCCAGGTACCAAGGCCCGCTCCCGCGAGAGCCGGAAGCGCCGCGCGGCGCAGCCAGCTCCAGTCCATCACGCCGTGGCGGTCGAAGTTCCACACGGCGCCCGCATTCTGCACCAGGATGGCAATCCGGTTCGTGCCGTTCGCGACCGTGGCGGGCAATCCGAGGAAGATCAGAAGCGGCAGCGTTATGAAGGATCCGCCCCCCGCGAGCACGTTCAGCGTGCCCGCGAGCACTCCCGCCGCGAACAGGAGGAGATAGGTCAGAGGGCCGTTCACAGGCCCCGAGACTCCTCGATCTTGCGATCCTCGATCATCAGGGTGAACATCACGTAATACTTCATGATGTTGCTGACGTAGCGGACGGTCTCCCTGCCTACCTCGCGTGCCACCAGGACCTCGACGTTGTCGAACCAGATGTTGGGATCGAGTCCGGCCGCGGCGGTCTTTCGTCTCAGATTGCGAATCCGGGTGGGACCCGCGTTGTACCCGGCGATGGCGAACAACTGGCGCCGGGAGGCGTCGAGCTCCGAGTCGTCGAAGTAGTTGTCGATCAGGAACTTCAGATACGCGGCTCCCGCTTCGATGTTGCCGTCATCCGTGCTGATGTCGTGCACGCCCGCCTCGGCCGCCGACGACGGCTTGATCTGCATGATTCCCACGGCCCCGTGACTGTTCTCCGTGTCGGCGCCGAGCCTCGATTCCTGAAAGGCCTGGGCCACCAGCAGCACCCAGTCGAGGCCGTGCGCTGCGGCGTGGGTCTCGAACGAGCCTCGGAGCCTCTTCAGCGTTTCCGAGTGTTCGGCGCGACGCACCCGCTGCACTCGGGCCGTGTCCTGCGTGTAACGATTGAGAAGCATGTTACCCGTCAGCGTGCCTCGTCGGTACTGCCGCAGGAAGTCGTTCAACATGTCCTTGAGCAGCGGGCTGTCCTTGCGGATGGCCCAGCCAATTTCCCCGTCCGTCCGCACCGCAAGGTCCGGGTGGAGCGCCAGGTCAGGGTAGATCTGGGCCCAGAACTCGCCCTGGTAGGCGTCCACCACCGTGGCGGGTATGTCCCCGACGCTCACCAGCTCCAGCAGGTCCTCGGCGTCCAGCACCTCGTCGGCCGCCACCAGGTGGAGCGGCGCCCGGTTCTGCTCGCGAAGCTGCCGATCGAGAGCCCGAAGACTCTGCCAGTAGCTGCTCGAAGGCCGGACGTGAAGCTCCAGGGCCCCCAGATCCTCGAGGCGACTCGGGACCGCCACCTCCGTGCCCGGGCCGGTGACCACGATCTCCGAGACCCCCGCCGCGGTCGGGCGCGCGAAGTCGACCCGCTCCAGCCTCTCTGGAGTGATCGTGAGCCCGGCGGCGGCGATGTCGCCTCGGCCTTCCTCGAGAAAGGGAATCAGAAGGTCCCGGGTGACGGGCTGCACCAGCACGACCACCTTCAGTTGGTTCCGCTCGAGCCTCTGGTTCAGGAACTCCTCTAAGGCCCCCGCCGCTTCCGCGATCAGACCGGATTGCCGACGGCCGTCGAACCCGAAGAACATGGGCTCGTGCACGGTGAGCAGTCGGACCACTCGCCGCTCGGCCATTCCCGGCAGGTCACCCGTCCACGGCTCGAGGGCCTGCCGGGTCCCCTCGGGCAGGCTGTCCAGAACGGTGAGCAGGGTGGGAAGCTCCTGCACTGCGGGAATCGTGTCCGTGGCCGGCGTCTCCCCGGCAGTTGCTTGCTGAGACGCCCCGTCCGAACGTCCCGCGACCGTCGACTCCCCGCATGCCCAGGAGAGCGCAGCCAGGAAGGCCGCGGCCACAAGGGGAACGCCGGATGCTCGTCGGGTCTGCTTCCTCACCATAGTACGCCTCCACGTGGGCCTTGCCGTTTGTCTCGTCGATCGGGGATCTTGCCGCCCTGTTGCCCGGTAACATGCAACCGGAGCCTCGCGTCAGCCAAACGGGACGAGTCCCGCGGCTCCGGCGCCGGTTGGGGACCTACATCGGAGATTAGTCTTGAACCGTACCTCGCATCTCTGGACGGAGCTCATGCGTCGGCGCGTTCCACAAATCGTGGGGGCGTACTTCGCTGGCGGGTGGATTCTCCTCGAATTCACCGACTGGGCCGTCGGGCGGTGGGTACTGTCGCCGCACATCACGGACTTCGTCGTCACCGCATGGCTGTTCATGATTCCCGCCGTCGCCCTTCTCGCGTGGACGCACGGTGCCCCGGGCCGCGACCGGTGGACGCGGCTCGAGGTCACCGGTTTGGCGCTCAACCTTCTCATCGCGGCGGGTCTGATGTACGGCCTCTTCCGGGGACGCGACCTGGGAGCGGCCACCAGCACCGTTACGGTCCTCGACGAGGAAGGGCGCAGCATCGAGCGCGAGATCCCGAAGCGGGAATTCACCCGGCGAGTCGGCGTGTTCGCGTTCGTGAACGAGTCCGGCGAGTCCGAGCTCGACTGGCTGCAGCTCGGTGTTCCCTGGTCGCTTACGCTCGACCTGGAGCAGGACAGTTGGATCCGCCCCGTGACCGGGTTCGCGGAGGAGCTGGAGGGAGAGAGCGCGGTCTCGCCGTCGCACCTTCCCCTGTCGCGACAGCGCGATCTGGCGAGGGACCGGTTCCTCGACTACCTGCTGGTCGGGCTGATTCGTGGTACCCCGGCTTCGCCAGTCCTCACGAGCCGACTGTACGACGCCGAAACCGGAGCCCTTCTCACGGAGCACGAGTTCGAGGGCACGCACCCGCTCGACCTGGTGGATCGGGCATCGCGGCAGCTTCGCGAGGACCTGGAAGTGCCTTCGGGTCACATCGCGCGAACCCCCGATCTTCCCGTACGGGAGTTGCTGTCGGACTCGCTCGTCGCCGTGCAGGCGTTCCTTCAGGCGGAGTATGTCGAGGGTCGGGACGCCGCAGCCAACCTGCGCCTGCTGGCGGCCTCGACCGGGACGGACTCGACGTTCTCGCTGGCGCAGGTAGCGCTGGCGGAAGCGTACCTGGCGTTCAATCAGCCGGAAGACGCGTACACGGCGTACGAGACGGCCCTCCGGCACCAGTATCGACTCAGCGAGCGGAGCCGTTTCGAGATCAAGGTGCGGTACTACCAGATCACCCGGCAGCCGGACAAGGCGCTGGCGATCGCTCGCATGAGAGCCGATCTGTATCCCGACGATCCCAGCGCGTGGGACGGGCTGGCCGTCGTCCTCCTCAACCAGGCGGACAGCCCGGGCGCCATCGAGGCGTTCGAGAAGGGTCGGGCCCTCGATCCGTCGTCTTGGGGACGCGTACAGCTGCTCGGCCAGACCTTCATGAACGAGGGCCGTCCGGACGACGCGAGGCGAGCCTATGCGCGTCATGCCGAGCGCTATCCGGAGCGTCTGGCTCCGATCCGTGCGATCGGAGGTCTGTATCTGCAGCAGGGAGCCTTCACGCCAGCCGCCGAGCAGTTCGAGAGGGCTCTGTTGATTGACCCCACGGACTTCCAGTCCCTTCTCGCCATGGCCGACATTTCGGAGCGGATGGCGGAGTTCGAGAGCGCGCGCGGCTACTACGATCGAGCGATTTCCGCCTCGCGTGATGCGGACCAGATGTGGTTGGTCGGTGGCCGCCTCGTGGGCTTCTTCGACCTGCAGGGCATGACGGACAGCTCGATCGTCCGGTTGGAGGCGCTGTCCGGCTACCTCCGGTCAAGCCAGGGCCGGCTGGCGGAGCTGCAGCACCGAGTCAACACGATCGCTCTGTACCCCCGGGCGGGCCGGACCGGCCAGGCCCTTGCTCTGCTCGACACCCTTCGAGCCGAGCTAGAGCCTCCGTTGACCCTGTTCGTACCGATCGCGGAGGCCCTCTTGCTGCGGGAGCTCGGGGAAGGCGAGTCGCTCGAAGCGAAGATCCCGGAGGCACGCCAGCTGTACGAAGAGCTCGGCTACGCGTCGCTCAACTGGATGATGCTCTACCTGGATGCCGAGTCGAAGCGCCTGCAGGGTCGCTGTGCCGACGCGATTCCGCTGTTCGAGCAAGCCGCGGCCGGAATGCAGTCGGGCGCGCTGGGGGAGACGGATGTCGGACTGGGCGGTAATCCGTGGCTCGGCCTCGGTACCTGCTACCGGGAGACCGGGCGGCACGCCGACGCGGCCAACGCTCTCGGCCAATCCTACGGCCGGCTTCCGGCCGACGCTCGTGTCCTGCTTCAACTGGCGTTGCTTTACCATGACATGGGAGATCGTACGGAAGCCCTGCGCTACCTCAACGGCGCGGTCCACGTGTGGAGCCGTTCGGACCCTGACCACGCGCTGGCCAACGAGGCGAAGGCGCTTCTCGCCAGCTGGGAGGGTCGCGGCTGAGTCCGGATCGGATCCGGGTCAGATCTCCGCGCGATGCGCCCGCGAGACGTAAACGCCGGCGGGTGGGGTCGCGCCGCGGCCTCGATCCGGCGACGTTAGAGTGAGTTCCGTCGCTGTAGCGAGCTTCCTCGCACGACCGACCGGTAACCGCCGGAGGATGATCATGAGCTACGTTCCGATCATGTCCCCGTCCGACAGGACGCAGGTGTCGCCCAGGGCCCGGGAGCTCGCGACGCAGATCGAGAAGGTCGTCCAGGACTTTCAGAGAAGCTATCCCGATACACGGCCCGGTGACGTCCAGGAGGCTTTGAGGGTCGCGGCTGGCGGCTCGGACTCCGTGCCCGAGTCCCGGCGCGTGCTGGCGTTGACACTGGCCGGAGGGGTCGCGGCCCTGGTCGGCGTGCTGTTCTTCCTGCGCGAATCAGGGGGGGGAGGGGCATCAGGTCTACCTGGCGACTCGATGCTGTGGGTCGTGACCGGGGTCATCGTTCTCGTGGCCGTTGCGGTGATGACGCGCCGAGCTTGATGGCGTGATGACAGTTGCCACAGTTGAGACTCCGTTGATCTCGGCCTCGTTCTGTAGCGCATGACCAGCACCCCCGACGATCCAATCATCCAGACGTTCGGTCTCTCGAAGCGGTATCGGAAGACGACCGCGGTCGATGAGATATCCTTCCGGGTGGAGACGGGACAGGTGTTCGGATTCCTCGGGCCGAACGGCGCCGGCAAGACCACCACGATCGGACTCCTCCTCGGTATCATCATGCCGACCGGCGGACGGTTTGAGCTATTCGGAGGCTCGAGCGCGGCCGATCTGCACGCGGCGCGCCAGCGCATTGGCGCGACCCTGGAGACGCCGAACTTCTATCCGTATCTCTCGGGCCGTGACAACCTCCGGATCGTCGCCAACGTCAAGCGCCGGGACTCAGCCGAGATCGAACGGGTGCTGGACCTGGTCGGCCTGGGACGCCGGGCGAAACAGAAGTTCAAGGCCTACTCACTCGGCATGAAGCAGCGACTGGCGCTGGCCGCGACCATGCTCGGCGATCCCGAGCTCGTCATCCTCGACGAGCCGGCCAATGGTCTCGACCCGGAGGGTATGCGCGAGATCCGCGAGATCATCCGGGGCCTCGGCGAGCGAGGAAAGACGATCTTCCTGTCCAGTCACCTGCTCTCGGAGGTGGAGAGGACCTGTACCCACGTCGCCATCATCCAAAACGGGAAAATCGTCCGCCAGGACAGCGTGACGGACGTGACGGCGCACGGCGTAGCCGGCCTGCGAGCTCCTGATCTCGAGGCCCTCGCGACCGCCGTGGCTCAATACCCGGCCGCCCGGTGGGCCAGGCAACGCGGCGACAGGGTCGTGGCCGAGCTTGAGGACGGCGACATGGCGGCCCTGAACGAGTGGCTGGGCAGGCGTGGCATTCACGTCTTCCACCTGGCCCTCGAGGCGCGGTCTCTGGAGGACGTGTTCATGGAGGCCACGGGGGCGACGCGAATGGACGAGCCGGCCGATGGCTCGTCCAGCCCATCTGGTCCCGCTGAGCACCGACTGGGAGAGGTGCCGTGATCGGGGCCGCCTTCCGCAGCGAGATGCGGAAAGCGTGGAAGCGACCCGCCACCTGGGTTACGCTGGGTCTGTTCGGGCTGATCACCTTCGCCGACCTGTTCGACGAGTTCCGCGAAGCGCGCAAGGACTCCGAGGACCCGTTCTTCCTCCCCGAAGCATGGAGCCAAATACTGGGCGAGGAGGTCGTGATCGGCTTCATCTTCACGTCCGTCCTGGTGATTCTCCTTGTGGCCGCCGAGTTCAGCTGGCGGACAGCGAGGCAGAACGTCATCGACGGCCTGTCGAAGTCCCAGTGGTACTCCGCCAAGGTTCTGCTCCTGCCACTGCTGACGGCTCTCTTCCTGGGACTCCGGGTGTTCGTCGGCGGGTCGGTCGCCCTCGCCGGGACGGACCTGTCCAACGGAGCCACGCTGTTCGGCACCGCCCAGATCTCGGCGCTCGGGGGCATGCTCCTCACCGGAGTCGGCTACGCGAGCCTCGCGCTGTTCGCGGCCGTCGCGATCCGTTCTTCGGGACCGGCGATGGCGGTCTGGTTCGCCTGGTTCGCTTTCGGGGAGGGGCTTCTGGTCGGAGGCCTGGGGAGTTTGTTCGAGGGTCTGCGACCGATCTTGAGGTGGGCTCCCATCATGACGTTCAATCGCCTTCGGGACTACGTCCAGTACGATCCGGACGCGCTCCGGCGAGCCGCGGAATGGGCGGCACAGCACGACCGTCCGGTTCCTGCGCTCGAGGCCCTGGGCCCGGCGATCGCGGGAAGCGTACTCTGGATTGCCGCCCTCACGCTTGCGGGCTGGCTCTGGTTCCATAGAAGGGACCTGTAGCCACCTTCCTCCGTTCTCCCCTCCGCGCCACACATCCCTTATGTTGTTCCCTCGGCCTGTGGACGAGATACAACGCCACCGTAGCATCCTTCTCGTAAGTGGTTATGGCACAAGGAGGAATGCTGAGGCACGGGCCGTGCATCCCTTGCGTTCGTACTTCTGACTCGAGAGGATGATGAGCGAACGGGCCTTCTGGCCATCCAACCCGGACGCGCTGCTGACGAGCGCCGCACAGGCGGTCGAGGCCAAGAACGGTCTCGGGCGCTTTCTCGGCCGGTCGTGGGACTACGTGGATGCCCACCTCCCCGAGGTACTGCTCGTTACCCTGGAGCGGCTCCCCGATGCGGGACAACTGCGCCGCGAGTCCGATCGGATGATCCTGCGCTGGGTCGGCCGGCTCATCGAGGAAGTGCCGAAGGACGACCCGTTCCGACCCAAGATCCTTCGATACTTCAGGGCCAAGCTCGCGAAGGACTGAGATCCGTCCGGCGAGCGGCCGTCTTTCACTTATCAACGGCGCTGACGATGAAAGCGGTAGCCGAGATCCAGGTCATCCCCATCGGGTCCGGCGTGTCCGTGCGCGCGGAGGTGAAGCGCGCTCACTCCATCCTGCAAGAGGCTGGCCTCCATGCGCAGCTTCACTCGTACGGGACGAACGTCGAGGGGAATCTCGAAGAGATCTTCGCGGCGGTACGTCGCATCCACGAGACGCTGCACGCGGAGGGCACGGTCCGTCTGTCCACGTTTATCAAGATCGGAACCCGTACCGACAAGGACCCGGACCTGGCGGGAAAGCTCTTCTAACGTCTCCGAGCAGGCCACTGGCGCGACCGAGGTTTCTCTCACCGCCCCGAGTCGGTATCATCCGCGATTCGCCACCGCAATTCAGCGACGACGACTCGTTCAATGGAGCCGCCCCCTCGCGGTGCGGGCTCCGCAACCGGAGACGTGAAGATGTTTCAGGGCAACCAGATACAAAGAAGCGCCATAATCCTGATGGCGATGGGGCTCCTCGGGGCGGCCGGGTGTGCTTCCGAGACCGCGGACGACCAGGCAGAAACGACCACCACCGAGATGCCGGCCGACCAGGCCGCGACCGACAGCGAGGCGCCCGAGGGCAGGGGCGAGATGAGTGCGCCGCACGGCCAGGTCTCGGTCATCATGTTCCAGTGCGCGGACGACAAGAACTTCGCGCTGACCGTGGCACCCGGAGTTGGGCAGGCTGCGCTTCGTGTCGAGGACGGGGTCTTCCAGCTGGAACAGCAGGAAGTGGCGTCGGGGATGGAGTTCTCCGATGGCACGTACACCTTCCGCGGGGAAGGCCCGGAGGCGGTCGTAGAGAAGGACGGCGAACAGATCTACACGGATTGTATGGCAGCCGGGCACCCCGAGGTCGCGGAAGAGTAACCAGCTCGTGAAGGCGGGCGCCTGACGAGTCCATATAGCCTCCGGGAACGAATGCGTACGGCTGAGGGGGCTCACCTCATGTCTACTATGGTATGGCTGTCCGTGCGGGATGTTTCACCGACCCGAGGGTTGCCCCCGAAGGCCGTGCGCCCCGATCTTCGGGCCCATGTTGATCTGGACCCTGGCGGCCGCCGTGGGAGGTGCGCTGCTCATCGACCGGGCCGCCCTCATGACCCTGCGGCCGCCGAGCCGCGGACCCGACCGGGACGCCGCTGAGCTCGGACATCCGTCTACCCCCATCGTGGCGGAGTCGGGTGGATTAGCCATCCGGGGAGATCTGATCGAGCCGGTGGCGGCCGACCGTTCAGTGCCCATCGCCGTTCTGGTGCACGGGTGGACGGGCACGGCGAGCTTCATGCTCGCGCTGGCCGAGCCCCTGCTGGAGGCCGGCGTGCCGGTGGTCGTGTTCGACGTCCGCTCGCATGGCCATAGCGATCGAGCACCGGCCGTCACCGTGAGGCACTTCCGTGACGATCTCACGCGTGTGGTGGAGCATGTTCGCGGGACTCGGCCCGGGCGGCGCGTCGTCGTTGTCGGACATTCCCTTGGCGGTGCCGCGGGGATCCTCGCGTGTGCGCGCCGCGCACCGATCGACGGACTGGCGTTGGTGGCGGCACCGGCAAACCTGTTCGAGACCACGGCTGGCTTCTTCTCGGACCACGGCTTGCCCGGGGGGTTGCTGACCCGGCTGTTCCACCCCTCCTGGCGGCTGCGGGCCGGAGAGTCCTTCCGGGTGCTGGATCCGGAAGCCCGGGCGCGGGAGCTGCCGGAGGACTTCCCAGTCACGATCGTGCAGGGTGGGCAGGACACGCGAGTTCCGCCGACTCAGGCGGACCGCCTCTCCGGCGCCACAGGGGCCGCCGTGGTCCTCGTCCCGAACGCGGGTCACCGGGACATACTCACAGCGCCCCCGGCGCACGAAGAGCTGATACGGTTCTTCGGGTCCTTCACCAGCTGACGTCTGGGGTTGTCCTCGGGGGGATCACCCGGTTCCCGTCGAACCGAAGCCGCCTGCTCCCCGCTTCGTTTCCAGCGAGACGCACTCCACGATCCGGATCGCCGGCCGCTCGAACTGCGCGAATACGAGCTGGGCGATCCGCTCGCCGCGCTCGATTCGGATCGTTCGGGACTCAATCCCCCTGGCGAGTCGATCCTCAACGGACTCGCCGCCCGGCAGCCCGACCAGGTCGGAGGACGTGACTCCCGCCGCCGCGTTCAGCAGGATAACCTTGACCGGCCCGCGGTATTCCGGATCGATCGTGCCCGGCGAATTCGGGATCGTCAGCCCTCGCTTGAAAGCCTGTCCGGAGCGCGGACGCACCTGCGCCTCGAGTCCCACAGGGAGCGCGATACGGATGCCGGCGCTCACCAGTGCCCGGTCGCCGGGAGCGAGAACCGCCGCCTCACACGCGATAAGATCGATCCCGGCGTCTCCCGGATGCGCCGGCGCGAGGACCCGTCTGGCGGCCTCAGGATCGCCGAACGCCGGGTGCTCGGGCAACAACTCGACCTGCACTGTATACTTCATGCCGGCAGGATAGCTTCCGCCGTGCCATCCCGGAAGCTTGACCCAGCCTGCGAGATGTGACTCTTGCGGGTCCCAGATGTCTACGCGAGAGAGGCGCGATCCGTATCGAGAGCCCGGCGTCGCAATCGACTCCGCGACGGAATCCACGCAAAGAGGAACACCACATGAGTTCGTTGTTCAGCATGCTCGCCGAACTGACAGGCCAGGAGAACGCCAGTCTCGCGGAGGCGATTGGCGCAGATGAATCGGCGACCCAGAACGCGACGCGCGCCGCGTTGCCGTTGCTCCTCGGAGCTCTCCAGCGCAATGCCTCCAGCCCTGACGGCGCTGCTTCGCTCCAAGGCGCCCTGGAGCGGGATCACGACGGAAGCATCCTCGACAGCCTCGGCGACCTGACTAAAGATCCTTCCATTACCTCGGGTGCGGGCATCCTCAAGCACGCGTTTGGGGGCAAGCAGCAGGCGGTTGAGCAGGGCGTTGCGGAGTCCGCCGGCCTGAGCCCGGCACAGGTCAGTCGACTTCTCATGACAGTCGCTCCGATGGTGATGGGAATGCTCGGCAGGGCCCGCAAGGAACAAGATCTGGACGCCGGCGGACTGGCGGACATGCTGACGCTCCGCTCCCGATCTCGCCTCGCTGGCCGGGCTCCTGATCGACAGTGACGGCGACGGGCTCGATCTCGGCGACATCTCCAAAATCGGTGGAAGCCTGCTAGGGAACCTGTTCAAAAAGAAATGACCGAATCAGCGGGATCAGAATCAGGATACAGACCATAAGGAGCTGAAAATGGGAATCTTCGATTTCGTTAAGGAAGCTGGGGCCAAGCTCGGCTTCGGCGGTGGAGACGACGCGCGCGACGAAGGCATCGAGAAGCTCGGCGCGGACATGCAGGATGACGATCCGGTTCTGGCGAATCGTATGCGCGGTAACGCTCTCGCACGGGCCGTCATGGGTCACGGCTTCGAGGTGGAAGACCTGCGCGTGGACTACGACGACGGAACCGCCACGGTATTCGGAAAAGTCACGGATCAGGCGACGCTTGAGCGCGTGATTCTGGCGCTCGGCAATGTCCAGGGCGTGGCTCGCGTGGACGATCGGATCGAAGTAGCGGAGCCGGCGCCGGAGGCCTTGCTGTATACCGTGCAGAGCGGCGACTCACTGTCCAAGATCTCGCTCGCGCACTACGGCGACGCTATGAAGTACATGGTCATCTTCGAGGCGAATCAGCCCATGCTGGATAACCCGGACCGCATCTATCCAGGGCAGGTGCTGAGGATTCCTCCTCTGCAGGACTGAGCCCGGTAGAGCGGGAGGAGAGACGCATGCGCTGGAAGAAGGGTCGTCGGAGCACCAACATCGATGACCGTCGCGGCCAACGGGTCGGTCGAGGCGTGAAGATGGGTGGAGGCCTGACGCTCCTCATCGTCGTGGCCGTGCTCCTGCTCGGGGGCGATCCGACGAGCCTTCTCCAGGTAGTAGGGGAATCACCCACCACGCAGACCAGGGCTCCCACTGCGGCCGAAGACGAAATGGCCGATTTCGTCACTGTGGTGCTCGGCTACACCGAGGACACGTGGGGCGAGATCTTCACGAACGCCGGTCAGGCCTACCGGGAGCCCACGCTGGTTCTGTTCACGGACATGGTACAGTCGGCGTGCGGCATGAACAGCGCGGCCACCGGTCCGTTCTACTGCCCGACCGACCAGAAGCTGTACATGGACCTCGGGTTCTTCCGCGAGCTGGAGCGCATCGGCGGCGCGGGTGACTTCGCGCAGGCCTACGTCGTGGGGCACGAGGTCCGACACCACGTTCAGAACCTCGTGGGCACGTCGAATACGGTGCGCCAGGCCCAGGCCCGGAGTGGCAGCCGGGCCGAGGCAAACCGCTTGTCGGTATTGATGGAGCTGCAGGCCGACTGTTACGCGGGCGTGTGGGCTCACCACATGAACCGCCGTGGCGGCGGAACGGTCCTCGAGCCCGGCGATGTGGAGGAAGGACTGCGCGCGGCCGCGGCGATCGGAGACGATCGCCTGATGCGGTCGGCGGGCCGGGCTGCGAATCCGGAGTCGTTTACGCACGGCACGTCCGAGCAGCGGGCGATGTGGCTTCGCCGGGGCATGCAGAAGGGCAGCGTCGAGGCATGCGACACGTTCGGCCGCCAGTCGCGCTGATCCTGCAGTAGCCTGCCGCCTCGGCGACCCATCCGACGGTCCTCGTCACTGGTTCTCTTGCGATACCGGTCGCACCACGGCACCCTGCTCTTCGTTCCTTGAGATAGCTCGGCGCAGCTCCGACAAGTACCGGAGATACCGCATATGAACTCCCGGTTAACTCGCCCCGCTTGGGTAGACCAGGATCCCAAGGGCCACGTGCGCGGCTGGAGGGCGAAGGCGCACGAGATCATCTTCGAGGCCGACACGCCGGCTGGTAAGGCGTTCGACATCGGCCTCATCATCACGATCATCGTGAGCATCGTCGCGGTGATGCTCGAGAGCGTGGCCCCCGTTCGGGCACGCTTCGGGCCCCAGCTGCGGGCCATCGAGTGGGTGATCACGATCCTGTTCACCGTCGAGTACTTCCTTCGCCTGCTCTGCGTCGGACAGCCGGCACGGTACGCCCGCAGTTTCTTCGGAGTCATCGACCTGCTGGCCATAGTCCCGACCTATATCAGCGTAATCGTACCGGGCGCTCAGGCCCTGGCCGTCGTGCGGGTATTGAGAATCCTCAGGGTGTTCCGGGTCCTGAAGCTGGTGCAGTACGTGCAGGAGGCCCGAGTTCTTCGGCAGGCCCTCGCCAACAGTGGTCGTAAGATCCTGGTGTTCGTGTTCGTGGTGTTCACGATCGTCATCATCGTCGGAGCCTTGATATACCTGGTGGAGGGAGAGGCCGCCGGCTTCACCAGCATTCCGATTTCGGTCTACTGGGCGGTCGTGACGCTCACGACGGTGGGCTACGGGGATATTGCTCCGGTCACCGCGCTCGGTCAGTTCCTGTCCGCACTTCTCATGATCGTGGGCTACGGGATCATAGCTGTGCCCACCGGGATCGTGACCACGGAGCTCGTCCGCGGACAGCGACAAGAGATGACCACCCAGGCGTGCCACGAGTGCGGCCTGGAAGACCACGACCCGAATGCGAAGTTCTGCAAGGGGTGCGGGGCCAGACTGTGAGGCGGGAAGGAGGCGAATTCGCAATCAGGTGGCGTCCCGCCTCCTCACCGCGCGAGCCAGGAATCGCGATCAACCGGTCCGTCAGCTTCGGCGGCATCCGCCGCCTGAGGAACCAGCGGACTCGCGACGCGACCACGAACAGAAACGCGAACCGTCCCGACAGCGAGGACATTTTGACGATGCGTCCGCGCGAAGTCCGCGGGAGCGGAAGGAAGGCCTGGGTGACGGCGAGGGAGCGTGGGCGATCCGGTGCATGGTCCGCTTTCGGGCCCTGCGGCAAACCGAAACCTTACCTCCGCGTGATCGTATGGTAAGGCGGAGAATCCGGGGGGGCACACCGCCCGGTCCCCGACCAGTGCCAGGAGGAACAATGAGATACCTGAAGGGGATCCTGTTCGCCGGCGTCACGTGGATCGCGGCCGGCTGCATGCAGTTCGATTACGGGATTACGCTGGAGGAGGACCTGTCCGGCACGGCCGACGTCGATCTCGCGATCGATCTCGACCGGGTCGCCTACATGGCCGCCTACATCCAGAACGCGTTCGGCGGTGAGGGAGGGGAACCCTCGGCGGAGCAGATCCAGGAGGCTCGCGACGAGATCCTCCAGGAGATCGACGATGACGAGGACTTCAGCGTTGAGTCGATGCGCAGCGAGATCGAGCCGGACCTTCCGGAGGGCGTGACGCTACTCGATGCAAACGTGGATCGCGAGGAGCTGCTCACGACGGTGAACATGCGGTTCTCGTTCGACCACGTGGACAAGCTCAAGGACATCCACATCGATGACGACGAGGACGACGACGGGGGCACTCCGGTGGACTCGGAGCCGTTCGAGCATCTCGAGATCATCGAGCAGGGCGACCAGGTCATCATCCGAAGCGAGCCCATCAATCCGATGGAGGAAATGGATGAGATGCCCTGGGTGTCGGACGAGATGCTCGAGAGGCTGCTGGAAGGCTTCTCGGTGACGTTCAGCGTTACGTCACCGTTCAAGGTCGAGGAGCACAACGCGACCCGTAAAGACGGTAAGACGCTCGTGTGGCAGTTCAACCTCGAGACCCTCAAGTCCGGAGAGGCAACGGGGATCTACGCGCGCCTGAAGCGCTGAATGGGGCGACCCGAAGCCGATCGAGCCGGGCCCGCGCGAGTGGCGGACCCGGCTCGAGTCGTTAGAGCCCCTTCCGGTGCGCTTGCCGAGCCACAGGCGAGGGGTCGATCTTCCCGACCATGAGCACCTCCCGCGATCCGTCGAGTCCACCACGCCTTCAGGCCCTGATGGCCGAACTGAAGCGCCGGAAGGTCTTCCGCGTGGCCGCGGTGTATGGAGGTGGAGCGTTCGTGGTCCTCCAGGTGGCAGACATTCTGGCCGAAGGCCTCCAGTTGCCGCCCGCGTTCCTCGGCGCCATCAGCATCGTGGCGATCGCCGCGTTTCCGCTCGTTCTGTTCCTGGCCTGGGTGTACGAGAGGACTCCGCAGGGGATGCGCCGCACGGCCCCCGCCACCGGGGACGAGCTGACGGAGATCGTCGAACAGCCGGCCGGCCGGCAATGGCCGGCAGGTATCCTGGCCCTTGCAGGCACAGGGCTGTTGCTGGCCGGGGGCTGGACCGTGCTGCAGTCGGCGCGAGGGGCGCCCGAGTCCGCCGACACCCACGCCGTTGCGGCCGACTCCACGGCCGACCTGTCCAGCATCGCCGTCCTCCCGTTCGCGAACGTGTCCGGTGACGAGGAGAACGAGCGCTTCGCCCTCGGTGTTCACAACGACATTCATACCCGTCTTACGCGGCTTAGCGATCTGCGCGTCATATCGCGCCGGTCCGTCATGGAATACTCCGACACGAACGACGATCTGGCGGAGATCGCAAACGAACTGGACGTGGGGGCGATCCTGACCGGCTCGGCTCAGCGGGCCGGCGGCACGCTGAGGATCAACGTCGAACTGGTGGACCCCCACTCGGCCGAGAGCCTGTGGGCCGAGAGCTATGATCGCGAATGGACGGTCGATGGACAGCTCGAAATCCAGGCGGACATCGCGGAGCGGGTGGCCCGCTCACTCGAGGTCACGCTGTCGCAGGCGGAGCGCCAGTCCCTGGCAACAGCGCTCACGCGTGACCCGGAGGCCTACGACTACTACATCGAGGCGATCGAGAGCTTCGACAAGGGCTTCGAAGCGGCGTCCTCCCTGGTAGCCGTCGAGAGGGCCCAGCGCGCGGTAGAACTCGACCCTGACTTCGCCGCGGCGTGGGCGATGCTCGGGCACGCGCATCTGTATCTCTATTGGGACGGTCACGACCGCACGCCCGAGAGGCGTGCGCTGGCCGAAGAAGCGCTGGACCGGGCCCTCGAGATCGCTCCCGACCTGCCCGATGTGCGCGCCGCGGTCGGCCGGATGCACTACTGGGGCTACCTCGACTACGAGCGAGCGCTCGAGGTCCTGCTCCCGCTGGAGCGGGAGGCGCCGTCCACCCGCTACGTGCTGGATGGCATCGCGGCGATCAAGCGACGGCAGGGCAACATGGAAGAGGCCGTCGACTATTTCCTGCGCGCCTACGAGCTCGATCCGCTGCACGCCACCTGGGGTTCCGAAGCCGGCCTCACCTACTACCTGCTGCGTCGCTACGACGAGGCGCTTCCCCTGATCGAAACGACGGTCGTTCGCGACCCGGGCGGGGGCTTCGCCTACGGAGCCATGGCCAGGACTCTCATCGCCCGGGACGGAGACGTCGCGGCAGCCCGCGAGTACCTGGATCGAGGTGTGGCGCTTCGGGCCGTGTCTCCGTTCCTCGACTACGAGGCCGTCCTGGCGGAGGTGTTCGACAGGCGGTACGAGGCGGCCCTGGCGCGACTCGATGCCGTGGGCGGAGAAGCGATCGGGGAGCTTCAGTTTCGCTGGTATCCCACCGACCTCATGCGGGGGCGGATCCTCGCCTTCCAGGGAGACACCGCAGGGTCGCGCGAGGCGTACGAGGCTGCGATCGAGGTACTGGAGGCGGAGCGCGAGCGCTTGCCGGACGATGAGAGGATCGCCGGGGCCCTTGGGCTCGCCTACGCAGGGCTCGGGCTCGAGGAGAAGGCGCTGGCTGAGGTGGACCGCGGAGTCGGCCTGATGCCGGTGGAAAGGGAGTACTGGCGAGGGATCCACCGGCTGGAGGAGCGGGCCCGTGTCCTCGTGCGCGCGGGGCGCACGGACGAGGCTATCGACGAGATCGAGACGCTACTCGCCCAGCCGGGCGAGCTGTCGCCCGCCGTACTCAACCTCGATCCCGAGTGGGACACGTTGCGGGAGCACCCGAGGTTCCAGGCTCTGGTCGCCGACTGACCTGCCAACCGGAGGAGAAGCAGAATGACTGACACCAAACCCCATGGGGAAGGCGGGAGACCTGCCCTCGCCCGGGAGGCGCTGGAGTTGATCGCCGGGAATCCGCGTGGCGTCCTGTGCACGCTCTTACCGGACGGCGGCGAGCCGTACGGATCGCTCGTGGACATTCTGCCCCTGCCCGACGGAGACGCGGTCCTGTTCCTCAGCGGACTGGCGGAGCACCGTAAGAATCTCGATTCCGACCCAAGGGGATCGCTGCTCCTCGGACCCGCCATCGGCGCGGCCAACGCCCTGACCGAGCCGCGGGTCACAATCGTGGGAGAGGCGAATCGCGTGGAGGACCGCAATAAATACCGGGGCGCCTACCTGGCTGTGCACCCGGAGGCGGAGGCGTTCATCGACTTCCCCGACTTCGCGTTCTACCGTCTGCGGGCCGACCGGGTGCGCTATATCGCAGGCTTCGGACGAATGGGATGGATCCCAAGAGAGGCACTCGCGGCGCCGGATGCTGACTAGCCACAAGCCGCCAACCTGACGGAGGCCCCGTGTTCGACTTTGCCCTGCTGATCCCGCTTCTAGCAATCTTCTTCATCTTCGGCGTGCCGATCATGGCGGTGGCCACTCACTTCGTTCTGCGGCCCATGGTCCGGGACGTCATCGGCGCGATCCACGGGAAAGCGCAGGCCGAAGCTGAGGACCTGACCCACCGGGTCGGCCGCCTGGAGCAGGCCATTCTTGACCAGGGGCAGCAGATCGACCGCCTCGTGGAGGCAGAGGTGTTCAGGAGGCAGCTGGAAGCAGGCCGGAAAGAACACCGATGATATCCGGGCCAACTGGCTGAACGCGCTCATCGTGGCGATGAGCGAGGCGTTATCGCTGTGCGCCAGCCAGCAGCTCTTGTGGGACAATCAGCCTGCACTGACGACGGTTCCCTTGTTCGATTCCGGCGGGACCCGGGCGGAATCGGATCACCCTCAAGCGCTTGTCGCTGTCACAGGGGTTCGCGAAGTTCCGGACATGGCATTCGAGATCCGTCCGTACCCCGACTTCTCGTGGTCCCAGAGCCGGCGCTCCACGTTCCGCGAGTGCCCGCGCAAGTACTACTGGCACTACTACGGCTCGCATAACGGGTGGCTGGACGAGACCACGGACGAGGGCAGGCGAGCCTGGCGCCTGAAGAAGATCACCAACCTCTACATGGTGCTCGGAACGATCGTGCACGAACTCGCCGCCGAGTCGATCCTCCGTGCCCGAGGCGGCGGAGCCGTACCCGAGGCGGCGGACCTGATCCAGGAAGGACGGGACAGGTTGAATCGGGCCTGGCTGATGTCGCAGCAGCGGGAGGAATGGGAGCGCCGCCCGGGCAAGCTCACCATGCTGATGGAGTTCTACCGCGGTTCAGGCCCCTCACGAGACCTCATCGAGCAGATCCGGGACAAGCTGTATGCGTGCCTGCGCCACCTGCTGTCCTCGGAGAGCTTTCGGGAGGCCGTCCAGGCGCCCATGGTCGAGGTCAAGGAAGTGGATCGGCTGGACTTCGTCGAATTCGACGGCGTCAAGATGTACGCGCAGCCCGACCTGCTGTACCGGCTCGGGGATGCCTGGCGCATCGTGGATTGGAAGACGGGGTCCCGGCACGTCTCGCACGCACCTCAACTCCGTACGTATGCCGTCTACGTGCAGGAGAGGGATGACCTCCCGAAGGGGCCGGTCATCGGCCGCCTCGAGTACCTGGGGAAGGGCGAGAGCACAAGCCTCCCGATTGCGGATCGCGACTGCGCGGAAGAGCGTGAGAAGATCGCCGACAGTATCACCGCGATGCGCACCTACCTGGCGGACCCAGTTCGTAATGAGGCTCTGCCGCGGGAGAGATTCCCTCTTCGCGAGGATACCCGGCACTGCTCCCGCTGTCAGTTCTTCGAGCTGTGCGAGGCCGAGCTCGAGGCGGGATCTGCGGCCGGTCCGTTCTGACGATCGGCCTCCCTCACGACCGCGCCCTCGATCGCTTGTTTACATTTGCGGAAATCAGGGTATTCTATTGTCGTCCCGACCACGGCGGCCCCTGGCTCGGCCGCTGCCCCGCGAGATTGACCCAGGAGGTCCGCATGAAGCGATGGATGTTGCTCCCCCTTGCCGCTCTGATCTCGATGCCGGCGAGTCTCGCCGCGCAGGAAGAGGAATCTTCGCCCACCTGGTGGGCAGTGTTCACCGAGCACGTGGCGCCGGCGAACGTAACGGCGTTCGAAGAAAACAGCGCCGCGATGCACGAATTGATCATGGCCAACGCTCCCGAGGAGATGGTCTACTACACCCTCTCCAGCCCCGAGACCGGTTACAGCTACGCCATTCCGATGGAGAGCATGACCGACTTCATGAAGCTGAACGAGCAGTGGATGGGCATGGTCAACCAGATCGGCTGGGAGAAGTGGGAGGAAATGTCGGCCAGCGACCTGGTCGAGCACAGCTCCATGAACTTCTACGTCGAGATGCCGGAAGGGTCGTATCACCCCGAGGGATTCGTGGAGTCCATGCCAGACCAGCCGGTACGGCATTACGACTGGCTGTATCCCAAGTCCGGCATGGAAGACGAGTTCGGCAAAGTGCTGAAGGAGTGGGCGGCGCTCTACGCTGAGCACGGAATCGAGAGCGGGTGGACGGCCTACCAAGCGGTGTCCGGTGATGACCTGCCCCTCATCGTGCTGATCACGCCGGCCACGAGTGCCGGCGCCTACTACATGATGAGTGACGAGGTTGACGAGGTGCTGGGCGAGGCCGGCCAAGCGCTCATGATGAAGTCCATGGAGATGATGCGTAAGTTCGAGCACAACGAGGCGATGTTCCGCCCAGACCTGTCGCTGGTACCCGACGAGATGTAGTCGTCCTTCCGGTACCGAGAAGCCCGCGAGCGCAGAGCCAGGCGCCGCGGGCTTCGCACGTCATGCCGGTAAAGGTCGGCCAGGCTCAGTTCCTGAGGACGACCTTGCCGGTGTTACGGCGCGCGTGGATGTACTGGTGAGCCTCGACGGCGCCGTCGCGGGTGAGGGGAAACGTCCGGTCGAGCACCGGCTTCAGCTCTCCCGCCTCCACTCCCCGGTAGATGTCGTCCAGCCCTGAAAGGAGCAATCCTTCTCGTTCCTGTAGGTGGAGGAGGTGCACACCGAACACCCCGATACAGGGTTGCACCAGATCCATGGGATGGATCCGTGGAGTCCGAAGCCAGGCCAGCGCTGCGCGCGGCCAGTTCTTCCTCGTCGTCGGAAGGGCGGCGCTCATCCCGTAGAACACCAGTCTACCGAGCGGGGCCAGTAGCCGGCGACACGCTGCGGTGGCCTCACCTCCGGTGGCGTCCAGCGCCACGTCCAGCTCCCGCGGGCCGAGCAGCCGCTCGACCTCCGGTTCCCAGTCGCCCCGCGAGTCGAAGCAAGCCTCTGCGCCAAGCTTCTCGGTCACGAAGGCTCGCTTCTCAGCAGTGCCGGCCGTGCCTATCACCCGGAGCCCGTCGCGGACCGCGAGCTGCACGGCTGAAGATCCGACGCCTCCGGCCGCGCCCAGGATCAGGGCGGTCTCGCCGGGTCGCACCCGGGCGCACTCGGACAGGCAGACCCAGGCCGTGAGAAACACGACGGGAATCGCCGCCGCTTCGGCGGCTGACAGACTCTCGGGGTAGTGAAACAGGTTCCTGGTCGGGACCACGATATCGTGCGCGTAGCCGCCGTGGCGAATCAGTCCTACTGCTTGATCGCCGGGCGACCACTCCTCGACGCCCTCGCCGACCGAAACGATCTCACCCGCCACCTCGAACCCCGGACTGTATGGTCGGGGCGGAACCGTGTCGTACAGGCCGGTCCGCATAAACAGGTCGGCGAAGTTGACTCCGGCCGCCCGCACCCGGAGGTGCACTTCTTTTGGGCCCGGCTCGGGCAATGGAATCTCGCGCTCGACGAACACATCGGGCGCCCCGTGACGCTCGATGCGGATGGCTCGGGTGGTCGATTGTGACACTCTGCCTGCCTCCTCGAGTGGGCGTAGCGGGCGCGGTGGAGCCGTCCATCCGCCCGCCTCTCAGCCGGCGGACGGGTCCCGCACGACTCCCGTGAACAGGAGGGCACCGGACAGACGCTCGCGGATCGCGAACACGAACGGACGGTCGGCCCGGAACATGGGCGGCGCAGACGTGACACCCACCTCAACCGACGTCACGGCCGCGGCCCGCGTGCCCTCCTCGTCGACCTCGACGAAAGCCTTCTGCTTCACGCGGGAGATGTGGAGCTGCAGGTCCCTCGCATCGCGGTGCATGCGTGAGAAGTCAGCCGCCCCCTCGTCGAACGCGACGGCCATGCCGAGGGCCTTCAGGACCTCGTTCAGATTCCTGTCGTACTCGAGCCGGAACCTGGGAAGCGCTACCAAAAGTTCGGTTTCTCCCAGGCCGTCGACGATGCCGGCCCACGCCGCGGCGTCGAGCGATTCGACGAACGCGTCGATCCCGACCTCATGGGACGGAAGCACGATGTCCATGACGAACGCCTCGCCGCCGTAGGGAAGCTCGATCGCCTGATACTCGGGCATTTGAGCGTACGGAAACTCGCGGTCGCTCATGGACATGAACGGTACCGTCACCGTAGCTCCGTCAGAGCGCTGGAAGTCGCCGGAGGCCGTCCGATCCGGGTCGAACCGGAGTGTCCATGCTCCCTCGAAGTAGATCGCGTCGATGAGGAACGCCATTGTGAGCGGATCGATCGGCGGATCCACTATCCCCTCGATCAGACCATCCGTCGCCTCGTCTACCCAGGCGTTGATCACATCCGCGGCGCCCGGGTCGTCGAAGTCGAGCCCCTCGACCCGCGCCACGAAATCTCGCTCCACCTCGCCCAGGTAGGCGTCTTCGAGCACGAATCCCTCCCGGTGCCACACTGAGTTCGCGATCTCCACCCGGACTGTGGGGTCGAGGTCTGACAGCAGATCGATCAGACTTCGGTACGCGACCCCGATCTGCTCGCGCCTGATACCGTCGAGCCGCAGCGCGAACCGCATTGCCTCGAACGTTCCGGCCTCGGCACCGGCGAGAGCCATACCGAGCGCCATCGATGCGCTCAGAGGAGACACGAAGATGTTTACCGTCGGGTCCTCTTCCCGGACGACCTCACGCAGGAAGTCGAACGCGAACGCCTGGCCCGCGTCGACCAGGGCGAGCTCACTGGCCGTGAGCGCCCGCGGGAGAGAATCGATTCGCTGCACGGGCTGCGGGTCGGCAGGAGAGTCGCAGGCCGCTACCAGGAAGGCAGCGGCGAGCATGTTCAGTGCGGGATGTCGGGTGGTCAGATAGCGCATCGCTTTAAGTCCGGGTCGAAGGAGACATTTCGCAACAGTGCGTTCTACCCTCGGCCCCGGCACGGGTTCACGACACCACGCCATTCTCACGGTCGAACTCGGAACGTCGCGACCTCTCTTGGAGCGAGCACCATTCGGGCTGCCGCGCGCGCGGCCTCCAGGCCGTCTTCCGCCGCGAGCGGATCGCCCCACGGGTCCGTGCGGACCAGCGAAGTGACAGCGGATCCGTCGACACCGGCGAATCGGATTTCGTCTCCTTCGTCCGACGGGTTGTACATCCGCAACAGGAACTGTCCCTCTCCGAGCGCCCGCACCAGCGTCGCGATCGAGCGGTCTGCCGCCAGCTCAAATGGCAGCTCTGGAACAGGCGATGCGCCGTCCGTCGAGTGAACCACCAACGGATGCGCCACGTACAGCGCGAACCTCTCTGCGACTGCCTCGTCGAAACCGGCGTGCGGCCTAAGCGTGTAACGCAGCTCGTGCGGTCCGTCCTGGGCCGCGCGGTAGTTCGTCTCCCAGTAGTTGTTCATCACGTAGGAATAGAGCACGGGCGCGGGATCGATCGCCTTCCGCCAACCAGCCGCGATGGGGTCGGTGCCGATCGAGCCGAGCTGGATCCCGGGTACGTCCACCGACACGACCTGAAGCCCCCCCGTATCGTCGTGCAGGTCTGCCCAGCGCTCGACCGTGGCATAGTTCCGATTCGCTCCCGGGGGCTGATCGGTCTCGGCCCGCCACGCGCCCCACGCTCCGCTGACCACCGCCCCCGCGTCTGCCAGAGCCACCGGGAAACGCAGCAGCACGGCCTCCGGCTCGTACGTCCTCGTCTTGTTGAACCGGTGCGTGATCTCGATCGCCTCCCTGTCCGCGAACAGCCTGACCGTCGTCTCGAGTCCGCTCTCCGTGCCCGGCGCCTGTCGCGAAACGACCGCCGTCCAGACGAGCGGTCCGGTGTCCGTGATCCGTACCCGGGCCGGGCCGGCGCCTTGGACGGCCGCCGGGTCTCGTCCAGGCACGTACAGGAACTCGTCCAGGACCTCGCCGGGCGGGACCAGCTCACGGCCACTGGCGTGCAGCTTCAGTGAGGAGATGCCTCCACGCTCGGGATCCAGCGCGATCCGCACGACGCCGTTATCCAGGCTGTGTTTCGGCATTGCCGACTCGGCCCCGAGGTCGCCCGCGGCGCCCGGCTGGCCGTCCTCCGGACCCAACTCGTCGCCGGGGTCGAGCCCGACCTCGTACCGCCGGCCGCTCCACGACTGAATCTCGCCGGCCTGAATGGCGAGGCTCCCGTCCGCCATGCGCTGTGATCGCACCGCCGTTCCGTTGGGATCACGCAGTTCCGTGATACCCGCGGCGTCCCGTGCGGACAGTACGACCACCCCGGAACGCTCCCACTGCGTCGTGTTCAGGATTTCGATTGCCGGAGGCATCGTGGGGGGCGCGGTTCGCGGGTCTCGCGCGCCCGAGCCCGCCGCCTCTCCCAGGGCCCGGCGGCGTAGCCACTCGGCCTGGCGAACGGCGTCTTCCGCGAACTGCCTCTTCCGTGCCCACTGCGAGATCGTGAACTCGGCCTCGGGCTCACTGATGCTGTTCCACGAGCCCCACGTGTGCTCGAGGAACAGGAGCACCTCACGCCACGCCGCGTCCACCGCGGCAGGCGGGATCGAGATGCCCGTCATGGCCGCGAGCGTCTCGGTCTGCACGAGCGACTCTGCCGATCGCCGCATCATGGCCGTCTCGCGGGCCGACGAGGCCGCCCCGTCCTCCCAGTACCCGGTCAGGTCTCCGCGCACGACGGGCAGTGCGTCTCCGGCCCGCGACTCCAGTTCCTCGAACAACTCGGCGACACTGGCTAGCACGAGGCGCGGAGTGACGTGGCGCTCGTTCCAGGCCGCCACCGTGGCGGACAGAGTGGAATCCGGCGGCCCGTTGTCCGAACCGATGTTGTAGCGCACGCCGGCGATCCCGTACGGCCAGCCGCGTGCGGCCAGTGTATCCGCGTACGCCAGGATGATCTCCTGGTCCAGGCGCTTCTCGAGATGCTCGTACCCGAGGCCGGTATGGAACATCGAGTAGCCTCCACCGTGCACCCACGTGAGCACCCGCTCCTGCCCGGAAGGGGACTCCCACCAGAACGGTCGGTCGGCCCACGTGTCGAGGAAGCTTCCGATCCGGTGCCAGCGGTTCGGACCGACGGACAGATATCGCACGCCGGCCTGCGCGAGCGTCGGCACGACGCCCCAGCTCATGCCTGGTATGTCGCTGAACATGGCCGATCGCAGCAGAACGCCCGCCTCTTCCGTAATGTCGCGGGCCGCCTGCACGGTCCGGAACAGGACCTCCCCGGTGGCGAGGCCCGTGAGCACGTTGGCGTACAGGCCGTCCACGTGGATCCATCCGCGCCGGATGCCTTCCAGAAGTGCCTCCCGCCTCGCCGCGGGACGCGTCGCGAGATAGGACTCGATCGCCCAGGCACCTTCCGGGTGCCACACGAAGCGGGCCTCCTCCGGCATCGTTTCGGCGGCCTCGCCGAGCTGTAGGGCCTCCTCCAGGTGAGCCCACTGGAGCCGCTCCACCTCGTCCTGGACGTGAGTGTATCCGATGTCGAGGTGCGTGTGGTGTATCAAATACAGATCGAGGGCAGGCACGGGCTCGATCCTGAGATCCGTCTGGTACGGCTGACCATCCAGTTCGAAGGCCAGTGGAACCGAAACCGGACTCTCGACCGCAGAGACCTCGAGTTCGAGCCGCGTGAAGCCGAATCCGAGCAGGGCCTCGGAAACGACGCCGGGGGCCTCCATCCGAAGGACCGAACGCTGGCCGAAGTACAGCGCATCGACCCGGACTGTCTGTTTCAGACCGTTTGGAGTGCGCACCACGGCGGGGTTGCCCCGCACGTCGATGCTCGGCGTGATCTCGGCCGTGAACACCATGAACCAGGTCCGGGAGCCGGCGCTCTCGCCGGCCACGCTCAGGCGAAGGGGCTCTCCGGGGCGAAGCAGCCGGCGCGGCACGTGGAGCAGCAGGAAGCCCATGGCGTCAGCGTATCGGTCCACCAGCGTGACGCGGAACTCTGCCCTAACCCCTTCCTCACCGGTCCACTCGAGCGTCCCGGTCTCCGCCTCGAGCGGTGTCTCGAACCGGAGCACGGGACGGCCGTCGATCGAGAGGACGAATTCACGCCGGTGTTCCGCGGCGTCGATCCCGGCCAGCATCACGAAGGTCGCGACGTCCTCCGCGAACCCGGCGGGCACGCGCGCCGTGTTCCACTCGATTCCCCGCGCCGAGTCCTCGGACCGCACTACGAGGGAACGCTGCGCGTCAGGCAGCGGAGAGTGGTACTCGAGCTCCTCTCCCGCGATCGCCTCCCCATACCCCGGAAGCCAGGGAGAGGGAAGGGCGATGCGGGCCGCTCCGGTCTGGGCGCCTGCGTTCGGCGTCACGGTGCACACCAGGGCGGCCGCGACCGCGACGGCCGGTAAGATCCGGGCACGCTTCGGATTCCCTCCGGTCATCCCGCGGAAAACCGATACACCGTCTTGGACCGGAATGTCTCGCCCGGCCGCAGGACGGTGCTCGGAAAGCCCGGCTGGTTGGGTGAGTCCGGGAAATGCTGGGTCTCCAGGCACAGACCTGCGCGGTGCCCGTAGACCGTGCC
>JBDGWG010000020.1:0-43278 GCA_039585235.1 Gemmatimonadota bacterium | reverse complement strand
CCGGCTGCCGTTGACCGGTTTGCGAACCGAGTTGAGCGCCTCCGCCGCTCGTCTGATCACGTACAGGGGCATTTCGGCGTTGACCTCGGCCGCCAGCTCGATGAACCGCGTCCGGTACTGAAGCGTCCTCATCTTCCACGCGAGAAACAGCGGGTCGATCGGTATGCAATGCCCGCCGAGGCCCGGTCCGGGGAAGAAGCTCATGAAGCCGTACGGTTTGGTCGCAGCCGCGTCGATCACCTCCCACACATCGATCCCCAGCCGATCGGCGATGACCGCCATCTCGTTCACGAGCCCGATGTTCACTGCACGGAACGTGTTCTCGAGGATCTTGGCAAGCTCGGCGACCTCCGGGGATGAGACCTCGACGACACGGTCGATGACATCCACGTACAACGCTACGGCAAGGCGGTGACATTCGGCCGTGAGACCCCCGACGATCTTCGGAGTGTTCGCGATGCCCCAAGTGGGGTTCGCCGGGTCCACACGCTCGGGGCTGAATGCGACGAAGAAGTCCACGCCCGCCTTAAGGCCGGACGCCTCCAGGGCCGGAACCACCAGGTCGCGGGTCGTGCCGGGATAGGTGGTGGACTCGAGTACCACGAGTTGTCCCCTCCGAAGCACGTCCGTCAACGACTCAGTGGCCCGCATTACGTACGACAGATCCGGATCCTCGGTCTTGGACAACGGAGTGGGGACACAGATGACCACGACGTCCGCGTCCGCCAGTCTGGCGAAATCCGTCGTGGCCGACAAAAAGCCCCGCTCGACGGCCGGCGCAAGGGCTTCCGAGCTGACATCCCCGATGTGCGATCTCCCGGCTTGCAGGCCCTCGACGACGCGGGGACTCACATCGAAGCCCAGGACCTCGAATTCAGCCTCGACGAACGCGATGGCAAGGGGAAGGCCCACGTAACCCAGGCCTACGATACCGACGACGGCGTCTCTGGTCTCGATCTTCGAAAGCAGCGAATCGTATTCGGACATTCAGATGGTCCCCGCGACAGGGCTCTCTTCAGTGTGTATTCCCGGTTCCCGGTCCCCTAGTCACGAGCACATTTCGTGCCCGCCGCCGGGCCCTCCGGATCACCGATGCAGCACGGCCGGCAGGCGTGCGCCCGCCGGCCGCAGGAATGACCTATGTGGTGACCGTGCTCTACTCGCTTCCCATGATCCGGGTCGCATAGCCGTTCGCCGGATTTCCACCGTTCGCCACGATCGCTCGTACGGTTCCCGGTCCCCGATTGTAGGCCAGGAGCGCCAGCCGCATGTCACCGGCATTCTCCTCGAGCAAGAGCCTGAGATACCGGAAACCGAGCCGCAGGTTGACGTCCCTCTCGTACAGGTCGACCTCGTCGAAATTGGCGTCGAGCCAGGCAGCCGTGCTCGGTAGGACTTGCGTATATCCGACGGCACCCGCCTCGCTGAGCGCGTTCCTGCGGAAGGAAGACTCGGTCTCGACCAGGCGGAAGGCCATCTCGGGATCCAGGTCCTCCGCGATGGCGATCGAGTGGATCGACTGTGCCAGATCGGCGGGAATGCGATAGCGCGCCGAATAGTCTATGATTTCGCGGAGATTCTCGTTCTGCAGGCGGACGAGGGCGTTCTCGCCACCGAGGTCTCGCTCAGCCTCGACCGCCGCTTCCATTGCGGCCTCTGCGTCCCTCAGGCGAGGCTGAACCGAGCCTGCCACCCACGCGGCGTTCACAGCCACGATTCCGCACACAGCCAGGGCCGCCACCCCTGCCCCACGGCCCGGTCGGTGGCGCGCATCCCTCAGCTGCTCCCGAAGGTCCACCGCCGCATCCAACAGTGGCTTCGGCCGCAGGCGAAGTTGGTGATACCTGTTCGACATCTATTCCTGCTCCTGCTCGAGTCTCTTTTGCCCTACCGCTCGGCCCCGTTCGTCCGGCGCCACTCGCCGCTCGCTCCGCCGCTCTTGCTCAGCAGGCGCACCGGGCCGATCTCCATCCCACGATCCGTGGCCTTGCACATGTCGTACACCGCCAACAGCCCCGCCGATACGCCGCACAGGGCCTCCATTTCGACACCTGTTCGACCTTCGGTAGTCACTATCACACTGAGACGTATACCCGGCAGCTCCGGTTTCGTCTCGACCGTGACATCGATTCCGTCCAACGTAAGCGGGTGGCACAGCGGTATCAGATCCGGCGTCCGCTTCGCTCCCCCGACGGCGGCCAGCCGCGCGACCGCCAGAACATCGCCCTTGCGCACGGTGTTTGCCACGACGGCTTCCAGGGTGGCCTCGGCCATCCGAATATGGCCTTCGGCCTCGGCGTGGCGTCTCGTCACCTGTTTGGCGCTCACATCGATCATCCGGGCGTGCCCCCGGTCGTCCACGTGCGTCAACGACTTCGATCGAGTCATAATCCTTTAATATACATAGACCGAGCGATACAGTTCCGTTGACGACGGCCTGGAAGCCGATACACTCACGCCCCGCTTCGCAGTTCGGCCGCCATGTTCGCCAGCAAAACCGCCACGATTCCCTCTGGGTTTCCGTTGCCGGCCGCCGCGTCGCGCGCGACATCCACGTGCTGAGCCGCCGCGGCCAGTCTCTCGGGCGCGAGGGACCTAATCGCCTCGATTTTATCAATGATGCCGGGATCCAACGTGGCGTCCGGCAGGCCAGCGGCCACCGCGGTCGCATCCCGGATCGTACGCGCCAGTACATCAAGCATGCCGGAAAACGGTCCCCTCGCCCCGGCTGACGGATACCGGGCCGCCAGCCGCAAACGGTCCGCCCGTGAGCCGCGTACGGAACACGCCAGCAGGCCTCCCGCCTCCACTCTCACTTCGTTCCCGCCATCGCCCGCCATGGCCAGGACGGTTCCAATCGAGGCTTCGGAACGCCTCGCGGCCGCGCCTGCCTCGGCCGCGTCCATTCCCGCGTGCTCGACGAGGAACTCCTGCGCCTGTTCGACAGACGGTGGCGTGACTCGAACCTCGAGGACTCGCGAGCGGATCGTCGGAAGAAGAGCACCGGGCCGGCTGGACGTGAGGAAGACCAGGGTATCAGTCGGCGGCTCCTCGAGGAGCTTGAGAAACGCGTTGGCCGCTTCGGGGCTCGATGCCTGGGGTACCATTCGCTCGGCATCGCCGATCACAAACACCGAGGACCGTCCCATGGCCGGCCTCCGCACGGCTCGAGCGCGGATCTCCTCGACGATCGGCAGGAAGATCGAAGCGGCCGCGTCTCCCACTGTGGGCCACAGAGGATTGTCCCGGCGCGCCTGCAGTTCCTCGAGCCGCGCCTCCTCGAGTTTCTGGCGGCGGCGGTCCCCGGAGACGTTCTTCGGGGACGGCAGCGGAAAGAACCAATGAATGTCCGGGTGCTGGAGGCCGTCGGCCAGGCGGCATGAAGTGCACCGCCCACAGGGCCGATCTACCGGGTTCTCGCATTGCAGGAGGGCCGCGAGCCACAGCGCGAGCCGCTGCTTTCCGATTCCCGGCTGCCCGCGAAACAGCAGCGATTGGGGGATCCGACGGCAATCGGCGGCCCGGCGCAGCCGATCCTGAAGCTCGGCGTGGCCGGCGACCGGTCGCAGGGTCACGATCGGCCCCGGAGCCAGCGAACGGGATCTACCTGCCTGGGATTCCCGTCTCGTCCGGGCTCGTAGATCTGGAACTCCACGTGCGTACCCGCCGGCGAGCCCTCGTTGCCTCCCACGTGGCCGATCACCTGACCCCCGCTGACCCCGTCGCCCATGCGTACCCTGAGATCCTGCAGGTAGAGATAGCCCGACCAGTAACCTCCTCCATGGTCTATGATAACGGTCTGTCCCAGCACTCCCCGGGAGCCCGCCCATGCCACTTCGCCGGCCTCGACGCTTGCGACGGGCGTGCCTCTGGGGGCGCCGATACCGATGCCCTTCCACACATCCTCGACGTCTGGCTTGGCCTCTCCGAACCGGTACACGACGCTTCCCTGAACCGGCCAGTTCAGGCTGCCGAGGTCCGACGTGCGGAGCGTGGAGGTACTGCTGGTGCCGGCCACGCGTTCGGCCTCCCGCCGGGCGCGCTCCAGTTCCTCGAGAAGGTCGCCGAGCTGTCGCTCCTCTTCGTCCAATTCGGAGATCCGGGCCTCGGTCTGCGTGACGCGGCGCTGCGTGTTCGCCAGGCGACGCTCGCGCTGCTGCTCCAGCGTTTCCAGGTCCCTGACTTCTCGTTGCTTCTCACCGCGCAGCGAGCGGAGTCGGGCGAATTCGAACGCCAGCTGCTGGCGCTGGTCCACGAGCCGCTCCTCGAGTCGCTGCACCTGACCGACCAGAGTGCGATCGTATCGCGCAACGAGGTGGAGGTACTTGTAACGGCTCAGGAGATCGCCGAAGGACCTGGCTTCCATCAATACCTGGACGTCGCGCAGGTCTCCGCGCTTGTAGATCTCGCGCAACCGGGCCTGGAGCTCCGTGCGGCGTAAGATGAGCTCGTCATGGGTGCGGAGCATGTCGCGGGTGGTCTCATCGACTTGCAGGGCGTATGCCTGGATCTGGAGATCGAGTTCGTCCAGCGCTTCTAGCGAGGAGCCGATTCGCAACTCGATGTTGGCGATTTCTTCTCCGAAGGTGTGAACCTGACCTCTCAGATCGCCGTACTCGCGGGCCAGCTGCTGCTTCTCCCGGCGGATCTGCTCGAGCCGGTCCTGGCTGTCCCGGATCTGGTCACTGATCGCGCTCTGTGCCACGAGATCCGGCGCCGAGCCCGCCAGCAGCGCGAGGATCAGGGCCGCGAGCCGAAGACGGCCAGCGCGTGCGGGCGGGCGGTCAGTACACATCCAGCCGTCGGAGTTCACGGCGCACGGCGCGGCCCGCGGCCAGCATCCCGAGGATTCCCGCGAACGCGAGTCCGGTGGCGGACCACAGGTCCGGAAGCCAGGCGAGAGAGAGCAACGTGCGCTCCACAGCCAGGTACGTGCCCCAGGTCAGGCCTAACGCCAGCAGACCTCCGCCGATGCCCGTCACGAGCCCTTCCAGGAGAAACGGCCGCCGGACGTAGGAGTCGGTCGCCCCCACAGTTCGCATGATCGCGATCTCGCGCGCTCGGGCGAGGACTGACATTCGGACCGCGATGCCGATGAGTACCGCGGCGCCGAGTGCGAAGGCGAGGCCGAGAATCACCGCGGCTCCGCCAGCGACTCGCCGCAGGGAGTAGATCCGGTCCACCCACTCGCGGCCATACCTCGCTTCCTCCACGAAATGATAAGAGGTGAGCCGGTCCGCCACGGCTTCCACGGCGGCTGGCGTGCGGTGGTCCGGCAGCAGCGAGATTTCGAGCGAGGCCGGAAGCGGATTCACCTGGAGTTCCGAGTACACGTCCGAGAACTCCGTCAGTTCTCGTGACGCCTCATACAGGGCCTCAACCTTCGAAATGTAGCGTGCGGACTGGACCTCCGGAAACGACTCGATCTCATGGCGCGCGATCTCGATCAGTTCCTCGGAAGCGTCATCCCGGAGGTAGGCGACGACCTCAACCCTCCGCTCCACCTCCGACAAGGCCACGTCGATGTTGTGGGCCGTGAGGGCAAACAGGCCGATGCTGAACACGCTGAGACCGATCGCCATGACCGAGAGGATCGTGAGCGCCGGGGCCCGCCGAATGCCCAGGAACGCTTCTCGAATGGTCCTCACGACGCCATGTCTCCGGCCGAATCGAACACCAGGCGGCCCTGCTCGAGTTCGATCACACGCATATCCCGATGCTGCCGGATGAGCTCGGCGTCGTGCGTGGCCATGAGGATCGAAGTGCCCGACGCGTTGATCTGCTGAAACAGGCCGAAGACCCCAGCGGTGGCACGCTCGTCCAGGTTCCCGGTCGGCTCGTCCGCCAGGAGCACCAGGGGCTCATTCGCGAGCGCCCGCGCGATGGCCACTCGCTGCTGCTCCCCGCCCGACAACTGACGCGGGAGCGCCTGCGCCCGTGCGGCGAGTCCAACCTGCCCCAGCAGCTTCTGCACTCTCGGTCCGATCTTCGGCCGGGGCATCCCGGTCACCTCGAGCGCGAACGCCACGTTCTCCCCCGCCGTCAGGTTCTCGAGCAGCCGGAAGTCCTGGAAGATATAGCCCACGCGCCGCCGCAGCTGCGGGAGATCCCTCCGCTTCATCCGGTTCGAGGTGTAGCGTGAGACCCGCACCTCGCCGGAGCTCGGCCGATGGAGCATGTGGATCAGCTTGAGTATCGTGGTCTTCCCGGCGCCCGACGCGCCGGTCAGGAACGCGAATTCGCCTTTCCTGAGATGGAACGAGACGTCCTGGACCGCGGTGGCCGACCCGCCGAAGTTCTTGGTGACGGAGCGAAGCTTTACCACGCTGTGCTCACCTCCCCCGGCGACAGAAACGGATACACTCGGCCACGGCGCTCTTCATGGAGGAAGGGTCGGCCAGTCCCCGGCCCGCGATGTCGAAGGCCGTCCCATGATCCGGCGACGTGCGCGGAAACGGAAGGCCCGCTGTCACGTTCACCCCCGTATTCCCCGCCACGGTCTTGAGGACGGCCAAGCCCACGTCGTGATAGGGCACGACCACCACATCCACCGACCCGTCGAGGCACTTCTGAAACACCGTATCTGCCGGAAAGATGCCCGCGATCTCTAGGTCATCGGAGGCCGCGAGCCGCTCCACGGCCGGCCGAAGGACCCGCTCTTCCTCGTCTCCGAAAAGTCCCTTCTCGGAAGCGTGCGGGTTGACGCCGGCGAGCGCAAGACGGGGAAGCCCGATGCCCCACCAGTCCCGGAGAGATCTCGCCGCTATGGTCGAGCGCCGAACGACGAGCTCCACGTCGAGGAGGTCCGGCACGTCTCTCAGCGGCACATGCACGGTGAGCAACGCGACTCGCAGCGCTCCGCCGAGCGCCGTTTCTTCCGCCGCCATGATCATGGTCACGTCAGGGACCCCACAGCGATCCCTGAGGAACTCCGTGTGTCCCGGGAAGTCATATCCGGCTGCCTGTAGGGCGGTCTTCGCAATCGGCGCGGTCACGAGCCCGTCGACGGTGCCGGAGAGGGCCATCGAGATGCCGAGGTCGATGGCTCGCCCCGACAGGTCCCCAGCTTCACGGTCTCCGCCGTGCCTCCAGGACCCGATCGCGACGTGCTCCGCGCCGCCGTACATGCGCGACCCGCAATCCATCGCGTCCGGCTCAGGTCCGATGACGACAAACTCCGCCGCCCCTGCGAGCTCGGGATCCTCGAGCGCCGCACGCGTGATTTCGGGACCTATCCCCCTGGGGTCCCCCAGGGTGACGGCGATCTTCGGTCGGTGGCTGGTCTTCGGCATATCACGCTGGGACAGGATCGACCTGGCCCCGCCTCGCGTCCGGTCAGAGTCGGATATCGACGTACACCTCGTCGCGCAGCTCCGCCAGGAACTGAACGTACCCCTTCTCGCTCAGCAGGCTCTGGCGGATCTCCTCGCGGACGTCGTCCAGTTTCCAGGAGCCCTCGGACTGGTATCCCGTGACGCGGACGACGGCGAATACCGGAAAGCCTGGAACGAACCCCTCGGTCTGGAACGGACCGATGACCGAGCCTGGCACCGGATTCGCCAGGGCCCGCGCGTAGGCCTCCCCAAATTGACCAATCTGGTCGTACGGAATCTCGGGAAACCGTACCGGTACCTCCTGGACGCCGTATCGCTCGGCCATCACCCGTACGTCGGCTCCCTCCCGGACCGAGTCCGCCACGGCGGTCGCCAGTTCGCCGGCGCGCCGGAAGTCGGCCTCATCAATCGTCGGCTGGATGAGAATATGCCGGATCTTTCGCTCCCCGCCCCGGACGTTATCCACCCGAATGATGTGATAACCGAACCGCGTGGCCACCGGACCGACCGGCTGCCCGGTGCGAGCTGCCCAGGCCGCACCGGCAAACGCCGGAACGAGGAGGGATCGTTGAATCCACCCCAGGTCGCCGCCCTGGTCGCGGTTCGACAGGTCCATGGAGTACTGGCGAGCGGCGATCTCGAACTCCTTTCCGTCCCGCAGCTCGGCAAGAACCTGCTCGGCGAGCGCGATCGAACTGTCGCGAGCGGCTTCTCCCGGCTTGGGCTCGATCACGACCTGCTCGAGGGAGATGGAAGCGGGTCGGGTCTGCCCGGAGAGATTCTCGTCGAAGTATTCCTGGACCTCCTCGTCGGTGATCGCTACCGGAGGGAGGTTGTCGCGGTTCGCTCGCACATACTCGTCGATAACCAGTTGGGCGTGCACCTGTCCCCGCAGCCACTGGCGATACTGAACCAGCGTCCGGCCGGACCGGGTCACCGCTTCCTGAAATTCGGTCGCCGTCGGGAACGAATTGCGGATCTCGCGGAAACGACGGTCCGTTTCGGCATCGAGCATGTCCGGCGGCACCTGGATGTCCGACTCCTTGGCCTTCTGCAGCAGGATACTCGAGTTCACCAGGCTCGTGAGCGTCTCGCGAGCGAGGGCATCGTATTGGGGCGTCCCGGGCTCCGGCACTTCCTCTCCCTGGGCCCTCATCTGGACGATCGACTCGATGATCTCGCTGTACAGGATGGCCGTGTCGCCCACGACGGCCACGATCCAGTCCACGGTCTCGATGGAGTCGGAGGCTGCCTGTTGCGCCGATCCGACCTGGAGGGTGGCCAGGGTCACGGCGCTCGCATCACGCATCGCGAGTCCGAGGACGGCTGCCGCCACCAACGGCAGGCCACGCGCGATCGACTGCAGCCCCGTGCCCAATGTGTCAGATCTCAATGAATATCCTCGGCGATGGCGTTCGGGTCTTCGGTCTGAGTGACGGGAGCATCGACATCATCCGTCGACTTTGTGGAAACGGCTCGTCGTAGTTCACGAGCCTGCCGTGCCGCGAGAGCCCCGGCGCGCTCGTCGGTAACGATCGGATACCGGGTCTCCAGGATCACCCGGAACTCTCCGACCCGAGGGATAACGGTCGCTCGATCGAGGATACGACTCAGGAAGAACACGCTCTCCGTTCTGATGTCGAAACGGGGGTTTGTCACCAACGCGTGGCTGATGTCGTAGTGTCCGGCAATTCTGGACAGTTGAAAAGCGAGAGCTTGTGAAAGCCGAGCACGGTCCGCCTCGCCAATCTCGATGCCCGATCCTGCCGCCGCAGCGATGAAGATCTCGTCTTCGGCCAATCTGAACAGGTAGCCCTCCAGCTCCTCGTCCGTCGAACCCGCGAAAAGCGTGACAAGGTCATTCCGCACCCTGAGAAGACGCCTCAGCTCGGCGGCTGTCAGATTGCCACCTTCCCAGCGTACGAGTTGCGCCTGATCGGGAATCCGGTCCATCGCGAGGTCGGGATCCGAAACGATCGCTCGAAAGTACCCGACGGCCGGTCGAAGGACCGTCCTTCGGGCCGATCCGAAAAGGGAGTCGAGTGTCGTGCTGATGCGCAGTGACTCCTGTACCGCCTCGTACTGCTCAAAGACCTGGTCGCCTACCTGCTCGAACGTCGGGGCGCGCCTGGCCTCGACGACGTACAGATAAAGGCCGTCCTCTGCTTCGATGAGCGGGCTGATCTGTCCGAGGCTCATGGCAAACAAGATCGAATCGGCGACGGCCGGAAAGTCACGGTGACCCTGGTAAGAGAGCAGCTGTCCCCTCACCTGGGCAGGTTCCGAGCTGACACGCCGGGCGATGCCTCGAAAGTCCGCTCCTCCCACCAACTCGCTGCGGACCTGCTCACCCAGTCCGAACAGGCTGTCGAGTGTGGTCTGGCTCGCGTCGTCCGGGAGCTCGATGACAATCCGACGAATGTCCAGCCGCGTGAACGGCTGAACCCTCTGATAGTATTCCCGCACATCTTCTTCGGAGTAGTCGATATCGCCCAATACGACGCTGTCTCGAAACCTGATAACGGACAGTTGAGCGAGATAGAGCTGATCCTCGAGAAGTCGATCGTATTCGAGGCCCTGCGTGGAGTCAGGAGCCACGTACACCTCCGCCAGAGCGACGTATTCCCCCCAAATTTGGGCGAACTGGATCGCCCAGTGTTCCGTCAACGCCGAGTCCGGCATGGCCGACTGTGCGAGGATCGCTGCCAGATGAGACGGCTCGAGGCTATAACGGGACACCGAGGCCACAGGACGCGAGTGCTGCGTCAGGGCACCTTCGAAATCGGCGCACCCCGAAAGCGAGACAGTGAGCAGTAACGCACCAGAAAGCAGTCTATTCATAGAGAGGGCCCTTAGTCGTTCTTCTCGCGCACCCGCAAGTCTGCCCAGAGAGCCAGGCTTGCCACGAAGAGCGGGAGCATCGGTTCTGGACCAATTGACACAAACTTTAAAGATACGGGCTCCATGCGCCGTACTTCAACCGCGATCTGTCGGTCCGCGAAGGCGTCCCTGAGCTCGACCAGACGGGGAACCGAACCAGCTCGGAAGCTCATGCGGGCTTCCCGCGCGGAGATGCGGATCCACTCGACGCCGAGCCCACTGCCCAGAAGTCGAAGCCGGACCGAAACCAGAAGCCGGTGGGCTGCCGGTGGAACCGGACCAAATCGATCTCGCAGCTCATCCTCGATGGCATCGAGCTTCACCGTGGTGTTCGCGCTCGAGATCATCCGATACAGGTGCATCTTCTGATCGGAACCCGCGATATACTCGTCCGGGAGGTACGCCTCTCCCTCCACGCTGACCTGCGTCGCCGGCCCAGCTGACGGATCTTCTTCTCCCCGCATTCGCCGTACGGCCCGCTCGAGCAGCCGCTCGTACGTGTCGAAGCCAACCGCCTGGGCGAACCCGGATTGGTCAGCTCCGAGCAGATTCCCTGCTCCCCTGAGCTGCAGGTCTTTCAGGGCGACGCGGTAGCCGGAACCCAGCTCGGTATGGTGTTCGAGGATACGCAGCCTCTGCACGGCCTGCGGCGTAACTTCCTCCGGGACCAGTAGATAACAATACGCACGATGATGCGCCCGCCCGACCCGGCCTCGCAACTGATACAGCTGTGCCAATCCGAATCGATCTGAGCGATGGACGATCATCGTGTTGGCCGTGGGGACGTCCAGTCCGTTCTCGATGATCGACGTCGAGACGAGAATGTCGATCTTACCGTCCATCAGGGCGGTCATGGTGTCCTCGAGAGCGCGCTCCGGCACTCGGCCGTGTGCCACTGCGAGTCTCGCCTCGGGGGCCAGACGGCGCACTCGCTGTGCGAGGGCCTCGATGGTCTCGATCCGATCGTGCACGAAGAATACCTGCCCGGCCCTGTCGAGTTCCCGCCGCATGGCATCGTGGATCACGGCATCGCTCCACGGCAGCACGTGCGTGATCACAGGCACCCGGTCCCGCGGAGCGGTTTCGATGAGCGAGAGGTCCCGCAGACCGCTAAGCGCCAGCTGAAGAGTGCGGGGGATCGGCGTGGCGGTGAGAGTCAGCACGTCGACCGCACGCCTGAGCTCTTTCAGACGCTCCTTGTGTCGCACCCCGAAGCGCTGCTCTTCATCTACAACGAGGAGGCCGAGGTTCCGGAACAGGACGTCGCGCGAGAGCACACGATGCGTACCGATTGCGATGTCGATGCGACCTTGCGCGAGATCTACCAGCGCGGCCTTCTGTTCGGCCGGAGTCCGTAAGCGCGATAATGCCGCAACTCGAACGGGGAACCCGGCCAGTCGCTCGGCGAACGTATGCAGGTGCTGCTCAACGAGAATGGTGGTCGGCGCGAGAACTGCGACCTGCTTGCCGTCCTGAACCGCCTTGAACGCGGCACGAATCGCGATCTCGGTCTTGCCGTACCCTACGTCGCCGCACACCAGCCGGTCCATGATTGCCGGAGCCTCCATGTCGGCTTTTACATCGATCCAGGCCGATCGCTGGTCGGGCGTGTCCTCGTACACGAACGCCGACTCCATTTCACGCTGCCAACCGGTGTCGGGACTGAACGCGAAGCCCTCGGTGATCCTCCGGTGCGCGTACAGCTCGACGAGCTCCGAGGCCATGGCGCGGATCGACTCCTCCGTACGACGCTTGAGCGTCTTCCATCGCTTGCCGCCCAGCTTGTGTACCGCCGGAGGACGGCTCATCTCCGGATCGCCCACCCCGGCCCATTTCTCGATCAGGTCGAGTCGGTAATGGGGCACCCGTAGAACCTCGCCCTCAGCGTACTCGATCTTGAGAGTCTCGACGGTCTCCGCACCGATGCGAACGCGCTCGAGGCCCGCGAACCGGCCCACTCCGTGGTCCAGATGAACGACGTAGTCGCCGGGCGACAGACTCGCGATCGACTCGAGCGGGGCCACGCCGTGTAGCCTGCGATGGCGCCGGATGCGTCTGGAGCGGGAGAAGATCTCGTGGTCGGTGAGCACGAGGACGGGGCTCGGCCCCGGAATTCGGAAGCCTCCGCTTAGACCTCCCAGCGCGAGAGTGACGCCCGACAGATCCAGCCCGGCGGCGTCTGCGAGAATCTCCTGCAGTCGCTCGAGCTGGCCGGCACTGTCGCACAGGATCAGCACGCCGTCACCCCGGCCGCGTGCGGCCCGGATCTCGTCGACCAGCAGGCCGATGCGCCTCTCGATCGGCGGGTGTGGATCGAGCCCGAGCTGTACGGTCGCTCCTCCGCCGGGCGGATCGAGGTCCAGGACGCGCAGGCGATCAATCGTCCGGGCCGCTTCTGCAGGCGGAAGCACGAGGGCCTCCGCCGCTGCGGCATCGTGATCCCCGAGATCATCACGAGCCTGCCGGATTTCGTCCCACAGCCGCCGTCGCCGAACGTCATCACACGCCTGTCCCCGGAACAGCAACCAGGCGTCGTCGGGCAAGAGCTCGAGAAGGCTCCGGCGCTCGGACTCCCTTCCGTCGGCCCTGAATAGCTCGTGTGACAGCGTGACGGGCAGGATCGTCGTATGCGGCAGGCGCACCGTCGACCGTTGCGAAATGAGGTCGAAACGACGCAGAGATTCAACGCTATCGTCCCAAAGCTCGATGCGGAGCGGCTCGTCGGCACCGAATGGAAAGACATCGACGATGCCTCCGCGGACGACGTACTCGCCGAGCTCCCTGACTCCGGTGGTCCTCTCGAAGCCCATCGTCGCGAGGCGCTCGGCGAGATCGTTTCGCGTAATCCGGTCGCCGACCGTCAGCATAAGGCCGAAGTCACCCTCCGGGCTTACGGGTGCCCGCTCGACGAGCCCCCGGCTCGTGGTCACCAGCAGCCGGGCCTTTCCTTCCAGCAACGCGGAAATCGCATCGGCCCGCCGGCTGGAGATCTCCACGTGGGGGTCGGCTTCCTCGTACGGCAGCGTCTCACGCTGCGGCAGGTAGCGCGATCGCTCTGACCCCTCCAGCGTCTCGAGATCGGCGTACAGCAGCTCTGCCTCGTCGGGCGTATCGGCCACCAGGACGACGAACGCTTCCGTGTCGCTTTCGAGAGTCGTCGCGAGCAGCGAAGGCCCCGCGCCGGGGAGGCCGCCCACGGACACTCGCTCTCCGCGTGCGGGCCAGCGCACGTCGGGGCCCTCTTGAAGGAGCGAGGCGAAGCTGCGGCGAATCACTGGCGGCTCCCATCCCCGTGCGCGACCGCTCGTCGCGGCCGACTTTCGCCGGGTGTCGCGAGCACCATCTCCTCCAGCACCAGAAGGAGCGCGAGCGCAATGAGATAGGGCGCGACGCGGGCTCCTCTCCGCCTTCCGTAGATGGACGCGAGCCACTCGGTGTCCGTCCCCGCGACGACCGCGTCGGGAGCGCCCAGTCCGCCCCCGAAACTGTCTCCGGACGCTTCCGCCAGGTCGGACTCGGACGGCGGAACAACCGCTGCCAGAAGAGCCGTTTCCCCGGCTGAGAGAAGCACGGCGTGGACGCCTGCCTTCAGCGGAGCGTACGGGCTTCCCCCGTCGACTCGAGTCACCTGTCCTCCGGGAGAAGCCACGGAGACGGCACCCTCCGGGAGTATCGCCGATTCTCCCGCCATAACCGGCGAAGAAACGACGCCACCGAGCCCCGTCCACCGGAATAGCAGCGCTTCCATGAACGGGAGCATGGCCGCGTCCACGGGAAGGGTGGAGTGGTCCGGGTCGAGCGGAGACCCGATGAGAAGGTACGGGTGGCTCGCCGCGCTGCCTCTCACGACCCAGGGTGCACCGGCAGTGGTCTCCAGGAGTACATCGCTTGCCGAGGCGCCCATACTGACGAGCGCGTGGTGTCCCCGATTCCGGATCCTCTCCAGCCCCGGAACGTCAGGTGACGAGACCAGCGAGAGATCGCCTGGTGCCTCAACGACCTCGACCCGCCACGGAACCCCAAGACTTCCCAGCATGGAGTTGAAGCGAGCCAGCAGCGCGTCGTCCGTCGGGGGCACCAGAATCCAGACGGTACCCGGTGCGACTACTTCGTCGGGCTCGGTGGCCGGAACACCCTCGATGAGCACGGCAGCCGCGTGTTCACCAGGATCGGGAAGCAGGCTGACTCTGCCCGCCTCCTCAAGGGTGGCCAGCGCGTGTCCCACGGAACTGTCAACCGGACCCGAGTGAACGACAGCCGGCGGCTCCCCCGGGCGCAGCACTAACATCCGACGGTCGTCCGCGCGGAGACCGGAAGGAGGAATCTCGACGGAGATGGCGTGCTCTCCGGGTCCGATGTCCGGCAGCCGGAATACGACCGATCCGCCGCGCGAGGCCCGGGCGATGGATGCAGTCTCTCCGTCCACGACGAGGCGGGCCTCGACTGTGTCGCCCACGGTTTCGCGCTCCGAAGTCCACAGACTCGCTACCACGGCTCCGTCGCCGCCCGGGCCGGAAGGTTCCGCCGTGACGCCGACCACGGCGTCGTTGCTCACGCCCGCCTCGATGCGGGAGATCAGGAACCCAATGTCGTCCGGGACGACGAAAGTCGGCCGTGGGACTGCGGAGCGCTGAAAGTCGGACAGGAGGACGATCTCGCGATAGCGACCGTCGCGTGCCGGCAACAGGCGGACCGCCTCGCGGACGGCGGCACCGAGATCCGCCGCCGCGTCGGTCTCGTCGACCTGATCCAACGCGATGGTCGCCTCGGCGGCGTCCGCGCGCGTGACAGCTGGTCCGACGGCCGGCACGATCCAGAAGCGATCGCTCGGGCCGGCGTGCTGGAGGATGCTGCGCGCCCTGCCGCGCTGCCGATCCAGCAGGGTGGCGTCTCCCGCAATGCGGTTCATGCTGCCGGAATTATCGATCAACAGGACCACATCGGAAGGCTCGTGATCGGAGGCCTCGCCACGACCGGCGAGCGGAGCCGCGGCCGCAACCGCCAGGACGATGACGAGACCGACGCGCGCCACGAGGAGGAGGCGATCCCTGATCTTCAAGGCTCGGGCGCTCCGGTCTCTGGCCTGACGTAGATAGCGGATCGCCGGGAATGCGAGTCTCCTTCGGGTGTCGCGGCGGAAAAGGTGCAACACGACGGGAAGCGCCGCGAGGGCAGCCAGTCCGAAGGCCCAGGGTGCGAGAAAGCTCATCCCAGACGAGACCTCTTCTCAAGGTACTCGCGGAGGACGGCTCCCAGCGGCGTGTCAGTGGTGAACAGGTGATAGTCGGCTCCCATGCGGCGGCACTCCAGACGCCACGACCGCACGGCTTCCTCGACGGCCCGGCGGTACTCCGGACGCAGCGCGGCGGAGTCCGTCCTGAGCTCCGCCTCGTCCTCCGGGTCGAAGAACACCGCGTCGCCTGCCTGGGGGAGATCCCGCTCACCGGGGTCCATCAGGTGGAACACGAGTACTTCGTGCCCCCTATGTCGGAGGAAGTGGAGAGCGCGAAGGGTCTCGTCCGGGTCCACCAGAAGATCCGAGATCAGAACCACGAGCCCCCTTCGCCTCATCCGGAGTGCCACTTCGCGCACGGCACCACTCGCGTCCGTGGTTCCCGATCCTTCCAGGCCCGCCAGCGAACCGAGCAGCGTGCCAAGATGGCGACGCGTGGCCCGCGGATGTACCCGCACTCGGATCCGATCATCGAACGCCAGCAGGCCCGCCGCGTCTCCCTGCCGCAGGAGCAGGTACGCAAGCGAGGCCGATAGAAGCCGGGCGTACTCCAGCTTGGTCAGCACCCGGCGGGGCGCCGACGTCCAGTCCATCGACCCGCTGATGTCCACGGCAAGGTATGCCCGCAGGTTGGTTTCCTCCTCGTACTGCTTGATGTAGTAGCGATCCGACCGTGCGTACTTCCGCCAGTCCATGTAGCGCGCGTCGTCCCCCGGGACGTACGGACGGTTTTCCGCGAACTCGACGGAGAATCCCCTGTGTGGCGACCGGTGAAGGCCGATGAGGAATCCCTCGACGGCCGCGCGCGCCACGAATTCCAGGTTGCCGAGAGCCGCGAGATGGGCCGGGTCGAGTCGCTCGACGGCCGATCGACCCGCGGCCGTGCGACTCGGGGGAGCATCGCTGGCGGAACTTCTCACATCCATTCCGACTACTCGGGTGTTGTCCTGTAGAGCGATTACGCTGCCTGGCGCCGTGGCGTCTGGTAAATGAGGAGCCGCCGGGCCAGCCGCAAGCCCGTCCGTCGCAGCGGTGCCGGGCGGGGTAGCACACCGGGCGTGCGGCGAAGTTCCGGCCCACGTATGATCTCGCCGGAGTATTGTGGCCGGCGACACAAGAGTTCGAGAAAGGACCGTAATCGATGCTCACTAGTGACTTGAAGAGAGTCCTGCCGATGGCGGTGACCGCTGTATTCGTGGTGGCATCCACGGCGTGCGGCCAGATGGCGGCGCGGGTGGACGAGGAAGCGACACGCGCGGCGGACCTCATCACGGAAGAGAATCTGCGGCTGCAGTTGGGGGTGATCGCTCACGACTCCATGCGTGGCCGCGACACACCGAGCCCGGAGCTGACGGAGACCGCGCTCTACGTCGCAGAGCGATTCCGCGAATTCGGCCTCGAGCCAGGCGCGGGGGACAGCTTCATCCAATCGTATCCGATGACCCGGATCAGTCCGGCGTCGGCGGATCGCCAGGTCTTCCGGATCTCGGGGCCCACTGGCGACACGGACCTGGAATACGGCGAGCAGTTCTTCTTCCAGGCTACGGTGTCCAGCGCCGAGGCGGATGCATCCCTGGTCCTCGTGGAGAGCGCCAGCGATATGCCGAGCGCCTCGAACCGGATCGCGATCCTACGGGTTACAACGGCGAACATACGACAGGTGTTCGGTGGGCGCCTGCGCGATGCGATTCGGGCGGCCGCACCGGCCGGACTGGTCGTGGTTCTCGACGTGCCGGACGCGCAGTTCGAGCGCTTCCACGCTTTCCTGGGTCGCGAGCGCGTCGTGTTCGGTGAGCCGGAGCCGGACGGGGTACCCGTGGTCTTCGTGGCGCAGGAGTCGTTGCCATCGGACCTCGCGAGTCAGGTCGCTGCCGGGAGGCTGGAGGACAGTTGGTCGGCCCGGGCAGCGACGGCGGCCGACATCGCGGTGGAAGTGGCGCCCAATGCGATCGGCCTCCTCAGGGGGTCCGACCGTGATCTACGGGACGAATACGTTCTGATCACGGCGCACATGGATCATGTGGGCGTCGGGCGGGCCGTGGACGGTGATTCCATTTACAACGGGGCCGACGACGACGGATCCGGAACCGTCACGGTAGTGGAGATAGCCCGTGCCTTCGCGAGCCTCGGGCAGGCCCCCAGGCGGTCGATCATCTTCATGACCGTCAGTGGCGAGGAAAAGGGACTGCTGGGATCGCGTTACTATGCCGAGAACCCCACGTTTCCGATCGAGAGCACGGTCGCGAACATCAACCTGGATATGGTGGGGCGGAACTGGTCGGACACGATCGTCGCCATTGGCAAGGCCGAGTCGACCCTCGGTCTGCAGGTCGAGCGAATCTCGGCCGATCACCCAGAACTCGACATGGCGGTGATCGACGACATCTGGCCCGAGGAGAGCTTTTACACCCGGTCCGACCACTACAACTTCGCTCAGCGCGGTGTGCCCATCCTGTTCTTCTTCAACGGGACGCACGACCAGTACCACCAACCGGCGGACGAGGTGGAGCTCATCGACTACGACAAGATGGCGCGCATTGGCCGGCTCGTGTTCTACCTGGGGCTGGAAGTCGCGAACGAGGACGAGCGGCCGGCGTGGGACCCGGAGGCCTACGAGAGGGTCGTTCGGACCCCACGATCCTGACGCGCGAAGTTGAACGCCCCCCCCCGGGGGAATAGATTAGAAATATGACTGAGGGCGCCGGCGAGGTGCCGGCGCCCTTCGGCTCCCTACACAGGATGGGACGGGCCATATGACACAGCACGATGACACCCCCGTGGTGATAGTGGAACGGCGGAGCTCGGGTTTGGGGGCCTTCTTTGGAGGGGCTATTCTGGGCGCGGTGGTCGCCCTCCTGTACGCTCCCAAGACGGGCGAGGAGACGCAGGCGGAGATCCGTGACCGGGTCAAGCGGCTGCGCGACGAAGCTGAGGACCGCCTGCACCTGATGAGGGACGACGTGGAGGGTCGCTACCGGCGCGTGCGCGAGGACGTCGAGGACCGGGTCCACAAGGTCCGCGGAGATATCGGCGACCGGGTGGATACGGCGAAAGAGGATTTGCGCCACCGGAAGGCCCAGGCCGAAGAGGCCGTGAAGGTGGGTCGCAGCACGGCCGGCAAGGCACGCGAAGATCTCGAGAAGCGCGTGGCAGAGAGCAAGGAAGAATACCGGCAGCGCGTAGCCGAGCTCACGGAGCAAACCGAGGAGCAGATCGCGGAGGCGGTCACGCCCGTCGAAGAGACGGCGACCGACTGAGGCTCGGTTCGGAATTGCAGGAATCCCGGGTAGACGCTGACCGCGCGTGACGTCGCGTCCCCCGATTCCCGATAGCGCGCCAGGCCGCCGATCGAGGACCGGCGCCCGCCACGTGCCTGGCTTCGGACGCGGATTGCGTGGCGCGTGGGAGTACGTGCGCGAGGTCTACGATCAGGCCGCGTCGGACAACATTTTCTTTCTCGCCGGCGGGCTTACGTTCAGCCTTCTCCTGGCAGCCATTCCGTTTCTGATCCTCATCCTGTCGCTGGCTGGCATCGCCCTCGCTCCACGCATCGACGCACCCGAGAACGCGGTGATGGAATGGCTCGCGACGTTGATGCCCGTCAACCCGGCCACCGAGGCACAGCTCCGGGAGCAGCTCTCGGACATCGTGGAATCTTCGCGGTCGGTTGGGATCATCAGCGGCGTTCTGTTCGTGTGGTTTTCGACGCGGCTGTTCGGCTCGCTTCGGACCGTTCTCGAGGCCGTGTTCGACCTGCGAGAAGGGCCGGGCATCATCAGGGGGAAGATTCTCGACGTGAAGATGGTGGTGATCGCCAGCCTCCTGTTGACGGCCAACATAGGGATCACGACCACGATGACCGCGGTGGGCCGTGAGATCATCGAGCAACTCGGACTGCCTACCGCACAGGCGCTGCAGGCGCTGGGGTACGGAACGGCGTACGGCGCCATATTCCTCATGTTTCTGCTGATCTACAAGTTCGTGCCCACGACCCGGTTGAGCTGGCGGATCGCGACCGTTGCCGCTCTCTTCTCCGCGGTCGGATTCGAGCTCCTGAAGAGCGCCCTCGGGTGGTACCTGGCTGAGGTCGCCGACTTCAGCCAGGTGTTCTTTGCGTTCGCGACGTTGATCGTTCTTGTCGTGTCCCTGTACTACGCGGCGGTGATCTTCGTTCTCGGGGGCGAGGTCGCAAAGGTGTACGGGCAGCGCAGTGTCATGCGTCGGCAGCGCGTCATGTTCGACCAGGCCTGACCGGGTCCGGCCGGGCCGGTAGCGCCTGCCACGTGCCTCATCTAGATTTTGACTGTCTCGTCCATCCGCCGTGCGGCTCGGGAGGTCAGGTGGCGCGATCGGCCGGCGGCCGAAAGATTGTCCTGCGGAACAGAAAGGCCCGACACGAGTTCCAGGTTCTCGAAGAGCTCGAGGCGGGTCTCGTGCTCGAGGGGGCTGAGGTGAAGTCGCTGCGAGCCGGCAGGGCGAGCTTCAACGACGCGTACGCGGTCGTGGAGGACGGGGAGCTGTGGCTCCACAATCTCCATATCAGTCCGTACGAGTCTGCCAACATCGACCTCCCCGATCCCCTTCGTCGCAGAAAGCTCCTGGTGCATCGCCGCGAGCTCCATCGGCTCGCCGTGAGGACGGCCGAGCGGGGTTTCACGCTGGTTCCCCTGGACCTGCACTTCACGCGCGGCCGAGCCAAGCTGACCCTGGGGTTGGCGCGGGGGAAGAAGCTGCACGACAAACGAGAGAGCCTGAAGCGGGACGTCATGCGGCGGGAGGTCGAGCGTGCATTGCATGAGAAGAGTGATCGGGAGTGAAGTAGAACGGATGAGACGATCAAGCGTGTACGCGGTCGGGCGCGCAGCGCGGCGGGCGGTCCCGGTCTGCACGAGCCTCGTTGTGGTCTGTGTGGCGCAGGCTGTGGGACAGCCGTCGGAGGGAGAATTCGACCTCGGCGGTACGACCTACGCGATCGAGACCGCGCGACACCGGGGATTCGAGGCCGTGCGGTGGAGCCGGGTGCCCGCGGAGCTGGCGACGGGCTCGTTTCAGACGGATGGAACGGCGACGGCCACCGTAGCGGGAGCCGCATTGGAACTCCGCGTAGGGTCGCCATTCGGACGGCATGGAGATGCGGTTCTTCAGTTGAGTAACGTCCCATACCTCGAGTCGGGAGAAGTGTGGGTACCGTTTGAGTTGTTCGCCGGGTGGTTGCCCGGCGTGGCGGCGGCCGGGGAGACGGCATCGGTCGAGCGGGCGAATCCTGAGCCTGCGGTCAGCGTGGCGGAAGTCGATCTCCGACCCACGCCTGGCGTGCGAAGGCCGGGACCCTGGCGTGTCGTGATCGATGCGGGACACGGGGGCGTGGACCCCGGCTCGATCAGTCCGCGGACTGGGGCGAAGGAGAAGGACATCACCCTGGCGGTGTCACGCAAGCTGGTCGAGGAGCTGCGCCGGCGGGATCGGATCGAGCCGCTGCTCACCCGCGACGGCGACTTGTTCGTCGAAGTCATGAAGAGACCCGGAATGGCCGTCGACATGGAGGCGGACCTGTTCATTTCCATCCATGTCGACGCTCAGCCGGGCCGCCGCACGTCGGCTCGCGGGTTCACGACGTTCCATCTCGGGCAGGCGCGGACGGATGACGCTCTCGAGGTCGCCCGGCGCGAGAACGCGGTGATCGAGCTAGAGGGGGGCACGGAGCCCCCGAACCTCGAACAGCTCGAGATCATACTGGCCACGGTCGATCGAGATGCTTACCGCAGGGAGTCGCGGCTCCTCGCGGGCCACATTCAGAACGGGCTGCGAGGAGCTCTCGACAGCAAGGACCGGGGAGCCAAGCAGGGACCGTACTACGTTCTCATGACTCCCGGCCTCCTGCCTGCCGTGCTGGTGGAGCTCGGGTTCATTACGAACGGCGCTGACGAGAGGCAGCTGACGGACAGTGCCCGCCAGGACCGGATCGCCCGCTCGCTCGCCAATACGATCGAAGCGTACTTCGAAGACGCGGGCCGTCGAATGGCGGCGACGGAGGGCCGGGGGTGAGAGGTTTCCGACTGCTCGTGATCTCCGTCCTCGCGGGGTGCGTCTACTTCAACGCCATGTACGACGCCAATCGAGAGTTCGACGCGGGGCTCAAGTCGCTTCAGCAGCAGTCGGCGGTGACGGCGCGGGTACAGTTCGACAGCGTGATCGCGAAGACCGGCCGCATCATCGAAGACCATCCCGGAAGCAAGTACGCCGACGACGCAGCAATCCTCAAGACCCGCTCCGAGCTCCACAATCGGATGTGGGAGTCAGCCGCGGTGACCTCGGTTCGCGCAGAGGAGCTGGCGGGCGATTCGAAGACCCGGGCCGTGGCCCTCGGACTCAGGGGTGTCGCACGGCGGGAAGTCGCCTCGTACGGCGAGGCGGACTCACTCTTGAGCCTCGGACTGTCTGAGGACGTGGACGCCGACGACCGGGCGCTGTTCCTCTTTCAAAGGGGTCTGGCCCGGCAGGGTCTCGGACGGTCGGATGAGGCGGCACTGGATCTCGAGGCGGCTGCCAGCGCGGTCGAATTGTCGCCGGAGGGGCGACTGATGCTGTCCATCGCGCTGCGTGATATCGGCCAGTACGGCCGTTCGGCGGATCTCGCAGGCCAATTGCTGGCCACGTCGCCCGCCGATCCGAGGTCCCCGTTGTATCTTCACGTCGACTCCCTCTCGGTGCTGGCTCCCGAGATCGTCGACTCCACCGTGGCCGGGTTGCTCGACCAGCCGACATTGCAGGCCACCCAGCGGGCCGCGTTCCACTACGTGAGGGGTCGGGCCCATCTGAGTGCCGGACGAGAAGATGAGGCGCTCGAACACTTCGACGCGGCGATGGAGGAGGCCCCGACCAGCCAGGTCGCGGCGACCGCGGCCTACTTCGCCATCGAGGTGAGTCTGCGGCGAGCCGCGGCGCCCGCCGATGTGTCGGCCCTGTTCGGCAGCTATTCAGTGGCGCGTCGGTCGGGCGCTGCCGAGATCCGAGGGCGGGCCGAGGATTGGGAGCGTGCTTCTCAGACGTTCGAGGGCCTGATCGAGTCGTTTGAGAGCCGCGGTGCCTCGGCCGGAGAGGCGATGCTCCGGGCCGCAGAACTCGCGCGGATCGACCTCCACTCGCCAGCCCTGGCTCGCGGATGTTACCTCCTGTACGTCGACGTAGCGCCCGGCTCGCGCTGGACGGCCAAGGCTATCTACGGAGCTCTAAGCGTATCGGGGCACGAACCCGACCCGAGCTGGGTGACCGATCGTGGCGCGGCCACCGACGACGAGCTGAGGGAGCGACTGGAGACCCTGCCGGCGGACGATCCTTATCGACTCGCCCTGGCGAGCACGGCGGAGCGCGGGCCGATGGCAGACTCGATGTACGTGCTGGCCGAAGCGGACCTGGAGAGGCGGCTGCTGGAGATCCGCATGCTGTTCGATCCGACGGCCGGGGACTCGGCCGTGACGGCGGACACGATCCCTGAGACCCGGGACGAGGACGAGGTCCTGGAGTGATGCGAGCGCCCGTCCGGTCATGGGCCGGGGTCCTCGACAACCGGGTGGTGGCCCGGGACACGCACTGGATCGAGCTCGAGTGTCCGGACGTCGCGGCCCCGGCGAGCCCAGGGCAATTCGTCATGATGGGAACCGGGCTTGCCGACGTGGCGGCCCCCTTCCTCCCGCGGCCGTTCAGCATCGGCGTTGGCAAACAGGACGGTAGGCTCGGGTTCCTGGTTCGTGAGTTCGGTGCCGGGACACGACGGATCACCAGGGCGAAGCCTGGAGACGAGCTGCTCATCCTCGGCCCCCTCGGTCGCCCGTTTCACGTTTCACCGGATCGCACGGTGCTGTGTCTGGCGGGGGGAGTGGGGCTCGCCCCGTTCTTGTTCGTTGGCGCCAAGGCGCATGACACGGGACAAGAAGTGCGAATCGTGTATGGCGAGCGGTCAGGGGATCGCGTCTTCGACCCTGGGCTCCTTCGCGAGGTTGCGGGCGTGGATCCGGAGCTACGGACGGAGGACGGCTCGTTGGGCGTGCGTGGACTCGTGATCGACGACCTGGACCTGGGCGACCGTCCGCAGCTCCTGGCCTGCGGCCCGGCCCCCATGCTGCGCGCATGCGCCAGGCTAGCAAGGGAGCGCGACCTTCCGCTTCAGGTCTCGGTCGAGGAGCATATGGCCTGCGGGGTCGGAACCTGTCAGGGATGCGTCGTGCTCTCGGCGACCGGAGAGTGGATCAAGTCATGCACGGAAGGTCCGGTGTTCGACGCCACGGAACTGACATGGCAGACCTGAGCCAGCGCCTGTTCGGTGTCGAATTCCAGAGTCCCGTGTTGCTGGCTTCCGGTACTTGCGGCTATGGGGAAGAGTACGCCGACCTGATACCGCTGGAGCGGATCGGCGGCCTGGTGACGAAGGCGGTCAGCGTGGAGCCGCGGTCCGGGAATCCTCCCCACCGCGTCGCCGAGACACCGGGTGGGATGATCAACGCCATCGGACTGCAGAACATAGGACTGGATCGGTTCCGGTCGGAAAAGCTTCCGTGGCTTCGTGAGAACCTCCACGATGCCCGCGTGCTGATCAACGTGGTCGGGCACTCCGCCCATGATTTCGGAGCCGTCGTCTCGGGCTTGGACGGCGAGGAGGGATTCCTCGGGTTCGAGATAAACGTCTCGTGTCCCAACGTCGAAGACGGGACGATGTTCGGCACGGACAAGCGGGCTCTTTCCGCCCTGGTGAGGCGGCTGCGGTCGTTGACGGAGCGGCCGCTGGTTGTGAAGCTGACGCCCAACGTTCCCGACATCGATGCGTACGCAAGAATCTGCGAGGAGGCCGGCGCCGACGGGCTCAGCGCCATCAACACGTTCCCCGGAATGCTGATCGACGTGGAGCGACGGAGTCCCGTCATCGGGAACGTGAGCGGGGGGATCAGCGGACCGGCGATCCTCCCCATGGGAGTGTTTCTGACGTGGCGCGCCGCGGCCTCCGTTTCCATCCCTGTGATCGGCATCGGGGGTATCCGATCCGGCGGTGATGCCCTCCAGTACATTCTCGCTGGTGCCTCCCTGGTCCAGATCGGGACGGCCCTGTTCGTCGACCCGTCCGCCCCGGTTCAGGTGCAGGAGGACGTCGAGGCCTACATGCGGCGTCACGGCGTCGGGCGTCTGTCCGATCTGGTCGGTGCGCTGATCCTGCCGGAGCGAGGCTGATGCGCGAACAGGATCTCGAGACCGACATGGCTGGCGGGAACGCCGTGCCCGAGATCATCGTCGCGCTGGATTATCCCGATCCCGACTTGGCTTTCGCGCTCGTGGACCGCCTCCCGGAGGGAACCTGGTACAAGGTGGGGCTCGAGTTGTTCACCCGGGCGGGCCCCTCCGTGGTTCGTCGCCTCGTCGGCGATGGACGTCACGTGTTCCTGGATCTCAAGCTCCACGACATCCCCAACACTGTCGCCGGCGCGGCGCGGGCGGCCGCCGAGATGGGCGTTCGGCTGCTCACTCTGCACGCCTCCGGGGGGGAGTCGATGCTCCGTGCGGCCGCGGACGCGGTGGCCGGCGAGAACGAGGCATCAGGCACGGACACGCGTCTCCTGGCGATCAGCGTGCTCACGTCGCTGGATGATGCAGGCCTCGAGTCCGTCATGGGACCGGGCGCCGAGGTGGAGAGGGCCGTCGGCCGGCTCGCGGGCCTGGCACGCGAGAGCGGGATCGACGGAGTGGTATCTTCGGCGGCGGAATGCCGGGCAGTCAAGCTCGCGTGCGGTCCCGGGTTTCTCGTCGTGACTCCGGGTATCCGGCTGGCGGGTGAGGACGTCGAGGACCAGAGGCGGGTCGCCACTCCGGCGATCGCACGAGCAGCCGGCGCAGACTTCCTTGTTGTGGGTCGCTCGATCTCCCGTGCGGACAATCCATCCGCCGCTCTGGAGCGGATTCGAGCTGATCTGATCTGAACCGGCCTGTCTGCGCTCCACGAAACCGCATCGTCACAACTTGCGTACGAGCATCCTGGAGCCGCGTAGTGCGCTGTTCCGTGGTCTTCCATGCCGAAAGGAGTCGCACAAGATGCTCGCGTTCATTCTGCACCTCGTTGTCTCGGCCCTGCTGCTCATCGTGGTGGCGAAGATCGTGGACGGAGTTGACGTCGAAGGATTCGGAGCAGCCCTGTTCGCCGCGGCGGTCTTGGGCCTGGCGAACGCCTTTCTCGCACCTATCGTGGCGTTGTTGGCGCTCCCTATCGGCATCCTCACGTTCGGTCTTCTGTGGTGGCTGGTCCGGTGGCTGATCAACGCGCTCATGCTGTGGCTCACGGCCGCCGTCGTGCCGGGATTCAAGGTGAGCGGTTTCGGCCCCGCGTTCTGGGGAGCCGCCGTCCTGACGCTCGGCAACCTGGTTCTAAGCTGGATCTTCTGACGGGCTGAGCGCCGGGGCATGGTGCGACGGTCGATCGCGTTCGCTCAACCCGCCCGGCGATCGCGTCGGATCCTGGCTATGATATACGCATAGACTATGACGTTGAACGCGACGAGACCAAGGCCGAGCCACAGGCGAATCGCGTCCCAGCTGCCGGGGTACAGAAGGCCTCCCACGTAGTGCTCGATGAAGCCCCCCGTGTAGCCTTCCTGCCCGGCGTGCCGTCGCAGGCTCTGCTCGAGCGGGGTCAGCGGACATATCCACCCCACGAGCTCGATCGCGGCTCCGTACACGAGGCACGGAATGTGAACCAGCGCCAGCCACCGCCAGAAGATGACGGCTAACGCGCCCACCGAAACGAACACCACGAAGCCCAGGTGTACGAGCAGGATGAGATCAGCCAGCATCGTCTGCCACACTCGTCTCGACTCCCGACCGAAGGCATTACCGGACTCACTCGCCTCGTTCGTACCCCGGGTCGCGGTCTCGGTCCCTTCGGTCCGACCCGCTTCCTCCCCGGGTCTTCAAATTTATCCGCGCTCGAAGAGACCGGACCCGAAACAAGCCTTGCCGCCGGCGGCGCGCAGTGGACCCATCGGGGCTTCCTCCGGTAAACTAGGTCCGGAAGGGATCACCGAATGAAAGCGATACGCATAACGCGGCCCGGAGAGCCCGAGGTTCTGGAGCTCGCGGACCTGGAGACGCCGGTCCCGGGCCCGGGCCAGGTGCGTGTCGAGGTGTACGGGACGGCCCTCAACAGGGCCGATCTCCTCCAACGCCGTGGGGCTTATCCCGCGCCGCCCGGTGCTCCCGCCGACATCCCGGGCCTCGAGTTCTCCGGTGTCGTGGAGGACGTCGGAGAGGGCGTGGACGAGTCGGCGGTCGGCTCCTGGGTGATGGGCCTGGTGGGTGGCGGCAGTTACGCGGAGATGCTGGTGACCGAGGCGAACCACGCAGTGCCGATGCCCCGCGGCCTGCAGTTCGTGGAATGCGCAGCGGTGCCCGAAGCGTTCTGTACGGCGTACGACGCCCTGATCCTGCAGGGAGGACTGCAGTCGGGCCAGACGGTTCTGATTCACGCGGCCGGGAGCGGCGTCGGAACGGCCGCGATCCAGGTGGCGAGGTCCTTCGGTGCTGCTCGGATCTTCGGGACGGCCTCGGCCGCGAAGCTGGACACGCTGGAAGCGCGCGGCCTGACACTCGATGTCCCTATCGATTACCACAGGAAGTCGTTTCGGGACGTGATTCGCAGAGAGACGGACGGGAAAGGAGTGGATCTCGTCCTCGACCTCGTCGGCGCGACGTACTGGACGGACAACATCGCCAGCCTTCGTACCCGGGGTCGCATCGTACTCGTGGGCCTGGTCGGCGGCACGATGGCGCAGCTCAACCTGGGCGTGCTGCTCCGGCGCCGGCTGCAAGTCATCGGCACCGTGATGCGGTCGCGCGATGCGGAGGAAAAGAACGACCTGGCGGAGCAGACCCGGGTGCACCTGCTCCCGCGTTTCGAGTCCGGCGAGTTGTTCCCCGTGGTAGACCGGGTCTTCGATCTCCATGAGGCGGCAGAGGCCCACGCCTACATGGAGCAGAACCAGAACGCCGGTAAGGTGGTGCTCCGCGTCCGGAGCTGACGGGCCCGCCTCAATCCGTGGTGGGGGACTTTCCGCCCACTCCCGCCCGCTCGACGTCGGTCCCTGAAGTCACGGCCTGCATCAGGTCCGAGTGGCCGATCTCCTGCAGGCCCACGATTCCTTCTTCCAGCCACTCGAAGCGGCCGTCGAGCACCTTCCTCGCCGTTCGGTACGTCTGCACATCGTCGTTCGACTTCAGGTGTCTGAACAGCCCTTCGACCCGCCGTCGGGCCTGCCGACAGAACAGATCCGCCAGCTCGCGCGCGTGCTCGGCTTCCGGCCGGCCCGTGCGGGCCAACATCTGAACCCTGCAGACCACGGCAGACATGGCGAACAGCTCCGCCCCGATATCGACTCCCCGGAACAGGAGCATTTGCCTACGCTGCAGCCCCGCTCCGTAGCGCACCATCTGGTGGAACAGGGAGCGAGCGAGTTTCCGGGAGTTGCGCTCGACGAAGCGCATATGCCTGGCCAGGTTCCCGAACCGACCGTATCCGCCGGACTTCGGAATCCACTGCTTCGGATACCAAACCGCGTAGAACGCGATCACCCTCGGCAGGAGCTTCAGTTTCTGGCCGGTCCCGAGGTCCCCCTCGACCAGGGGCCCCGCGACCTGCAGGTGCCGATCGACCGCTTCGCGGGCGATGAACAGGCGCATGATCTCGCTGGACCCCTCGAAGATGCGGTTGATTCGGAAGTCGCGCAGCATTCGCTCCGCCGGGACCGGCTTCTCGCCGCGCGCGAACAGAGAATCCGCCCTCTCGTATCCCCGGCCTCCCAGCACCTGGACCATCTCGTCGATGACGGTCCAACCGGTCTCGGTGTTGTAGAGCTTCGCGAGAGCCGCCTCCAGCCGGATATCGAATCCCCCGCGGTCCACCATCAGCGCGGAGAGCTCAGCCACCGCCTCCATGGCCAGTGTCTCGGCGGCGATGTAGGAGATCTTCTGAGCGACGGCCTCGTGTCGTCCCACAGGCTGGCCCCACTGCACTCGCTCGTTCCCCCACTCCCGCGTGAACCGGAGGGCCGTCTTGCCGCTTCCGACCGCTACCGCCGGAATCGACAGTCGGCCGGTGTTCAGCGTGATCAACGCCAGCTTGAGTCCCCGGCCCTCATCCCAGAGCAGGTTTTCGACCGGTACGCGAACGTTTGTGAACCGAAAGTTCGCGTTCTCGATTCCCCCGATTCCCATGAAGTGGTTGCGCTCGGTAATCTCGACGCCGTCCCACTCGGTCTCTACGATGAAGGCCGAGATCTTCCTGGAGTCCGGATGACGAGCCATGACGACGAGCAGCTCCGCGATCGTGCCATTGGTGGTCCACAGCTTGTCACCGTTGAGGACGTAGTGAGAGCCGTCTTCGCTCAGCGAAGCTGTCGTGCTGAGTCGCGCCGGGTCCGACCCCACGTCGTCTTCGGTCAGGGCGAACGCGGACACGGCCCCGGCCGCGAGTCGCGGGAGGTAACGCTGCTTCTGCTCCTCGGAACCGAACATCTTCAGCGGTTGCGGAACCCCTATGGACTGGTGTGCGGAGAGGAGCGCGACCAGACTGCCGTCGACGCTGCCCACCGTCGCCATCACCTGGTTGTATTCGGTCTGCCCGAATCCCAGCCCGCCGTATTCCTCAGGGATCTTGAGGCCGAAGGCCCCCATGCGTCGGAGCTCGTCTATCACGTGCGCAGGGATCTGTCGGTTTCGATCGATTTCCTCGGAGTCCACGGTGCGCAGAAACGCCTTGAGCTCATCGAGCAGAGTCCGGCAGCGCTCGCCGATGAAGTCATGCGGGTCCGGGTACGGATCGATGAGATCGAGCCGGAAGTCGCCCAGGAACATGTCGCGAACGAACGTGGCGTTATCCTACTTCTTCTGGCGAGCGGCCTCGGCGACGCGCCGCGCCTCCTGTTCACTGACCTGCGCGCGCTCGTGCGGTACCTGCTTCTGTGAACCGGACATGGCTATGCATCCATTCTGACACTGAGAGGAACCGTCGCGCCCCAATAAACGTTTCGTGCGCGGGAGCATCAGGAGACCCCGGGGGGGTGGCCGAGGGGGGAACAGCCGACCCGCAGGTAGAAGTATATCACCGGAGGTCCCGGTTCCGCTGCCCTGGCGAACGATCGCTCGGGCGCTCCCAGGCCGGGCCCAAGTTGTATACCGGTGTACCGTTCGAATAGGTTCCCCGGGGACCTCCCTCGGGTACCCCGTCGCCCACGGAGAGGAGCGAGCCACAGGAATGACCGAAGGTAAGGCCCGGCAGAGTTTCGACGCGGCCCACGAGGCCATCGTCGACGCCCTCGCGAAAGTCAGGCAACGGACCCTCGATCTCGTGGCGCCCCTCTCCGATGCCGGGCTCAGAGAGCAGCATTCACCCTTGATGAGTCCGATTGCCTGGGACCTGGGGCACATCGCCGAGTTCGAGGATCTGTGGTTGGTGCGGCGGTTGGGAGAGGTGGTCGGAGAGTCGGCTCTGCCCGAGGCGTACGACGCGATGCGCACGCCGAGGTCGCGCCGCGCGGAGCTCGATCTTCCGAACCCCGGGACCGTGCTCGAGCGCCTCGACAACGTTCGACGCGGGGCACTGGCGATGCTCCAGCGTGTGGACCTCGCCGGGTCAGAGAACCACCTCCTGAGGGACGGTTTCGTGTACGAGCTGGTCCGGGAGCATGAGGCACAGCATCAGGAGACCATTCTGCAGACCATCTCGCTCATGGAGAGTGAGCCGTACGTTCCCGTGTCTCGCGTGCGGTTCGAGCCTTCCGGTTCGGTGCCCGCAGGCGAGATGGTCGCCGTTCCGGCTGGAAGCTTCGAGATGGGGGCTCCGAGTGGGCCTTTCACCTACGACAACGAGCGACCCCGCCACACCGCGAGCACCGGCCCCTTCGAAATAGGTCGCTTCCCGGTCACCAATGGGGAGTACCTGGAGTTCGTGGCCTCCGGCGGGTACGACGACCCCGCGCTGTGGACGAGCCCCGGTTGGAGCTGGAAGGATGAGGCCGGGCTGGCAGCGCCCCGGTACTGGCGGCCCAGCGGATTCAGAGGCCTGCTAACGTCGGCGGCCGCAGCGGAGGTGGCGCGTTCGGGCGGGACGGACGCCTGGGAACTCTTCAGTTCACTGGGTTCGCAGCCTCTCCGCCCGACCGATCCGGTGGTCCACGTTTGCCACTACGAGGCGGAGGCCTACGCCCGCTTCGCAGGCGCGAGGCTGCCGGCGGAGGCGGAATGGGAGAAGGCGGCGGTGTGGGATCCCGACACCGGAGAGTCGGCGCCCTATCCATGGGGCACGGAGCCACCCGGGCCGGACCTCGCCAACCTGGGCACGTCGGCGTTCGGCGTGGCGCCGATCGGCACGTTCCCGGCCGGGCGCAGCCCCGTGGGATGCGAGCAGATGCTGGGCGATACGTGGGAGTGGACGTCGTCCCCGTTCGTGGGATACCCCGGCTTCACGGCCTACCCCTACGATGAGTATTCCGCCGTCTTCTTCGGAACGGACTACGTCGTGCTGAGAGGCGCGTCGTGGGCCACGGACGAGGGGGTCGCCCGTAACACGTTTCGAAACTGGGATTACCCGATTCGTCGCCAGATCTTTGCCGGGTTCCGCATCGCGCGCGGAGAGAGCCGGTGAAGGGTGGCGCCTCGGGATCCAGGATCGTTCTCCGGAACACGCTGCGCGAGCAGGCGAGCTCCTACGATCTGTCGGGCGACGCCAGGACGGGCTTGACGTCCACGCCCAAGACGTTGCCGTCCAAATACTTCTATGACGCCCGCGGCTCACACCTGTTCGAGACCATCACGAGGCTGCCCGAGTACTACCTCACGCGAGCCGAGACCGAGATTCTCGAGATGGAGTCCGGGAACATCGTGGAGTCCGTCCGGCCACGAGTACTCGTGGAGTTCGGATCCGGGGCGGCGCGAAAGACCCGTATCCTCCTGGATGCCATGCTGGGACGGGGACTGCTCGAGGGCTACGGGCCGGTGGATGTCAGCGCGGAGGCTTCGCGCCATGCCGCCGACACCCTGATTCGAGATTATCCCTATCTCATGGTGCAGGGCGTGATCGGGGATTTCGAACGGCCGCGGGATCTCCCGTTCGCCGGTCGGCCGCGCTTGATCGCCTTCCTCGGATCGACGATCGGAAACCTGGAGACCGCGCAAGCCACAGCGTTCCTTAGCTCGATCCGGGCGGAGATGACCGGAGCGGACGCCTTTCTCATCGGCTTCGACCTCGTAAAGGACATCGACGTGCTTAAGCGCGCCTACGACGACGAGGCAGGTGTGACCGCCGAGTTTAACCTCAACATGCTGCGCGTCTTGAACCGGGAGCTCGGAGCATCCTTCGACCTGGACGCATTTCGGCACCGGGCGGTGTGGAACGCCACAGATTCGAGGATCGAAATGCAGCTCGAGTCGCTCGGCGAGCAGCGTATCCCGATGCCGTCGATTGGATTGGAAGTACACCTGGCGGTCGGGGAAACGATTCGTACTGAGCTCAGCCACAAGTACACCCGTGACTCGGCGCGTGCGTTGCTCGAGGCTTCCGGTTACAGGGTGGAATCATGGCTCACCGACGAATCCGGCCGCTTCGCGCTGGCCTTAGCTCGGGCGGTTGGCTGAAAGGCTCCGGCTCGTGACTCTTCTGTCGGCCCCGCGCATGCGGCGTGACGTAGCGGCCCTTTTCACATCCACACGTCCGCCGGGAGCCCCCGATCTGATCGGTATAGAGATCGAGCTCATTCCCGTCATGAGGGGGCCGGATCCCAGACCCGTTCCGCTGTTCGCGTCCGCCGCCGGCGCGCCGTCTCTCCTGGGCCTCCTGCGCGCCTGGGCCGGGTCCGCCGGACTGATACGGGAAGAGCGGCGTGGACCCGCAGACCTCCGGTTTCGTACGAGCCACGGCGGGTGGATCACCTTTGAGCCCGGCGGCCAGCTCGAACTCAGCTCCGCGCCTCGACCGACACCGAGCGCGGCGTTCGCCGAGGTCGTGGAGGTCCTGGATCCGCTGCACGGGGCGGCATACGCCGCTGGCGTGAAGCTGATGAGTCGCGGATTGAATCCGTGGCACGACGTCCAAGACATCCCTCTTCAAGTGGAATCGCCGCGCTACCGGGCGATGGATGCGTACCTGAGACGCTATGCCCCGGACGGCGCCCGGATGATGCGGCTGACCGCCGCCATGCAGATCAACCTGGATTTCGGGAGTCCGGCGCAGACAATCCGAAGATGGCGTGCCGCCAACCTGTTGAGCCCCGTGATTCGAGGGTCGTTCGCCAATTCCCGGCTTCGCATGGAGAATGGGAACGAAGCCGTGAGCGGTCGATCGGTGATCTGGGAACGCACGGACACCAGCCGAACCGGCGCCCTGGTGTCCACCGGATCCGAGGCCGAGAGGTCTCCCTCGATCGAGTATCTGGACTTCGCGCGCGCGGCGCACGTGATGATCCGGCGGGACACGGACGGGACCGCAACGGCGGCCGAAGCGGACCTGCAGTTCGACGACTGGTGGAGAGGCGCAAGCCCTCCGGCGCCCGAGGTGTCCGATTGGGAGACGCACCTCAGCACTCTGTTCCCGGACGTGAGGCCTCGCGGTTGGCTCGAGTTGCGAGCTATCGATGCTCCGCGACGCGAGTGGTGGGCCGTGCCCCTGACCGTGCTTCCGGCACTTCTCCTGGACGATGAGGCCGTGAGTCGCACCCTGGAGACACTCGAGCCCATGGCTCCGCGAATCGCCGACCTCGCGAGTCGGGCAGGAGTCGAAGGCCTGCGCGTGGGACCGGTCGGGGAAGCTGCCGAGCACGTGTTCGCGGCGGCTATCGAGGCGGCGCACCGGAGCCCTCCGGGGTACTTCTCTGCCGATATGCTGGCGGCGACCGAGGATTTCTTCCAACGCTACGTAGTGAATCGCCGCACACAAGCGGACGATGAGAGCAGGATCGATGCGTAGGGGCGGTGTGGGTCAGGCCTCGTCGGCTGCGAGCGTCCGGGTCAGAATCGGGGCATGATCGTGAGGCGGAACATCCGGCTCGCACCGGGATTGCGTTCCTGGATGTCCACGTACTCGTTCTGCAGAAGGTTGGCGACCTTCCCCATCACCACCCAGTCGCCGAACTGGTACGCCAACCGGAGGTCCACGACGGAAATCGGCCCGCGCGGGTCGAGCGGATAGGCCAGCACGGCTTCCACCTCGCTGCGGAACAGGAAATCGACGGCGAGCAACTCGCGAAACGCCGACGCCGTCAGGGTCAGGTTGTGGGGCGACCGATAAGGGAGGGGGTTGCCGGTTCGCTCGTCCCTCGTGTCGAGGAACAGGTAATTGGCGCTGAATCCGAGCCGATCCTGGAACAGGCCCACCTGAGCTCCTGCGTCCAATCCTGCTACGCGGGCCTCGACCACGTTTTGAAACTGGAACGTGAAGAACTGGCCCGGCACGGGCGATGGCTCGATCAGATCCCGAAAGCTGCTGTAGAATAGGCCAGCGTCCAGCCGGAGCCATTGTCCGACCCGTGCCGTGGTCCCGAGCTCGGCGGCCCACGCTCTCTCTCCCCGCAGGGCCAGGTTGGGAACGACTCGGAACCCGAATTGCGTCGTCGCGGTGTACTGTTCAGCGGCGCTCGGGGCCCGATATCCGCGACTGACCGACGCTCGCAGGCTCACCGGCTCCGACGGAAGATAGACCAGGCCCAGACGTGGGCTCGCCACGAAGTCCGCCTCCGCCGAAGTCGCTCCATGGTAGTCGAACCGCAGGCCGGCCACGGCACGGAAGTGATCGGAGAGGCGGATCTCGTCCTGCCCGTAGACTCCGAGGTCCACGATCGAAGGATCGACGACGAGAACGCTGGAGGTCACATCGGTCCACGACGCTTCCACCCCGGTGGTCACCGACTGGCCGAAGGAAGGCGCGATGTTGAACTGGGCGTCAGCGGCGAGACGGGAGCTGTGGTGGCTGTCCTCGCTGTCGTGAAAGTGGTTCTGCACCGAGTTGTAGTCGAATATCGGCCGGATTTGAAGGGACGACTTCTGCCTCATCACGGGACGCAGCGTCGCGCCGATGGAAAGGTCCGTTTCCCTCAGCCAGTCACCGAGCTCTTCCGGCTCCACCTCAAGCGGCTGGTCCTCGGACAGCCAGGTGTAAAACTCGTCCGCGTCCCGCTGCGTCCAGTCCACGAAGGCGTCGATCGGGCGCTGCGAGTCCGGATCGAACACCGTCTTGAGACGGGCCTGCCATCGGGAGTACGCGCCGTTCTGTCGAAAGCCCTCTGACCCGTCTCCACCCACGAACAGGGTTGTGCCCACTCCGGCGATGCGCCTCGAATGCTGCACACCGATCCCGCCCGTGCTGAGCGACTCGTCCGTGAAACGGAACCGGGAGGGAGTGTCGTACGCGCCGAAATAGGCGCGCACGAGCGTTTCAGGCGTTTCGGAGGGGACCGACGTGATGAGGTTGACGACGCCTCCGAGCGCACCCGTGCCGTACAGCGAAGAGTGCGGACCCTTGACGACCTCCACCCGCTCGACGTCCATGAGGGGCAGCTTCTCGAAATCGGCTTCCGAGCCGACGCCCTTCATCATTCGGTGCCCGTCGAGCAGCACCAGGACCCTGCTTCCGACTCCCCGCGAGAGGCCGGAAGCGCCCCGGATGTCAAGCTGACCGGCGTTGGACACCACCCCCTGGGCGAACGGCAGGGCCTCTCCGACGTTGTTGACGTTGCGCTGCTGCAACTCTCGCCCGTCGAGCACGGCGACGCTGACGGGAGACTCTTCCGGACGCTCCCGGCTGCGGCTCGCGGTCACCACCAGGCCGGGGACATCGATAACGGAGGGTCTCACGTACACCACGACCCGGACCGATTCTCCCCCGGTCACGACGACGCCAGGATGTGTGGTCGGCTCGTACCCAGGCGCCGTGACTTGCAGCGAGTACGTGCCCGGTTCGACACGAACGATTCGGAACGACCCCCCCTCGTCGGTCAGGACGCCCAGGGGAGTATGGGTGATCTGGACGGTCGCCTGTAACAAGGGAAGGCTGTCCGACGCGGAGAGCACAGATCCCTCGATCGCGCCGCCGGTCGTCTGGGCCTGAAGGCCGGACGCACCCGTCAACAGCCAGGCGATCGCGAGCCCGAACACCAGGGGTTGAGCTCGCGGCTTCATCGGATCCGACGGGACAAAGCGCAGGGCCATGGCCATCGGTCCCCGACTCAGTTGGTTCGGTTCCACACGGTCAGGACCTCGATTCCGGCGGTAGTCACATCCACGGTGAGGGTAGCCCCCTGAAGCGAGAAGGTGCCGACGCCCTGCAGCCCAGTATTGGACGATTCCTGCGTCCAGTTATTTCCGTCAGTCGAATACGTGCCCTCGTCGATCGTGGTGAGCGGCGGTCCGAAAGGATCAGCCGGGTCCGGGTGTGTGATGGTGATCGAGTAGGTGGTCTGCGTTGCCACGAGCGTCCCGGTCGCGAGCGGCGGTCCGAGCGTGGTCCCCCCCTGCGTGAAGGACACCAGCTCGTACGTGCCCGACAAATCGGTCTCCGCCGGCGGGTTCGTACCGTTATCGTCGTCGCTGCTGCAGGAGCCTGTCAAGCCAACGAGGGCCACGATGGCCAGCGGCAGAAGGGCTCGGAGGGGACGTCGTCTCATTGTTGACTCTCAGTGCGTGGGGAAGGGCTACCCTGCCCGGTATCGCAATCATTCCAATAATGATAGGCCGGACGAGGCCGGCGGGGAATCCCTCGAAACGATGGACGCGCCAGAACTCTGCGTTACGGACTACGCCTCTTCACACGGTTCGGATGGCACGGCGCCTCTCTCCGGAGCCGAAGAGAGGCGCTTCTGCCGCCTACAGCTGCTTCACTTCCTCCAGGATCCGTCCGATGGAGTCGGCGGCGTCGCCGAACAGCATCATGGTGTTCCGGAGGTAGAACAGCTCATTGTCGACGCCCGCGAATCCCGGGTTCAGGCTTCGCTTCATGACCACGGTGTGCTTCGCCCGGTCGACCTCGATGATCGGCATGCCATACAGGTCGCTGGCCGGCTCGTCCCTCGCCGCCGGATTCACCACGTCGTTGGCCCCTACTACGAGGCATGCGTCGACGTTGGAGATGTCGGGGTTCACATCCTCCGGCTCGTACAGCTGATTGTAGGGCACGTTGGCCTCGGCCAGCAGCACGTTCATGTGACCAGGCATGCGGCCGGCCACCGGGTGAACCACGTACTTCACGTTGACGCCGCGGCTCTCGAGGTTGTCACACAGCTCACGCAGCTTGTGCTGAGCCTGCGCCACCGCCAGGCCGTAGCCCGGCACGATCACGACCTGCTTGGCGTACGCGAGGAGCATGGCCACGTCGTCAGCCTGCACATCGTTGACGTCGGCCATAGTGCGCTTCTCGCCCTTCACGACCGGTCCGCCGCCCGTCGTCTCTCCGAACGTCCCGAAGATGACATTGGCCAGCGAGCGGTTCATGGCCTTGCACATGATCCGGGTCAGGATCAATCCCGAGGCGCCGACAAGCGCGCCGGAGATGATCAGGACGTTGTTGTTGAGCACGAAACCGGCTGCCGAAGCCGCGAGACCGGAGTAGGAGTTGAGCAGCGACACCACGACGGGCATGTCGGCACCGCCGATCGGAATCACCAGCAGGACGCCGAGCAACATCGCCGCGCCCCACAGGGCGTAGTAGAGGATGTTGACGGTGCCCGTGTCAGCGACCGCGATGGCGTCCGGTGTCATGAGAACCAGGTAGGCCATCGCGGCGAGTATGCCGAGGAACAGCCCGGCATTCAGGAACTGCTGGCCGGGGAACTTGACCGCCTTCTCGGTGACTATGCCCTGGAGCTTTCCGAACGCCACCAGGCTGCCCGAGAAGGTCACGGCGCCAATGAGCGTGCCGAGCATTATCGAGATCGACCCGTCGAGCGGAATGTCCGCTGTCCCGGCCACGCCCATTGAGTAGCGCAGATACTCCGCGGCCGCCACCAGACCGGAGGCCAGGCCCCCGAAACCGTTGAACAGGCCTACCATCTGCGGCATGGCCGTCATCTTGACGAGCCGCGCCATGAAACCGCCGACGAGCGTCCCGATGAGGATTCCGGCGACAATCCACTGCCAGGTGAGAATCTGCTCGCCGACGAGCGTAGCCACGATCGCCAGCAGCATGCCTATCGCTGCCAGCCTGTTTCCGCCACGCGCCGTGTCCGGATGGCTGAGGCGTTTCAGCCCGAGTATGAACAGCACCGCCGAGAGCAGGTACGCGAGCTGCATGAATAGAACTCTGGTCTCCATCTATCTGCCTCGGTGTTCGCTAGTTCGTGTCGGTGTCCCGCCGGAACATCTGCAACATCCGGTCGGTGACCATGAATCCGCCCACCACGTTGATGGTCGCCGCGACTACCGCGACCATGCCGATGATGTCGAACATCGTTCCCTGTCCCATGCCGGCGATGACCAGGGCTCCCACGATGGAGATACCGGAAATCGCGTTGGAGCCGGACATGAGGGGCGTATGCAGCGTGGGGGGCACCTTCGTGATGACCTCGAAGCCGACGAACATCGCCAGCACGAAGACGTACACGCTGATGAGAATCGTACCGGTCATTGCTGATACCTCACATTTCCGTCGTGCGTAACCGCAATCGCGGTAGTGATCTCCTCGTCGAGGTCGATGACGATCTTGCCCTCGTCGTTCACGATGTGCTGCAGGAGGACGGACAGGATCCGGCCGTACATCAGACTTCCGTGCACCGGCAGCGAGGCCGCGAGGTCCGTCTGTCCGAGGATGAGCACTCCGTGGCGCTCCACGGTCTCACCTCTCACGGTAAGCTCGCAGTTCCCGCCCGTCTCGGCGGCGAGGTCCACGATCACCGAGCCGAGGCGCATCCCCTTGACCATCTCCTCGGAGATGAGTTTCGGAGCCGGCCTGCCGGGGACTAGGGCCGTGGTGATCACGATGTCCGACTTGGCGATGTGATCGGCCAGGAGCTGCTGTTCACGCTCCTCTTCTTCGGCGGAGACTTCCTTGGCGTAGCCACCCTCGGTCTGCATGTCGTCGGTGGCTTCTTCCCACTCGACGAACGTCGCTCCGAGGCTCTGAACCTGCTCCTTGGTCTCGGGTCGGATGTCGAATCCCTCGACCACGGCCCCGAGGCGACGTGCCGTAGCGATCGCCTGCAGGCCGGCCACTCCCGCTCCGATGATGAAGACGTTGGCCGGCGGGATCGTGCCCGCGGCGGTGGTCAGCATCGGGAAGAACTTGCTTCCCGCCTCGGCACCGCGGACCACCGCCATGTAGCCGGCTACGGTACTGAATGCTGACAGGCAGTCCATGCGCTGGGCCAGCGTCGTGCGCGGCATGAGCTCCATCGAGAACGAAGTGACGCCTCGTTCCGCGAGCCGCCTCAGCACGTCGGCGTTCTCGTGCGGCCGCATCTGGGCCACGAACAGGGCACCGGATGGAATCAGCTCGACTTCGTCGATCCCGTCTTCCCGCTTCACCGGACTGTTGATCTTCGCGACCAAGTCAGCTCCCTCGAACAGAGCTTTCGGATCCTGGACGATCTCGGCGCCGACATCGCGGTACTCGTCGTCCGTGAAGGACGCTCCCAGGCCGGCCCCGCTCTCCACGACGAACTGGATCTCGTCCGAAGCGAGACGCTTGATCGCCTGCGGAGTCATGGCCACGCGCCGATCGAGCGGTGTATGCTCCTTCGGGACAGCTATTCGCATGGGTTGTTCGCTCTCATGTAGGGTTCAACCGTGCCGGCCACCCGGTCCGGCCCCGATGGCCGTCGACCGGAACGGGACTGCCTTCCGTCGGCCGATGCCGGCTTCGGCGAGCACAAGTCCCCCGGTGGGTAGCGAGAAGCGTGCCGCCATGCACGACCGCCGGGACAAGCCGTCCCGCGCCCGCGCGTCGGGCTCGACGTGCCGTGAAGGCACAGAGCGTCGTACCTTTCAGCGGATCTGGCGCCCCTCGCAGAGGGCCACGCAGCCCGGCCTCGGTCCCGTGGCGGGTCAAGCTATCCCACGGCGGGACAAAGTGACAAGGGAGACGATAGACATGTGGGTTCAACCGATCGTACCGCTTATTCTTGTAAGTCTCGCGACGTCGGGGTTGGTGGCACAGGAGCGCGGTGTGCCAGACCGCGACAGTCAAATCGGACAGGCCGTACTGGCCGCCCCGGCGTCCCTTCGCGAGGGCGCAACGGTGCTCGGGTACGGCGGGGACGAGCGCCCGGCGGACGCTCTAACCGTTCTGCGTGGGGGGACGAACGCCCTCATCTGCCTCGCCGACGATCCGGCGGTCGATGGGTTTCACGTGGCCTGCTACCACCGCAGTCTCGACGAGTTCATGGTACTCGGCCGCCGTCTGAGGGCTGAGGGGAAGGGGCGGTCAGAGATCATGGAGGCGCGCTATTCAGCCCTCGAAGCGGGTAGCCTGGTCATGCCTGAACGGGCCGCTCTGTATTCGCTCACCGCGGACGACGTCTCGGATGATCCTGATGGGGCGCGAAGGCTGGCGGTAGTATACGTTCCGGGTGCGACGCCCGAGGAACTGGGCCTCCCGGCGAGGCCCGACGGTGATGCCCCCTGGCTCATGCTTCCCGGTACTCCGTGGGCGCACATCATGATCGGTCGATAGGTGGGGGGGGAGGCAGACCGCTTCCAGCTCAGGCCGGAAGTCGGGCGCCACTTTCGGTTCTTCCCGGTATGCGAATTGTACTCTTCACGATGGCGAGAGAGCACGCCCAAACGGACGGAACCACGCAACAGACTGTAAAACAATGAGCTACGATGATCTAGCCTGCGTGAGGGCAGCCCGAGCATGTTGCGCAATGGGCACCTGTAATGGCGTTTCCCAAGAGCGCGGATCCGGGCGATGAACTGTCTGGTGACTGGAGGAAGCGGATTCATTGGGACCGTCCTGGTAGATGCGCTCGTCCGGGAAGGACACGACGTGCGCATCTACGACGTGCGGTCGAGCTCGGCTTTTGCAGATCTGACCGTCCGAGGCGATGTGAGGGACCCGGATCATCTGACGGAGACCATGCAGGATGTGGACATAGTGTTTCACCTGGCGGCTGAGCACAAAGACGATGTCCGACCGGCGTCCCTGTATAGAGAGGTCAACGTCGATGGTGCCCGCAACCTGGTGCTGGCCGCCGAGACATGCGGGGTGGGGCGGATCGTTTTCACGAGTACCGTGGCTGTCTACGGTCTCGAGGCCGGCGAGGCCGACGAAACGACTCCGACAGAACCGTTCAACGACTACGGACGGAGCAAGCTGCAGGCCGAGCATGTGCTCCAGGAATGGGCTGCGCGAGATTCCACACGCACTCTGGCCATCATACGACCTACTGTAGTATTCGGGGAGAACAACAGAGGCAACGTGTTTACGTTGATCGACCAGGTCCGGCGGGGGCGATTCGTGATGGTGGGGGACGGATCGAACCGGAAGTCAATGTGCTATGTAGGAAACCTCGTGCCCTTCCTGTGTCGCTTCCTCGCCGTCGATGGCACGTCAATCATGAACTACGTCGACAAGCCGGACCTCACGGCTGGCGAACTCATCGCAATGATCCGGGCCGAACTTGACATCCGGGGCCCTCTCCTGAGGCTTCCGTACTGGATCGGCATGGCTGGTGGATACGCGTTCGACGGCCTGGCGATTGCCACTCGTCGCCGATTTCCGATCAGCAGGGTTCGAGTCCGGAAATTTTGCGCCAGCACGCAGGTGTCCATGCAGGAACCTCCGGGCGACTTCGTTCCTCCGTTTACTCTGGCTCAGGGAATCAGCAGGATGATTGAGAGTCTTGGCTGATTCGCGGAGCGACCCACGAGCCGATCGCCCCTCCATCAGGGTTCTGGATCTCATCAATACCTCAGAATCCGCGAAGGAACTGCTGCTGGATCGCGCGCTATACCTTGCCAACCGGTTTGGCGTAGAGCCGCATATCGCCTGTTCGGACGGACCCTACGTCGAGCCAATTCGAAGCCACGGCGTGACAGTACACGTACTCGACACCCCGCGTACGATGAAGCCACTTGGCCTGGCGAAAGGATATGCAGCGCTTCTTCGCCTCTTGCGGCAGCAGGAATTCGATATCCTGCACTCTCACGGATCAGTGCTCGGACTGCTCACACGCTTGGCCGCGCCCTTTACCGGGGCGCGGGTCGTGCACACGGTCCATGGCTTTCATTTTCACGAGGGAATGAGCACGGCTAAGCGCAGCGCCTACGAGTGGGTCGAGCGGGCGCTCCTCCGGCTCACGGACGTCACCTTGTCTCAGAACATGGAGGACTACCGCACCATACAGGCCTGGGATCCTCGAGGCCGTATCGAGCTCATCGGAAATGGGATCCGGATTCCGGCGCTGACCACGGCATACGAGGCCCGGTGCAAGCCTGAGTATACCCTGTCCTGCGTAGCCCGATTCGAGCAAGTCAAGAATCACCGCATGTTGATCGATGCGCTTGGGCGTATGCGGGACGCCGGGGTAGAGGCCCGGTTGATTTGTTTCGGAAAGGGAGAGACACGCGCGGACATGGAGGCCTACTCCCGTGAGCTGGAACTGGAGAGTCAGATCGACTTCCGGGGTTATGTCGACAACATCCTGGAACACCTGGGAGGTGTCGACCTCAATCTGCTGACGTCGATCAAGGAAGGCGTTCCGCGAGCGCTGATTGAAACGATGGCATTGGGTATTCCCTCAGTATGCACGGACGTCAAGGGATCACGTGAGGTCGTGGTCGACGGCGTAACCGGTCGTCTGGTGTCTGTGGGTGACGTCGAAGGTTTCTCCCGGGAAGTCGTGGGGTTGCTGGAGAATCCGGAGGCACGGCAGGCTATGTCGGAAGCCTGCGTACAGCGGGCTCGCGAACATTACGATGAGAGCCGTATCTGTGATCGACTGTATGATCTGTACACCGATCCCGGACCCCTCAGGTAGCGGGAACTACAACCACCGCGAGGCGCGGAATGTGGAAAGTCCAACTGTTCGAATTGAACTACGACGAACTCGAGATCCAGGCGGTGGAGGAGGTCGTGCGAAGCGGCTGGATCACTATGGGTCCCAAGACGTCGGAGTTCGAGAGGGCGTTCCAGGCGGAACTCGATGGGCACATGTGTACTGCAGTGTCGAGCGGGACTGCGGCGCTTCACCTGGCCATGCTGGCTCTCGATCTCGCTCCAGGTGAAGAAGTGATCGTTCCGGCCCTGACTTTCGTTGCGGATGCGAACGCAGTCAGAATGGCTGGAGCGAAGCCGGTATTCGCCGATTGTGAGTCGCTCGAGATCTGGAACGTTGGCGTCGAGTCGATCCGACAGCTAATAACGGACAGGACTCGTGCCGTGATCTGCGTGCACTACGCCGGCTACGCGTGTCGGATGGAAGAACTGCGCTCGTTGTGTGACGAGAACGATCTCGCACTCGTCGAGGACGCGGCTCACGCCCCCGGGGGCACGTATGGTGACAGACCGCTCGGCACCATTGGCGACATCGGCTGTTTCAGCTTCTTCACAAACAAGAACCTGTCGGTCGGCGAGGGAGGCATGGTGGCCGTCGGGGACCCGGATCTGGATGCCCGAATCCGCCTGCTACGCTCGCACGGAATGACGACTTTGACGCTCGATCGGCATGAGGGGAGAGCGATCTCATATGACGTTCTCCAGCCGGGGCTCAACTACCGCATCGACGAGTTGCGGGCCGCCCTGGGTCTGGTGCAGCTGACGAAGCTTCTGGACGCCAATCGGCGGCGTGGCGAGCTTTCCGTCTATTATGACTCGCTCCTGGA
>JBDGWG010000019.1:0-43390 GCA_039585235.1 Gemmatimonadota bacterium | reverse complement strand
GGCAGGCGCCCCGCTCTGAAAGAGGAATCAACGACTGCCGAAACCTACATGCTCCACAGCAACCGGAGCACGGTGTAGCGGCCGAAGTTCGGCACGCCCACGAAACTCTGGTAGTCGTTGTTGAACACGTTCTGCATGTCGAGCTGGAGCGTGAAGCCGCTGCGACCCGGGAACCGGTACCCGACATTCAGGTCCATCACCGCGTAGGCATCGACCGACCCGCTGTACACGCCCGACGACACCGGGAACCCGTCCACGAATCGACCGCGAGCCGCACCGGTCCATCCGTGCGCGGGAGCGCGGTAGCCGAGCGTCAGCGCCCCCTTCCACTTGGGTGCGTTGAGCGGAACCGGCGCGGCCTGATCATCACCCGTGGGGAACAGGTCCTTTTCCACCCACGAGATCGACCCTCCGATCTCCCACCTCTGGTTGACTACGTAGGTCAGAGATGCGTCCGCGCCGAAGAAGTTGAAGTCGCCGAGGTTCCTGTACGTGAGGAGGACCGGAGACGCCGTCTGGCCGCCTGCCGTCGTCGGCGCCATGACGCCGAGCGGAAGGCCTACGAGGCCGTCTTCGGTCTGGGCCGAGCCCACGTTATTAGCGATCAGGGCCGCCTGATCGACGGGAACTCCCTGCGAGATCAGGTATCCCGCCAGCTCCTGGCCGGCCAGGAAGAGGTTGGGCGTGAACGGTTCCAGCGCCGACACGAAGTTGTCGACGTCAGTGTAGTACGCGTTCGCACCGAGAAGGAGATTGCTGCCCAGCAGCAGTCCCTTGTAGCCAACCTCGAACGTCTGCCAGATCGTCGGATCGAGGGCGGGGATATCAGGGACCAACGAGAGGTCCGTGGTCGTGTTGACGAAGGTGGAGGTCACCGGGTTGAGAATGCCGGCAATGATGGGCACCGCACCATCGGGCGGAGCCGCCGTCGCCGCGAATGAGCCCAGCGCAGCCGCCAGAGCCGCGCACTGAGGACCGGTAGGATCCGCCGCACATGCGCCTTGGGTCACGGCGCCGAATGCGGTCTGCGCCTCGGCCCACGTGCTGGCGCTGTTCGTGTCCAGGTAGGCGCGGGGGTCAAAGGTCGGTCCGCTCGGGCCCACTCCCGTCACGTTGAACGGCGACATGTGCTGCGGCACGTCGCCGGTCCGATTGTACGTGAACCCGTTCTCCGTGACTCCCTGCGCACGCAGGTCGTAGAAGAATGGACCGCCCAGAGGTATGGGCTGCGCCGAGATGTCGAGGAACAGGTTCAGCGTGTTCGGGGTCGAGAAGGCACGGTTGTAGCTCGCACGGAGGCTGCGCTCGGGAGTGGGCCTGAACACGATGGCCGCTCTCGGCGAGAACACCGGATTCTCGAGCCGTGTGTGGTCATCCAGGCGGGCCGCCACCACCACGTTCCACTTCGGACTCAACCGTCCGTCGTACTGCACGTATCCGCCGATCTCGGTCACGTTGTCGTCGTCCTCGTGACGACCGTTGATCGTGCCCTCGGATTGCGGGTCCGTGTACAGGTAGTCGAACCCGTAGGTCAGCCCATGCTGCGGATTGATGTTGAAACCGTGCTGCAGCTGGGCGACGATCTGGGACGACTTGTCGATCAGCGGACGGCCGGAGCGCAGAAGGTAGGTCTGGTCGTTGTCGTTCTTGTTCCAGAACACCTGCCCGAAGAAGCGTTTCCAGTTGAACCGGCCCTGCGCGTACCACGTGCCCCAGTTCTGAACCTGTCCCGCCCCGATCCCGGTCAGGTCAACGCTGTTGATCGCGTCCACGTGACCGCCGGACAGAATGATCGAACTCTCGGGCGACGGCCTGAAATCGGCCCTCAGGTCGAGACCCCAGCGCTTCAGGTCGGGATCGCGCGCGGTGGTGTTGATGAACGTGCCGTCAGGCTGAGGGGTGCCGATGTTGGTCGAATCCTGGGGTCCGCCAGCAACGTTGTCCACCCGGGTGCGGAGCTGGTCCGTGTCTCCCGGAGCGAGGTCACCCGAGAAATTGACGCAGGCATTGCTCGACAGGGAATAGTCAAACGCCTGGCAGCCGAGGGCGATCGACTGCTGGTTCTTCTCCGTCGGATCGATGTACCCGTAGTCGAGCCCGGTGAAGTAGGTGCCCGAGAGCTTGACCCCGAACTTGTCGTTGTCGGTCTTCCAGGCGACGCGTCCCTCGAACTGCCAGGTAAACTCGTCGGTGCTTCCCTGCGTGAACGTGGCGGGGGCGAAGTCGCCGGTCGGCGTCAGGATGCTGGCACCCTGGTCGAAACTGCTCTGCTGCCGCAGGCCGCTCGACAGCGCGAAGTCCATCCCCGGGTCGTCGATCGGCGAGCGCGTGATGAAGTGGACCACGCCGTTGGCCGCGTTCGGTCCGTATAGCGCGGACCCTGGACCGAGCACGACCTCCGCCCGCTCGATATCCGAGCTCGTCGTCGGGTTAGACCATGAGACGTTCACTCGAATTGACGGAACGCGGGAGATCCGGAAGTCTGTCATGTTGAGCGCGGCGCCCGAGAACACGTTGTTGAAGCCACGCACCACCGTATAGCTGCTCTGCAACCCGGTGGGCATGAAGTCCACGCCGGCCTTCTCCTTCACGTGGTCCACCGGTGTGACGGCCGGCCTCTCGACTATGTCCTCTCGGGTGACCACCTCGATGGCCGCCGGCGCATCCAGGGCTTTCTCGACCCGTCTCGACGCGGTCACTGTGATCGGGTTCAGGCTGAAGCTCCGCTCGACCATCGAGACGCTGACGCTCGTGGTCTCACCCGCCGTGATCACCACCCCTGTCTCCTCGATGAGGCTCCACCCGGGCAACGTGAAGGTCACCGAGTAGGTGCCCGCCGGTATCGACGTGATCCGGTAGGCGCCGCTCGCGGCGCTGAACCCGCCGGTCACCGCGCTCCCGTCGACCAGATGAACCGACACCTGCACGGAGGAAAGTCCGATGCCGCTCTGTCCGTCCGTGACGGTCCCGGAAAGGGCTCCTTCCTGGGCGGCGGCGGGGACTGTGGTGAGAAGGAGAAGAAGCAAGGGAAGGATCGTCCACCAGAACCTGACAGGGTGCCTGCTCATGACGTCGCCTCGTGTCAAGTGAACGTCGGAGGGCCGTGCCTCGATGGGCCCCGCAGTGTGGCGCGAAAAATCAGGGTATTGTGCGGAAATCGCAAGTCGAAGGGCCCTTGGGGCCGAAGTATGGGCAGTTTGCACCCGGTCTGCCGTTCATGCCCCGGATGCGAGAAGGCCCGGAGCGCTCTACTCCGGGCCTTCCAAGTTCACGGCTGAGCGACTCTCTCGAGCCGGTCTCGGCGGATCAGCCGGTGCCGCGCTCCACGGCGTGCACGGCGTCGATCATCTTCTGCGCGCTCTCCTCCATGTCGATCACGATACGGTCCACGCGATCCACGAAGTAGTTGTGCGCGACGCTGATAGGGATGGCGATGGTCAGGCCAGAGGCGGTCGTGATCAGGGCCACCTTGATTCCGCCCGCGACGAGCGTCGCCTCGACCTCACCAGCGATCTCGATCGCCTGGAAGGCCTGGATCATTCCAATCACCGTACCGAGGAACCCGAGCAGTGGGGCCACGTTCGACAGCGTGGCGAGCCACACGAGGCCACGCTCCAGCTTCGAGACCTCGATCGCGCCCGCGTTCTCCACTGCCTGCGTGACGCGCTCGGTGCCCTCCTTGTACCGCTTCAGGCCTGCGGCGAGGATCTCGCCGGCCGGGGCCTTCGACTCCTCGCACAGGGCAAGTGCCTGGTCCAGTCGTTGCTGGGCGATCAGCCCGTCGACCTCACCGAGGAGCCTGCGGTTGCCCAGGGACTTCATGAGGAGGTCGCTGAACTTCCAGATGATGATCAGGATTCCGACCACGAGGCAGAAGCCAAGGGGCCACATCATGAATCCGCCGGCCTCCCAGATCTCGCCGAGCTTCAACTCCTGACCTGCGCCTAGCGCCTGCGCATCCTGCAGAAGCATGAGCGCTGAAACAGTCAAGCTTGCCAAGGTTTCCTCCGCCGTAGTCGTTGGTCTGGTATATTGCCCACCCGACATGCCTCCCGGCCGGGGGTTGGGAAGCTACCCGCCCCTTCGTCAGGATGTCAAGAGAAAGCCCGGGGTTCACGTGGGCCGGATCAGCGCTTATCTCAACTCCCGTCGTGCACCCACCAGCGTGCCACGTCGACCCAATCGCCCCGCGAGTCCATGCGAGTGCCGTATACGCGGGAGCGGGCCAGGTCCACCCGGTCCAGATAGTACAGGAATGTGTACGGCTGGTCTTCGACGATCAAATCGTGATATCGCCTGATCAGCGAGCGGAGCCGGTCCCGGTCCGAGGCGAGAGGAATCGAGTCGAGGACCGCATCCAGCTCCCGGTTGCAGTAGCTCGTGAACTGGAACGGCTGTCCCACCTGGTTACATGCCCACAGATCGACGTCGTTCAGCGGCACGTCCCTCGCCCACCCGATGAGCACAGCGTCGAAGCGACGGTCGGCTCCGACGACGAGCGGAATCAGCGCGCCCTGTTCGCGCACCACGGGTTCGACTTCGACTCCGACCTGACCCAGAGATGCCTGTACCAGCGTCTGGACGGCCGCCCAGTCGCGGCGTGGCGTGGCCAGCAACTCGAACGTGAAAGGCTCTCCGTCCCGGTCGCGAAAACCATCTCCATCCGAGTCCAGCCACCCGGCCTCGTCGAGGAGCGCTCCAGCCGTCTCCAGGTCGAATGGAAGCGGAGCCCACGTGGAGTCGTATGCCCAGTGCCACGGGCCGACAGGCCCCGGAGCCACGGTGCCGCTGCCGCCAAGTACGGCCTGCACAAGCGTCTCACGGTCGATGGCCAGGGTGAGCGCGCGACGGACTTGTGGATCTGCGAACTCCGGCCGGCGCGAGTTCCAGGCGATGAAGGCGTACTCCGGTGCGGAGTACGACATCGATACCACGGCCGGGTCGTCCCCGACCTGATCGAGCATCGCGGGAGACGCTTCGATCACGAGGTCCACTTCCCCCGTCTGCAGAGCCGCCGTGAGGGCGAATTCGTCCGGGATCTGCCGATACACGAGACGGTCCAGGTAGGGCCGCCCCCCGAGCTCCTCCGGGAAATCCGGGTTCGCCTCGAACACCCATCGGTCGCCCGGCACCCTTTCCGCGAATCGGAAGGGTCCGTTCCCCACCGGCGACAGGATGCCGAACGGGTGTGACTCCAGCTTCTCCGGCGGAACGTCACCCAGGATGTGCTCGGGCATGATCGCCGTCCGTGTCCATCCGTACAGCGCGTTTGCGTGCGGTCGGAGATAGAAGCGCACCGTCACCGGGTCGATCACTTCGACCGCGTCCCAGTAGTCGAAGTAGGAGGGGTTCGGGAACGGCACCGCCGAGTTCTTCAGACGGTCGAACGTGAACGCCACATCCCGGGAAGTGACCGGAGTGCCGTCGTGCCATTCGAGGTCGTGCCGCAGGTGGAAGATCACTTCGCTGGTGTCCGAATCGAACTCCCACGCGCGAGCGAAGTACGGCCGCGGCTCGTAGTTCTCGTCGCTCTTGACCAGGGTGACGAACAGCACGTGGATCTGGTGCTGCGCGCTCTCGAAGTCGGTGCTCACAAGCGAGTTCATCGACACCGGATCGCCCCGGCCCGCTACGACAATCGTACCGCCGTAACGCTGAGCCTCGGGCACCTCGGGCTCGAGTCGAGCCGAGGAGACCCATCCAGGTGCAGCCTCGTCGGCCGGCCGCGACTCGCCACAGGCGGAGAGGCCGACGGCGAAGAGGGCACAGGTCGCGAGGAAGAGTCCGGCTGCCCGGCCACCGTGAACAGTCATCGAGCCTCCCCCAATCGTCAGCACCGCCACGTCCAGGCGTCGGCTTGATACTTCGCGTGTGCTCTCTCGGCCGCCGCCCTCTCCGCCGGCGAGAGATCCACCTGAGCTACTTCGATCTCGAGCTCCGCGCGGAACGAGGCCGCGAGGGCCTCGGATATGGTTGGCACATCGGGCAACGGATCCAGTAGCTCGGCGAGAGCGGTCGCCGGTACCTCGGTGGCACCTGCACTCCCGATCCGCAGGTCCTCCACCGTGGCCTGGTCGTTGTGCAATAGTAGAGACCCGTGCTGAAGGAGTGCTCCCCCGTCTCGCCACTGGGCGCTTCCGATAAGCTTCCGTCCGTCCGCGACGACTTCGCCTGGAATCGGGTCTCGGAAACATGCTCGCACCGTTGGTCTGGGGGTCGGGACGCCGTCTCCCGGCTCGACCACCTGAGCGGGAGCACCGAGCCGTCGGAGTCCCGCCGCGAGGGCACGGTTGATCCTCAGGTAGGCCTCCCGCAGCCCGCCCCACGAATCGGCCGGGGCCGTGACGCTGTAAGTGAGCTCGCGGTAGTGGAAGACGGACCGGCCTCCCGTGGGACGCCGCACGACGTCGATTCCCCTCTCCGCTGCCCGTGCCCCGTCGTAGCGACCGCGCGCCGTCTGGTTACGCCCGAACGAGAGGCACGCCGGCTCCCAGCCGTACAGGCGGAGGGTCGAGTGGCCGGCTCTCGCCGAGTCCAACAGCGCTTCGTCCACGGCCATGTTCCAGGCGCCGCGCGCCGGGCCGTGGACTAGATAGCGCAGACGGGTCCCGGTCAGGCTTCCGCGTCCCGTGGAAAACTCCACTTCAGGTCCAGTTGCCTGGCGGCGCGTCCTTCGTCGAGCCTGCGGACCGGTGTGGTGTGCGGCGCCGTCGCCACCAGTTCCGGATCGGTCTCCGCCTCACGCGAGATTGCCTTCATCGCCTCGGCGTACCGCTCGAGCTCCTGTTTCGTCTCGGTCTCCGTCGGCTCCGTCATCAGGGCCTCGGGGACGTTCAGCGGGAAATACACCGTGGGTGCGTGGAAGCCGTAGTCCAGGAGTCGCTTCGCGACGTCCATCGTCTTGATCTCGGTGCGCTTCTTGAGAGAGACGCCCGAGAAGACCGACTCGTGCATGCCCCGTCCGTACGGCAGGTCGAAATGGTCTTTGAGAAGGGCCGTCAGGTACGCGTTGTTGAGAACCGCAGCCTCGGCCGTCTCCCTGATCCCGCTCCGACCGAGCATCCGCATGTACGTGTATGCCCGAACCATGACCCCGAAGTTACCGTAGAACCCGTGCAGCTTCCCGAGCGACTCGGGACGATTCCAATCGAGGCCGTACGAGCCCTCGTCGCGGCGCACAACCTTCGGTACGGGCAGGTACGGGGCCAGGTGCTTCTTCACGCCAACCGGCCCGGATCCCGGACCTCCCCCTCCATGCGGCGTGCTGAATGTCTTGTGCAGGTTGAAGTGAACGATGTCGTATCCCATGTCGCCCGGTCGGGTCACTCCCATCAAAGCGTTGAGGTTGGCCCCGTCCATGTACATGAGGCCGCCGACCTCGTGCACGAGGCGCGAGATCTCGAGGATGTCCGACTCGAACACGCCGAGCGTGTTCGGATTCGTAAGCATGAGCCCGGCCACTGTCTCGTCTAGGTTCTCCCGCAAGGCCTCGAGGTCCACTCGACCCGACGCGTCCGACGGTATCTCATCCGCGTCAAAACCGGCCATCGCGGCCGTTGCCGGGTTCGTCCCGTGCGCCGATTCGGGGAACAGGATGCGGCGCCTCGTGCCTCCCTCCCCGTTCGCGTCGTGAAACGCACGCATCAGCAGCACGCCCGTCATTTCCCCCTGGGCGCCGGCTGCCGGTTGCAGGGTCACTTCGTCCATCCCGGCGATTTCCTTCAACATCTCGGCCAGCTCGTACATGAGCCGCAGCGCGCCCTGCGCGCTCGCCTGCGGCGTGAAGGGGTGCAGCTCCGCGAAACCCTCGAGCCGACACGTCGCCTCGTTCACCTTTGGGTTGTACTTCATGGTGCACGAGCCCAGCGGGTACAGTGCCCGGTCCACGTGATGGTTCTTGAGCGACAGCTCCGTGTAGTGGCGCACGACTTCGCTCTCCGGAACCTCGGGAAGCCGCGCCGGCTCGCTTCGCAGGTGATGCGCCGGAATGATGTCTTCCAGCGGCATCGGATCCACGTCCGTCCGGGTCATACGGGTACCCCGACGGCCCGGCTCGGATTTCTCGAATATGGTGGGCGTCGTTTCGCCCTTCAGCGGAAAGCCGGCCATCGCCTGCCTCTCCTTGTCAGAACTCGTACGCGTCGCCGGGTTCCAGCACGACGACTTCGGCCCGCGGCTCGACCCTGGCCCGGAAGGCTTCCGGGTCCTGCTCGATCAGGGGCCACGTGTTGAAGTGCATCGGGATGACCACGCGCGGCTTTATCATGTCCACGGCACGCGCGGCATCTTCCGGTCCCATCGTGAAGTTGTCACCTATCGGAAGGATCGCTACGTCCACCTGTCCTTCGAGTAGCGTCATGTCCATGGTGAGACCGGTATCGCCCGCGTGGTAGAGACGGCACCCGTCCAGGGTCAGCAACAGGCCGGCCGGATCGGTGGTATAGCCTTCGGCTCCTTCGCCCCACACGTGCCCGCCGTGAACGGCCGACGTCATCTTGACCCGCCCGAACGGGAAGTCGTGACCTCCCCCGATGTGCATGGGGTGCGCATTCTCATGCTCCAGAACGTCCTGCACGTAGGCGACGATCTCGAAGGAGGCGATGAGCTTGGCACCCGTCTCCGCCAGGAGAGACCAGGCGTCAGCCACGTGGTCATAGTGCCCGTGCGTCAGCAGCAGGTAGTCCAACCGGTCGTGGAAGTGTTCCGGACCCACGTCGGCCATCGGGTTGTCCGTGAGGAACGGATCGATCAGGAGTCGGGTGCCGTCGGCCGTCACGAATTCCGTGCAAGACTGCCCGTGAAAGATCAGTTTGCCCATCTGTCCCTCCTCAGCCCGCCAACAGGTCGACCAGACGGTCGATCTCTTCGCGGCTTCGCTTCTCGGTGAACGCGAGCAACAGGCCGTCCGGTGCCTCGAGCGATTCGAACCGGCTCAGCGAGACCCCGGCCAGGATACCGGCTTCGAACCCCCGCTCCAGGATGGACCGGGAATTCTCCTCGGTCGCGACGGCGAACTCGCGTGCGAAGGGGGTATCGGGATACAGCGGCGTGACGCCCTCCACGCCCTGCAATCTGCGCCACGCGTAGTGAGCGTTCTGCACTGATGACTCGGCCACCTCACGCAGACCTTCCCTGCCGAGCAGGCTCAGGTGCACTGTCGCGGCCAGTGCGTTCAGTCCCTGGTTCGTGCAGATGTTGCTCGTGGCTTTCTCGCGCCGAATCTGCTGCTCGCGCGTCTGCAGGGTGAGCACGTACCCGCGGCGATCTTCCATGTCCACCGTGGCGCCGACGATCCGGCCGGGCATCTTGCGGACCAGCTTCTGGCGGGCGGCGAACAGGCCGACCACCGGACCGCCGAAGCTGGGGGCGTTGCCGAACGGCTGTCCCTCGGCTACGACGATGTCGGCGCCGAGCTCTCCCGGCGTGCACAGCAGGGCGAGCGTCACCGGGTCCGCCGCCACTGCGAGCAGGGCTCCAGCCGCGTGCACGGTCTCCGCAATCGGCTCCAGCTCCTCTATGCAGCCGAAGAAGTTCGGGTACTGTACGAGGAAACATGCAGCGTCCTCGTCCAGGGCCCCCTTCAGTGCTTCGAGATCGACCAGCCCGTCCGCTCCGGGCGGGACCAGTTCGAGCCCGCTCCCCAGCCCGTGCAGGTATGTGTCGGCGACCTTACGGGAATGAGGGTGCACGGTTCTGGCTGCCAGCACGCGGCCACGGCGTGTCACCGCGCGGGACATTACGACAGCCTCGGCGGCCGCGGACGGCCCGTCGTACATGGACGCGTTCGCCACGTCCATACCGGTGAGCTCACAGATCATCGTCTGGAACTCGTAGATCGTCTGCAGCGTGCCCTGCGCGACTTCCGGCTGGTAGGGCGTGTACGCCGTATAGAACTCGCTGCGCCGGATGATGTGGTCTACAGCGGCCGGCACGTGGTGGTCGTACTGCCCGGCCCCGGCAAAACACACGAGCGCTCGGTTTTCATCCGCGAGGTGGCTCAGCTCGCGCACCGCCTCCCACTCGGACAGGGCCTCGGGAATGTCCAGGTCCCCTTCGAGAGCGAGCTCGGGTGGAACGTCGTCGTACAGTTCACGGATATCGGAGACGCCAACCCGGGCGAGCATTTCGCGCCGATCGGTCTCACTGTGCGGGACGAATGACATCGGTGTTCCTGCCGTCGTTGGAAACCTTTCGCGAGCAGCGCAGGCTTCGGTCGGTAAAGCTGTTGCGGCCCGGCGGCCCGCTAACCCTCGATCAGGCTCCGGTAGGCCTCCGGCGTGAGAAGATCGTCGAGTTCCGAGGGGTCGGTGGCCCGCATCCGGATCATCCAGCCCTCGCCGTAGGAATCCGAGTTCACGAGCGCCGGGTCCTCCTCCAGTGCCTCATTGACGGCGACCACTTCCCCGGAAATGGGAGAGAATAGGTCCGAGACCGCCTTCACGGCTTCGATCGTCCCAAAGACTTCCATCTTCTCGAACGCGTCACCGGGAGCCGGGAGCTCGACGAATACCACGTCGCCCAGCTCGCCCTGCGCGTAGTCCGTGATCCCGACCAGGTACTCGCCTTCCGAGCCCGCCTCACGGACGTACTCGTGTTCCTCGGTATACTGGAATCCTTCTGGGATCCCTGACATGGCAGTCCTCACAGTCGTTGGCTTCGTAGTGTCCCGTCCGGCGCCCTCGCCGGCCGGGAGGAGACTATACCGAGCTACGGCCCGGCACTCAAGATCCGCGACCGTTCGCCTGGCTGCGCTGTACGGTTTCTCGGACCGGGGGCCTTACTCGCCGTGCCCGCGACGCAGCTGGCGACGCTTCTTGCGCTCGATGCGGCGGCGCTGGCGTGCGTCTCTCGCGGACTCCCCGGGCATTCGAACAGTAACCTCAACGCCGCCCATCAGTGCCAGGCCCTTGATCACCAGGCGCGGAGCATCCGGGTCCGTCTCAGAACCCGCCTGGTCGAGTGCCTCGAAGCCACCGAGGAGCCCAAAGCCGTGGGTCTCGACCGCCAGCCCCGGTGGCACCAGGATCTCCACACCACCCATGAGGGCCACGACGTTCACTTCCGTGGCGCCAGGCGGCATCATTGCTTCGCGGAAATCGAGTCCTGCCCCTCCCATGATCGCGGCCGTGTACAGCTTGCGAGGCGGAGTCCAGGCACCTTTTCTCTCCGAACCGCCCATGATCGCGATCTGGAATCCGCGATCCCGGACGCTCGCAGCGGGGGCCCGGAGCACGGGAGATGCCTCAGGCTGAGACGAGCCGGAGGCGAGGACGGGCAGCCCCGATACCAGGTCTTCAAGCTGTTGTAGCGACGTCGCTGTGTACGCGGAGTCCAGGCGGGACTCGTACTCATCGACCGTCAGGTTGTCCGCAGCGTAATGGTCGATCAGCACTCTCACGGTATTCTCGCGCTCGCGCTTAAGAGGCACCGGGTGTTGTTGCGAGTCGTCGCTCATGCGGCCCTGTCCTGGCTTTGTATCCTCGACAACCGGAGTTCCGGAGTCCGGTAGATCTGCTGCCGCCCCAAGATAGGGGGGAGGGAGACATCCTGCGAAACCCGTTGCGCGGTCAGCCGTGCGTGCCCAACTTCGACTCAGCCTTTGCCGCTCGAGCGGTGAGGGCAACGGTGTGGTGCCCTATGTCCCACTCTTCGAAGGGAGGTGATCCAGTGTCCAGTAGACCCGAGCCTGGCTCGACACGGGCGAGCGGTCGCCTCGGCGTGAGCCGCTGAGGGGGCGAACACCCCCCGCGCCTCTTCCGAGCGCGCGTGCCTGACGAGCGGAGCCGCCGTTGCGCCGCGTCGAGTCAGGTCGAAGAGAGGGCCGTGGACTCCAAGCCGAGTCCGCGGCCTTTTCTGTATGGGACGGCGGAAGTCGGTTTGGGTGTGGCGATCGTGGGTCGGAACCCTTTGAAGCGAGCGGGAAGATAGGTGGAGTTCAGCAAGTATTCCGGGGCCGGAAACGATTTCGTCATTACCGTTGCGCAGTGGTCCGATGAACAGGGCGCCTCGGTCGCCCGGCACGTGTGCGACCGAGGCACGGGAGTGGGGGTGGACGGACTCGTGCTCGTGTGGCCGATGGGCACGGGTCGTGTCGGCGTTCGCTTTTTCAACCCCGACGGCTCGGCGTACGGCACGTGCGGCAACGGCACCCGGTGCGCCGCCCACTTCGCCATAGCCCGGGGGTTGGTGGACGGCTCGCCGCTCGTGATCGAGACCTCGGATTCTCTCATCACGGCCGTCGTGGAAGGCGATTGGGTCGACCTCGAGTACCGCATGCCTGTCGAGGTCGTTCGGAGCGTTCCGGTGGAGGGGCCGTTCGGGCCGGCCGACGGGTGGCTCGTCAGCATCGGGGTTCCTCACTTCGTTCTTCCTCTCGAATCAAGACTGGAGGGATCGATCGAAGACGTGTGCCGGCGGATCCGCTACGACCCGGCTCTCGGCCCTGAAGGTGCGAACGTCAACCTGGTCAGCCTCGAGGACCGGACGCGCGGCTCCATCCGAACGTTCGAGCGGGGGGTCGAGGGCGAGGTTCTGGCGTGCGGAAGCGGCGCGATGGCTGCCGTGTTCGCGCTTCACGCCGCCGGCCTGTGCGAGCCAGGTCTTGACCTGAACGTGAGGGGGGGCTGCGATCTCCGGATCCACGTGCCCGGCGCGCCAGGCACGGATGGAGAGTATCGATTGAACCTGGCGGGGCCGGCCGTGCACGTGTTCGACGGACGATTCCCAGAGCCGCGACCGGGCATCGATCCGGAAACGGGTGTCGGCGCGACGTGAGGAAACCTCTGGCGTGAAGAGCGCCGCGGGACTCATGCTCGAGTGGTTCTGTGGACGCGAACGCGACGTCCCGGGCAGGGACGAGTCGGATCCATATCGTGTGTGGGTCGCCGAGGTGATGGCCCAGCAGACTCGGATCTCGACGGTCATCCCGTATTACGAGTCCTTCGTCGAGCGCTTTCCTGACGTGGCGACCCTGGCCCGGGCATCCCTCGACGAAGTTCTCAAGGAATGGGAGGGCCTGGGCTACTACGGCCGGGCGCGTAATCTGCATCGCGCCGCCGGCGAAGTTCAGGCACATTATGCCGGCCAACTGCCGGAGGACCCGAACTCCCTCAAGGCCCTTCCGGGTATTGGCCCCTACACGGCGGGGGCGATCTCCAGCATCGCTTTCGGTCGGCCCGAACCAGCCGTCGACGGCAATGTTCGCCGGGTGCTCAGCCGGTTGTACGACCTGGAGCGCGCGACTCCCGTGTCCCTGGACTCATTGATGCGCGACCTGATCGCTGAGGCCGGTGGCGCGGCCGGTCGTTTGAACCAAGCGCTGATGGACCTCGGTAGCTCCATCTGCACCCCGCGCACGCCACGGTGCGCCGAGTGCCCGGTGGCCCGGCAGTGCCTCGCTCTGCGGAACGGGACCGTCGGCCTACGACCAGCTCGGCGTCGGCGTCCCACGCTGCCGCATCATGATGTCGGCGCCGCCCTGGTATGGCGGGGTAGGCGGCTTCTGATCGCTCAGCGGCCCGAACAAGGCTTGCTCGGCGGGTTGTGGGAGTTCCCGGGTGGAAAGTCGGAAGCCGGGGAAACGCCCGCCCAGGCTGCTCGGCGAGAAATTCGGGAGGAGCTGGGCCTCGAGGCGGAGGTTGTCGGCCTAGCGGATACCGTTCGGCATACATACAGCCACTTCAGGATCACGTTGCACCTGTTCCACGCCCGCTGGGTCGCGGGAGGGCCGCCAGCCGGCCGGACCCCGGTCGGCTCACCGCGCTGGGTGCTACCCGCCGAGCTCGGACGCTACGCCTTCCCAGCCGCCAATCACGCGCTTATTCACCGACTCGTCAGTGGCGAGGAGAGCTTTCCGAGAGCTCCCGGTCCGGCATGACCCACACCCAGGCGGCCGCGGCTGCGATGACTATACCGCCTGCCACGAACCCCAGTCCGGGCCCGAGGGCTCCATAGGCCCACCCGGCCGCCACCGGTCCGATCACCCGGGCCAGGGCGCTGGCGGACTGATTCACCCCCAGGACCTCGCCCTGCTCGTTTGCCATCGCCCGCCGCGATACGAGGCTCTGCAGGGAGGGGGCCAGGAGTCCCCACCCGACGCCGACCGCCAGCAGGCTGACCACGGTCGTGGCGATGTTCTGCCCGAGGCCCATCGCGATGACGCCGGAAGCCAGGACGGCCCCGCCGAGCGCCGCGTTGGCGCGCTCGCCGTAGCGCTCCACCAGCGGACCGATCAGCGTCCCCTGAACGCCCGCCGACACCATCCCGACGAGGGCGAACATTCCGCCCGCGTACAATGCAGTCAGGCCGAGCGGGTTCTCCAGAAACAGGGGGAAGATGGTCGTGAAGCCCGCGAAGCCCATCGTACCGAGGAAGAACACTCCGATGGGGTCGCGCAGCCTCTTGCTGCCCAGTACGCGGGTCGCGGCGCGCGCGCGCCCCGTGACCGCCGTCAGCGCTCCGAAGCCGTCCCGCACGCGGTTCTCGGGAGCCAGGGATTCCGGCAACCAGAAGCAGGCGGCCAGCGCCGCGGCCAGGCTGAGCCCGGCGGCCACGAAGCCTGGGAGGCTGTAGCCCCAGGCGCTCAGACCACCGCCGATCGCCGGACCGAAGATGAAGCCGAGGCCGAAGGCGGCTCCGATCAGCCCCATTCCGCGTGCTCGCCTCTCGGCCGTGGTTGAATCCGCGATGTAGGCCTGTGCGACGGGGATGTTGGCTCCCATGATCCCTGCTATTACCCGGGAGAAAAGCAGGACTTCCAGCGACCGGGCGAGGCCGAACACGACGTACGAAACGGCCGAGCCGAAGAGTCCCACCAGAAGGAGCGGCCGCCGTCCGTAACGGTCAGACAGGGCACCCCAGATCGGAGCGAACAGGAACTGCATGCCCGAGTAGGATGCGATGATCAGGCCTACCTCGAAGGGCGTCGCGCCGAGCTCAGTGGCATAGAACGGAAGCAGCGGAAGGACGATCCCGAAACCGATCAGGTCCAGGAAGACGGTGAAGAAGATGATCCCGAGGGCGACGGACCCCGTCTTGCTCGTGCTCACGGTTCCTCGGGAACCGGGCCCAGGTCATCCAGGCCGGCGATCGCCGGCACGTCGTCGCCCTGCTCCCGCATGTGCACTACGTGTGCCCGGATCGAGGCATCCGCCGCCCGCTCCAGGTCAGAGTCGAGCTCGCCGTAGACAAGGCGGCGCAATTCCACCACCGTGCGCGCGCCAGAGCGCACGGCGCCCACCACCTGGGCGTGTCGCTCGATGCGATGATTCATGTAGCCCTTCAGGCGAGCCTCTCCGTCGTCAACCGGCGGGCCGTGCCCCGGATAGAGCCGGCCCGGACGCTGGGACAGAACACGACTGAAGCTCGCGAGGCAAGCCCCGACGTCGCCGTCCGGGTGGAGAATGGCGCTACTCCCCGACCCGAGGACCAGGTCTCCGGTGAACACGGAACGCCCCGGTTCGAGGAGGTAGACCAGGTGGTCCGCCGAATGGCCGGCGGTGCGGATCACCTGAAGCTGTGCGGCGCCTCCGTCCGCCTGGACGGTGTCACCGTCATCCAGCGCCGAGCCCGCCACGCCCAACCGCTCAAGCGTTTCAGTCGATGCAGCCAGTGGGGCGCCGAACCGGTCGGCCGCTATATGCGCGAGGCCTGCGTGGTCGGCGTGCCCGTGCGTCAGGCATATCGCGTCTACCTGTCGGCCGCTCACGAGTGCCGTGAGCCGCTCGAGCTGCCCGGGAATCGCCGGGCCCGGATCCACGAGGACAAGGCGACGGGTTCCGACCGCGTAGCAGCGGGTTCCGTCGAGAGTGAGAGCCCCCGGGTTCGGTGCGACGAACCACGCGACAAGCTGGTCGCGTGCCGCCTCAGCCGGCATCCTCGTACTCCGGATCTCCCGGGAGCACGGGACGCACCGAGTCTCCCCGTACGAACAGCCGTGGCTCGATCGGCTGTGGCACGCGGGCACGGCAACTCTCGAGCAACCGGTCGAGGTCCCCTTCCCCGGCGAGCGCTTGCAGGGTCCTGCGCGTCGGGAACAGCATCGGAAGCTCACCCGCGGCGAACATCCGCACCGCATCCTCGGGAGTGATCCACACGTATCCCGTCAGCTCGTCGGTGAGCTCTGGGGCAGGTGGCGCAGCCGCCTCGAGGACCGTCACGAAGAACCGGGTGTCGTACCGTCTCGCGAACCGCGCCGGGGTGATCCAGCGTGACAGGTACTCCGCGCGTAGCCGCTGAAAGGTGGCGCCGAGGCGTGCCGCGGCAGTCGCGAAATCCGTATTCCCGAGCAGAAGTTCACGCCGCACCGTGGCCGCGGTGTCCGGGTCTACGGGTCGGTCGCTGGGCAAGAATCCGGTCTCCTCGAACATTTCCCTGAGGGCGGCTACCGCTGCCTCCCCTTCGGGGGTTCGTAGACTCGAGGGCAGCAGGTCCATCGCCGCCGGAGAGCCGTCTGAGTCGTCGATCACCCCGCCCGCGAACACGTATGCGCCCGCGGCGAAGCGGGCACTGGAGGGCCGCTGGAGCAGGAGGACTCGATACGGAGCACCATCCGGCGGCGCCCACGCCGCAATGATCGTGGCCGCCGGGCGCGGCTCGGCCGGCGTCTCGTCCGGGCCTATGTGCCCGCGGGCGAATTCCTCCCGCTCGATGCGCTCCGTCGCGCGGCGCAGGTCGCTCAAACGGGAAAGTCCGCGACAGCGAGAAGGGCGAGCGCTATGATGACCAGCGTCACGGAGAAGACGAGTCCGATGGCGAACGGGATCAAGACTATCGCCGCGGCCCGCCCCGTCGTAGTCGAATGGGCATGCCGGAGGCCGATCACCTGCACGACCACGTACCAGACCTGCACGGCCACGACGAGCGCAAAGTAAATCACCGCGTACGTAGCTCCGAGTACTCCGCGGACGGATGCCGCGAACCCGAGGACGGGGGGGAGGGCGGCGGCGACAAGACCCACTCCGCTCGCGTAGCACAGCACGGTAGCTGTTGCTCCGAGACCTCTCCGGTCAGGCACGAGAAGCACCACGAACAGGTGTTGGACCAGCGATATCAAGCCGAGGGCGAGAAGCACGGCGAATGGAGTGAGGAAGAAGCTGAGTAATTGCAGTTCGAGGGTCAGTCCGAGCTGTTCGGCGGCTCCCCAGGGGCCCCACACGAACCAGAACAGCCCGAGCAGGCCCGCGAGGATCGCCACGATCAGGTAGTAGAGAAGGGGCCGGGCGATCGGCTCGTCCCACGAGACGCGAGCGAAGAACCGCTCCGGGGAGACCAGGCAGCCCCACCACGTGAGGCCGAGATTCGCCGGGAACGGCTCCGACGAGTCCTCCCAAGCGACGGGCCGCGCGCTCGGGTTCACCAGCTCCTGCCCTTCGGGGAATCCGCCTGACCGATTCGGAATCGGGCGTCCACCGTCACGCTTGCCTGTCCCTCGGGGAACGCCAGGAACGGATTGATGTCCATCTCCCTGATCTCCGGGTGGTCGCCTACCAGCTGGCTTACGCGCTCGATTACTTCGGCGAGCTGCCCGAGGTCCACGCCCTCCTCCCCTCTCACTCCTTCCAGTATCCGATAGCCCCGCAGCGAGTGGATCATCTCTCGCGCGTCGACCGTGCTCACGGGTTGGACCCGAAAGGCTACATCTCGCATCACTTCCACGTACACGCCCCCCAGTCCGAACATGACGATCGGCCCGAACTGCGGCTCCATGGTCATACCCACGATCGTCTCGCGGCCCCCCGTCCACATCCGTTGAACCAGAACCCCGGCCTCGCGGGCCGCCGGGCTCTCGCTCTCGAGCGCTTCCGCGATCTCGCGCCACGCGGCACGAAGGCTGTCTTCGTCACGCAGGTCGAGCTTCACCGCACCGGCTTCTGTCTTATGCACGATGTCCTGCGAGACCGCTTTCAACACGATCGGGTAGCCCATCTCCAGCGCGGCCGCCACGACACCGTCCTCATCCGCCGCGATCCGGAAGGGCGCGACTGGGATCCCGTAGCATTCCAGGACCTCGAACGCCTCTGGAACGGTCAGGCGTTCCCTCTGTTCACGGAGCGCGGATACCACAATCTCCCGGACGCGCGCCCCATCCACCTCGAACCTCCTGACTTCCGCGACGGGCCTGTCCAGCCACTGTCGGTATCGCCACATCGCTCCGAGGGCCCGCGCCGCCGACTCGGGGAAACGATACGCCGGGATCGGTGATCCCTGGAGCTCCGCCATACCCTGCGGGAGGCCTCGTTTGCTCATCAGCACGGCGAGCACCGGTTTGCCGGCCTCCTCGGCGCCGCGCTTGATCGAGGCGGCGATGACCGGCGCTTCCAATCCCAGCGGAACGTACGAGGCGATGACCGAGTCGATTCCGGGGTCGGCTGCGATGATCCGCATCGCCCGTTCCACCTGCTCCGGTGTAGCGCTGGCGATCATGTCCACCGGGTTCGCCACGCTGGCTTCGGCGGGCAGGTGCTCGCGCAGCCGACTCTGCGTTTCCTCGGCCAGCGGTGTCACTTCGAGGCCGAACCCTTCACATGCGTCGGCGATGATGATCCCCGGCCCACCAGCGTTGGTGAGGATGGCCACGCGGGGACCCTTCGGGAGCGGCGCCTTGCTGAAGGCGATTGCCGCGTCGAACAGCGCTTCAACCGTGTCGGCGCGGAGCACACCGCATTGAGAGAACAGCGCGTCCGTCGCGATGTCCACCTGGGCGAGCGCTCCCGTGTGACTTGACGCTGCCTTGGCTCCCGCCTCCGAGCGACCGGCCTTGACGGCGAGTACCGGTTTCCGTCGCGTGGCGCGACGGGCCAGGGTGGTGAAGTGGCGTGGGTTACCGAAGCCCTCGATGTACATCAGAATCACGCCGACCTCGTCGTCATCCTGCCAGTACTCGATCAGGTCATTGCCCGAAACGTCCGCCTTGTTGCCCATCGACACGAACTGGTTGATCCCGATCCCGTACTCCATGGCGTAGTCCAGGATGGTCATCCCCATCGCGCCCGACTGACTCATGAACGCTATGGGTCCATTCTGCGGCATCGCCGGAGCGAACGTCGCGTTCATCGACACGGCGGGCGACGTATTCATCACCCCCATGCAGTTCGGGCCCACCATGCGCAGGCCGTTCTCCCGTACGAGAGCCAGGAGCTCTCGCTCCAATTCGATGCCGTCGCCTCCCACCTCGCGGAAACCAGCCGTGATGACGACGATCCCTTTGACCCCCGTCTCGACGCACTCGCGCACCACGGCCTGAACCAGCTGCTTAGGCACCACGATCACGGCCAGGTCCGGCACGGTCGGGAGGGCCTTGATGGAGGGAAACGCCGGCACCGAGTTCACCGAGTCCGCGGTCGGGTTCACTGGATAAACCGGCCCCGTAAAGCCGCTCCCCACAAGGTGCTTGAGCATCCCATTTCCGATACTTCCGGGACGCCGGCTCGCGCCCACCACGGCGATCGACTTCGGCCGCAGGAGACTGTCCAGCATGATTTCTATCCCTTCTCCGCGTTTCCTCGAACGCGGCAATCGTTATCTTGCGGCATGTCTAGCGCTAGCCTGACCCGCGCCTCCGCCCAAGGACACAACTATCGGGTCGAAGTCGCTGTCCGGGGTGAGATCGATCCAGACACCGGCATGATCGTGGACCTGGCTGACCCGGGTCAGGGTATTGGAAGACCGCAATCTGTGGGCCAACTATCACGGTGACAGATCCGGATTCGAGCCGCGCTCCTGACCCGCTCGTCGTCAGTCCAGAAGCCGGAGCGGCATCACCAGGCACAGGTAGTCCAGCTCACCGCCAGCCGGCTTGAACGTCGCTGCCCTCTCTGGCGCTTTGAACTCCACCAGGACGTCGTCACCGGGCATGTACCGAAGCACTTCCAGCAGGTAGTTCGCGTTGAACCCGATCTCCAGCGCCTCACCGTCGTAGTCCACCGCCATCTCCTCTTCGGCCTCGCCCAGGTCTGGCGTCTGGACGCGGAAGGATAGTGTCCCTTCGCTGAAGCTCATGCGCACGCGGTGCGTCTGGTCGCTCGCCACCACCGCCATACGGCGGATAGCAGCGGCCAGGCCATCCCGGTTCGCTATCGCCTTCTTATCGTTGTCCGACGGGATCACCTGTTGATAATTTGGATATGGACCCTCGATCAGCCGGGTGTACACCGAACGAGCGGGTGTGCGGAATGCCAGGTGATTCTGCGAACGTGAAACCGCGATCTCGCCTTCCTTTTCAAACAAGCGGCCTACCTGCTGCAATGCTTTTGGCGGAACGATCAAATCGGTTTCAGGCGCCCCGCCACCTTCAAGCGGAACGGTCAGCCGTGCCAGGCGATGTCCATTCGTCGCCACCATCGACGCCGTTCCTTCTCGCAGTTGCCATAGTACGCCATTCAGGATCGGCCGGCTTTCCTCGCTCGACACGGCGAACGAGGTCTTGCTAATCAGCTCGTGCAGATCCGTTGCCTGCATCGTCCAGGCATCTCCAGAATCCACCTCCGGGAAGCTCGGGAATTCCTCCGTCGGCAGCCCGAACAGCTTGAAGCGGCTCTTGCCACCCTCTATCCGGATCTCGACACCGTCCGTACGAATATGCACCGGCGCCGCCGGTAGCTCGCGCGCAATCTCGGCGAACTTCTTCGCAGGCACCGTCACCGATCCTTCTTCTTCAATTTCCGCCTCGATAGAGACGGAAACTGAGATATCCAGGTCGGTGCCGCTAAGCGTCAGCCTTCCATCTCTCGCTTCCAGCAGGATGTTCGAAAGCACGGGGAGCGTAGTCTTCGTCGGAATGGTGGCCGAGACGGCTCCCATTCCTGTGTGCAGGCTGTCTCGCGTGACCGAAAGCTTCATGGAGATCCTCTTTCGCTCCTTCGGCCGACTCGGGGCCGGGGAAAGCCGTTATCTCCTACTCTTCTAATTACATAATTAGAAGTACTAGTAGGGGTCGTGGAAACGTTAACAAGACAGCTCCTTATCGCGAACGACCGCGTGCGACCGGGGCGTCGAGTGTCGGATCCAGTGTTCACTGTCCGGGAAAAGTAGCTGAGACGTCCACATGTATCCACCATTCGAGCAGTGTCTCGGACAGAATGCCCGCCCATCAACTTGTTTTCAACAGCGTTCGCGGTGAAAACCACAGACGGTTCCGGCTCAATGGGCGAGCTCATCCTGGAGGCGGCGCACACGGGATCGAAACTCCGCGTCCGAGGCCATGTCGGCTTCTACTTTGTTCACCGAGTGGATCACGGTCGAGTGGTCCCGCCCACCAAACAAGGCTCCGATCTCGGTATACGGGAGATCTAGCGTCGTCTTGATCAGATACATGGCCACCTGCCGGGGCACGGTGAGGGGCCTTGTGCGACGCTTTGACACGAGATTCTCCACCGACACTCCCCATGCATCCGCCGTCCTCTGGCGGATCTCAGCCGGCGTGACACGCGCCTGGATTTCCTCCTCCAGACGCGGACCGAGAGCTTCGCGCGCCAAATCGAGAGAGATCTCACGGCGCGTCAGAGAGCTGAACGCGAGAAGCTTGATCACGGCGCCTTCGAGCTGGCGGACGGACGCCTTACGATTGCGGGCGATGAACTCTATGACCTCTTCGTCGAGCGTAAGCCGATCCTCGGCTGCCTTTTTCTGGAGGATCGCCACGCGCGTCTCGAAATCGGGCGGTTTGATGTCGGTAACGAGTCCCCACTCGAAGCGCGAAACGAGGCGTTCCTGAAGGCCTGGGATCTCCTGGGGTGGTCGATCACTCGTGATGACTATCTGCCGGTGCGCGTCGTACAGCGAGTTGAACGTGTGAAAGAACTCTTCCTGCGTTCCTTCCTTGTTTCCAAGGAAATGCACGTCATCCACCAGAAGAACGTCGATCCGCCGATAACGCTGGCGGAACTCCGACGTACGGCCGCTCTGGATGGCCGCGATCATCTCGTTCGTGAATTGTTCGGAAGGGACATACGCGATCTGCGTTTCGGGCGAGCGCTGTAGGATCTCGTGCCCGATCGCGTGCATGAGGTGCGTCTTGCCGAGGCCGGTGTCCCCGTAAATAAACAGCGGGTTGTAAAGCTGGGCGGGCGAGTCGGCGACGCCGCGACAGGCAGCTGCGGCCAGCTGGCTGTTTCCTCCAATGACGAAGCGCTCGAAGGTGTATCGCTGGTTCAGGCCGGCGTGGCGCCCACCCTCCCTCGCCGTTCGCGTTTTGGGCACAGGGGCCGGCACGGGCTCGGGCGCTGCAACAGCGACCTGGGCCGGATCATCCATCCCGATCTCCGGGAAAACCAATCGGTCCGCGGCGCCATGATGCTCGAAACGCAAGTCGAGGGGCCGGCCAAGAGCTTTTCTCGCCAGGTCACGGAGGAGGTCGCCGTACTTGTCCTCGATCCACTCCACCGCGAACCGGGTCGGGGCTGCGACGACCAAGGTATCGTCGGACAGGCCCACGGCCTCGGTGGATGCCAGCCACGTGCGAAACGTCTGCTCCGGCAGAACGTCCCGCGCGGCGGTAACGATCGAAGTCCAGACTTCGGCGGCCGTCAGCTCCATGGATGCCCAATTAATTCGGGAGGTAATCGGGGCCGTCCATTGTAGAGAGAGCGCCAGACACTGTCAATCAATTGCGCCACGGCTCGAATCCGCAAGATAAGGAGGAGTTGAAATGATTGACAGCATGGCGGATCGCCCCTACCCTTAGAGGCTATCTGTCAAATGGGCGGGGCACGGGCCCCGATGCGCGAGTGAGAAGAGAATGCAGCCGACGTTCAGAAATCCCAGTAGACGCAAGCGTTTGAAGGACCACGGCTTCCGGGCTCGCATGAAGACGAAGGCCGGACGCAAGGTCCTGGCCCGTCGTCGCCGCAAGGGGCGCCACTCCCTGACGGTGAGCGACGAGTTGAGCCCGAAGCACCGCCGCTAGCCCCCCGCAAGCGATCGCCCGAACGTTGGGTGACGGGCACCGTCTCCGGTATCCCAGGTCGGCCCGCCTGCGACACGGGACGGACATCCGAGTCCTCCTCAAAGAGGGCTCTCGGCGTCGATGCGGAGCGCTCGAAGTGTACCGAGGCGTTTCCCGAAGTCATTCGGCCCGGGCGGGAATCGTCGTTCCCCGATATGGACACACGATCGTCCAGCGCAACCGGCTGAAGAGGCGGCTTCGTGAGGTGGTCCGTACAGAATGGCTGACCGCCGCGCGTGGTGAAACGCCGCCACCGGAGATTCTCATTCGCGCGAGGCCGGGAGCGTACGAGGTGGACGCGAAGGAGCTCCGAAAAGCAGTCATACGGTGTGCGGGAGGCAGCGAGTGAAGCGTTTTCTCGTGTTCTGGATCAGGGCCTATCAGGCAGGCCTCTCGCCATTGTTGCCGGCGAGCTGCCGCTTCATGCCGACTTGCTCGGAGTACGCGCGTGAAGCCGTGGAGAAGCATGGGCCGGCGCGAGGGTCGTGGCTGGCGGCGAAACGGATTGCCCGCTGTCACCCGTTCGGTGGCCGGGGTCTCGACCCTGTTCCGGAGATCGAGGGCGACGACGCGTGGTCGACCGGCGACACCATACCGGATAGAGGATAGATGGAGAAGCGAGTAGTTCTGGCCGTCGTTCTCACGATCGGCGTGATCTTCCTGAGCAACATCCTGTTCCCGACACCGGACCTGCCGCCAGGCCAGTTGGCACCGGACTCGGCGCTCGTGAGTGACGTTACGCCACCTGTCGATCTCGACACCGGGCGCACAGAGATCGGTGCTGCCGGGGAACCCGCGCTGCCGGATTCGCTGACGGGGGGCGACGCGGAGGCAGCCGAGGAAGCACCGGGCCTGCGCGAGTCACCGGCCGACACGGCGACGGTGACGACCGATCTCCTGCGCCTGAAGTTCTCTACTCGAGGCGCGGCTCTGCTGTCCGCGGAAGTTCTGGAGTACGAGTCGTACACGCCCAACGGAGCGGGAGAGCACCCGGCGCAGCTGGTGCGCGAGGGAGACCGTGTGTTCGGGTACAGGGTCACGGTCGGGGGCGACACGGTGCGCCTGGACGGGCAGTCGTTCACCGTCGATCAGACTGAACTCAAGCTATCCGAGGGCAACCCGAGAGACTCGCTGGTATTCCGCTACCCCTTTCCATCGGGTTCCGCGGAATTCGTAGTCAGGTATGGGTTCGAGCTGGACAGCTACCTGGTGGACGTTTCGGGCAGGGTGGAAGGGATCGGCGATCGCGGTTACTCGATTCTCACTTCCCTCGGACAGGGTCTGAAGACGAACGAGAAGAGCCCCCGCGACGATTACCGGCAGCTCGCGTACGTGGTGCGCAATCAGCGCGGCGGCATCACGTCTGTGAACCTGGACAAGGTCGAGCCGGGCGAGCTCCAAACACCGGAGGGGGGCCCGTTCGACTGGGTCGCGGTGAAGAACAAGTACTTCGTGATTGCGCTGGTGTCACCCGAGGAGGGTCCGCAATTCGGCGGGATGCTCGTGATGGGCGAGCCCGCGGAGCATACGGTCCGGATGGTGGCCTCACTTCCAGCGCCGGCGGGGAGCGGTTTCAACTTCCGGGCTTACCTGGGGCCACAGGAGTACGGGCGCCTCGAGGCGGTAGGCAGATCACGTGACCTGGAGCACGTGAACCCCTACGGCTGGCGTTGGATGCGTCCGATCATCAGACCGCTCGTCGGGATCGTGATGGTGATCCTCGAGTGGATGCACGGCTTCCTCGGTCTCGCATACGGGTGGGTGCTGATCCTGTTCGGCGTGCTGATGCGAGTCGCGTTGTTCCCCCTGTATCAGAAGTCCATGCGAGCGCAGATGGCTCAGATGCAGGTACAGCCCCTGATGAAGGAGCTGCAGGCGAAGTACAAGGACGAGCCGCAGAAGCTCCAGTCGGAGATGATGAAGCTGTACAAGGAGCATAACGTGAACCCGCTCGCCGGGTGTCTCCCGATGCTCCTGCCGATGCCGATCCTGTTCGCCCTGTTCTTCGTGTTCCAGAGCACGATTGAGTTCAGGGGCGTGCCGTTCCTGTGGCTTCCGGATCTGTCTCTGAAGGACCCGCTCTACATCATCCCGCTCCTGATGGGTGCCTCGATGTTCCTGTTGTCCTGGATCGGACAGCGTGGCATGGAAGCGAACGCGCAGATGAAGATGATGACATATATGATGCCCGTAGTCTTCACGGTGATGTTCGCGAACTTCCCATCCGGCCTGAACCTCTATTACGCCACGAGCAACCTCGCCTCGCTGCCGCAGCAGCTGTACCTGTCGAAAGAGAGGCGGGCGGCCAAGAAGAAGGCCGACCAGTTGAGACCGAAGGACCGCAAGAACGATGAGGGCGGCGGGTAGGTACACGCCGCCTGCCCGAACGCCGGCACAGATACTCTCGCATGTCAGAACCTTCCACGATCGCGGCTATCTCGACCGCGCCGGGGCGCAGCGCCCTGGCGGTGGTACGGATTAGCGGCCCCGACGCGTTCGGCGTCGCGGCCGAGCTGGGCCTACCGGAGACACCCGCTCGGGTCGCTCGCTACGCCACGGTGCGGCATCCCACGACGGACCGGCCAGTAGACGATGTCGTGGCGGTCCGCTTCGCCGGTCCGGCATCGTACACGGGCGAGGACATGCTGGAGATCAGCTGCCATGGCGGGTCGCTGATGCCGCAGCTCGTCCTCGCGGCCGCGTGTGAAGCCGGTGCCCGACTCGCCGAGCCTGGAGAGTTCACGCGCAGGGCCTTTCTGAATGGGAAGATGGATCTGATGCAAGCCGAGGCGACGCTCGACCTCATCGAGGCTCGATCGCCCGCCATGCATAGGGCGGCGCTGTTCCAACTGGAGAGGGGCCTTTCGAAGCGCATAGAAGAGCTCCGGGATGAGTTGCTGAATCTTCAGGGCCTTATCGCGTACGACATCGACTTCCCGGAAGAGGACGACGGCCCTGTTCCCGCGTCACGCATCGACGAAACGGCAGATCGACTGTGCATCCGGCTGGGCCGCATGCTGGAGCTCGCCCCGGAAGGCGAGCTCCTCAGGGACGGCGCTCTCACCGTGGTCGCCGGGAGGCCAAATGTCGGTAAGTCTAGTGTTTTCAACGCGTTACTGGGTTTTGAGCGAGCAATCGTGACGGAAGAGCCGGGCACGACGAGAGACGCGATCGAGGCGCTGGTGAGCGTGAGCGGCTATCCGTTCCGACTGGTGGACACGGCGGGGCTCCGTGAAGGCGCCGGACGAGTGGAGGGCATCGGAATCGAGGTGGCCCGGTCCTACTTGGAGCGTGCGGACGTGGTCTTGCTGTGTGTAGAGGCGGGACGGGCACCGGGCCCGGACGAGTTCGAGTTCCTCTCCGAAGTTGGAAGGTCGGACGTATCGCGCGTCATGGTACTGCGCTCCAAGGCTGACTTATGCGACCGGCCGGCGTACGGCAGGGCAGTGCACGAGAGGCTCTGGGAAGCTGCGGCGGAACTGCCGGTCTCCGCGCATACGGGCGAGGGGTTGCCGGAGCTGCGGGACGCGCTGCTTGGACTGGTGTATTCGGGCATTCGCTCCGACGAAGAAACACCCGTGGTTACGCGGGCGCGGCACGTGGAGTGCCTGGAAAGGGCCCGGGAGGACGTGTCCGCCTTTCAGGAGGCGAGAGCTGCGGGGCTGCCCGCGGAGATCTCCGGCACGCACGTCCAGGACGCAACTCTCGCTCTGGAGGACCTTCTCGGGGCAGTGACGACCGAAGACGTTCTCGAGCGGGTATTCAGCTCGTTCTGCGTCGGGAAATAGGGGCGGCGACTCACGCCGCCCGCTGACACCTCGGACAGAGATAAGTCCGCTTCCCGACCAGGCTCAACGACTGGAGCTCAGTCATGCACCGGGGGCAGGTATGCCCTGGCCGCCTGCGGTTGATCAGCCAACCGGGGTCCGAATGAGCCGCCTGCCAATGCAGGGTGGCTCGCCGGAGGACGCGCCGCAGGTACTTGTGAACAGCCGCCAGTTGATCGTCTGCGAGATCGGCGATCTTGCAGTCCGGCCTAATGCTCGCCTGGAAACAGATCTCGTCCGCATACTCGTTCCCGATGCCCGCCACGACCTCTTCATTCATCAGGAAGCCCTTGAGAGTGCTCCGGCCCCGACTCTGCGCCAGATGAATGAACCGCGGTGCCGTGAGCTCCTCGCTGAGCGGATCAAGGCCGAGGTTGTCCAGGAGGCCGAGGCCGCTGAGATCGTCGCCTTCGAGAAGGTAAACGTCCCCTCCCGCGCTGCTTGAGGCGAACCGAAGCTCGCGTCCGGCAGCGAACTGCAGGCGGATCTTGCTGGTCTCGCGGGGGGGCGCAGTCTGGGATTCCAGGTACACCTCTCCATCGGTGCCCATGTCGAAGACGAGGCTGACGTCCGAGCGAAAGCGAAGGACGACGTATTTGCCGTGCCGCTCGACCGTGTCGATGGCATGACCCTGAACCTGCTCGGCGACCCGGTCGCCATCGAGGTCCACAGTCTTCTTGTCGTCGACCAGGACCACGGAAACAGTCTTGCCCGTGGCATAGCCGGCGAAGGCGTCGATCATGCGTTCGACGTCTGGCAGTTCTATCATGACCCGTTCTTCCTCGCGCGCGATTAAGGGAGTGGAGAAGGCATACACCGAGAAATCCTGAAAGTGCCGCTCACGAAACAACGCGGAAATCCGGTGGCAGGTCGCCGGCAGTAGACAAGAGCTCGGTCCTCTCGACGCGGGCGCCCCGAGGTCCCAGGCGAAGGGCCGCGAGAAAACTGGCAAGGACAGCCGCAGGGCCGGCCGCGCGCACTTCCACCGATCCGTTGGGGAGGTTGCGCACGGTGCCGCGGATTCCGGCTCGGGTCGCCTCCCGGCGGGCCCACCAGCGAAACCCGACGCCCTGCACCCGTCCGTGCAGGATGACTGCGAGGCGCGATTCATCAATATTTGGCTGCACTACCGATCTACCCTAGTTTGGCCCGCCGGGTCTTCCCGGAACGGCTGAGAGACAATCAGGAGCGGCGCGAGCCAACGCATGGCTGCACGACGCGCCTCGTCAGGAGACGAATGTACTACGACGTGATCGTGATCGGTGGGGGGCACGCCGGTGTGGAGGCCGCGAACGCCGCGGCCAGGCTGGGCGTTCGCACCCTGCTCGTGACTTCGTTCCTGGCGCGGGCCGGGCAGATGTCCTGCAATCCCGCGATCGGCGGCGTTGCCAAAGGAACGGTAGCTCGGGAAGTCGATGCGCTCGGAGGAGTTATGGGCCGCGCGGCGGACCGCACGACGATCCACTTTCGCATGTTGAATCAGAGCAAGGGGCCCGCCGTGTGGTCGCCGCGGGCGCAGTGCGACCGCGAACGCTACGCCAGAGAAATCCGCGCGCTTCTCGAAGATCAGAGGAGGCTCGGGTTGTACCAGGGCACCGTTGCGTCTCTCCAGGTCGCGGGCGAGAGAGTAACCGGCGTCGTGTGCTCGGACGGCAGCGAGTTTTCGGGTCGCAGTGTGATTCTCTCCGCGGGGACGTTCCTGCGGGGCAGCATACGGATCGGAGTGGAACACGAGGTCGCCGCTGGCAGGGCGGGAGACGCGCCCACGGTGGACCTCGCCGATCAGCTTCACGACCTCGGTCTGGAGGCGCAACGCTTCAAGACGGGCACCCCGCCGCGCGTGGACGGGCGCACCGTGAACTTCGAGCGACTCGAACGGCAGGACGGCGAGGACGAGGGCCACCGGTTCTCGCATTGGGAGGCGGGGGGAGGCCTGCCGCGCCTGCCGTGCTGGATCGCGCGGGCGGGCGCAGGCGTCAGGCGAATCGTTGAAGCCAACCTGGACCGATCCGCCCTGTACGGCGGAGCCATCACGTCGCAGGGTCCACGATACTGCCCGTCAATCGAGGACAAGATCGTGAAGTTCCCGGACGCGGCAGACCACCAGGTATTCCTGGAGCCGGAGGGCCTGGGGACAGCTGAGCTGTACGTCAACGGGCTTTCAACGTCCCTGCCACCGGACGTGCAGCGCCAGTTCCTGGCCACGGTGCCGGGCCTCGAAGACGCCCGCATGACGAAGCCCGGCTATGCGATCGAGTATGACTTCTTCCCTCCCCTGCAGCTCGAGCGAACCCTGGAGCTCAAAGCACTGCGTGGTTTGTACCTGGCGGGTCAGGTCAACGGCACAACCGGTTACGAGGAGGCGGCAGGACAGGGGCTGGTGGCGGGTGTGAACGCTGCCCTTGCCGCGCTGGAGCGCGAACCGTGGACTCTCGGCCGGGACGAGGCCTACATCGGGGTCCTGGTGGACGATCTCGTGACACGCGGAGTGGACGAGCCATACCGGTTGTTCACCTCGCGGGCCGAGTTCCGACTCCTGCTACGGCAGGACAACGCGCTGTCTCGCCTGGGTCCGGTGGCCGCCCGGCTCGGACTCCTGAAGGATGACGAGCTCCGTCGCCTCGAGGGCCATCTCACGGACCTGGAGCGAGCCCGAGCGTGGGTCCTCGAAGAACGCGTGGACCCGGCAGCGGCGAACCAGTGGCTTACGGATCGCGGAACGAGTCCCCTGACCGAGCGGGTGCCTGTGGACCGGCTGGCCCGGCGACCGCAGGTCACGCTGCATGATCTGGTCGGCGAAGGTGGACCGGTCGAGGATCCAGACTTCGGTCGCGACGCACTCACCGTGGTCGAGATGGAAGTCAAATACGAGGGCTACATCCGGCGTGAAAGAGAACGAGCCAGGGCGCTAGCCGCGCGGGAGAATCAACTGCTGCCGGCGGATGTCCCATACCCGAAGTTACTGAGCCTCTCCTTCGAAGCCCGTCAGAAGCTGGATGTCGTTAAGCCTCGAACGATCGGGCAGGCAGCGCGCATCCCGGGCGTGTCCCCCTCCGATCTTCAGAACCTGCTCGTGGAAGTGCGCAAGCGATCAAGGGCCGTGGAGCACTCCTGACCCGAGAGACCAGCCGGAGATCTTCGCACGTGAGGATTCATGGAACGGCCCGGATTCTTGGTAGTGTTTCACGTGCAACACCGGGCCGAGCGAGCCTCGGTGTTTCACGTGCAACATCTATTTTCTTGGCGCGCGTACGGACCCGGCGTATATTCTCCGCTCCTGCGGATCCGGATGATCCATCCAGCAGGGACTGAGGCTCGCGACGTGCCATGGCCTCCGCACACGTACAGGCGTAACTTGTTTGTTGACAAAATGTTATCTGTGGAGTACAGATGTCCCGTGTCATCGCCATAGCCAACCAGAAAGGTGGCGTCGGGAAGACCACGACTGCCATTAACCTGGGCGCCTCCCTGGCGATCGCGGAGAAGAAGACCCTGGTGATCGACTGCGATCCGCAGGGGAACGCTTCGAGCGGTCTCGGAATCGCTCGCGAGGGCGAGGCGCCGGATGTGTACGATTGCCTGGTCGACGGTCGCACGATCGAGGATGCGATACGTCCGGCAGTCCATTTCCCCATGCTGGACGTGGTCCCGGCGAGTCGAGACCTGGCGGGCGCGGAAGTCGAACTGATCGAACGGCCGCGGCGAGAGAGAATCCTCCGCGAGATCGTAGAGCCGATTCGCGATCGATATGAGTACGTTCTGATCGACTCGCCTCCTTCCCTCGGATTGCTCACGCTGAACGCCCTCGTGGCCTCCGACACGGTGCTGATACCCATCCAGTGCGAGTTCTATGCGCTCGAAGGGCTGAGCCAGCTGCTCAATACGGTGCGCATCGTACAGCGGAGCATCAATCCGGACCTCGGCATCGAAGGAGTTCTCCTCACGATGTTCGATTCGCGCCTGAATCTCTCCAAGCAGGTCAAGGGAGAGGCGGAGGAGTATTTTGGGGCCAAGGTCTTCAAGACCTGGATTCCCCGTAATGTCCGGCTAGCCGAGGCGCCCAGTTTCGGGCAGCCGATCGCGTTGTACGACGTCCTGTCCACGGGGGCACGCGGTTACCTCAGTCTGGCCTCCGAGATCGTTCGACGGGACGAAGAGAGGAAGGGGGCCGTAGTTGGTCAAACCTGAATCACGACGTCTGGGCAAGGGTCTGGGAGCTCTGCTCGGCGAATACCTCGAAGAGCCGGGGGTAGGGGACACCCCGATTCGAGAGCTGGAGATAGGCCGCATCCGGCCGAATCCGTATCAGCCGCGACGCCAGTTCGAGGGGATTGCGCTCGATGAGCTGGAGGCATCCATTCGGGAAAACGGATTGCTGCAACCGCTGGTCGTGCGACCGTCTGGTCCGGATTTCGAGCTCGTAGCCGGCGAGCGGCGCTGGCGTGTGCTGAAGAAACTGGGTTGGGAGAAGGCCCCGACGATCGTCCGGCCGCTGAGCGATGAGCAGATGCTCGTCGTGGCCCTGGTGGAGAACCTGCAACGGGAGGATTTGGGCCCATTGGAAGAGGCCGTCGGCTACCAGCAGTTGATCGACGGGTTCGGACTCACGCAAAAGGAAGTAGCCCGTCGGGTGGGGCGTGACCGATCCACGGTGACCAACGCGCTCAGGCTCCTCACGCTGCCGGCGCCGGTCCGCGAACTGCTTAACGATGGGCTACTTACGGCCGGGCACGCACGAGCGGTCCTGTCGATCGATGGTGAGGCCGCGCAGGTCGCATTCGCGCGCGAGGTGGTAGCGGGAAGGCTCTCGGTGCGCGAAGCGGAAGCGCGTGCCCGCAGTGGCAGGAAGCGAGACCGGCCGGGCGGTAAGCGAGGACCGTTGCACGAAGACCCCGTGGCGAAGAAGGCGTCGGTTCTGCTCTCCCGGGCCTACGGCACGGACGTGAAAGTCTCACTGCGATCGAAGACGACCGGCGAGATTCGGATCCCCTTCCGTGATCCCGACGACTTCGAACGGCTGGCGCGGGAACTCCTCGCACCGGTGGACGCCGACGAACTGTTCGGCGCGAAATGAGTGGGGAAGGCAGCCGACGCTGGACGCTGATCGTCGTGCGAGAGGGTCAGGTGACATCGCGCACGGTGGCACTGTCGCTGGGTCGGGTGATCGCCCTTGGCGGTATCGCCCTGATCGTTCTGGCGACGATCTTCTTCGCGGCCGGCAGGTGGACCCGTGACCTTGCGTCTGGGAATCGGGTAGCGGCACTGGAAGGCGAGGTCTTCGATTTGCAGGAAGAAAACGCGGCAATGGCCATAGTCGGTGAGCGGCTCGAGCAGCTAGAGTCCGAGTACCGGCGACTGAGGGGTGTCATGGGCGGCGAGCTCGGAGCCTCGCGACGTGACATCTTGCTGCCGCCGTTGTCAGAGGAAGATGTGACCGCTCGCCGCGAAAGCGAGGAGGAAGAGGACGCCCGGTTCGTGTGGCCCGTCGTCGAGCAGGGCTTCGTCACCCGGAGCTTCGGCGATACGACGACGGCTCCGGCCGGAGAGCACGCCGGGGTGGACATCGCGGTGCCCGCCGGTTCGTACGTCCGTACGACCCGGGGAGGCATGGTGACGGAGGCGGGAGAAGAAGCGGAATACGGACTGTTCGTCAGAATAGCGCACGACGACGAAATGAGCAGCCTGTACGCGCACAACTCCTGGTTATTCGTGTCCGCAGGTGACTCGGTGGAGATGGGTGAGGTCATCGCGCTGTCGGGAAACAGCGGGAGGTCGACCGCTCCACACCTCCACGTGGAGATTGAGCTGGAAGGCCGGGCGGTGAACCCACTCGAGTACCTGGCGGAAGGGACCTGAGGAAGGGACGCGCGAGGCGCGACCGGGGAGGATGGCGAAAGGAATGAGCGAGATGACGAAGCAGAGGAATCGTACGGACAGCGCGCCCCGGGACGTTGGGGACGTCGTATCGATCATCGGGCCGGGCATGAAAGTCGTCGGCGATTGCTCGAGTGACGGCACGATCCGAATTGAAGGCCAGGTCGAGGGTTCGGTCAAAGCGGCGAAAAGCGTGGTAATCGGCAAAGAGGGAGCAGTCGTGGGGGACGTAGTGACACAGGACGCGATCGTGGCGGGGCGTGTCAACGGCAGTGTCAGTGCGGAAAGCCGCGTAGAGCTGCAGACCACGTGTCGGGTCGAGGGCGACATCCGCAGCCGGCGCATCAAGCTCGATGAGGGCGGCCAGGTGGACGGACAACTCCACATGGCCGGGCGCGGCGGAGAGAAGCTCGAGGACACCGCCAAACATGGGGAGAAACCAGTCCGGAGCGCTCCTGGGGTTGTCCAGGCTCAGACGCCGTGACCTTGTAACTTGCTTTCGGGATTACAGTTACGCGGTTGGACTTCGAGTGACGACTTATCCACAGTTGTCCACAGCGGCGATGCCGAGGCGCGCGTCGGCGACACGGTTTTCCACATCCGCAATATGAGGATACCGTGGTCCTGATAGACGCGCTCCTGTTCCTCGTTGGGCTGACGTCGCTCACCCTCGGCGCGGACTGGCTCGTCACCGGAGCCTCGCGAGTCGCGGAGCATCGTGGCGTAAGTCCGCTACTAGTAGGCCTCACCGTCGTGGCCTTCGGCACGTCGGCCCCGGAGCTGGTCGTATCCACGGCCGCTGTCCTGCGCGACCAGACGGGAATCGCTGTCGGGAACGTGATGGGCTCGACGGTCGCGAACGTAGGGCTGATTGTGGGTCTTGGGGCCCTGGTGCGTCCGATCAAAGTGCATCGGAAGCTGCTTCAGCGTGAAGGCCCGCTCATGGTGCTGGTCCTCGCCGCCGTCATGGTCTTGGCTTCCGACGGCGTAATCGGCCTCCTGGACGGACTGATCCTGGTGGCCGGATTCACTATCTACATGCTGTACCTGATCAGGTGGGGCAAGTCCGAGACGGAGACAGGAGAGTTTCAGGCGGCTCGTATCGAGGCCCACACGGCGGATACGGGCCCGGTCTGGCGTCCCTATCTCAACTGGCTCCGGGTCGCGTTCGGAACAGGCCTGCTTCTCGCCGGCGCCTGGTGGATGATCGAGTCGGCCTCGAGAATCGCGTTGGCCTACCAGGTTCCCGAGGAAGTCGTGGGGGCGACGATGGTGGCCGTCGGGACCTCGCTGCCGGAGCTGGCGTCCACGATTGCGGCTGCAGCGCGCGGGCTCGGGGACATCGCGATAGGCAACGTGATCGGGTCGAACATCTTCAACCTGGGCCTCGTCCTCGGGACGGCGTCACTCATCAACCCCCTCGAATTGGCTTCCACCACGGTGGTCACGCAGGTGGTTCCGGCGATGATCTTCTGTCTCGTGCTGTTACCTCTCGCTTACACAGGGGAGCGGGTCAGTCGGCGGGAAGGGGTCCTCCTCCTGATCGGATACGCAGCGTTTATCTACCAGGTCCTCTGAATCCCGGCCACAGACCCCTTTCGCTATACGCAACGCCACGTAAAGTTGTTCTGTAAAGGGCCAACTAGCGGAGGGCGCGATGGCTTCATCCGTGAAGATGAGCAGCAAGCATCAGATCGTGGTGCCCCGGGAAGCCCGAGAGGCGCTGGGTCTGCGGGCCGGGGATCGGTTACTCGTAACGGTGGCGGGTGACGTCATCGAGATGCACATCGAACCCCGCGACGTGGTTACGGAGCTAGAGGGGCTTCTCTCTGAATCGACAACGGCCGACGGCAATCTGTGGCCGGAGGTCAGCGGTGAGTGAGACGACGAGCCTCCGGCAGGTGCTCACCGAGGCGGGTGTCGTGCACGTCGATGCGGGCGTCCTCGCGCTCCATCTCACCGGGGATCCCAGGTATCTGCCCCTGACACGCGTCGTGCTTGGAGGTCTGCGCGACGGTGAGTTCGCGGGACGTACGTCGGCCATCACCGTGTACCAACTGCTCGTAGAGCCCTATCGGTCGGGACGGGAACAGACGGCGGAACGGGTGGAAATGCTGGTGGCGGCACTACCAGGATTGGAGATGGTGCCGGTGTCCGCGACGATCTGCCGGCAGGCAGCCCAGGTCAAGGCCCAGATCGGCGGCGGCCTCGCGCGAGCAATCCAGATCGCCACCGCGCTTGCGGGTGACGCCGACGTCTACGTCACTCGGCGGTCGGCCCTTCGGCGAATAGCCGGGCTCGGGGTGGCCCCGCTCGACGCGTATCGCCGGCGGGGAGCGGCCTAGTCGGCGAACTCGACCTCTACCGGCCCGGGCACAAGACCGGCATCGAACCCACGTGCAAGAAACAGCCGCACGGCCTCTCGTCCGTCGGGGCCGTAGTCCAGGGTGCGCTGGTTCACGTACATTCCCACGAAATCGTCGGCCGTCCGCCGATGGAGTCCCCTGGCAAAGCCCATCGCATAGTCCATCGCACGCTCACGGTGGCCCAGAGAGAAAGCGATGCTGCGCCGCAGGTAGTCCGATACCCGCGGGATGAGATCGGTTCCCAGATCCCGTCTGATCACGTTTCCTCCAAGCGGAAGGGGCAATCCCGTCTCTTCCTTCCACCATCTACCCAGGTCTTCCAGGAGGACGAGGCCGGCATCAGCGTACGTGAGCTGACCCTCGTGAATGACCAACCCGACGTCGACCTCTCCGTCCCGCACTGCCTCCAGGATGGCGTCGAACGGCATGACCACGCTACGGGCCGCGGGCTCCCATAGCTTGAGGGCCAGGTACGCGGAGGTGAGCTTGCCCGGAACGGCGATGGTAGAGGAGCGGATCGAATCACGATCCATGGGCTCCCGGCTCACGAGTCGCGGGCCGTAGCCCTCGCCCATGCTGGCCCCATGCGGCAGCAGGATGTAACGGTCCGTCAGATAGGCATAGGCGTGAATGGACACCGCCGTTACCTCGAGCTCGCCCCGCATGGCCCGCTCGTTGAGCTTCTGGATTCCCTGGAGTTCGTGCTTGAAATCGAGCTCCGCCGTGTCGATCTCGCCGGAGGCCAGCCCGTAAAACATGAAGGCATCGTCCGAGTCCGGACTGTGCGCGACGCGTATGACCCGCCGGGGATCTCGAGCAGGCTGTCTCGTATTCATGGCGCCCGAACGTATGCCACCCCGCCGGCCGCGGCAAACCCCGACCGCGAAAAGAGCGTTCGGGTTCCGGTGGTGGTCTCAGAGTGACCTGAAGAGCAGGCCGGACGGCATCTTCGGCTCGAAATACGTGGACTTGGGAGGCAGTCGGCCTCCGCGAGCCGCCGTGGTCCACACGTCTTCGAGCGACACCGGCGGAAGAATGAATCCACATCCGCCTTCGGACACGGCCCCCGCGGCACCAGGATTCCGGGAATAGGAGAGAAGCCCATGCGACGCCTGGTCCGCGTCAAGGTTGTACAAGGTGCGCAGGACCAGCTCGTCGAACACGACGGGTGAGATCCTGGCCCTTTCGGAAGGGATGTCGGCCGAGCGCAGAGCCTCCGGGCGGGCCACGGCCATCCAGGCCCGATCGCTGCCGGCTGGAAGGACGATGAACGAACCGGCCTCCGCTCCGGCGACCCGCTCCTCGGCCTCCGCGGGGGACAGCGGCCCGAGATCTTCGAGCAGGAACCCGTACTCCAGCGTAGCGATCCAGTCGAAGGGTTCGACCGCACCGGCCGGTGGTCCGGCGAGAATGCGATGCGTCGGCCGAACGACAAGGCCTGGATCCCGTTGACTGACCACACATACCAGTGCATATGCGGCCTTTACGTTGCCACCAAGCGACTCGGCGGCGGCCAGGGCCGTCTCATACCGGTGGTGCCCGTCCGCGATGAGAAGTGGGTGAGCAGAGGCAACCGAAAGTATTGTATCGCAGCGATTAGCGGAAACCACCCATAAGGAATGCCGAATGCCGTCCGCGGTCACCGCTTCCACGGCGGAAGGTTCGGCGACCGATTCCCGCTCCAGGTCGTACAGGGCCGCATCTGCGTCACGTGCGACCATGAAGATCGGCGACAGCTGCGCCCCGGTCGCGAGAGTGAGAGCAAGACGATCCTTCTTCGGCCCAGAGTGAGTCCGCTCGTGCGGCAGTACTTCCCCTCGGTCGAGTGGGCTGAGCCGCATGGCGGCGAAGACGGCCAGGCGTTCGGCTCGCCGGCCGTCGGCATCGAATTCCTGTCGATAGACATACGCAGCCGGCTCCGAGTCGACGGCCAGGATTCGATCGGAGACCCACCGGCGGAGCGTGGCTGCGGCGTTCGAGTATCGCTCGTCGAGTGATCCCTCCGGGAGGATCAAGCGCACGCAGTTGTACGGGCTTTGGCCCTTCAGGTCGGCGGCGTCGCGGGGATCGATGACGTCGTACGGGGGAGCCAACAGGAGCGAGAGGTCGCCGGCGGAGTCGGTGAAGCGGAGCGCGGAGAACGGGGCGAGTTCGGGCACGATTTCCGTCCGGGTTTCTCGGTTCAGTCGCAGCATCTAGCTTTAGGTAGAAAGCATCGCCGGCACAGCGGTGTGCAGCAAGAGCAGTGTCGAAGGCGTCGTGAGACGCGAGATGCGACAGGCGATATCCAAAACGACGGAGGTATGAGAATGCGGCCGGTGGAGGGCCTGCTGATCGACCTGGATGGAACAGTCTATCATGGGCGGGAACTGATCCCGGGCTCCGCCGACGCGATTGGTCAGCTGCGGGACGCCGGCGTTCCCTTCGTGTTCACGACCAATACGAGCCGCATGTCGAGGTCCGACATCGCCGCGTCGCTGGACTTGATGGGTCTGCCGGTGGAGCAATCCGAGATCTTCAGCGCCCCCGTTGCAGCCGCTCGCTGGCTGAGAGACGAGGGCGTACGGCGGATCCATTTCCTGGTCTCCGACTCGACTCGCGAAGACTTCGCAGGGTTCCGGATCACGGAAGAACGGCCGGACGCCGTCCTGGTGGGCGATCTCGGCGCAGGGTTCACGTTCGAGCGTCTCAACGCTGGTTTTTGCAGTTTGCGTGGTGGCGCTCGCCTTGTGGCCATTCATCGGAACCGGTTCTGGCTCACGGAGGAGGGACCGACGCTGGACGCGGGTCCATTCGTGGCTGCCCTCGAATACGCTAGCCGCCAGCAGGCGACGCTGGTGGGGAAGCCGTCGGCCGCGTTCTTCGACGCGGCCTCTTCGCTCCTCGGCATTCGCCGGGAAGCGCTGGCCGTCGTCGGCGACGACCCTGAGACGGACATCCGAGGTGGACGCGCGGCTGGCCTGACGACTATTCAGGTTCGATCCGGCAAGTTCGATCCGGCGCTGCTCGAAGAGGCACCGGCCGAAGAGCAGCCTGACCACCTCGTGACCTCACTGGCCGATGTTCCGTCCCTGCTCGCCTGACCTATTGAGCCGGGTTGGCTCCCCGACCGCCGGGGCATGGCACCCCTGGGCTCGGCTGATCTCCGCAGGGCTGGCGATCCTGTCTTTCGCGGGCCCCACATGGAGCCAGGAAACGGGCGACGCCCGGCCCGTGCAGCTGCCCCCTGACCCGCCCGAAGTCCACCTTGGCTTCCACCTCGGGGATGACTACCAGGTCGTCGATTGGGGCCAGAGTACGGGGTACCTGGAGGTGCTCGCCGAACAGAGCGACAGGGTGCGGCTCGACACGATCGGTCGCAGCACACTGGACCGGCCCATGGTGCTGCTGACTATCACGGATACTGCTAACCAGTCACGCCTGGCAGAGATCCGCTCCGCACAGGCGCGGTTGGCGGACCCGCGCCGCATCGAAGGCCTGAGGCAGCGCGAGGAGCTGATCCGGGAAAGCCGGCTTGTGGTGCTGATCACGTCGGCCATCCATCCCACGGAAGTAGGCGGCTCACTGGTGCCCCTCAGCCTCGCTTATCGGCTGGCCTCGACCACGGACCCGGCTCTGCTGAAGGTCCTGCGAGAGTGTGTGATCCTAATCGTCCCGTCGCTGAACCCGGATGGCGTGGACATGGTCGCGCAGTGGTACCGGGAGTCACTTGGCATGCCGTGGGAGGGATCCGTGCCGCCCTTCCTGTACCACCACTACACGGGTCACGACAACAACCGGGACTGGTACTCCCTGACGCAAGTCGAGACGCGGAACGTAGTCGAGAGGGTGCACAACGTCTGGCATCCGCAGATCGTGCATGACATCCACGAGCAAGGTCCGCACGGTAGTCGTTACTTCGTGCCGCCCTGGACGGATCCGATCGAGCCCAACGTCGACCCTCTTCTCACGGCTGCCACGAACTCGCTCGGTACGGCCATAGCTTGGGAGCTCCTGCGACTGGGAAAGAGGGGCGTCGCGGTAAACGAGAAGTACGACGCCTGGAGCCCTGCCAGGGCCTACTCGCACTATCACGGAGGCGTGCGCATCCTCAGCGAGACCGCCAGCGCCGAGCTCGCGACGCCGATCGAAGTCCTTCCCACCGAGCTCCATGCAGCTGACGAAGATGGATCCGCTGCCGGACCGACCTGGAATAACCCCGCTCCCTGGCCCGGCGGGCAATGGGCCCTGTCCGATATTCTCGACTACATGGAAACGGGAGCGCTCGCGCTGCTGAGATGGGCCGCCGGATCCCGCGAGGCCTGGCTGGGCAACTTCGTCTCGGTGGGCGAGCGAGCGGTGGAAGGGTGGCCGGACTGGCCGAGGGCCTGGATCATTCCAGCGGGACAGGGAAACGAGCCGGGTGTGGCCGAGCTAACCAGAATCCTGCGAACGGGTCAGGTTGAGATCGACGTCGCCGCGACGGATCTTACGGATGGCGAATCGATCTATCCGGCCGGGAGTCTCGTGGTGGGAATGCGGCAACCCTACGCCGCCTTCGTCCAGATGCTCCTTGCACCGCAGGCCTATCCGGGCGAACTCGAGCATCCGGGCAGATCTCCGCGTGAGCCCTACGACGTTACGGCGCACAACCTACCGCTGTTTTTGGGCGTGCGTGCAGAGCCGACGAATCGAATGCCGCAGGGCGAGCTGGTGCGCATGGAGGGGATGCCGACGCCTTCTCCCCGTCACGCCGAGGGGGTCTCGGGGGAACCGGGATTGCTCGTGGGATTGTATCAACCGTGGGTGCCCGCGGCGGATGAGGGTTGGACGCGATGGCTGTTCGACGGCTACGAAGTTCCGTACGCCACTCTGCGCAACCAACAGGTCAGGCAGGGCCAGCTGACGCGCCGGTTCACGAGTATCGTGATTCCCTCGATCGAGCCGAAAGTGCTCGACGAAGGCTGGGCACCGACGTCGATGCCGGTCGAGTACACCGGCGGCCTCGGGCCTGCCGGTGTACAAGCGCTGCGCGCCTTCGTGGAGTCGGGCGGAACCCTCGTGGCTCTCGGCCGGTCCGCCTCCTGGACCGCAGACAAGCTCCACCTCCCCGTAGTGGATCGCCTGCGGGACCAGCCGAAAGATGTGTTCTTCGCTCCAGGGGCGCAGATCAGTCTCGAGGTCGATAGCACGAGGGCCACTGGCCGGTCGATGCCATCGCACACGGCCGCGTGGATCGAGGGAGGAGCTGCGTTCGACATGCCGGCAAGCTCTCCGGCAGTCTCGGTTGCAACCTACGGGAAGCGGCCGCGGGTTTTGAGCGGCTGGGTGCACGGGATGAGCGCGCTGGCCGGTGCTTCTGCGATCGTCGAGGTCCCCCTGGGGCGGGGTAGAGTTGTGCTTTTCGGCATCGACCCACAGCACAGGGGCATTACCATGGCCACCTTCCCACTCCTGTTCAACTCGCTCCGCCGCATCCCCTGACGGGTTGGGACTCCCGTTTCGGCAACCACACTGCGGCCACGCAACCGGGGCCGTCCGTGCGGTTGTGCAAAGTCACCCGCCCCCCGTGTGCCTCGGCGATCTGACGGCTGAGCGCGAGGCCGATCCCGGAACCTCTCGGTTTCGTCGTGAAGAAGGGGACGAACAGGTTGGCGATCTGCGCCAGACCGGGGCCCTCGTCCACGACCTTCACCTGCACGTATCCGTCTGCTGCGTCCCAGCCCATCCTCACCGCCCCATCCGTCTCAAGGGCGGCATCCACCGCGTTGTCCAGCAAGTTGATCAGGAGCTGATCCAACTGGTCCCCGTCCGCTTCGATCCGAACGTCCGGACTGTCCAGGACCTCGACCGCGACCCGGGACTCGAGGCTCGCCACCCTGTGCACCCACTCCCCGACGCTGAGCTCGCGCTTCTGGGGGTGTGGCAACTTCGCGAGTCGCGCGTACGAGGACATGAATCGCCCCAGGGCCTCCGATCGGCCGGCGATCACGTGGAGTCCCTCCCTCAGATCCTCGGCGCCCTCGCCCACGTCTCCATCCCGCTCGAGCATCGCACCCAGGCTGGTGGCAATCGACTTGATCGGGGTCAGAGAGTTGTTGATCTCATGGCTGAGCACCCGGATCAACCTCTGCCACGCCACGCGCTCTTCCGCGCGTAACACCTGGCTGAGGTCGGCCAGTACGACGAGCCTGTGTGGGCGACCTTCCCATCGGAAGCTGCGTCGGCGGAGCTCCCAGCGCCCCAGCCCCTCGGCTACTGCGACGTCCATGACCCGCGGGGTTTCTCCCGCCAGACACTCCCGAAGCCCTAGCTCCTCCGCCGTGAGGCCGAGCACCTCCCTTTCGTTCCGTCCCAGGAGGTCCTCGCCAGCCCGGTTGATCAGCCGTAGACAATCGTGATCGTCGAAAGAGAACAGGGCCACGTCAATGACGGTCATCACGCGCGTGAGGAGGTTGGCCGCCTCGAGCGCGTCGAGTCTCTGGATGTGGAACGAGCTGGCGAGCTGGTTGACCTCGTGCAGGATCAGGCCAAGGGCGTCGTCCTTCGCCGGGGCACGGGTGCGTAGAGAGTAGTCACCCTCGCGCAGCGCTTCCAGCATGTTGGACACGGCGTGCAGCGGTCGCACCATTCGGTCGCGCATCGCGATCAGGATGCCCACCCATGTGCCGAGCACGAGGACGCTGATGGTCCACTGTGTCCGGCTCGCATGGTCGCCGGTCCACACGAGGAGGAGGGCGACGATCACCGCCGGGAGACCAGACAGCACAGCCAGGAGCGGTATGGCTCTCTGGTAGGAGAGCCGCTTTCGCAGGTGGCGTCTGACGCCGCTTGGGATCATCTGCGGCCTCCCCGGATTGCCTCAGGCGTGAAGGCCGTGCCGCTTGAGGCGCCTATACAGCGCGCTGCGGCTAAGACCGAGGTCGTGGGCAGCCCGACTCACGTTCCCGCGATTCCGTGAAAGCGCCTTCCGGATCAGGATCCGCTCGGCCTCGTCGAGGGGAACGGCCTCAAGGCGCAGGGACCCTTCCGAAGCCTGCCGAAGACCCAGGTGCTCGAGGTCTACCGCGTGGTCCTCCGTCAACAGCACGGCCCTCTCCACGGAATGCCGCAGCTCGCGGACGTTCCCGGGCCACGGGTGCCGCAGCAGGGCATCCATGGCGGACGCAGAGAACGTCATATCCGGACGTCCGTACTTGCCACCACTGATCCGCAGGAAGTGGGCGGCCAGAAGCGGTATGTCCTCCCGCCGCTCCCGCAATGGAGGAAGCTGGATCTCCACGGTATTCAGGCGATAGTACAGGTCCTCGCGGAACGTGCCCTCGGCCACCGACCGCTCCAGGTCCGAGTTCGTGGCGGTGATGATCCGGACGTCCACCTTCCTGGCCTTGGAGGAACCCACTCGGTGGAACTCGCCGGACTCGAGAACGCGCAGGAGCTTCGCCTGCTGTGTCAGCGGAAGGTTGCCGATCTCGTCCAGGAACAGTGTTCCGTGCCCTGCCAGCTCGAAGTAACCGACTCGATCGGCCTTGGCGTCCGTGAAGGCGCCTTTCACGTGCCCGAACATCTCGCTCTCGAACACCCCTTCCGACAGGCCGCCGGTGTTCACGGTCACGAGTGGGCGATCCGAGCGGTTCGACCGGTAGTGCAGCCACCGGGCGACGACTTCCTTCCCGGTGCCCGGCTCGCCTGTGATCAGGACGTTGGCGTCAGAGGGTCCAACCCGTTCGATCAGGCGAAGCACCGGCAGCATGACCCGCGAGTCGGCGATCATCTCGGGGACGTCTGCGTCTCGCAGCATCTCATTTTCGGCCTCCAGGAACTGGGCCCGGCGAACGGCCTGTACGAGCACGAGCTGCGACGAGATGGTCGCCAGCAGGCGATCGTTGTCCCACGGCTTCTCGATGTAGTCGCGCGCCCCGCGACGCATCGCCTCCACAGCGCTTTCGATACTGCCCCAGGCGGTCATGACGATGACGGGCACCGTGCCGTCGATCGCCTGGATCCGGGGCAGCAGGTCGAGCCCTTCCTGGCCGGAGGTGGTATCCCGCGTGTAGTTGAGATCGAGAAGGAGGCAGTCGAACTCGTCGAGCTCGAGGAGCTCGAGGACTTCGGCGGGCGAAGTCGCCGTGGCTATGTCGAACCCCTCGGCCTTCAATAGCAGGCGGAGCGCCGACAGAACATCCGCCTGGTCATCGGCGACCAGGATACTGGCTTTTTGGGTGCTCACGGTTCAGCCTGTCGTGGTCTCGGACGACCGTTCCTCGACGATGCGCCCGTCGAACAGATGGATGGTGCGCTCGGCGTAGGCTGAGTACCTGGGGTCGTGCGTGACCATGAGGATGGTCGACCCCTCGGCATGAAGCTCCTTCAGAAGCTCCATCACCGCCTCGCCGTTCGTC